>CAZZLL010000010.1:0-85179 GCA_964654725.1 uncultured Lentimicrobiaceae bacterium | reverse complement strand
GATTTTTGCATAAACCTGCGTTTCATTAATGTCAAGCATGCACATAGAAATAAACCCCGGGCCGTTGGATAATCATCTATGACTAATGATACTTAGCATTCCGGAAGCCCCGGGTTATATCGGCTGTGACCATACGGAGATCCCTGCTTTCGCAGGGATGACGTGTTGTTGCATATTAGATTAAAAAAGCATAGAGCTGCGCGGCAACACCGCGCAGCTCTATGCTTTTTATCCTATCTATGTGTTGGAGATCGCGTCATCCCGGAAGCCTTCCGAAGGAAGGTGTTTCGGGATCTCCATCTGATTTGGTGTCCGGATAATACTTAAGGTGTGCCAGTTTGAGTATTTTGAATTTAGGCGATCTCTGCTTATGCAAACGGCTCCTTGGCCTTTGAATATTGCATGTTTTTTGTTTCAAACCAAAAAAAAGGACAGACAAGAAATAATTAACTTAAAATTATGTACATTTATCATACAATGTTAGCCAAAGAAAACAAAGCAAATCCCTAAACCATGGGGCTTACCACAGAATACACCAAGCACTGCTACGCCGATGCAGAACGCATCTGCAGCAAGATAGGCGGCGGAATGGATAGCGCCCTGGTTGACAGGAATCCATTCTGGGAATTGCCTTCCTAAAATAATATGAAGCTGGCTCCTGGACAGCCTCATCTTTATTGACTATTTTTGTCCCAGCCAATAGCAAAAGATATGACTAACGATAAGCAACAACGGACAGAACTATCAGATTTGGGTGAATTTAGATTGATAGATCGGTTAACTGCCAACATAAAAACCTATCACCCAGAAACGATCAAAGGTATAGGAGATGATGCTGCAGTTTTTGAATATGGCGAAAAATACCTACTTTTATCTACCGATGTTCTTGTAGAAGGAATACATTTTGACCTCATGTATACTCCATTGCGCCATTTGGGGTACAAAGCAGCTGTAGTCAATATCAGCGATATTGCTGCCATGAATGGCATTCCCAAACAACTTACGGTTAACCTATCTGTTTCGAATCGTTTTTCTGTAGAGGCTTTGGAAGAGTTATACCAAGGCATAAAGCTGGCATGTGAAAAATACCAGGTAGACATTGTGGGTGGTGACACTACCTCCAGCAAAAGCGGGTTATACATTTCTATCAGCGTAACCGGTATCGTCGATAAAGAAAAAGTTACGTATCGTAACAAAGCGGGTGAAAAGGATCTGCTATGTGTTAGTGGCGACCTGGGAGCTGCTTACATGGGACTCATGCTCCTTGAAAGAGAAAAAGCTGTTTTCAAGAACAACCCGAAAATCCAGCCTGACCTTGAAGGCCATGATTATATTTTGTCGCGCCAGTTAAAGCCCGAAGCTCGCATTGATATTGTTAAACTTCTGGAAGAAAAAGAAATCTTACCCAGCTCCATGATTGACATATCAGATGGCCTGGCCTCAGAAATACTACATATCTGCAGGCAATCAAATTGCGGCTGCCAGCTTTATGAGAAAAAAATACCCATTGATTTCACTGTCGGCGAACTTGCCAAAGATTTTAATACAGAACCCCTCATTGCAGCGCTCAATGGTGGCGAGGATTATGAGCTTCTTTTTACCGTACCTATCGCTGATCATGAAAAAATTAATAACATCCCTGAAATTAGGATTATTGGATACATTACAGATGAAAGCGAAGGATGTCATCTGATTACCAATGCCAATCAGGCCATTCCTTTAGAAGCCCAGGGATGGGATGCCCACAGAATTAAAGAATAATTTATATTCGTTTCATTCCACTTATTTGAAATGATCTATATTTGTCTGTAATAAGTTTATTAGGATGCGAAAAATCTACTTAATACTCCTTTCCATTTCATCTGGTTTATTGCTCAGCCTGGCATGGCCTGCAAACGGATTTGCCGGACTGGCATTCCTGGGGTGGATCCCCCTATTGTATGTGGAAGATTATATTTTGAACCATCGTGAAAAATTTGTGAAGTTCTCCATGATCTTTTATGCCCTCCCGGCATTTTTAGCATGGAACCTTTTTACAACATGGTGGCTGGTTAATGCCTCATTCACCGGTGCGGCGATGGCCATTGTGCTGAATGCCATTATGATGGCGATAGTTTTTAATCTGTTCCACTATAGCCGAAAAAACCTTTTCAGAAAAAGCCATGGATACCTCGCCCTTTTGGTATACTGGATGTCCTTCGAATACCTTCACTTAAACTGGGAACTGACCTGGGTATGGCTGAACCTGGGGAATGTCTTTTCATCTGCTGTATCCTGGGTTCAATGGTACGAGTTTACCGGAGTATTTGGCGGCACCTTGTGGGTATTGGCCGTAAATGTGCTGCTGTTCTTAGCCTTAAAATCTTTTTTACAAAAAGGCACTATATTAGGGAGGCAATTCATCTCAGGTATTCTCCTTATTATACTGCCCATAGCCCTCTCTTTGATCATGTATTTCAATTATGAAGAAAAGGAAGATCCAATAGAGGTGGTTGTGGTACAACCCAACCTGGATCCCTACAGTGAACAATATGAAACCCCTGCTGAAGAGGTCATTCATCGCATCCTCGAATTGGCTCGTAAGGATATTAGTCAGCAAACCGATTTTGTGGTATGCCCGGAAAGTGCCATACAGGAATACATGTGGCAAAGTGAAATGGAATATTACAAAAGCATTGACAGTTTGCGGGCTTTCCTCAACAAACATCCACATATCAGCTTTGTAATCGGTGTGTCTTCGCGCGAATTTCTTCCGGAGGATGAACCACCTACTGCTGCTGCCCGGGAATACCCTTATTCTGACAGATACTATGAAGAATACAATACAGGAATATTGATAGATACTTCAATGCATATTCAAATCTATCATAAATCAAAGCTGGTTGCAGGTGTTGAACACATGCCCTTTGCTCAGCTGTTAAAACCCATAGAAGGCCTTGCCATGGATTTGGGTGGTACCATCGGAACCATTGGGATCAGCAAAGAGAGAACCCCTTTTCTAAGAAGCCAGGATTCAACCTTTGTGGCCCCAATTATCTGCTATGAATCAGTTTTTGGGGAGTTTGTTAGCGGTTTTGCCAATAATGGCGCAGATTTGTTTTTCATTATAACCAATGATGGCTGGTGGGGAAATACCCCCGGTCATCAGCAGCATATGTCTTTTGCGCGACTGCGTACCATTGAATGCAGAAGAAGTATTGCCCGATCGGCCAATACGGGTATATCTGCTTTCATCAATCAACGGGGAGATGTTTTCAAGCCAACAGCTTATTGGAACCCGGATGTGATCAAAATGACCATCCATAAAAACGATCAAATTACCTTCTATATGCAGTTTGGTGACTACCTGGCCAAGATCAGTGCATTTACTACGGTCTTATTTCTGCTTATCAGCATCAGTCAGGGAATCCTGAATAGAAGAAAAGAAAAGTTAAAACATTAATCGGAAGTTGCGATATCGTTCATAAAGAAATCTTTTAAATTATCAATGCATTCCTTTATGGGTATAAATTCATAATTAAGGGTTTCCTTAATTTTGGTATTGTCATACTTCCAGTCCTGCATGGATGTCCGGGCAGTCTCTTTGGTAATCAGCGGTTTTTTTCCTGTACAAAAACTCCTGAATTTCATACCCCTCCAAACCATTTCTGCCATCCATGGACGTACCGGAATATTGGGTGGCTTTTTATCCAGGGATTTAGCGATAAGATCAAATATCTTTTTATAGCGAAGGATTTCTGCTGAAATTATGAACCGCTCCTCATGAATTTCACTTTCCATAAGTTTTATCATGATATTGCTGACATCTCTGACATCTACAAATCCATTACAGCCGCGGGAGTAAAATTTTAATCCCTTCCATACAGTATAAAAAATCTCAGCACTTCCTTTGGTGTAGTCACTGGGCCCAATAACCACAGCCGGATTAATGATTACCGCCTTTAAGCCTTCGGCCATAGCTCTCCAGACTTCACGTTCTGCGCCATATTTACTGACAGCATATTTGGAATTTTGCTTGCTTCTTTTCCAACGCGTTTCTTCGGTAATTACTCCACTATTCTTTTCCCTGCCAATGGCCGCAATGGAACTAACATGACATAATTTCCGAACCTCCTTTTCAAGGCAGGCATTGACCAGGTTTGCAGTACCATTTGCATTAACATCCAGCATGGCATTTTTATCCCCGGCATGAAAAGAAACAATAGCCGCTGCGTGATATACCTTGTCCACACCTTCCAGGGCTTCTTCCAGGGAAAAATAATCCAGAATATCCCCTTCCACCCATTCAATCGTGCCAAGAAGCTTATCCCCTTCCTCAGAGTAATGATTAAAAACTTTTCTTAAAAAGCTTAAATCACTGATCGGCCTTTTTAAAGCCCTTACTTTCTCTCCTGTTTTAGTGAGATCATAAAGTAAATGGGATCCTATTAATCCCGTTCCTCCCGTTACAAATATCATAATGCAAATATAATTAAAGAGATTGCATTATGAGAAGAAAGGTTTTATCCGGAGAGAAATTTATTATGATTTACTTATGCTTTATATTTGCAAAAAATTACGGACAGTCAATCTAACAATTATGACAGACTTTATCACCGAACTCAAATGGAGGGGATTAATACATGATATGACTCCCGGTACTGAGGAACAGTTAAAGAAAGAACTAACAACAGCTTATGTGGGTATAGATCCCACAGCAGACTCACTACATATTGGCCACCTGGTTTCCATAATGATGTTAAAGCATTTACAGCGGGCCGGACACAAACCCATAGCACTCATAGGTGGAGCTACAGGGATGATAGGGGATCCTTCCGGCAAGTCTGAAGAGCGGGTTTTATTAAAAGAAGATACTCTTAGGAAAAATCAGGAAGCTATCCGAAAGCAACTGGCACGTTTCCTTGACTTTAATGCAGATTCAGATAATCATGCAGAGATCGTTAATAACTACGACTGGATGAAAAATTTCTCATTCCTTGGATTTTTAAGGGATGTGGGCAAGCATCTTACAGTGAACTATATGATGGCAAAGGATTCTGTAAAAAACAGGCTGGAAACCGGCCTTTCCTTTACAGAGTTTTCGTATCAATTGGTTCAGGGATATGATTTCTATCATTTATTTACAGAGAAAGGATGCACGCTGCAAATGGGCGGTTCAGATCAATGGGGAAATATTACCAGCGGCACGGAATTAATCCGTCGGAAAGCCGGAGGAGAAGCACACGGAATTACCTGTCCCTTGATTACCAAAACCGATGGAGGTAAATTTGGAAAAACCGAAAAAGGCAATATATGGCTGGATGCAGAGAAAACATCCCCTTATACTTTCTACCAGTTCTGGCTAAACTGCAGCGATGACGATGCTGCCAAATATGTGAAAATATTTACTCTTTTCAGTAAAGAAGAAATTGAAAAAATATCTGCTGAGCATGCCGAGGCTCCGCATCAAAGAGCATTGCAAAAAGCCCTGGCAAAGGATTTAACCATACGGATTCATTCTGAAAAAGACTATCAAACAGCCCTGGAAGCATCCGAAATACTTTTTGGCAAGGGGACCGAAGAAAACCTGAGAAAGTTGGACAATGTTACTTTATTGACGGTTTTTGAGGGAGTTCCTCAATATATTGTACCCTACAACAAAATCCAGGATGGAATAGGCATGGTTGACTTTCTGGCAGATGCTACTGCAATTTTTAATTCCAAAGGAGAAGCACGCCGTATGCTGAAAGATAACGGAGTATCAGTAAATAAAGTCAAAGTAAAAGAGGATACAAGCATTCGTTCTTCTGACCTCCTGAACAACAGGTATATTTTGGTGCAAAAAGGAAAAAAGAATTATTTCCTGGTGATTGTAGAATGATCCTCTTGTAAATCGGAGGGATTGAAAGTCATAGGTGGTCATTTAAAGTCATTTTCCTGACTTCAACAATGCATCACCCTAAAAAAATTTTCAGAAGTTTTCATCAAAAAGCATCGCTATTGAATGATGTTTTGATGTAATGAGCGTTGTGTTGGTAATGTATCCTTTTAGTCCATCCCATTTTTCTTTTTCATTCCCCACGAATTCTCCTAACTTTATCTTCTAATAATTGTTAATGAAAACAAAAAATGGTAGAAAAAATACTCCCTACTCCTTTCCAGAAATTCATTAAGATTGAAAGCCTGAGTGGTATATTATTATTCGGTGCTACCATCATAGCAATTATTTGGGCCAATTCTCCATGGAATTATATTTACGAATCTATCTTCGATTTTAAGCTTGGTGTTAAGTCCGAAATTTTTGAGCTGAACAAACCTTTGATCCTATGGATCAACGATGGGTTGATGGCTGTTTTCTTTTTTGTGATTGGACTGGAAATAAAAAGAGAGGTATTAATTGGTGAATTAAACTCGTTCCGAAAAGCAAGCTTCCCTTTATTTGCTGCTATTGGTGGAATGCTTGTTCCGCTGTTCGTATTTCTTTTCCTGAACAACAATCCTGATACCCGTGATGCATGGGGTATTCCCATGGCCACCGACATCGCTTTTTCCCTCGCTATTTTGCAATTATTGGGGAAACGTGTTCCACTCAGCCTGAAAATATTTCTGATAGCCTTTGCCATTGTTGATGACATCGGTGCAGTTATGATCATTGCATTGTTTTATAGCAGTGGCGTTAAATGGACACTTTTACTCTATGCTTTCGTTTTATTGCTTATTCTTTATTACCTCTCCTACCGTGAAATTTATTTGAAATACTTTGTACTGATTTCCGCAGGCGTAATTTGGGTTTTATTCTTGAAAGCCGGCTTGCACCCAACCATTGCCGGAGTATTAGCTGCTTTCGCCATCCCTATACGCAGAAAACTTGATATTAAAACCTATGCTGATAAATTAAAAGATATCGCCTATAAGATCAGGGTGTGTTGTGATGATAACACACCCGTACTGAGCAAAATTCAGATAGAGGAGATTGATAACCTGGAAGACTGGACAAACAAGGTGCAGTCTCCGCTTCAGCATTTGGAACATAAGCTTCACAACTGGGTAGCCTTTTTTATCATGCCTGTTTTCGCATTGGCTAACGCCGGTGTTGAGATCAATGCAGATACGTCTTTTGATATTCCGTTGATAATAAATATAGCCCTTGCCCTTTTCATTGGGAAAGCAGTGGGTATATCCCTGTTTTCGTATTTAGGGATGAAACTAAAACTGGCCGATCTGCCTTCAGGGCTTAATATGATGCACATTATTGGAGTAGCCATGATTGCTGGTGTTGGTTTTACGATGTCAATATTTATCGCCAATCTGGCATTTACACAGAATATCTTGTACATGGACTCCGCCAAAATTGGCATATTGATGGGATCAATAATCTCCGGATTAGGAGGCTACCTGATACTTCACTTTGCTGGCAGGAAAACCTAAAATATCAATCTGATAAATATGGAAAGATCACCAAGCTTAAATGAATCGGATTATATTCCGAAAATGTTTACAAACTCCCCGATCGAAAAACTCATTAAATACCATAACCAACAACAGGATTATGACGTTTATTCTAAGGCCGAATTACTCATTGGCATGTGCATGGACCACCGTAAAACACTTAAAATCCCGGAAAAGTTTGCATATATTATGCGAAGCGGTGGCGCCAATTTTCGCTTTAATGAATTTCATATATCTTTCGCCCTTGCTATGGGCCACATAAAACATTTTGCCCTCATTGGTCATACGCAATGCGGAATGGTTAATCTTGATTCAAAAAAAGATCAGATTATTAATGGTTTAGTGGATGTAGCCGGCTGGCAGAAAGAAGATGCTGAAAAACATGTGGAAGAATCCCTTGCGCAATTTGAGATTCGCCATGAAGTGGAGTTTACATTAAATGAAACCCGGAGGTTCAGGAAAAAATACCCCACTATTGTTGTTGCTCCCTTAATATATAGGGTAGAAGACAATACGCTCTATTTTATTCGTGAAGATTAAAGTAAATCTGTATCCTTTCCAAACACTTCTGAATAAAGAAAGCTCTTTGCAGGAAAACGATCCCTTTCTGCCTTTTCAGATTTCTGCATGCGCTCCGGAAGCATGGCCGGGTTCCCGATATATCCCAAAGAAATTACCGTCAGGGGTTTATACGTTGCAGGTATGTTGAACTTTCTGACTGCCACATCTTTTTCAAAACCACCCATCTGATGCATGTGCAAACCTTCATTCATAGCCTGTATGCTCATATGTGCCACTGCCTGGCCTACATCATAATGATAGGATGGATTGATGTCTTCCCGATCATTCATAACCTTGCGTCCGCAACTCAATATCAGAACCGGTGCATTTCCGGCCCATAATTGATTAAATGCAACCAAACAATCAAAAATTTTCTGATAGGTTTCATCTCCTTTCATTCCCAGAATAAACTTCCAGGGCTGTTGATTGAATCCGCTCGGGGCCCAACGTGCTGCCTCAAAAATACGTTGCAGTTGTTCCTTTGTAACAGCCTTATCATTAAATGCCCTGGGACTCCAACGCTTCTTTAAGAGAGGATGAATTTCAAAATCCGTGTTGGCTTCTTTAATTGACATAGTGTATTATTTAATTCGAAGATAAATGCGATTAGAATCTATATTTCAATCTGAAAAATCAAGGTTTTAACAAATATTAACTGCTTGTTACTAATGATTAACAAGAATTTTCCGGCTAATCTTAAGGCCGTGAGACTGCAGTACCAGCAGGTAAGAACCTTCAGGATATCCGGATACATCAATTTGCTTGGATGAAGCTTCAATCAAGCTGTTTTTGTAAAATAACACCTTCCCTTGGCTGTCAAAAAGGAGTAAACTGGCATTGGCCAAATCCAGGTTCGAGTGAACAGTCAGATGATCAGTTGCCGGATTAGGGAACACGCTGAGATTATCTTCACGGGGCATGATCTGAATGCTTTTTGGGGCAAAAATTTCTGAATTCCCGTCAAAATCAGTCTGGGATAATCTGTAATAAGATATTCCCGGCATCGGATTCCTGTCAGTTACTGAATATGCATGCATTACATTAGAAGTACCAGCACCAAAAACTTTTCCAACAAACTCCCAGTTCACTGCATCAGCAGAACGTTCCACTTTGAAATAGTTATTATTCGTCTCAGAGGCTGTTGTCCAGCTGGCTACCACTTGCATATCCACTTCTTCCAACGAAAAATCAAGCAATTCAACAGGCAAGGGCATATCACTCACTTCCCCGATGATCATATTATCAAAAATGGTTTCATCGCGACCGGTCGCATCCATGCTGGCCCCAATAATCATATCCCCGGAACCCTCCCAATACATGGGTCGTCCGGCAACTCCACTGTATGTCCAAATAACTGCTTCATTTACTGATATGTATGCTTGTCCGCTTTCCGGAAGATAAACGAAACGGTAAGTACGGAAAATATCATCATTAGGGATGGAATACACCGAACCCGAAGATACATTAAGGAAGGATCCCTCTCCATTTTCTATCCTGAAACTCACCTCCAGCTCACCACCATCCATGCCAAAATTCAGGCTGTTCCCGCGTGAGAAAAAATACCCGAAATTTTCTTCACGATGAAAATCAATACTCACATCTATCCCATCAACATTAAAAGTATTTCCGGGCAATACCATATTGATGTCTCTTTTCGGTTTTCCGGGATTAAGTCCATTAGTATTATTAACACCTCCTTTTTTTGATTTTGCCGATGTACTTATTGAAACAGCATCCGGGCCAATCTCGGCTTTGAATGGAGGATTTTTGTCCCAGGTGAATTTACTTAATACCTGGGATTTGAGGGGCATATATGTCATGAACAACAGCCAGATGGCTATTATTAAACCAGTTTTTCTCATGGGGCAATTCTCTTTAGTGCTTTGCTATACTTGCAAGGGAAATATCAGGATTCCCTAAATACTTAAACAAGTTTGGGTGAGTATTGTTCGAGAAATGCAAATATAGCATATCTGTAAGGATTTTTCAAATTTCTACCAAAGGTTTCTTGTATTGCCAGGAAATTATTGATGATCAGGCTAAGCGCTTCAATTGACGGTTGGCCATGGCAATATTAATGATAAAGAGCAGAAATGAAACAGAGAAAAATACACTTAAAGTAAGGAAATCCAAGCTCTTACTAACTTCAAAACCAAGCAGGCTGAGGTATTCCGTGAATTCAAATTTTGAAATACGTATCACAAAATATGTTATCAGGATTATCACTGCTAATATCCAACTGAAATGAAGAATGAAAACATTCCGTATACGGCTGTAATGATAGCCCAGGTAAACAAGGTTTAGCAAGCGTTCCTTGTTACGGGTCAGGATCAATTGAAAACTCAAAATAAACACCAGGGCTGACAGAAATACGATTACCACGGCAATGGCAGCAACAATATACATCATAAACTTAAGCAATATACTAAGTTTGCTGTTTCTGACTTTTTCCTTATTGGTCTGAAAACCCATGTCATTCAGGTACTGATAAATGTAAGGTGAGGATGGATCATCTGTAACAATAACTACCCGGGCAGGCTTTTCAGATTCTGTTCGACCATATTCACGATTAGCCCATGAAAGAAATTTATAGGGGACCAAGACTGAATTGATGCGATCAGTAAAGCCAACAATCCTGCCCCTGAAAACATCTGATTTTCCGTTACCATTAATTGTTACCTCACTGGTAACTGCTGAAAGCAAATTATCCGGGACCTGAGGCATTCCCTGACTTCCTGAAAAACCAAAGTTATAAAGATTGATATAATCCTTTGGAATAATAATGGGAATAAATTTGGTTCGCCTGTCCCATTTCCATTCTTCACTTTCAATATCCAAAAACCTGTCCGGAACCGCTTCAAAAAATAGATCCGTATATAATCCGGGAAAATTTTTTCCGGAAGAAATAGACACACTCACCTTAAACTGACTGGAAATAAAAGGGGTCATTTCATCAACAAAATCCTGTGCTGATAATGCTTGCAGCTCTTCTTCACTAAAAGACACCCGTGACTGCCTGATGGTATTTAATGCAGATACTTTCTTGTTTACAACAATATACTCCGGATTGATCAAATCCTCCTTATGAACAAGGAGGTTGTTCAGGTCGATATAAAACTGCACGGATATACTTAACAGAAATAAACCAACCACCGAACCAACAATTGCACCCAGAATTTGAAATTTACTGTACTGATGCCGAATTATTTTCAGTATCATCACCTACAAGCTTAATGTTTTAAATCCTTCATAAACCGGATGGTATTCCAATGCTGTCAGTAAAATACCCGCCCGGTTTTTCTCAGCCTGCTGCAATAAGATTTCCATCATATTTCGGGTATTCTCTGTGTCTAAATGACTAAAAGGCTCATCCAGCAGGATAAAATCAAATGGCTGGCAAAGCGCCCGGATAAATGCTATGCGCTGTTGTTGCCCCAGAGAAGTATTTTTCAAAGGTTTATTCAGGTGATTGTCCACTTCTAATGCGGCAGCTAATTCATAAATGGTATCCTGATCATAATGGCGCAGCATCCGGTTTTTCAGCTGAATATTCTCCAAAGCCGTCAAATCCGGGAATAACTTTAAATCCTGAAAAACAATGCTTAATTTATTTTTGCGGATATCCGACCAAAATGCTGCTTTCCTTCTGAATAGCTTTTGACCATCAAAGAAAATATTCCCATAGTAATCATCCCGGATACCGTAAAGCATCGACAAAAAAGTCGTTTTCCCTTTACCGGAACCTGCCTGTAACAGAATCTTTTCCCCTCCCTGAAATACCAGTTCCTTTTCTTTCCATACCTCAGAATTGCGAATGTCTTCAGCCATCGGATGCGGAACAAGTTCGTTGGTGCAAATTTTCATCCGGTAATGTTAATTAAATCTCAGATAAATCTCATTCATTGCATCTATAAGGGCATAAAAACTATTATCTTTTCCTTCCTTTACGCTGAATTCAAATTCCGATTTATTATCTTCCATTACCCTGAACTGAATACTTGTAATTACCTTAGATAACTCTTTAAGCATTAGATAATTCTCCTCATTCATTTCATCTTCAATGAATGCAACAGCATGTTTTGGATAATTATCCATATCCGTATTAAAGTAAAAGGCCATAGGATTTTTTGTAAATAAATCCTTGTTAATACTATTTGACAGGTTGTCTTTCATACCGCCTTCGCGGGCATCCTTTATAATGTTCAAATCACTGGTTCCAACTACGATATTATCAAATAAACCAAAATAATAGGGGATATCATCCTCTGTCACCTCATAATAATCCCCTCTGTCAATTGCTATTTCACCCATATCTTTCACAATAAAATCAAAGATCTCATTGTCTTTTAATTTCACACAAACTGAAACCAATGGAAAAACATCATTTTCATATTCAACAAAATCATTTAAACTGAATAAAACATCCCCGTCAAAGCAATCAATGAGCTCTTCAAGGGTCATATCATATTTAATGTCATCGCCAAAACTTATTCCATACATTTCAAGCTGATCTTCAATGGCCTCTTTTAACTGATCCGGTTTAATTGCCATCGATCCTGACATAAAAGATTTCTGAGGCAAATACGCTAATAATTCCTTGTCCACTCCATCCTTCCAAACATCAAATTCATCAAATAATTCCATCATATCTTCATTCAGATCGGCATTAAATGTAGCTAAAATGTTGTCATCATTAAACTCAATAAACAGGGAAAAAAAATGATCATCCAGGTCAAACATATTAAACATACGTCCGTAGGGTTTGTATCCGAAATCTTGCAGGTCTTCTGTTGCCAACCAAACATTTATATCTTTTCGATTGGAATAGAATTCTCTAAATTCTTTATGCCTGATGACAGATTTAGCTTTTTTATTGCTCATCAAATCAGCAAGGTAATCGGCCAAATCATCCACATTTCCGTAATTCATAGTTGACAGGAACAAGCAATAGTCGCCATCAGTGGCAATAAGCATAGATTCTTCATCTTCGAATTCAAAAAATTCATACTCATTCTCATCTTCCAGTTTATATTCAACATTCATCTCATCAAAGAACTCCTCCATAAATCCCTTAAATTTTTTGTTGTTTCTCAAAGCCATACTTAACCCCATATATTGCTCATTTCTGCTCTCCTGAACCAGGAAAAAATTCATGTCTGATTCAAAATCAATACCGGTAAGTTTATAGTCTTTAATCGCCTGATCAAATAACTTAGCCATATCATCATTTTCATCCTCCATCATATCAAGAAAATCTTTATACATATCCAGTGCTGCAATTTCACCAAGTTTCCCTTTATTGTAAAGACTTTTCCCATCAAGGGAGAAAACCAGGACAGCATCTTCAGGAATAATCATTAACTGTTCCTTTGAATGCTGACAGGAATTCATTAAAAGGGCGCTTATAAAAAGGATCAGAAATAAACGATATTGTTTCATGGTATTAAGGGTTTTAATATTTAGAATGGTAAATTTCATTAAAATGAAACTTAAATCAAAGCTTTAGCTGGTAAAATAATCAAATTTTCAGTAAACTTTCAGAATGCCGAGAGTGTCTTATCTTTGCAAAAAATCCACACTATGAGAAACATAATTATTCTGAGCTTCCTGATACTATTATTTTTAGGTGTTTCCTGCAACAATAAATCAGCAGAAAAATCAACTGATGAGGATACCCTGTCAGCTCAGCCTTTTGTTCCAGCCTTGCCTGATAATAAGGATTCTACATTTATTTCAGATACGACTGATTTTGGAAACACTATCTCGAATGATACAAATTTCGATATTCACACTATACTCGATAAGCACTTTGAATCCATAGGCCAGGACAAACTAAATAAGATGGAAACAGTGGTAATAGAGGGAAAAACATTTGCCGGCGGAAAAAAAATACCCTTTAAGAACATCTTCAAGCGGCCCAATAAATCATATGCAGAAGTAAATTACGGCGAGCACCAGTTATATCAGGGTTTTAATGGCGAAAAGGCCTGGCGGCACTATACAGCGGAAAGTCATGCTGCGCTTGATGTTTATGGCCACCAACTGGAAGCTATAAAGGATCAGGCTGAATTTGATAATCCGCTTTATACTTATGATGAAAAAGGATTTGACCTGAAAGCCTTGGGGATAGCAGAGGTTGAAGGCAGAGAAGTTTACAGGATAAAAATGATTAATCCAGACAAGAGCATAACCTTCTTCTTCATTGACAAAGATAATTTTACACTGGTAAAGGTGCTTACAAGAATTGTTAAACTAAACAATGAAAGTGATCATGAAGTTTACTACCGTGATTACCGAAAAATTGACGGTGTGATGATGGCTTTCGAAATTGATAATATCACAAACAACCAGGAATACAGCAGGATAATAATGGACAAAGTTGATTTTAACAAAACTATTCCGGATGATATTTTTGAAAAACCGGAGGAAGGAGAAAACCCCAAAGCTTTCTGATTGTGCTGTTCGTATTTGGACACTCACCCCAGCAAACCCGAACACTTTCTGAACAGCCTGGGCTAATATATTACTTAGAAACAACAATGTACAAAGAATGGCACAAAATATGATTCGTTCAGAGCCAGTAAATGAAGGGTATCGATTTTTAAAATCCTGTATATGCCATTAAATATGAATTAATTGTTAAACCAAAAATTTATTGAATATGCACAGAAAATTGACAGTACTATTAACTTTGCTCCTGATAAGCAGCATCTCTTTTATGTTTACTAGTTGGAAACCAGTTAAAACCGAAAACGAAAAAATGAAAGTCAGAACGATTCCACTTGAAGATTTTTTTAAGAATCCGGAAAAAACAAGCTACCAGATTTCACCTGACGGAATATATTTTTCATTCCTGGCTCCGTATGAAAGTCGCATGAATATCTTCATTCAAAAAATCGGGAGTAATAATGCAACCCGTATAACCAGTGAAAAGCAACGCGACATTGCCGGATATTTCTGGGCAAATAAAAACAGAATTCTATACCTGAAAGATACCGGTGGCGATGAAAACTTCAAATTATTTGGTGTTGATAAAGATGGTAAAAATGCCAAAGCTCTTACGGATTTTGAAGGAGTGAAAACCAATATCATTGATGCCCTGAAAGACATCCCTGATGAAATCATCATTGGATTGAACAAAAGAGACAAAATGGTATTTGATCCATATCGCCTGAACATTAAAAGCGGTAAAATGGAAATGTTAGCAGAAAACCCCGGAAATATTCAGGGTTGGATGACTGACCATAAAGGTAAACTTCGCATCGCCTATGCTATCGTGGATGGTGTAAATACCAGTATTTTATATCGTGATACAGAAGATGAAGAATTTGAAACTGTTATTACTACCAGCTTCAAAGATGAACTCTCTCCCCGTTTTTTCACATTTGATAATAAAAATGTCATTGCTACCAGTAATTTAGGAAGAGATAAAAGTGTTATCGTAGAATATGATATCACAAACGGGAAAGAACTAAAAGTACTATATGAGAATGATGATTATGATGTAAGTGGTGTTTACTATTCAAGAAAACGTAAAGTACTTACCGCTGCCTCCTATACTTCCTGGAAGCGGGAACGGCATTTCTTTGATAAAAAGACTGAAGACCTGTTTAAAAGACTGGAGAAAGACCTGGGTGAATATGAAATTAGTATTTCCGGCGTCGATGATGATGAAGAGGTGTTTATTGTGCGCACATACAGCGACAGATCACTGGGAGCATACTATTACTATGATTCAAAATCAGATAAGCTGGAAAAAATCGCTGACGTGAGCCCCTGGTTAAAGGAAGAAGAACTGGCTCCTATGAAACCTGTTAAATATTTTGCCAGAGATGGCCTGACAATTCATGCTTACCTGACGCTTCCAAAAGATGTTGAACCCATAAACTTACCTGTAGTGATCAATGTTCATGGCGGACCTTGGGTTAGAGATAGCTGGGGGATAAATCCTGAGGTCCAGTTCCTCGCTAACAGAGGTTATGCAGTATTGCAGATAAACTACAGGGGAAGCACCGGATACGGAAAAGAGTTCTGGCAATCTTCTTTCAAGCAATGGGGACTGAGCATGCAAAACGATATTACAGACGGCGTTTACTGGCTGATAAATGAAGGAATAGCTGATAAAGACCGCGTTGCCATTTATGGAGGAAGCTACGGAGGATATGCAACCCTATCAGGTTTGACACAAACACCTACCCTGTATGCCTGTGGTGTCGATTATGTAGGCGTTTCTAATTTGTTTACATTTATGAAAACCATTCCACCCTATTGGAAACCTATGCTGGATATGATGTATGAAATGGTAGGAAATCCTGAAAAAGATTCTGTGCAATTAGCAGCCACCTCCCCTGCTCTCAATGCCCATAAAATTATGGCTCCCCTGTTTATTGCACAGGGAGCAAATGACCCACGGGTAAACAAAAATGAATCAGATCAGATGGTGGAAGCCCTGAAAAAAAGAGGAGTGGATGTAGAATACCTGGTAAAAGACAATGAAGGGCACGGTTTCAGAAATGAAGAAAACCGGTTCGACTTTTATCGTGCCATGGAAATATTTCTTGAAAAGCATTTATAGAACTAACTAAAGAAAAAAGGACTGTTTCACAAATGACAGTCCTTTTTTTTGCCATGATGGATAAATAACTTGGATATCTAAAAAAAATTTAACTTCGCATACAATTACTTATCGTCTGAAATCAAATAATAAAACCTTATGAAACAATTTTTATTAATTATTCTCTCCGGAATCATTCTTTACACAATCAGTGGATGTGATTTTAAGAAAAAAGAAAAACCTGCAGACAATGAAGAAAAACAGGAAATGAAGTTAACCGATAAATACGTTAGTGTAAAACTAACAACTGATTTGAGCGTTTTGACAGATAAGGAGAAAGAGATGCTGGTTTATCTTTTCGATGCAGCTGACATTATGAATGACATCTATTGGAAACAAGCGTATGGCAATAAAGAAGACCTTTTGTCAGGTATTGAAGATGAAGATATAAAGAAATTTGCAATGATCAATTATGGTCCCTGGGACAGGCTAAATGGCAATCTGCCTTTCCTGGAAACTTTTGGGAAAAAACCCAAAGGAGCAAATTTTTATCCGGCAGATATGACCAAAGAAGAGTTTGAAGCATTTGATAATCCTGACAAAAACAGTCTTTATACACTCATTCGCAGGGATGAAGATAATAAGCTTCGCCTTGTCTGGTATCATGATGCCTATAAGGAAGAAACAAAAAAAGCAGCAGGCCTGATTGTTAAAGCTTCTGAACTTGCGGAAGATGAAGGACTGAAAAATTACCTCGAGCTAAGGGCAGAGGCACTGTTAAACGACGATTACAGGAAAAGTGATTTTGCCTGGCTTGATATGACCGAGAATACAATTGATTTTGTTGTAGGGCCTGTTGAAAATTACGAAGATGCCCTGTATAATAAAAAAGCGGCTCATGAAGCCTTTATTCTGATAAAAGATAAAGAGTGGAGTAAAAAGCTGGCAAAATATGCAGCACTCCTGCCAGATATGCAGAAAATGTTGCCCGTTGACGAAAAATACAAGAACGAAACCCCGGGAAGCAGCGGAAACCAGCTTAATGCGTATGATGTTGTTTTTTATGCCGGAGATTGCAATGCCGGAAGCAAAACCATTGCTATTAATCTTCCAAATGATGAGGTTGTGCGTGAAAAGAAAGGCAGCCGTAAACTTCAGCTAAAAAATGCCATGCAAGCTAAATTTGACAAAATATTGGTGCCTATTTCGAATGTCCTGATCAACGAAAATCAACGAAAACACATCAGTTTTGATGCTTTCTTTACGAATACCATGTTTCATGAAGTCGGGCACGGACTTGGGCTTAGCTATCTTTCAGGAAATAAAGAAATCACTGTACGAGAAGCCTTAAGCGATTATTACACTACTATTGAGGAAGGTAAAGCAGATATACTGGGATTATTCCTCGTAACAAAATTGCATGAATCAGGAGAGCTTGGAGAGCAAGACCTCATGGATTACTACCTGACTTTTATGGCTAGTATTTTCAGATCGATCCGGTTTGGGATTGCAAGTGCGCACGGGAAAGCAAATATGATGCGTTTTTACTATTTCCAGGAAAAAGATGCCTTTACAAGAGATGATGAAACAGGTACCTATATGGTAAACTTCGAGAAAATGCAGGAAGCAATGAATGAACTCATTGTGGAAATTCTTACTATACAGGGTGACGGAGATTATGAAAAAGCTAAAAAATGGACACTGAAAGACGGTAACATAAAAGAAGAATTAAAGGCAGACCTTAAAAGACTGGAAACTGAAAATATTCCGGTAGACATAGTTTTTGAGCAGGGAATGGATGTAATCGGACTATAAATGACCTGGTTCATGAAGTGGAAGGCAATGCTGGCAAGCACCCTGATCTGTGCAATTTGCGGGCTTTTTGTCACGCAAGGATTTGCCCAGCACATGCAGGACAGCCTGTTAGAATATCAATTGCGATTTGATATACGTACCCTTGCCCACGACTCCATGATGGGTCGTGAGGCTGGTACAATCGGTGAAGTAAAATCAGGGGAATTTATTGCCAAACGTTTTAAGAATATCGGCCTGCAACCATTTCAGGGAACTTATAAACAAAATTTTCAAATATTCACATGGATACAATACGATGAATCATCCAGCCTGACGATAAATAAAAAGTCATTCAGGTTAACAAAAGATTTTTATCCCCTCAGTTATTCATCCAATGGCAATATTGAAGCTAAAAGCGTTTATGTAAATTATGGTATTTATGCCCCCTCCCATAACCATAATGATTATACCGATATTAAGCCAGAGAAACTGAAAGGGAAAGTCTTTATTATGGAAATGTCTGAACCCGGTGGATTTGCCAGCAACAAAATACCTGCAGAGCATACAAATATTCATGTCCGACTGAATGAAGCTATTAAAAGAGGTGCTGTTGGAGTAATTTTTGTTTCGAGGGATAAATTATTCGTAAAACCCTTTAAACTCCTCAATCCACGAACCGATACCGTTCGAATACCCGTCGTTTTTGCTGATAATAAAGCCCGAAAACTCTTATTTAAAAAAAGAACAAACACTGTTCACCTCAAGGTAAAAGTTTCAAGAAAAATCAAAAATGCTTTCAACCTTATTGGAAGCATTGATAACAAAGCTTCTCAAACCATTATCATCGGGGCGCATTATGATCACCTGGGATGGGGTGATTTTGGATCGAGGTATAAAGGAGAACCAGCAATACATAATGGAGCCGATGATAATGCCAGTGGTGTGGCTGCTATGATTAACCTCGCAGAATTTATTATTGATAATAAGATCAATCATGTAAACTATCTGTTTGTTGCTTTCTCAGGCGAAGAAAAAGGGTTTTTAGGATCCTCATACTTCGCTGATCACATGAAATTAAATCCGGAGAAAATTAAATGCATGATAAATTTTGATATGCTGGGTCGAATGGATAGCACTTCAAGAAAAATGTATGTTTATGGTACAGGCTCTTCCCCGGAATGGATAAGAGTTTTAGAATCAATTGATAATAAAGGATTGTCCTTATCGTACCGGCAAAAATCCACAGGCGGTTCAGACCACCGGTCTTTCTATTATAAAACAATTCCTGTTTTGTTTTTTATCACCGGTCTGCACGATGATTACCACACCCCTTTTGATGATTACGAAAAACTTAACTTTCGGGCTCAGGTTGATATACATTACTTCTTAAGAGATCTTTCAGTTGTTCTCGATACATTATCCTTCTTGCCATTTAGCTTTGCGGATGAAAATGATAAACATCATTTTAATACTCTTTCCCAGGAAAAATTCGGAATAAAAGTAGCGCTGAATTCTGAAAAACACGGAATATTGATCAGTAAGGTTTCCGACAATTCTCCCGCTAAAGCAGCAGGATTAATAAAAGGAGATATCATTACAAAAATTAATGGAAAGAGGCTGCAAAATTTTACGGAATATGCAGCCTTTATCTGTAATTCGGAGGAAGAGGTTCTTTTTACTTTCACCATAATCAGAAACCAAAATAATAAAGAAATAACCCTTACAATATAATCAGCAATGAGATCAGGGGAACATAAAATAGGTGTTATCGGAGGCGGAAGTTGGGGAACGGCCATGGTTAAATTGCTCTCAGCTAATTTATCACAGGTAAACTGGTGGGTAAGAAATAAAGATAATGTTGACTACATTAAACGCTACAAAAGAAATCCGAATTACTTCAGTTACCAGGAACTCAACCTGAACAGAATAAATGTCAGCCCACGCCTAGAAGATATCATCTCCAACTCTGATTATATTATTTTTGCTGTTCCTGCTGCATTTCTCAGGCAAACCCTGCAGGATATCACAGATGCACATTTAAAAAATAAGGTCATCATTTCTGCTATCAAAGGGATTATTCCCGAAGATAACCTTATCATCAGTAATTTTTTTGAATCCCATTATAATATTCCGCAAGAAAACCTGGGTGTTATTGGAGGCCCCTGCCATTCGGAAGAGGTAGCCATGGAAAAATTAAGTTTCCTTACCCTCGCTTTCAGGGATCAGGAAAAAGCGGAGATACTTGCAGATTTTCTTACCAGCAGGTATCTCAAAATATCTTTTACGAAAGATATTGAAGGGGCTGAATATGCCGCTGTAATTAAAAATATTATTGCCATTGCAAACGGAATTTGCATTGGACTGGGATATGGTGACAATTTTCAATCAGTGCTGATCGTAAATGCTATACAGGAAATGAGGCGTTTTCTGGAAAAGATCAACTCCATAGAAAGGGACATAAATAACTCCGTTTACCTTGGAGACCTTATAGTAACAGCTTATTCTAAATTTAGCAGAAACAGAACATTTGGCAACATGATAGGCAAGGGATATTCTCCTCAGTTTGCTCAGATTGAAATGAAGATGATAGCTGAAGGTTACTACGCTGTAAAGGGTTTATTTGAACTAAACAAAGTATTGCAAGTGGACCTGCCGGTAGTAACTGCCGTTTACCGGATTTTACATGAGAACTGTGCGGCCGGGTCTGAAATGCAACTTCTTGCCGGCAAATTGCATTAGTACAGGTATATTCTCCTGTATATGCGCTACTTCAAAATAAATTCTTATTTTTGAAATTCGTTTTGCCTTAACCTTTCTGGCCGCGTTAATCAATAAAAATGTCTAATTTAAATTAAGTATGATGAAAAGATTGATAAGCAGTTTTTTATTTATTGCATTGCTTGGAATGTTTACTCAGGCAGGCTCTCCACCACCGAAAGAGGGAATGTGGCTCCCCTTATTGGTTGAACGCCTGAACTACGTTGACATGCAAAAGATGGGATTAAACCTGACCCCCGAAGAGATGTACGATGTAAACAATTCAAGCCTGAAGGATGCCATTGTCGGGCTAGCCAGTGGATCAGCCCCCAGCGGCTACTTCTGCACAGCAGAAGTTGTTTCTCCCAAAGGACTGATACTTACTAATCATCATTGTGGTTTTTCTGCCATTCAGGAACAAAGTTCAACAGAAAATGATTATTTGTCCAATGGTTTCTGGGCTATGAACCATAATGAAGAACTCTCAAGCCCTGGTGTAACCGCCTCATTTTTGGTCAGAATGGAAGATGTTACCGAAAAAGTTAAAGGTGCTTTCTACGATGGTATGGATGAAACACAACGCCAGGATGCCATCGCATCTATCTCCGCTGAAATTGAAGAAGAAGCTGCTGAAGAAGGAAAATTTGACCCTGTTGTGAAAAGTTTTTTCAATGGAAATGAATTTTACCTGTTTGTTTATATAACCTATCTGGATGTTCGCCTGGTAGGGGCACCCCCTTCAAGTATCGGAAAGTTTGGGGGTGATACAGATAACTGGGAATGGCCCAGGCATACAGGGGATTTTGCTATGATGAGGATTTATACTGCCCCTGACGGAAACCCAGCAGAATACAGCGAAGATAATATTCCGCTGAAACCTAAACATTACCTCCCGGTTTCCTTAAACGGCGTGCAAAAAGACGATTTTGCCATGATATGGGGATTCCCAGGAACAACTGATAGGTATCTTACTTCTTATGGTGTAAAACTTGCCCTGGATGAAACCAATGAAAATATCATTAAAATCAGGGATAATAAATTAAAAATCATAAAAGAAGCTATGAATACCAACCCTGAGGTTAAAATCCAGTACGCTGCCGAATATGCCCAAACTGCGAATTACTGGAAATACTATATTGGCCAAACAAAAGGACTGAAAGCCCTGAATGTTTATGATAAAAAATTAACCCTTGAAAAGAGATTTACTGATTGGGTAAATGAAAAAGAAAGCCGTAAAAACAAATATGGTGATGCCCTGAATCTTATTGAGCAGGGCTATAAAGACATAGGCAACGTGAACATGGCACAAACATATTTCAATGAGGCCATATTCTCCGGGCCTGCTTTTATTGGAAAATCGTTTAACCTATATATGCTTTACAGAACACTAAATCAATATGATACGGCCGACAAGGATGATAAATCACAATTTGAGGAATCTATAGAGTATTATGCAAACATGCAACTGGAAGAAGCGGATGGCATGTTTGAAGATTACCATATGCCAACCGATAAAAAGCTGTTTGCCACCAATCTGGACATGTACTCTAAAAATGTACCTGAAGATTTTCACCCCGAATTTTTCAGCTTTGTGAAAAAGAAATTCAAAGGGGATTTTTACAAATATGCTGATTATGTTTATGAAAAATCCTTCCTGTTGGATAAAGCAAAATATATAGAGTTTCTGAAAGAACCCACATTTAAGGAAATAAGCAAAGATCCTGGATTTCAGGTTACACTGGATTTTATCGATATTATCCGCATGATATACCCTCAGCTCAATCAGGTAGAAATAAAAATCAATAAAGGACGCAGGCTATTCATTGAAGGTTTAATGAAAATGCAACATGATAAAACCTTTTATCCTGATGCAAATTCAACATTGCGCATGACCTATGGAAAAGTAAAAGGTTACTTCCCGAAAGATGCTGTTCGTTACCATCATGTTACTTACTTATCAGGTGTTATGGAAAAAGAAGACCCCACCAATGAAGAATTCATTGTAGATGAGAAGCTGAAAAAGTTATATGATAGCAAAGATTACGGGCCATACGGAGAGGACGGTAGAATGGTGGTTTGTTTCCTCACAACCAATGACATCACAGGGGGTAACTCAGGAAGCCCTGTAATAAACGGTGATGGACACCTCATTGGAATTGCTTTTGACGGAAACTGGGAAGCCATGAGTGGGGATATTGCTTTTGAAGTGGAATTACAACGTACAATCAGTGTGGATATTCGCTATGTATTGTTTGTTATTGACAAATTTGCCGGTGCTAAGTACCTTGTGGATGAAATGACCCTTATCAAAGTAAAACCTGAAAAGAAAAAGGAATTGAAAACCGAAGAGATTAAGGAAGAAGCACCTGTTGAATAAATACTATTAATCCTGTTTGAAAAGGCTGCCTTATATTATAATTACGGCAGCCTTTTTTTTCACATCAAGGATTATTGGCGAAAATGCAATCTTTTCGCTAAATTTGCATTAGCCAATTGACTATAAATCAGGATCAGCTCAGGAATAAGAATGGATATACAATCAATAAAACAACGGTTTGGAATTATTGGAAACAGCCCGCAGTTAAAAAGGGCAATTGATATTGCTATGCAGGTTGCACCAACAGATATCTCTGTATTAATTTCAGGTGAAAGCGGGGTAGGAAAAGAAGTATTTCCTAAAATTATTCATCAGTTGAGCGCACGTAAACATGGAAGTTATATTGCTGTTAACTGTGGCGCTATTCCGGAAGGAACTATTGATTCAGAATTGTTCGGACATGAAAAAGGCTCCTTCACTGGGGCCCATGAAGCCAGAAAAGGATATTTTGAAGAAGTTAACGGCGGTACAATATTTCTGGATGAGGTTGCAGAATTGCCGTTATCAACGCAGGTTCGCTTGTTAAGGGTGCTTGAAAGCGGAGAATTCTTTAAAGTTGGTTCCTCCAAAGTCTTAAAAACAAATGTTAGGGTTGTAGCTGCAACAAATGTGAATATTCCGGAAGCCATAAAAAGTGGCAAATTTCGGGAAGACCTCTACTACAGGCTCAATACAGTTCCAATTTTTGTACCTCCCCTCAGAGAAAGAAAAGATGATATTGTTCTCTTATTCCGGAAATTTTCATCTGATTTTGCTGAAAGATACCGCATGCCTCCGGTGCAGCTGGATGATGATGCACGCCAAATGATTATTAACTACCGATGGCAGGGAAATGTCAGACAACTAAAAAATGTAACAGAGCAAATTTCTATCATCGAACAAACCCGACTGATCACATCTGCTACATTAAGTAAATACCTTCCCCAGGCCCTGCAAAGTGAACTTCCCGTCCTGTACAAAAAACAGGAAGATCACAAAGAATTCTCTGAAAGAGAACTATTGTATAAAGTCCTGTTTGATATGAAGAAGGACATTCATGATATGAAAAAACTTATCGGCGATATAATGCAACATTCAGATATGAATGATCAGGTAACCGAAAATAACGCACATATCATCAATAAAATTTACCGGGAAGAAAATCCAGATAATGAACCTCAACTAAACATACAACATACTGGCATTCAAGAAGAAACACCTGAACCTATTCAAGAATCTGAAGTTTTGGAAGAGTCGCTGTCGCTCGAAAAAAAAGAAATTGATCTGATAAAAAAAGCACTGGTAAAACATAACGGCAAACGCAAAAATGCTGCAAAAGAATTAGGTATCTCAGAAAGGACACTTTACAGAAAAATTAAGGAATATAATATTAATTAGTGTTAAGCGTGTTTATGAAAAAGAAGAAAAAAGCTAATGGCACCCATTATAAACCGGTATTGCTGGCAATTGCTTTCCTGATCAGTATATCTTTGTGTAAGTGCGGCATTTACTCTTTTACCGGAGCCAGTACAGCTGCCAAAAGCATTACTATTAAGTTTTTTCCGAATAAAGCCGAACTGGTTAACCCTACCCTAAGCCAGGTTTTTACAGATGCCCTAAAGGATAAATTTGTTTCTGAAACCACAATGGACCTGGTTTCTGAAAACGGGGAACTTATCCTTGAAGGAGAAATTTCATCCTATTCTACCCAGCCTATTGCAATTCAAGGAAACGAAACAGCCGCCCTTAACAGGCTTTCTGTTACTGTGAATGTGAAATTTACCAACCTCGTTGAAGAAAGCCAGAACTTTGAAACATCCTTTACTCGATATGAAGATTATGAAAGCAGTAAAAGCCTTTCAGAAGTAGAGGACGGATTAATTAATTCCATTACGGAAGCATTAGTGGAAGATATTTTTAATAAATCTGTGGTTAATTGGTAGCTTTTTGCTAAGTTTATTCTATGAATCAGGAAGATCTCATAAAATTCATTAATGATCCTCAAACTTTAAATTTTAAAAGTATTTCGTACCTCGAAGGATTAATTAAGAAATATCCGTATTTTCAATCAGCCCATCTGCTTCTTGCCAAAAACCTTAGAAGGGAGAAAAGCCATCGCTATGCTAAACAAATAAAACTTGCAGCAGTTTATGCCTCAAACCGAAAAAAGCTTTTCTTTCTTATCAATGATATTGAACAACCCGGCTCGCCACCCCCGATAATTAAACACCCCGAAGAATCAAAACGCCAGGAAAAACCAAAAACCAAAATACCGGAAAAGAAATCATCATACACACCAACGGCCAACCAGAATAAAGGCATAGGAAGTAAAAAAGGAACTGAGCTGACAGAAAAAGAAAAGCAAGAATTAAGAGATGAGATTCATCAGCGTTTAAGAGACATAAAAAACAAACAACAATCAAATAAAACAGAAGTCAGGGAAAAACAAAAACCTGAGCAAAAACCCGCTCCGCCAAAACCACCGCAACAAGCCCAAAAGCCATCCCCTCCTAAAACCCACGTCTCCAAACCTAAGCCTTCTGTCCCCAAAACTGAGAAATCCGTTGATGAAATAATCGATGACTTCCTTAAAAATAAACCGGCAATTCAACAACCCTCAAAACCCCAAGATAAAGACACGAAAAAATTATCTATTGTTAAAGAAAGTTCTAAAAGCATTATTGATCACGAAGATTTCGTGAGTGAAACCCTGGCAAAAATTTATATTAAACAAGGTAAATACAACAAAGCCATAAGGATATACGAAAAATTAAAGTTGAAATTTCCGGAAAAAAGCGTTTACTTTGCAGACCAAATTGAAAAAATCAAATTAAATAAATAATACAATGGGAGCTGCATATATTCTTATTTCTGTTTTGATATTCATTACCTGTTTCTTACTGGTATTGGTTGTATTGGTTCAAAACTCAAAAGGAGGTGGTTTATCATCAACTTTTGGCGGGACAAACCAGTATATGGGAGCAAGAAAAACAGCTGATTTCCTTGAAAAAGCTACCTGGACCCTCGCTGTTGTTCTATTGGCATTGAGTTTAATATCTATCTTCATCATACCAAGAGATAAGGATGTACAGCAACAATCAGAACTTAAGAATGTTGAGCCACGATCAGCTCCTATAGATTATTCCCCTGCTCCTGAGCAAGAATAAACCAAAGCCATTGCCAGCTAAAAATGTCAGAATGTCATAACATTCTGACATTTTTCTATTTAATCACATCCTTTCTGTAAAATTGGCAAGCATAATGAGTCCGGTATCACTTGGCATAAAATATGAGACGCCAATGTGGACTTCAAATAGTACACATTAAAATTTAAAAATTATTAGGTATGGCACAAGTGAACATTAAACCATTAGCTGACAGGGTTCTGGTAGAACCTGCATCAGTAGATGAAAAAACTGTTGGAGGTATTATTATACCGGATACAGCAAAAGAAAAGCCTCAAAAAGGCACTATAGTAGCTGTAGGGGAAGGCACTCCCGATCAGCCATTAACAGTTAAGGTTGGAGATATGGTTTTGTATGGCAAATATGCAGGAACTGATATCTCTGTGGATGGCAAGGATTATCTGATCATGAAAGAATCGGATATTTATGCAATAATATAAGAAATTCTAAAGAATAATAATAATCAAATAAATTTATACGAATATGGCAAAAGATATTAAATTTGAACTTGATGCACGCGATGCATTAAAAAAGGGCGTAGATGCCTTAACCAATGCGGTTAAAGTAACCCTTGGACCTAAAGGACGAAACGTAGTAATTGAAAAATCATTTGGGTCTCCTATAATTACCAAAGATGGTGTAACTGTAGCTAAAGAAATTGAGCTGAAGAACAACATCGAAAATATGGGTGCTCAAATGCTTAAGGAAGTTGCTTCCAAAACCAATGACCTTGCCGGTGATGGAACAACAACAGCAACTGTACTGGCACAATCAATTATTAACACCGGTCTTAAGAACGTCGCAGCAGGAGCCAATCCTATGGATCTGAAGAAAGGTATCGATAAAGCAGTTAAAAAAGTTATTGAAGACCTTAAAGCTCAATCCAAAGAAATTGGTGACAGCAGTGAAAAAATTGAGCAGGTTGCTGCAGTTTCAGCAAATAACGACAGTATCATTGGTAAACTTATAGCTGAAGCAATGGATAAGGTGAAAAAAGACGGTGTCATTACCATTGAAGAAGCTAAAGGTATTGAAACAACCGTAAATGTTGTTGAAGGTATGCAGTTCGACCGCGGATATATCTCTCCTTATTTTGTTACAGATACAGAGAAAATGGAAGCCGTTTACGAAAATCCTGCTATACTTATCCATGATAAGAAGATTTCTGTAATGAAAGACCTTCTGCCTATTCTCGAAAAAGTAGCTCAAAATGGTCAGCCCCTGATCATTATCTCAGAAGATATTGAAGGTGAAGCATTGGCTACACTTGTAGTGAACAGATTGCGTGGCTCACTGAAAGTAGCAGCAGTGAAGGCTCCCGGTTTCGGCGACAGAAGAAAAGAGATGCTGGAAGACATAGCTATCCTGACTGGTGGTACAGTTATTTCTGAAGAAAAAGGATATAAACTGGAAGATGCAGACCTTTCTTATTTAGGTGAAGCTGAGAAAATCACTATCGATAAAGAAAATACAACCATCGTAAGTGGTAAAGGAGAAAAGAAACATATAGATGCACGCATCAACCAGATCAGAGCTCAGATTGAAACCACTACTTCTGACTATGATAAAGAAAAACTGCAGGAGAGACTGGCAAAATTAGCTGGAGGTGTTGCTGTTATTTATGTTGGTGCAGCTTCTGAAGTTGAAATGAAAGAACGTAAGGACCGTTTCGAAGATGCCTTGAACGCCACACGTGCAGCCATTGAAGAAGGTATCATTCCGGGAGGTGGAGTTGCCCTCATTCGTGCCATAAAATCTATAGAAGATATGAAAGCCGATAACGAAGACGAAGAAATCGGAATTGCCATCATTAAGAGAGCCCTCGAAGAGCCTTTGCGCCAAATTGTGGAAAATACCGGTTTTGAAGGCTCCGTAGTTGTTCAGAAAGTTATAGAGGGGGAGGGTGATTTTGGATTTAACGCCAGAACAGAAAAATATGAACCCTTATACGATGCAGGTGTTATAGATCCAACTAAAGTTAGCCGCATAGCACTCGAAAATGCTGCCTCTATTGCAGGAATGTTACTGACTACTGAATGCGTAATTGTTGAAAACAAAGAAGATGCCGAAAAAGCTGCAGCTGCAGCTCCAGCCATGCCTCCAGGTGGCGGAATGGGCGGAATGTATTAATAGGTAATCTTCCAATATACCAAAAGAGGGTAGCTGTCAGCTTGCCCTCTTTTTTTTGCACCAATTTTCCTCTATGATATGTTTGATAATACAAATTATTGTGGCAAATTATTTGTTGTAACTTTAGCACACCTAAACAATATATGCATGAAAAAAATTATCTCATTATCCTCTCTCTTAGGAGTCTTTTATTTCCTTTTTCCTAATTTCATTTCTGGCCAGACCCCTGACCTTCCTGTTGACAAGGAAAGCGGATTAATTACATACAGGGAAGTTATAAATTCTGAAGGCAGTGCAGATGATTTATACGTTAGAGCCCTTTCTTGGATAAATGAAGAATTTAAGAATGCCGCTGATGTTACCAAAATCAGGGACAGATCGAATGGAATTATTAAAGGAATCTACAGATTTAAAATATATAATGATGACAAAAACACTAAAATACAGGCTGGTGTCATTGAATATTCATTCATCCTCGAGTTTAAGGAAGGAAGGTACCGGTATATTTTTACAGAATTTCTGTTGAAACAGCTAAGTCGACAGGGAGCCGAAATGTTTATGAATAAAGATGACCCTGATTATAATCCAACCTGGGATAATTACCTGATGCAAATAGATAATTATACCTCCAATCTTATTAATCGCCTCAAGGGTGCTATGAAACCGGAAGCTAAAGCAGATGACACCTGGTAATCAAAAAAACATCTCATGAAGGTAAACACATTCAACAAAAAAGGCATTATTTGCGATGTTGTCAGAAAAGAATTCTATTCAGGTATTGTACATGTTGAAAAAGGCATCATTACTAAAATTGAAAGACAATCTCACAATGAAAAGCAGTATATTCTGCCCGGACTCATTGATGCTCATGTACATATTGAAAGCTCCATGCTGGTTCCTTCAGAATTTGCAAGAATAGCCCTGCGGCATGGAACAACATCCACTATATCCGATCCACATGAAATAGCGAATGTCGCAGGCATTGATGGAGTAAACTTCATGATAGAAAATGGTAACCTGGTGCCCATAAAATTTTATTTCGGCGCTCCTTCCTGCGTACCTGCAACTCCGTTTGAATCATCAGGAGCTGAATTGGATGCCAATGATATCGATCGTTTGCTTAAACGGGATGACATCCTTTACCTGGCTGAGATGATGAACTTTCCGGGTGTACTGCATCAGGATAAAGAGGTAATGGATAAAATTAATCGGGCTAAAAACAACAATAAAGTGATTGACGGGCATGCGCCAGGGCTAAAAGGTGAAGATGCTAAAAAATATGCAGCAGCCGGTATTTCTACAGACCATGAATGCTTTAGCCTGGAGGAAGCCCGAGATAAGATCCAATGCGGTATGAAGATTCTTATCAGGGAAGGAAGTGCTGCAAAGAATTTCAATGACCTGATTGATCTTTTAAAAGAATTCCCGGAACATGTGATGTTTTGTTCAGACGATAAACATCCGGATGATCTTATTAAAGGACACATAAACCTGCTCGTTAAAAAAGCAATCAATAAAGGATATGATCCAATGGATGTTATCAGGGCTTGTACATACAATCCTGTAAATCATTATCATTTACATTCCGGTTTGCTGCAGCCGGGTGACGATGCAGATTTCATTGTAGTTGATAGTTTGCAGGATTTTAACGTCCTTGAAACCTATATTATTGGCGAAAAAGTGGCCTCTCATGGGAAAAGCATGATAGATCAGAAGCAGATAAAACCCTTAAACGTTTTTCATGCCCATACCATTGAACCCAAAAATATTGAAGTAAAAGCAGAGTCAGATAATATAAAAATAATTGAAGCCATTGACGGACAACTTATCACAAAAAGCAATATCGTAAAAGCTAAAAAGTACAAGCAAAATATCATTTCCGATACAGAACAGGATGTATTAAAATTGGTTGTTCTCAACAGATATAGGAATATTAAACCTGCTGTCGGATTTATCAGGAACTTCGGCCTGAAAAAAGGAGCCATTGCTTCAACTATTGCCCACGATTGCCATAATATCATTGCTGTTGGCGTAACAGATAAAGAAATAACAAACGCAATAAACCTGATCATAGAGCATAAGGGTGGTATTTCCTGCTACAGTTCACAAAATTCAAAAATACTTCCTTTGCCCATTGGTGGTATCATGTCATCTGATAATGGAGACACGGTAGCAATAGCTTATGAAGAAATTGACAAATTGGCCAAAGCCTGGGGATGTAAGCTAAAAGCTCCTTTTATGACCCTTTCCTTCATGGCATTGCTGGTAATACCTGAACTTAAACTAAGCGATAAAGGCCTTTTCGATGGAAACCAATTCGCTTTTACATCCATATACGCCTGATAAATATCAGATAAGGGCTCAGAATAACCCAAAAATTACATAAAATTCTTTTGTAAATGTATGTATATATTTACTTGCGCGTAATATATATTTGTTTATCTTTGTAAAAAACAATTAGATATGGCTAGTTTAGACATTATGAAATTAGAAGCGGCAGCGAGTAAGCTTCGGGCCATTGCACATCCTATGCGTATTGCAATAATAGGTTTACTTGAGGATAATCCAAAGCTAAGTGTTACGGAGATATACGACCGCTTGAAAATTGAGCAAGCATCTGCTTCACACCATTTGAATATTCTAAAAAGCAAAGGTGTATTAAACTCCAAAAGAGACGGTAAAAAGATTTACTATTCTCTAAAACATCAAACGATTAGTGAAATTATTGAATGCATCAATCGCTGCCATGATTAAGTAAACCTTAATCATTAAGAGAAATGAAAAAGCTTTATCTGTTTTGATAAAGCTTTTTTTTGGGTTCATTATTAATAAAACAATGAACCCAATATTTTTTCTAAAGGGGTAATTCTAAATAAAGAACTACTTAAACGCCTTGTAAATCTTTCTGCTTCCATAAGCAGCCCCTAATACAAGAGTAATAAGAAAGCCACTACCTACAGGAGCACCACCGCCGCCCCCACCAATAGGAGTTTCGCCACCGCCACCGGGACTTTGAGGAGGAGGAGGAGGAACTTGCGCAAAAGCTCCGCTGGATAAGCTTAGAAAGAATGCTACAGTTAAAATCTTCAATATCTTTTTCATGATAATATTTTTTTTATGATTGATCAAAAATAATTACTTAACGAATACCTTTTTGGTACTTACCTTATTATCATTAAATACCTTAACAATGTATGTACCTGTTTGATCCAATTTAACAGTTTGTAAATCTTTTCCAACATTTCCTGACCAAACTTCCTGTGCAAGGGTATTATAAATAATCACATTTTGCATGTCGTCAGTTAAAGACCTGACATAAACTGAATTTCCATATGCATAAACATTGGCAAGTTCGGCAGCATCTTCCTCTATTCCAACAGGAGCTACAGGCAGGAAGTGAAGAACAAACCTGTCATTAACTTCTGTAGTGGTTTCAGTGAAAGTATAACCCGGGTTCTGGCGAAGATTAATGATCTTACCTTCGGCAATATCTTCCAGATAGATTCCCTCAACACTATTAACATTTTCCAGCTGACTGAAATTAAATGTATAGGTTGTTGGCGTACCAGTAACTAAACCAATTGGAATTGCTTTCTGGCTCAGTATATCATCAATTGAGTTAACCTCCAGGAAATCGTTGTTTGGTGTGATGGTGTATACCTGGGGCACATTTTCTGCAAACATCTTGTAAGCATCAAATTGAGGATCATAATTGTCTGTAGCATCGGCGTTTATACACATCATGATATCATCGTTAAACGACCCACTATTCAGGTTCATATAAAACTTTTCTTTCAGGGCAATACCGCTCTTATAATAGGAAGCCGTATTATGAACCCTTGCAGTGTCATGAATAACAAACGTGCCTGTTAAACCCTGACTGCTTACCCTAACAAAGAAACCTTGCATAGGTGGAACATATTGTGATCCTGTTCCTCCTGTTCCGATCACATAACTCACATAGTCACCTAATCCGGTATTGGCTGCCTGATCCCAATAATGAACAGAACTTGCAATATTAGTTGAAAGACCATTTAAGGACTCCAGGTTAATAGCAGAGGGGTAAGGATTACCCATAAGGTAAAAACCTCTCCAGGATTGTGATGCAGGATATGTCAGACCCGACATAGACTGATCCCCGGTATTTAATGTTCCAACAAACTCAACAGTGGTATCATTGGGATAAAAAGCTGCATATCCTTGCATAACGCTCAGAGAATTACCTGTAACCAATGACTGCCAAACGCTTGGAGCCGGTTGTGACTGATCATATTCATAAAGATAAAAGTTTGTAAACACATCAGCGAGGGCACCGGCAATTGGACTGCTAACTAAGTGATAATATCCGGTAGCCTGAGATTGGCCGGTAAGAAATAACTGAACGCTTGCAGGGACAGAACCGGTAGATTCAATCAAAGATCCTGTACCTGTGGCATTCGATTGAATAACAAGTCCTGCTGTTCCGGCGCTGTTGGTCATTGTACCGTTAACGGTTAAGCTATTATTTGGAGAAATAATAACACTGGCACCGGCATTAATGGTAAAATTATCTGCTTCTCCTGCACCATTAATGGTTAAGACACCACCTGTAATAACAGCATCTTTCGTAGCATCAGGCAAACCATTTGACCAATTAGCAGCATTTGTCCAGTTACCAACTCCAGTCCAATTCGTAGTTGTACTCGCAGCTGCAATGATAACATCATCCACATCAATAGTGGCGGTGCCGGCAGTGGCATAAACAAACCTGATGTAACGTGAAGCTCCATTAACAGCATAGTTGTCAGGAGCACATGAAGTATTAATCGCTGTTCCACTTGGTGAATATGATACGACCGGGATGTAATTAACCCCATTATTTGACTGCTCAATATTAAAAACATATCCTGTATTGGCAGGACTACACCTTATACTGAGTGAAAGGGTTGCCGCTGCACCATTGTAATTAACAATAACAGTATCACCGAAATCAAAGATCGCCGCATCATTTCCTGTACAAGCAGCAGGAGATTGAAGGTTCCCTATACTGTCATCGATCCAACCTGTTGGGCTAGTGCCCCAGCTTGTGCGGTTTACTGGCAATGCAGCCTGACTGTATACCTGGGCTGTAAATGCGAAAAATAACATACCGGTTACAATCACCGATAGCATACGAATAGTAAATTTTTTCATAATATTTTTTTTCAAATTTTCCTTAAATAGCTCACGAATTTAACAATTATTTCAAAAAAAAAAAATTTTATCTGTGTTTTTTTTGTTTCCATCTATAAAAATTGTTCTCAATGTAAATGAATAGCAAGCACTTTAATCATCAACCTATTGTATATCAGCAATTAATATATATACTATAACGTTCAAAAGTGAAAGATGAATTTGCTGCTACCCAAAACAAAATTATTCCCTAAAATGAGTAAAACACGAAAAATAAAAACAATTTTAAAAAAACAGAATAAAAACTCTTCTTTTTACACCACAAAAGTAGGAAAATATCTGATAAAATATTGATATGACAAGATTAATTTTTTCTTAAATTTACATTGGTTTCTTATTACTTTTTCTAATTCCAAGAAACAACTTCAATCCATATCCAAAAGCCAGACCAAGTAAAACCCCTAATCCACCGGATATCGAGGCTCCACCTCCTACAGGCCCCTGTCCTCCGCCTGTTGGACTACCGCTGGGCTGGGGTTGCCCAAACAACATGATTGGTATAAGCAAAATAGCAAGGATAAATATTATAAGAGGTACTTTCTTCATTTTCAAAAAGCTTAATAAGTTTAAAATGATTGAATTACTTCAAAAAAACTTTATAGGTACGAATAGCATTTGTTCCGCTAAGTCTGGTGATATAACACCCTGGCGCAACATTCAGGTGGTAGCTGAATAATCCGCTCTCAGCTATTTCAGTATGAAACATAAGTTTACCCTGTAGACTAAAAACTTCCATATGCAATGCATCATTCGTCATATTGGTAACATAAATCCTTGAGTCATAGGCATAGGAATGAATTCCCGGTTCCACTATTTCATTAACCCCACTTTGTGATCTTACAAAATGAACCAGGAAACGCTCAGGGTAATCACCATAAGCTGCCCCAAATGAATAAGCGCCATACAAATTCATTTCTATAAGGCTATCCTGCTCTTTATCTTCCAGGAACACTTTCAGATCAACATCCAGTATGTTCAATTCATTAATTATCATGGTATACTGACCCGTATCGCCAACCTCCAGATACAATGGAAAAACATATGATTCAGTTACCGGAGGCACAGAATTAATAGCCATCTTATTGGAGCAACCATCAACCGAGTATATTTGAGGAGCTTCTAAGACACCGTATAATTTTGCAGCATCATAGTTACCATCAAATTCAGTTGTTGCATCAGAGTTTTCAACAAGAATAAACTGATCATAATAGTCGGTGTTTCCCTTCACCTGGATATTCAAGGCATATGGCTTTTGAGATTTATAGAACCCCTGGCTCCCATGATCCCTAACCGAATTATCTATACTGAAAGTATCAGCAGCAGTACATTGTACAAAAAACCCTTGTTTTGGCGGAATATATTGAGATCCGGAACCTCCTGTACCTTTTATGTAATATGCATAATTCCCGGCCAAAGCATTCCAGAAATAAAAACTGCTGTTCATAGTGGCAGGGATTGTAATATCCTCAATATCAATATAGGACGGATATGGGTTTCCTACCAGGTTAAATCCTTCTCCCTCACCTGATGTGTATGTTAAACCAATACCCTGGCTCCCGGTTAATAGCGTTCCGGTATAATTAAATACCCCGGCTGCATTCTGATTCCATGCAGCAAAACCCTGCATCGGGGATAACATATGGGTAGTAGCTGAAATATTTACCCAATTATCATTCATTCCTCCTCCATTTGTGAGATCCTCATCATACCACTTCAGATAAATGCCATTATATACATTGGAAGTTGCAGAAACAACCGGGGCAGAAACAAAATGCCATGCACCGGATGTAAGGTAGTTCTCGATGGTAGTGATTCCCCTGACATTCATTGATGAGCCATCTTCGGCAACAAATGAGCTCAGCTCACTGGCATCCGCTTCCATTGTAAAATCACCACCTACCTCCAGTTCACTGCCATTTGAAAGTGTTAGCTGTGCTCCGGCACTAAGGATGAGGGCATCACATACTGCATTATTATCAATGGTTATTGTTCCCGAATCTAGTATGACATCCGTTGAAGGACCTGGAACACCATTCGACCATGTTGATGGATCATCCCAGTCACCTGTCTGGGAAACAGTAGTATTTATCGGATTTCCCAAGCCCTGAAGGGAACCGTTAACACCAGGTGAACCAAAATCCGAACCGGCAGCTCCATAATTCTCTGTTGAAGTAGATTCGGCCCAATTAGTAATATCATTGTTATCATCATTGATGGAACCAATATATACCATAGATTTTCCGGAAGAATTTGGCCAACTGACTGTATAATCAACTCTGTCCTTTTCCACCCCTGCAGCATCCTTAATAATGAGTTCGTCAGCTGAATTTGTTAATGTCAACCCACTGTATTGGTAATCAACAACAAGATCCCCATTGGAAGCTGAATTCATATTTCTTCCCAACACTAAAAATCCATATGAACTTATCGTTAAGGATGCTCCGTTATTGATCGTATGTATTTCGCCGTCGTCATCTGAAATTATCCATCCATCAATATCTATCATAGAAGAAGTAGGGTTATAAATCTCAAACCACTCTCCGTCACTATCACTAACCGATGCAGGATCAGGCATAACCTCAGTAATAATTACTGTTTCAAAAGGATCTACTGTAAAGGTGGAACTTATCCCGGCCGTTAAACTATCTCCGGAAGTTCTGAAAACATTCATACTTACTCCTGATTCTGCGATATTGTATTTAAGCCCGGAAATAGCTACTGAATGCGAACCTGATGAAATCGTTCCGGTCAGGGTGCCTGAAAGATTTCCGCTGCCGGAATTTAATGAAAGTGAAATATCAGTGTCCATAACTACACTCCTTGCAGTTCCTCCTCCGTCCTGTGCCTCTATTATTACATCAAAGCTTTGATTGGTTGTAGGGTTAATTCCACCATTGATCAAGTGGAATGCCAGTTTTGTCGGTGTAAGGTTTGCCCCTGATATGGTTTGACTATTATTTGCTGTTCCAGTAGTTTCAGGGGCAGGGTCTTGCCAGGTAAAATCGCTGTATTGACTTCCTGTTCCTGACAACTGAATGGAATAACCATTTGAAGTAGAGTTTGTTTCAGACTTGCCAACATCTGTTGATGTTAATCCGTTAGCAATACCAGCTAAAGCAGTAAACGATCCCTCATAGCTAATGAATTGAATTACCGACCCGTTATAATCAAGAGCAAAACCATCAGGAGCTCCATTCTGAATGGAATTTGCAGGACCATAAGTGTAGCTGTATACAGTATAGGTTCCATAGGAAGCTCCAACAATAAAATCATCCAAATCTACCGAACCATAAGCAGTCCCGGTACTTCCATTATAAAGTGTTACAGTAAAATCACTCAGCGAGTAGTTGCCGGGATTTTCAATAACGATTTCAAACATTTCATCATCATCTGAACCATCGTCATCGTAATGAAACTCATTGATCCATGCATTCTGCCCTACCATATTTAGGCTTAAACAAAAACTGAGAAAAATTAAAAAAGTATTTCTGACAATCATTTTTATCATGTATTTATCCTTAAATCATAATTAACTATACTTATACTAACTCTCTGTAATTCTGTATATTACAAATATTGCAGAATGACTTACAGATGCATCATAGAGGTTTTGCTTCCTGCTTTTCCTGTCAACTGAATAAGAATAATCTCTTTCTTTCCCGGATCAATAGTATATAACCCCATTGCCATGTAGCTTTTCGAGAACAACTCTCTTCCCATAAGGTCATATATTTTCAATGTTTTTCTATAATTACTCTGCTTATTGTACATCACCAACCTCTTATGCACATAAATCTGATCCTTTAAACTATAGGGAGTCCTAATTTCAGTGAAATATGTATTATTAATATGCAGTATAAACCGGTCTGATGCATCTGCCTTTGAAGATGAAAATGCAAAAGCAGTATCAGGCTTTAGGGGATGAAATGCATTGTATTTTTTGTCCTCCAATGTAAAACCGGATTTAGTTAAATATCCCATATCTGTCACAAAATGCATATAGTAAATACTATCCTGACCACATTCGAAATATAACGGTATTTTCAGGCCTGAATCTATGGAAGCAATGCCATTTATACTTAGCATATTGGCATCAGAGGAAACTGTGTATAATTGCGGGGCATCCTTAATTCCTTTAATTTTATAAGCATCGCAATCCTTGTCGTATGCATCTGTACATCCATTCAGGCAATACAACAGTACCTCATCATGAAATGCATTGCTTTTAACAACGGCAGAAATATAGTTTTTAGGTCTCTGACTGCTGTAATTAAATGCTGGAGTCCTGCATTTATTAGTGAAATATAGTGTATCCGCTTGCAATACATGCACAAAAAAACCCTCCATGGGTGCTATAGAAGGATTTGCCGTTCCTCCAATACCAATAATGTATGCCTTGTAATTTCCGGAATGTCCATCAAAGGTATAAATGACTTTATCCATAGCTGGAGGTAAATGAAAAGCTTCCGGATCCAAATAAGAAACATACGGATTCCCAATCAAATTCCATCCCTTTCCCCCGGCAGGGGTATAACTCAAATAGCGCTTCAGCTCACCGTTATGAGGCAGTCCGCTGTAAACAGGATATCCATCAGTATTCGGAAAATATACACCATAGGCCTGCATGCTTTTCATCACGCTGTCTGATGGCACACCCGAAATCCAATTATCGCTCAAACAATTCCCCCCGATCGCACTCTCCTCAAAATACATCGTCGAAGCTGACCCGAAAACATACGAACTGTCCCCAAAAACCGGTGAACTAGCTAAACACCACTGATTGGCTTTTATATATTGCATTATTTTTGCATCCTGAGCCAGGTTTAATATCCCTCCGTCTTCCTGTATCAATACCCCCATAGTAGCTGAATCACTGCTTATCCACAACTGACCTTTTACATCTAGTTGTCCGCCCTCACATAAGACTAAAGCAGATGAAGAAGCAATATGAATGTTGTTACAACTGGCATGCATCCCCAGCACAACCTCACCTGAATCAATAATGACATCCGTTCCCTGATCCGGAAGACCATTGCTCCATTTATGTGCCTCTGTCCAATTCCCGCTGCCTCTCCAAATAGTTGTATCAGCTATTATTTCATTACAGGCCGGAAGACGCCCAAGCTCTAATGCCATCAAAAAAACACCTCCCACCAAAATCTTTATCCACTGTTTCATTTCCTGAAATATTATGTTTCAGGTTTATCCCACTTGATCCCTTTTTGTACTCACACTTTTATTCACAATATGTGCCCGGCATGCGTAAGTCATTGATTTTTTTGATGGTACTTTTTTGATTTATATGATGAATTTTGAATGATTAGTAGTATTTTTGACCTTCAGAGTAAAAGTAAATGGACGCACACTCTTTCTATAAAAAAAGTCAAAAGGGAAGAAAAAAAAAGAAAAATTTCTTCGACAGCATGCTTTATGAGCTTGGACTCAAAAAAAAGAAAAAAAGGAAACAGCCCCATAACAACGATTCTAAACAATCAGATCAAAATAATAATCTAAATAAGGCTTTAGATAACCAACCAATTGAATCAAAACATATATCGCATAGTAATAAAGCCGGGCCGGGTATATTTGAAGAAGTACTGATCAATCTGGGCTTAAAAAAGAATACCTATAAAAAAGTCAAAAGCAAACGTTTGCCAAAAAAAACTTCTGTTCCACCTGTAGAACTTTTAAATACGGAAAAAAGGGAAGAAAAAAAGAGAAGGCATCGGAAAATCTATATAGAGCGAAAGAAAAGAAAGGAAAAGAAAGCACAAAAAGCCCAAAAAAAAGAAAAACGCAAAGCTTTCTTTAAAAAATTACGCCATTTCTTTGTAAAAGAAGAAAAAACCAAACTTGAAATTGAAGAGAAAATTGAAATTGGAGAAATAGTTGATCCAGATGACCCGACCAAAGTCATTAAAAAATATAAATACAAATACAAAAAGCCGGATAAGAAAAAGAAAAAGAAAAAGGAGCAAAGAGAAAATGCCCTTCTAAGATTCTTTTCTGACATTAATATTCCGGAAGAAGGCCCAATTAATTTAAAGGTATTTGCCATTGTTTTCCTAAACTCCCTCATCATTTTTCTCTTTACTTTCTTTATAATTGATTTCCTGAATAAACTTATCACTATTATTACGGCAAACCATTTCAAAATAATGGTTCAGCTTTTTTATTATAAAATGGATTTTCCCATCGGTTACACATCACCGCTATGGACTTTTGAATCGGTGCGGACCATCTTCTCGGCAGGGCCCATATTCTGCCTTAGTATAGGTATACTGTCATATCGCTTGTTCATGATCATCCGCAAGGCACCAGGCCTGATCAAACTGTTCTTTTTATGGATGGCATTTCATGGATTTGTGAATTTTTTCGGTGCCTATGTAGCTGGTGTCATTACAACATCCAGATTCGGGCATGTACCACAATGGTTCTATTTTACTGAAGCTGCTGACTTTGTTACAGCAATGTTTGCATTAATCTCTATGATAATTATAGGTTGGTTTAGTAAAAGATCATTTTTACAAACAGCCTCCTCCTACACTATTATAAAAACAGAAAACAGATTAACCTTTCTGCTGAGCCTCGTTATTATTCCTTATATCATAGGCACCTCCATACTTATACTGATGAAAATGCCTAATAATTCTGATTACGATACCATAATTCATGTCACCATGTTGGCTTTGGTTATTCCCGTAATAATAAATTATAAAGCCAGGTTTAAAACACATATATACGAGAAAATTGAAAAAGTACGCTTCGACTGGTGGTATTTTGCACTCCTGATCCTCTTCTTTGTAATTTATCGATTTGGCATGGATAGTGGAATTAGCTTTGGTGTTAAAAATGTGATATTATAAAGTTTCTAAAGATTTAATCTATTTTTCATGAGCCCGCATCGACACAATTACCTGGTCACTACTATAAACTCTACAGCGGTGTTTGTCATTTCATATCTCTTTGTCTATCTGGTATATCAGTTTTCTACTGCCTGGATGGCAAGTGATTATGATATTCAGTTAATCCTCTTTCATAATACATTAAAATGCATTACCTCCGATTATTCCTCACTCTGGACAAGTGATTCTGCCGTGGTGGTTTTTGGCATCGGACCACTAATTTCTATTATTCTGGGTGTGATTTTCATATTCCTTTTCCATGAATTAATTGATACAAAGGGATTTATCAAGTTGTTCCTGCTCTGGGCAGCCACCCATTTCTTTGTGAGAACATTCAGTTCTTTTACCATTGGAACCATCTTTTTTCTTTATGGTTCCAACCTTGTAGCCGATTGGTTGTTGATAGGCTGGGCCGGAAAAATGATACTCTCGATCATTTCTATACTGGTATTAATTGCATGTGGTATTTATTCAACCAATGCATTTGTCCAGTCCTCGGATGCGCTCTATCTCATTAAACAAAAAACCAGAGGTTATTTTATTTTATTCCAGGTTATTATACCCTGGTTTACCGGCAGTATACTTATCCTTCTCTTGCAATTACCGGGAACTGCCCTTCACGAAATACTGCTTCTTATATCTTTCCTTTTTATCATTATCCCGGTTTTCTCCAGATTCCACCTGTATGTCCTTTACGGCCAGGAAAACGAAATTCCTTTTGAAAAACTTTCTGTAAACTGGTTTTCCGTTATTCTAATGCTGTTAATTATGGCTGCTTACCGAATTTTGCTGAATAATGGCATCGCTTACCTTTAAATTATTTTCGGCCAAAATCGGCAGGGATCTCCCCCCAGGAAGATGTATCCCATTTTAAAACCGATGTTACACCTGCATTTTCCTTTAACCATGTAAGGGCGCGATCCACAACCTGAAACAACTTTTCTGTCTGAGGATCCCGATTTAAGCGTGTATTGATGCGTTTATCCCTTACCCACTTCATCGCCGTAAGGGAATCGCTATATAAAGGTAGGATTAGTTTGTTCTTTTTCAGGTAAGCCAGGCCGTGAACAATAGCCAGAAATTCACCGATATTTTGTGTGCCTTTAATATAAGGCCCTTCCCTGAATAATTCACTTCCTGAAGCTGTTTCCACTCCTCTGTACTCCAATCTTCCCGGATTTCCTGAACAGGCAGCATCCACTGAAATGCTTGGGATAACAGGCTGATGTTTACTGTCTGACAACATCCTTTCCCTTCCTTTTTTCTCTTCCTTGCCAATGTATTCCGAACTGGCACCTTTATATGCTTTCTCAGCTTCTTCCCGGCCGGAAAAAGATTTGTAAACAGCACTGGAAAACCCTTTGATCTGTTCCTGACAAGCATCCCAGGTATCATAGACCCCAGGATTGTGACCAACCCACACAACATAGTATTTTTTAACTGATGCCATCTGAATACAAAGATCGAATATTAAATGATACCTTGTGCCAAAACTTTTTCTCGTATTTTTGTATTAAAACTACTATAAGATGAAATCTGTTAAAACGTGCTTCCTCATTGCCATTTCTGTATTTATTCTGGCATCCTGCAATAATAATAAGGTTTTTGAGGATTACCATAAATTTGACAATTACAAATGGAACAGGGTAAATGGAAGCGTTTTCTTTGAAACCACCATTGAAGATAGCTCGTGTAACTATGACTTTATTGTTGCTGTTCGATACATTGACGGAATTCCGTTGGAAAAAATTGAAATAGGTTTTAGCATCTATTATCCAAACAGAGCAGAATTGTATGATGAATTCATCATCCCCCTTAAAGATGAAAATGGTGAATTAAGAGGAAAAGTAGCGCTGGATATCTGGGATCTGCAGGAAACTGTTATCAGCAATATGCCCCTGAGTGCCACCGGTAACTATAAATTTGAAATCGACAATCTTACCGGTAACAAATACGATACCCCCGGAATTATGGAAGTAGGCCTCCTTATCAAAAAATCAGAAGAATAGTCCGTTGAAAAACCTGAAACAACAAAAAGAGATCCTTACCGGAATTCTGCGGTCCCTTCCAGATAAACCTGGTGTTTATCAATACCTCGACATAAATAACAAAATCATATACGTTGGCAAAGCCAAGAACCTTCGTAAACGTGTTTCATCCTATTTCACAAAAGAGCATTTCGAAAGCGGAAAACTTAAAGTACTGGTAAAAAAGGTCCATGATATTAAATTCATTGTTGTAAACAGCGAATTAGATGCCCTTTTACTCGAAAATAATCTCATTAAAAAGTATCAGCCACGATATAATGTCCAGTTAAAAGATGATAAATCCTTCCCGTGGATATGCATAAAGAATGAACCTTTCCCCCGCATCTTCCCCACCCGCAATGTGATCCATGACGGATCATCTTATTATGGCCCCTATGCCTCTGTGCGCATGATGAACACCTTGCTGAACCTAATCCGGGACATTTATCCTTTGAGAACCTGTACCTATCACCTTAGTGATAAAAACATTCAGCAAAAAAAAATCAGGATATGCCTGCAATACCACATCGGAAATTGCAAAGGGCCCTGTGAGGGCCGGCAGTCTGAAAAGGATTACATGGAAACCATTGGAAGCATAAAAAAAATCATCAAAGGCAATATACATTCAGTTATTGCCAGTCTGCGGGAACTAATGATTGCACATGCCGGAAAAATGGAGTTTGAAAAAGCACAAATCCTAAAAGATCAAATAAATATCCTGCAAAAATACCAGAGCAAATCCACCATTGTTACACCGTCCATTGAAAATGCAGATGTATTTTGCATTATCAATGACCTGAAAACAGCTTATATTAATTTCATAAAGGTGGTAAACGGAGCTGTTATCCAATCCCATACAATGGAGCTCAGGAAAAAGCTTGATGAAGACCCTGAAGATCTCTTAAAGATGGGCATTACAGAGCTGCGACAACGACATCTCAGCGATGCCGATGAGCTGATCGTACCCTTAGAGATTAACCTTCCGGGAATAACCATCACCGTGCCCAAACGTGGCGACAAAAAGAAATTGGTGGAATTATCCGAACGAAATGCCACTTATTTCAAACTGGAAAAAGAAAAACAACTTGAAATTGTTGATCCGGTGCGACACACCAACCGCATCTTGGAAACCATGATGCATGACCTGAAACTAAAAGAGCTGCCTGATCACATCGAATGCTTTGACAATTCAAACTTTGGTGGATCAGAACCTGTTGCAGCAATGGTGGTTTTTAAACATGCCAAACCGTCAAAAAAGGATTACCGGCATTTCAACATAAAAACAGTACAAGGAGCCAATGACTTTGCTTCCATGGAAGAAGTTATCTACAGACGCTATAAACGTTTACAGCAAGAAGAAAAAAAGGATTTCCCAAAACTCATCATCGTGGACGGAGGAAAAGGGCAATTGAGTGCAGCCTTGAAAAGCCTTGAAATATTAAACCTCACGGGTAAAATTCCTGTAATTGGCATTGCAAAAAAACTGGAAGAGGTCTTTTTTCCGGGAGATCCTATGCCCTATTATATTGATAAAAAATCAGAAACCTTAAAGATTATTCAGCATTTACGGAATGAAGCACATCGTTTTGGTATTACCCATCACCGAAACCGCAGAAACAAAAATACCATCAAATCTGAGTTAACAGACATAGATGGTATCGGGCCATCAACTGCCAAACGCCTGCTGCTTGCTTTCAAATCCGTAAAGAACGTTCAAAGGGCTTCATTGGAAGATATTCAGCAAGAAATTGGCAAGGCGAAAGGACAGTTAGTGTTCAGTTATTTCAGAAGTTGAAGATGGCCTATAAAAGTTTAAAATGTACCGGTTGTGTCATTTGTACCCTGACTGCTTTTCCTCTTTGACGACCAGGGCTCCACTTAGGCATCAACTTTGTTACACGCAATGCCTCTTGATCACAACCGCCACCAATTCCTTTTGCAATATGGATATTACTTAGGCTTCCGTCTTTCTCAATTACAAAACCTATGTAAACAATGCCGTCAATGCCCACCTCTTTGGCAATCTTTGGATATACGGTATGTTCTGCCATAAAATTCACACGGGCTGCTTCCCCGCCGGGGAACTCAGGCATATCTTCCACCAAAATAAAAATTTCATTTTTTTCTTCCGGCTCATCCGAAATATCTTGTGGAATATACATAGGAATCACAGGATTTTCAGCATTGTCTTCAATATTGAATACATTAAAATCATCAAAATCCAGCTTTTTGTCCACAATTTCGATGGTATTGTATTCCAGTTTTTCAGGCTTCTTTGCTTCAGGCTCTTTTATTTTTGTAGGCCTGATATCCTCTTCAAATATAACTGAACTGCCAATCTCTTTCAGCGAAATATTAGCTTCCTGGGATTTCCATTGAAAGGCAAAGAGGATCAATGCCAGGCTGATCAATAAACCCGATTGTAGGAGAATTCCGCGAATTTTTTCAATGTCTGCTTTAGGTGATTTTTTTGCTTGCATTTTTTTTGTTTTTAGTTCGTGAATAAAAAAGCAAAGTACATCTGTGTCATAGTGTTCTCACTTAGTGATTATATAACATAAATATAACCAATAACTTATGCTGCATCAACCAACAAACAGCTTATGGAGATATTCTGAAAGTAAAAGGGGTTAAAGAGAAAGGAAACGGCAAAAAAAAGGGTGGCCGACTGGCCACCCTCAGCATCTCTGCAGTATTTTTTTAGTTCAAAGTAAACTTTATAGGCAGGTTAAAGCGCACACGTACAGATTTTCCTCTTTGTTTACCTGGATTCCATTTAGGCATATTTTTTACAACGCGAAGGGCTTCATCGCCACATCCACCGCCAATGTCCCTAACAATAGCAACATTAGATAATTTTCCATTCGGTTCTACAACGAAAGTTATATAAACAGTGCCTTCAATACCACTTTCTTTGGCCATGGTAGGATACTTAATATTATTGGCCAGGTATGTCTTGTAAGCTTTATCTCCGCCGGGGAAGCTGGGGTTCTCTTCTACTACCAAAAAGATTTCGGCTTCTTCCACTTCCTGCTCAACAATTTCCGGAGCTATATATTCTTCAATTTCTGTTGTCTGATCCGCCTCAGCGTCAATTTCAAAGTCATCATCTATATCCATATCCTCTTCCACAATCTCAAGTTCAAATGACTGTGTCTCCTGTGGTGGCGGAGGTGGTTCATTCTGCTGCTGCGTAATCGGAGCCGTCTCTTCCATTACAGATTCTGCATCAACTGCACCCAAATCCTCAATGTTTCTGTCATAACTCTTCCAGTCAAAAGCCAGAAGAATAACAGCCAGGGTAATAACCAGACCTATTTGTACAAAAATAACCCGGTTCTTCTCAAGATCCGCTTTCGGTGATTTTTTTGCTTCCATTTCTTAGAGGTATTTTTAATAATTCAATTTTATCGCGTCTAAAATACAACTTCTTTTACGAAGATTCAAGCACAAACCAGTATACGGTGTATGTTAACCCGTAAGCTGCCCTGTTATCCCGATTTCAGGAAGTATTAATTTTTTATTATTTCTTCGCTATAGGTTGCCTACCCGTCCAGAAGATCTTTATAAGCCTTTGCATCCAGTAATATATCCAACTCTGCAGGATCGGATATCTTAACTTTAATGACCCAACCCTCATTGTAAGGATCCTTATTGATCAGTTCCGGTGTATTTTCAAGTTCCGCATTAAACTCCAGCACCTCGCCGGAAACCGGCATAAACATATCTGAAACTGTTTTCACCGCCTCAATTGTGCCAAAAGGATCCTCCTTTTCCAGGTTCTCTCCTTCGGTTTCAACTTCAACAAAAACAATATCACCCAACTCGTGCTGAGCATAATCCGTAATTCCTACTATGGCAGTATCACCATCAATTTTAATCCATTCGTGTTCTTTAGTGTACTTTAATTCTTCGGGTATATTCATGACTAATTGTTTTGAAAAAATGACTGTTCAAATTTACATTTTATTTTACAAATCAGCGCATTTTTATTCCTTTATTGCGCTAAAGTAAACCGCAATGCAACGCCTGCATTTGTGGTTGAGTTTGGATATTGGTTCGAAATAAACGGATTCGTAATAATTTTATCAAAGAAAACACGAATATTGAACTTTTGATTGATCATATAATCAGCAGATGTGTTAATGGAGATGATGTTTTGCCCGGCTGAAATCTGGTCCACATCCTCATCCAGTTTTCTCAAAACCGTTTTATTCGAACGTATAGACAGATCCAGCTTAACATTCAGATCACTTTTCATATCATTGTTTCCTATACGGAGCTCTACCTCCTCAAATCGATAACCCAGGCCAATCACATATTCATTGCTTGAAACATCCGTCAACTGATTATTCACAAAACTCAGGGCAAGATTTCGGGTTTTCTTGATCTCTATTTTTGTCATAAGGCTGTTATGCCAGGTAATGTCAATGTTAATTAGCGGACTAAATTGCTCTGAAATAGAGATCTGCTCAATTTCATTTTTAGGCAGAAAATCATTCACAGCATCACGAACAATAGAGAATCCGTCATCATTCTCCCTGTAGTTTATGTTAGTTGTAAATGAAGCAACATTGTATGAAGACCTGTACGCATGGCTAATGGTAACGCTCTTAAGGTATTCTTTAAAGAACTTAATTTTCGTAAGTCCGTTATAGGTTATCCTCCAGTTCGGGATTGGAATTTTCGGGAATGGAGAAAAGCTGACATCATTGGGATCCCTGCCGGTATATGCCGCCAGGAATGCAGGAATTAAAACATCCTGCGAGGAGGGGCTATACCCTTTAGGATATCCTGTCGAATCCACGATTTCATAATTCCCCTCTCCCCACCTGTCATTTGCCAGTCGGGTTGCAATATCCTTACGATAGGCCTTGAAATTTTCAAACGTTTTGTTTGTATTGTCATCATTATCGCCAACAAAGGCTGTATTCCAGGTCATGTATGATATACTGAAGCTGCCGGTAGTGGTAGGGGAAAAAGAATTAAAGTTACCGAGGCTGTCAGCTCTGAAATATTCCTGATGGTTTTCAGAATAATTCCTGTTTCCGGTAATTTCAATGCGAAGGTCTTTTATGGGCTCCATTGTAGCCCGAATATTTATAGTACTTGTATGTTTGGTCAGATAAGCAGTGTTCAAAAGTGTATCACTCGATAACCAATTCCCATTCACCGCATCCTGACGAATATCCCGCTGGCTGCCAAAAGCAAATCCAAGCCCCGGAGCATTGCTGGTCCAGTTATTTCCAATAGCCTGAGGTTCGGGAATAAATCCTGGCAACAATATACCATTACTTTCATTGAATGAAATAGAAGCACTCTTTAATCCCATCAGAAAACGAAAAATATTATCGGTAATGATCCTGAAGTCGAATTTCTCCTTTTCTACAATGGTTGAATCCGGATCCGTTTGTTCTTCCTCTTCTTCTTTTGGATTTTTTTTGGGATTGGGCATCCTGCTCCTTCCCTTTTGCAGGTTATTTTTGTCACCACCGTTTCTTGCATTGATCTTTTTCAGAAATCCTATTTTATTATACAATGCTGTCATATTCAAATTGGCATTTACCTGCTTGGTATTGGAATTTTCTATGGTATTGCCCAAATCTTTTAAGGACAATGGAGCGCCGTCCCAGGAATAAGTTGCATTATACCCTGACTGCATATTGATCCAGTTAAAAAGAGGAATCTTATTAATGGGCACATTGTATGTCACATTCAGGGAATGGGTATATCGGTTGATTCTTCCAAAACCCAGTACATTTTGCCAGATTGTATCCCGTTTCTCCTGATTGTCAATTTTACCCTGAGGTTCATCAATACGTGCATTGGCATTGGCATTAAAATCCACTTTCAGGCTCCGGGTAAGGTCATATTTAAAGTCGTATATTCTCGACCACTCAAACTTTTTGACATAAGTGGGCTCAATGATCACTAATCCGGCACTTTTATTCCGCAACAGGCTTTCATTGTATTCCCGTTCCACATCTGTTCTGAATGATAAAAGTTTAGGGCCGAGGAAATAGTTGAAATCCCTTATCAACGCAAGGGATTTATTTTTTGCCAGGAATTTGTTCTTTGCAAAAGGCCTTCTGTTCTTAGGATTAGCTGTCCAGTTATACCCAAAACCACCACGGTAAATTTTCTGTAAATCATACTCTTCATCTACACTTCTATTGAATAATTCAGAATATGCATATGTAAAATTAAGGTTCTCCACATCATAAAAATTGGAGGTAGGACTGTTGTCTCCAACCTTTTCCTTTCTTACATTAATAAAATTGATATTTTTTCTGACAGTATAATCCTGTGTCAGTCTTTTCAGGGAATCTTTTTCAGCTTGTGATTCAAAAGTCATCAAATCAGATTTCAATGTGATATCCGGATTTAACGGATTAAATTCAGGGTTGCTGATAGATTTGGAGTAATCAAAATGCATGGGAATTTTAAGGCCCCAGCGTTCAGGGAAAAACTTACCAATTTCAATATTGGTGGCGATATCATATTGGTAAATACTTTCCATTTGTCGTTCATTCACTTTTTTCTCAATGCTACCGAAGCCTGCTGTACTTGTTGTTCCGGAAATAATGATATTTCCCAGGTCGGCCAATTGGGCATTCACCCTGGCTGTAGCAGCCCATCCACCCTTTTCATCAAAATCCGTCAAACGAAGTTCATTCACCCATACTTCGGCACATTTTGGCAGGCCGTCGTCATCCGGGGTATTGATGTTCTTTTTCGGGTTCCGCACACCGATCATAATGGTCCTGACATCGCTGATATTCGGCACCCCAACCACCATCATGGTATTGTCTCCGTCATATTCAATATAGGGTGTTGTAAGGGTAATATTTGAACCCTGCTGCCGCATTTTGGTATTCCTGTTTTGCTTCACCTCCACCAGGCGTTGCAGATCAATTTCAAAATTATTGCCGGATGGCCAGATAATATCTTCATCTGATGAACTGGTATACCAGGGTGTAAAGATCAGCGGAACTTCATATTCATAGAAGTTTTCCGTAAAGTCAGATCCAAGACGGATAAACACAGTCAGGTCACCCTTGTTCAACTCCTGGTCTGCCAGCGCTTTCTCAGCATGCACATACATTTCCAGTTTCCCAAACCTTCTGAAATCAAATTCTGTAGTTTTATAAGCAGCCCTTGCATCACCGTCGATAAGATCACATACTTTTAATACCAGCGATTGCTCATTAAGTTTTTGCAATGTTGTAGAGCCATGATTGATCTCCCTGTCAATTTCCGGTGGCAATACATAAGGAATAGGTGTTCTTTTCCCGTTTTCCTCTATGCTTAAGGTAGAAATGTCAAAAGAAGTCTGGCTTTGAATATCGCTGGGAATATATTCACCGGGATACAGAAGGTCTTTATCATACTTTCTCCATTCTCCCCTAACCAGCTCGAAGGTAGCAAATCGTAAAACAATCTCACGCTGGAACCCGCGCAAAAACATCCTTAAAAAACGGATGGATGTATAATCCTGAATATTTCCCACTACTTTATCCGGATCACGCACAGGTACTTTAAACTGGTACCATTTAACATTGGCTACGTTTCCGTTTGGTAAGGTAACCGTTGTAGGATGAATATCGGTAATAAAATTTTCACCAACATTCATTTTGTCCGCCCTCAGATCAATACGATACTGAAAATAACGCTCTGATTCACTCAGGGTATTGTCCAGGTTGATATCTTCAACATTTGGCAGGGTGGTTGCCAGGGTCGGGTAACTTTCTGAACTTTGATCCGAAGTGGGTGAGTTTCCATCCGTTCCGTTATATTGCTTGTACCTTTCTGTAATCCCCAAACTGGCATTATCATAATCTGTACCCCTGAAATAGTGATAATTATCACCGGAAGGGTCATTTGTTGCATCAGTATATGCCTGAGAAGCAGCACCCAGATTGGATGAATTGGCGATAGCCTGAATATAACTCAAATCAAAAAAGCTGGATTCATCGGCATCTCTCAATCCGTCATACCCCACATCCTGATATTCCCTGGCAGTAATATCATTGTCAAAAGCATTTACGAGAGCCTGCAGGGTAGGCACACGCCCCCAAATCGTGGTATCCACATCTGTCACGGTACCTGATGTGGGTAATCCATTTTCATAACTTTTACGGGAATCCTTGAGAATGTCCTCAGAAACATCGCCAAGATTGAAATACAGTTGCCCGGCATTGGCAGAATCTTCGATAAATGGATCCATCATCCAGAACTCAATATATTCCACATTCGTTGACTCAAAGTCGGTGGTTTCAATTTTTCTCATCATACCACCCCATCGGGATTCCGGAACCCTGAGCGAACCATCGGCATTTAGGCCGGAAGAATAAGCTGTCGGATCCACATCATAATTATACGGGCCTCTTTCATCCGGATAAAAAGCAACATTCAGGATGGCTATATTGGTAGGCTGTCCATTTATTGGATCTTTATTCGGAAAGACTTCCGATTCCAGCACTTCTCTTCCGTAAGGATCTGATTTTTCTTCATTATTAATATTTGAGGGTGCATCATCGCGGTAAAACAAAGGATCAATCACATACCAACTCAGGAGGGCACGGTTGTATCCATATGCCCTGCTGTTATTCAGTTCGGCCTCAGGGAAAATATCCTCCTGTCCCTGGGGCGTACTTGCTAAAAACCATGAGCCAATATTCTTCAAATCGATGGCAGATTTGCTTCCTTCAAAATCATCAATATATGATGTCCCGGTTTTACCAATTGCTTTGGAGTGCCCAGGTATCAAATGGGCAAACTCACCCTCTACGCTTATTTTTGATGGTGTTTTTGTAGAATAGAAAGGAAGCTTGTCAATCATTTTAGTAAGAAAACGGGACTCAGTTTGGTAGGTCAGGTCAAACCCCCATAAGGTATTGGATATCGGCTCATCTCCATAATTTACTTTTTGGGTAAGCGGCCTTTCTGTCAGGTTCAGTATCGTAGCCCCAACATTGAAATCTTCGTTCACCAGGTAATCTACATGCGCACCAACAAGTCGTTTGGTCTGAATATTAAAAAGAGAATTGCTTTCAAGAGAAATATTGATAGGAGTTCCGGAATTAAGAATTCCCTCATTGATAATCCGCACACGCCCAAGGGTATAATCAACGGTATAGTCCACGTTTTCTGTCAATGGAATTCCTCCGGCAGTAACTTTCACTGAACCCTGCGGAATATTAAAGGCATTCAATGATATCTCGGAACCAGATGCAGATTTATAAAACCCTTCGAGAAGAAACTTATTCTTATCCGGATATTGCTGTGCTTCAACCTTTGTTAATGTATAGAGTGAATCATAGGCATATTTATTTGCCAGGGCTGTATCTTCAGGAGACTCATTTAGAATGGCCTCCCTAAGGTCTTTTCCAAATGGTTCGATTACAGGAAAGTATATACGTCCGTTTGAAGAATTGATGGTGCCTCCTGCTGTAGAAGCGTTATCAATAAAATCAAAAACACCGTCAGGGACCGGATCCAGCTGATAATTCAGGTTATCCAGGTTCAGCAATTTAATAATCGGAATCCCGCTTACGGCCCCTTCTGTGAAATATCCGGTTGGAACACCATTCTCATCTCCTGAATAAAGAATGTTCATCCTGAAATCTTCGCTATTGACCTGATAAGCCCCCAGGGAATATACGTTTTTCATCATCAGGTTCCACATGGGAATTTCTGTATTGATGGCTGTACTCTTCAGGAGTTTAGCCATCAAACATTGGGGCTGATTGATACCATCCGTTGAAAACTCACCCACCTGGTAGACGGTAGTGTCACCGATAATGGTATACTGAAAAGCAACAGCTAACACCTGATCGCTGTGGAGGGCAGTATTTAGCGATATAAAACCCAATTTTGAATTGTACGCATATTCGGAAGCATTAAGTTTTCGGGCACTTTCAACTTTCTCGAAATCTTCTCCGTCAGTAAATCCAAAGGAAGGCCCTGTGAGATAAGAAGTAACAGTATTGATGTTTCTCACCTGACCGGAATCTATTTGAAAAAGAAGATCATTAGCCGTATTGGAAGGGAGGCCGCTACCTACATTGGGATTGATTTGCGGATTATTCGGGTCATATTCTCCCAGGTCACTAAAGGCCACGATATTTCTGTTTTCCTCCGTTGCAGCTCCGATATTTGTAACCCATACCTCTATTTTTGTAAGGTTAACAGAAGAACCGATGATAGGCAGGGTAGATAAGGCTGTATTGTAATTATTCCGGAAAAACTGGCCCAAAAAGAAGTGCCTGTTTTCTTCATACTCATCCGCTTTTAGCTCAAATGTATTGGTCTGTGCCCCGCCTGCTACAGTAATATTGGATGTTTCACTTTTTTGTTCGGAATAGACAGCGGTAACCGTGGTTCTTCCAAATTGCAGCTTAGTTTTCAACCCAAACAAACTCTGGCTACCTGTTATCAGAGTGCTGTTCAGGGGCAGGGTAACATCCCCGGCTTCAATAAGCTTAATGATTTCGTCCTCTTTCCCCTCGTATTTCAGCTTTAACTTATTCTCAAATTCGAAGGTTGCTTCCGTATTATAATTGGTTTTAAACTCAATTTTATCCCCAATTTTAGCGATCACATTCATCTGTATCTTTTCCTGGAAGTCGAAATTTACGGTTCTTCTTTGTTTGACATCCAGGGATGGATCATCCCTTCTGTTCGCAATAATCCCAAAAATTATTTCAGTCGATCCTTGAGGACGTATATCAATGGTATTGCTTCCAAAGACAGTTTCAAACACCTTACTGCCAATGTATATTTCCGGGATGACCCCTCCACCCTGGGCAAGAGCAGAAGCTTTGGAACGTTCTTTCCAATAGTTCTTCACACTAAGATCAAGATCATACCTCATATATTCGTCAAACGTCATATACTGGGGAGCCCGGAAATTTAAGTCTCCCATTTTCCTGGAAAATACATACTCATTGTTAACCGGATCGTATTCTACCCTGGAAGAAACATTTGAAGGTTCGCTCAAATGAAGGGGAGGATCGCTTTCGAAACCTGAAAAGGGATCAGTAATATCGTCATCAGAAAAAGGATATACCAGATCAATTTCCTGTGAGGCAGTATCTTCAGGAATACTGTCCTGTGGAATACTATCGGGGGGGAAATCAGAAAATTCAGGAAGGGATGAAGCATTGAAATGAGGGGAATGATAAGCATTCTTTACAGTAGCATTTGATCCCAAAACCAATAGCAAAATAAATCCAAAACTAAGTAGGCCCAGTATATTTTTTATTGCCTTCTTCAAATGAATGCTTCTTTTATAAAATTCGTAATGACTGCTTAATGATTTCCTCCACAGTAATAATTTCATCAGCTGAACCTAACACTTTATTTACGGCCTTTTCCGCATGTGATCGAGTGAACCCCAGCATAATCAAAGCAGATAACGACTCATCCTTTTTAGTATTGTGTGCTATCGGCAAATTATCTGAACCCAATGTTTCCCGGCCCATTTTATCTTTTAAATCTACGATTATCCGCTGAGCTGTTTTTGCCCCTATTCCTTTCACAGCCTTCAATTCCCCAACATTATCTGTGGCAATGGCCTGCACGATTTCCTCTGGTTTCAAGGATGAAAGCATCATTCTGGCTGTATTAGCCCCAACTCCTGATACACTGATCAGCATCCTAAAAATACTCCTTTCCTGTGCATCATGAAATCCATAAAACAACTGTGCATCCTCCCTGACCACAAAATGTATGAGAAGCCTGATTTTCCCGTCAGAAACAATATTTTGTACAAAAGAATAGGTATGCAGGGATATATGAATAATATACCCTACGCCATTACTATTTACTACAACATATGCCGGATTTTTTTCTGCTAAATGGCCTTCAATAAACTCATACATAGTTAGTTGCCGGATTTAATGGACGCCCTTAAAATTGGCTGCTAAAATACAATAAATATCTTAAACCCATAAAAGGAATGTAAGTTTTCTAAGGCCCGGAAAAAGTAAGGATCAAAAAAACCTGTAAACCGGGTTCTTATTATTTCCTGCTATCTTCAGCGATTTTCTCCAACATAGATGTTGTGAGAGATTTGGGCCTCTCAAGCGGATAACCCAGGGCCCTGTCCCAGATAATATTAGCGGCAATACCAAAAGCACGGCCCATACCAAATAATACAGTATAAAAATCATATTGTGTCACTCCATAGTGCCATTGGATCACACCTGACTGTGCATCGAGGTTTGGCCAGGGATTTTTTGCTTTACCATGTTCTTTCAATATGGGAGGAACTACTTTGTACAGCATGTCCACACATTTGAAGATTGGATCGTCCGGAATATTTTTAAGGCAGAACTCTCTTTGTATGGCATACCGAGGATCCGTTTTTCTCAATACAGCATGGCCGTAACCCGGAACAACCTGTCCACTGTTCAGGGTTTCCCAAACGTATTTCGAAATACTTTCCTCTGTTAGCCTGGCTGTTCCGTGCTGATCCATCAGAGCCTGTATCCAACGCAAAACCTCCTGGTTTGCTAATCCGTGCAGCGGGCCTGCCAGTCCGTTGATCATAGCAGAAATAGCATAATAAACATCAGAAAGTGAGCTGGCTACCAGGTGGCCTGTATGAGCACTTACGTTACCACTTTCATGATCAGAGTGGATGACCATTTGCAAACGGGTAACCTCATCATAAGGTGCGTCCTTCCCCATCATACGGGCAAAATTCGTTCCCATATCCACACTGGTATCCGGTGGGATAACAGCTGTGATCCGGTATAGTTTATTATAAATTCGTGCTGCCAGCTCCGGAAGTTTTGCCAGCAAATTCATGGCATCCTCATAAGTCGGATCCCAGTAATCTTCACGCCTTATTCCTGAATGATACTTTTTAGTGAACTGTGAATCCCGCTGCATTGACATGATAGCCGCAGAAAACAATACCATAGGATGAGAACTGCATGGAAAAGCATCCAGGATATCAAAAACGTATTGTGGAACTCTCTTTCTTTTGTTGAATTCATGCAGAATTTCATCCATCTCTTTCCCTTTGGGAATATCTCCTGTCAACAACAAATAAAACAAACCCTCAATATACGGCATTTCAGCTCCCCTGGGCTTGGGAAGTTTTTTAAAAACTTCTGGAAGGGTATAGCCCCTGAAACGAATTCCCTCCTGCGGATCAAGATATGAAATATCCGTAACAAGGCTTTTTACGCCCCGCATACCCCCTATAACCTGGGAAATATTTATTCTGTCAACCTCCACATCTCCATATTCTGTTAAAAGACGTTCGGTTCTAATTCTCCATTCATGAATTTTTTCGGCTAATTTTTCTTTAATCCTGGACATTTTTAAACAGTATTATAGGTTACAATAAAACAACAATAATTCAATAATTATGTTCACACTTTACCCTGAAGATGAGAGTATTGAAAGATACTCTCATCTTTGCATCTTGCGCTAATGCAAATATATTAAAAATTAATCTTATTTATATATTTATATACGTCTATATGCAATTAGTGCAATGCTAAAAAATACTGGGATTATAGAAATTCATTTGTGAATAATTTAACATGATCAACATTTTTTCGTAGATTTGTTTATTAATTTCCAAGATAAAACTAAAGCCCTAAAACCATATGGAAGACAAAATTAAACAAGATGCTTTTGATTATCATTCAAAAGGACGGCCAGGAAAAATAGAGGTCGTTAGCACTAAACCATACAGCACACAGCGGGACCTGTCTTTGGCCTATACGCCCGGAGTTGCTTATCCCTGTCTGGAAATAGAGAAAAACCCAGATGAAGCCTACAAATATACAGCCAAGGGAAACCTTGTCGCTGTTATCACAAATGGCACGGCTGTGCTTGGCCTGGGGGACATCGGCACCCTTGCCGGAAAACCGGTAATGGAAGGGAAAGGATTGCTCTTCAAAATATTTGCTGATATTGATGTTTTTGATATAGAGGTTGATACACATGATGTAGAGAAATTCATTGAAACATGCAAATTAATTGCCCCGACATTTGGCGGAATAAACCTGGAAGATATTAAAGCACCAGAATGTTTTGAGATTGAAGACCGCCTGAAAAAAGAACTGGACATTCCGGTGATGCATGATGACCAGCATGGTACAGCTATTATCACATCGGCAGGCCTGCTTAATGCACTTGAAATCAATGGCAAAAAAATTGAAAATATTCGTATTGTTGTGAATGGGGCTGGAGCATCAGGCATATCTTGTTCAAGACTTTACATAGCCCTGGGTGTTAAACCCGAAAATATCACCATGCTTGACAGCAAGGGGGTCTTGAGAAAAGACCGCGATGACCTGAATGAAGCAAAAAGAAAGTTTGCAATAGATACGAAATTAAAAACACTTGAAGAAGCTATTGTGGATGCAGATATGTTTCTTGGACTTTCTGTTGGCGGGGTAATGAAGCCTCATATGTTGAAAACCATGGCAAAAGATCCTATTGTTTTTGCCTGTGCCAATCCATTCCCGGAAATTACCTATGAAGATGCGGTAAATACCAGGGACGATGTGATTATGGGAACCGGAAGATCCGACTTTCCCAATCAGGTGAATAATGTGTTGGGATTCCCGTTTATTTTTCGGGGCGCACTGGATGTTAAATCATCTGACATCAATGACGAGATGAAGCTTGCAGCGGCAAAGGCAATGGCTGAACTGGCCAAACAGCCCGTACCGGAAATCGTAAATAAAGCATACAATACACGCAACCTGGTATTTGGAAAAGATTACATCATACCCAAACCCCTGGATCCGCGACTGATAGAAACTGTTCCAATTGCTGTAGCCAAAGCAGCCATTAAAAGCGGTGTAGCCCGTAAACCAATTACTGACTGGGATGCTTATAAGGAAGAACTGAACAGAAGGTTAGGTCATGATAACCGCCTTATGAAAGTCATTCATAACAAAGCAAAATCAGATCCTAAGAAGGTCGTTTTTGGTGATGCCAATTATTATGAAGTGCTGAAAGCAGCCCAAATTGTAAAAGATGAAGGTATTGCTCATCCAATTTTACTGGGCGACAAAGAAAAAATTGAAAAGATCATTGCAGATGCTTCTCTGGATTTAAGCGGCATAGAAATTATCAATCCCAGAAGCATAGAAGTAACCGAAAAACGCAAGCAATATGCTGAATATCTCCACAATAAAAGGAGACGCAAAGGATTAACCTATGCTGAAGCTTACGAAAAAATGCATAACAGGAACTACTTTGGACCAATGATGGTAGAAATAGGAGAAGCTGATTCATTTATTTCAGGATTCACAAGCAAGTATGGTGAAACGATTAAACCGGCATTGCAAATTGTGGGAACAAAACCAGGAATCAACCACTTTGCCGGATTATACATCCTGTTTACCAAAAAAGGCCCCTTCTTCTTTGCAGATACCACGGTTAATATTATGCCCTCTCCTGAAACCCTTGTGGCAACAACCCGCACAACGGTAGATGCAGTGAAAAGATTCAATGTGGATCCTGTGGCAGCCATGGTATCCTATTCAAATTTTGGCTCTGTTAAAGAAGGAAGCCCGGAAAGAACAAGAAAAGCCATAGAAATCCTGCACCGTGATTATCCTGAAATCCTTATTGATGGAGAAATGCAGGCAAATTTTGCCCTGAATACCGAATTGCGTAAAAAACGCTTCCCGTTCTCGAAACTTGGCGATCGGGATGTAAATACCCTGATATTCCCAAACCTGAGCTCCGGAAATATTGCCTATAAAATTATGATGGAAATTGGTGGTGCTGAAGCCATCGGGCCTATTCTTATGGGTACTAATAAATCTATTCATATTCTTCAAATTGAAAGCTCTGTCAGGGAAATCGTTAATATGACAGCCATTGCTGTTGTGGATGCCCAATGCATACAAGCAAATGAATGTGTATAAGTGAAGTTCCTGTCTTCCTGAATGCTTTCAATGTTCATTCCTGAATATTGAAAGCATCTTGTTTGTTAAAATTATGTTATGGAAATTTCACTCCAACGCATATACTTATTTACATATAATTAGAATGTTTTATCTTTGCAAACCTGTTGAATTCAATTATAATTAAAATATATGCTTATGTCACCAAACCTGGAAAAGATTAACGAAGAATTAAAAGCCTACGGCTTTAAGAAACCAAGTGAAATATTCCACAATATTTCATACGATCAACTCTTCGAACATGAAACCAATCCTGTATTAGAAGGCTATGAAAAAGGATTTGTTACTAAAAGTGGTGCTGTTGCCGTAGATACTGGTATTTTTACAGGGAGGTCTCCGAAAGATAAGTACATTGTAAAAGAAGAAACATCCGAAAAAAATGTTTGGTGGGCATCCCCAAACAGAAAAGGCTCAGATAACAAGCCTATTTCTGAAGAAGTATGGAAAGATTTGTATGACACATCACTGGAGCAACTTGACGGAAAGCGGATTTATGTTATGGATGGTTTTGCTGGTGCCGATGAGGAAACCCGCTTATCCATAAGGGTAGTTACTGAGGTGGCATGGATGGCCCACTTTGTGAAGAATATGTTTATCAGGCCCACCGAAGAAGAATTAAAAACATTTACCCCTGGTTTTGTTATGTTGAATGCCTGTAAAACCACCAATAAAAAATGGAAAGAACACGGACTTAACAGTGAGGTATATGCAGCATTCAATATCAAAGAAAGAAAAGCCGTTGTTGGAGGAACTTGGTATGGTGGAGAAATAAAGAAAGGATTCTTCTCCATGCTGAATTATTTGTTTCCCCTTAAGGGCATAGCCTCTATGCATTGCTCGGCAAATGTGGGAAAAAACGGAGATACTGCTATTTTCTTCGGATTATCCGGCACCGGGAAAACAACACTTTCTGCTGACCCGAACAGGAAATTAATTGGTGACGATGAGCATGGATGGGACGATAAAGGAGTGTTTAATTATGAAGGAGGGTGTTATGCAAAAACAATTCGATTAAGCAAAGAAAAAGAACCCGATATCTTCAATGCCATTAAAAGGGAAGCTCTTCTCGAAAACGTGGTTTACAATAATGATACCGGGGAAATTGACTATGATGATCCCCAAAAAACAGAAAACACGCGTGTATCCTATCCTATCTATCACATCAATAATATTGTAAAGCCAAAATCTATAGGCGAACATCCCAAAAATGTAATATTCCTTACTGCTGATGCTTTTGGCGTGTTACCGCCGGTAGCAAAGCTTACCAAAGACCAGACCATGTATCACTTCCTGAGCGGCTATACCGCAAAAGTAGCCGGCACAGAAAGAGGAATAACCGAACCGAAACCTACTTTTTCAGCTGCTTTTGGTGCTGCATTCCTCTTACTTCATCCAACCGTTTATGCTGAGCAATTAGCAAAAAAAATCGAAGAATACGGATCTTCTGCATATCTGGTAAACACAGGATGGATCGGTGGTTCCTATGGTGTTGGAAAACGCATAGATATCACAGCTACACGTAACATTATCAATGCTATACTCGATGGTTCACTCGATGAAGCAGAGTATGATCAAACAATGTTCTTTAAACTTCATATTCCTAAGTCGCTTAAAGGTGTTGATTCAAAAATCCTAAACCCCCGAAATAACTGGAAAGACAAGAATGCGTTTGACAAAACAGCCTACAAACTTGCACAACAATTTATTGATAATTTCAAGGTATTTACAGACACAGATATTGGCAAGCATCTGGTAAATGCAGGCCCTCAGTTAGAACCCGGTCGTGTTTACAGCTAATGCAGGTAGAAAAATTCAATACTATTAATAACCAATACCCCAAAAAGTTTAATTATGAAAGTTACAGTAGTAGGTGCAGGCAATGTTGGCGCAACCGTAGCTAATGTTCTGGCACATTCGGAAGTCGCCAGGGAAATAGTATTATTAGATATTAAAGAAGGTATCGCGGAAGGGAAAGCACTGGATATCTGGCAAACTTCCTCCATAAACATGTTTAACACACGCATAGTTGGTGTGACAAATAATTACTTGCGGACAAAAGGCTCGAAAGTTATTGTTATTACTTCCGGTGTTCCCCGCAAACCCGGAATGTCAAGGGATGACCTGATTAAGACAAATGCCAATATTGTAAAGGATGTTACTGATAAAGCCATCAAGTATTCTCCGGGAGCCATCGTCATTGTCGTTTCCAACCCGCTTGATGTTATGACCTATACCGCATACCTGGCTGCTAATAAAGATTCAAACAAAGTATTTGGTATGGCAGGCATCCTTGATTCCGGCAGATATAAAGCCTTTATCGCCGAGTCATTGAATATTTCACCTAAAGACATCCACGCCCTGTTGCTGGGAGGCCACGGAGATACTATGGTGCCATTGCCAAGATATACTTCTATATCAGGAATTCCGTTAACCGAATTGCTCCATAAGGATGAAATAGATAAAATTGTAGAAAGAACCCGCAAGGGAGGCGGCGAACTGGTCAACCTGATGGGTACATCTGCCTGGTACGCTCCGGGTGCAGCCGTTGCGCAAATGGTAGAAGCCATTTTAAGGGATCAAAACAGGATATTTGCCGTATGTGCAAAACTGAAAGGTGAGTTCGGTCTGAAAGATATCTACCTTGGTGTTCCGGTAAAACTTGGAATAAATGGAATCGAAGAAATTGTTGAGATCGACCTGAACAAAGAAGAGAAAAAACTGCTAAATGAATCCGCTGAATCTGTCCGGGAAGTTATGAAAACCCTGGACAATATGAAAATTTTCTAAATAGTTCAATCGTTCAGCTTTAAAATAGTAGGTAGTCGTATAGATCGCTCAATCTTTTAGTATTTTTGTCAATTATGTCAAGCATAATTGATATAGCCGAATTTCTTGAACGTATGCCCAGGACAGTCCTGGTGGATGTCCGCTCCCCATCAGAATACCAAAATGGACATATTCCCGGAGCATACAACATTCCTTTATTTGACGATGAAGAAAGAAAAATCATTGGCACTATTTACCATCAAAAGGGATCGGAAAAGGCTGCTTTAAAAGGACTGGAGATAGCAGGGCCGAAAATGACGGCCTATGTGCAACAACTTAAAGAAATCGCCGGTTCAAAAAAGATATTGGTTTATTGCTGGAGAGGGGGTAAACGCAGCGAAGCCATGACCTTTGTATTTCACATCGCCGGATACCATGTATTTCGTTTAAAACAAGGCTACAAAGTATACCGCCGCCATATCCATCAGGCTTTCGAAAAAAAACGTAAGCTCATTGTCATTGGCGGAATGACCGGTAGCGGAAAAACGAAAATTCTGCATTACCTCCGGAAAAAGTCCCTGCAGGTAATTGACCTGGAAGGACTGGCCAATCATAAAGGTTCTTCATTCGGTGCCATTGATGAGAATGAGCAGCCAACCACCGAACAATTCGAAAATAAGCTCTATTCGCAATGGATGCAGCTGGATCCGGGAAAGCCGGTTTTCCTGGAAGATGAAAGTATGGATATCGGTAAAGTTAAAATCCCTTATCCCCTATTCCGTCAAATGAGAAATGCACCGGTCGTAAAACTTCATATTGATATTGAAGAAAGAGCTGTTTCGCTGGCAAAAGACTATTCCGGTAATGACCATCTGTTAAAGGAAGCCTTTGAACGGATTGCTAAGCGACTGGGAGGACAAAACCATAAAGCCGCTTTGCAGGCCTTAGAAGAAAAAAAATATGAAGAAGCTGCCCGCATTGCCCTGCGATATTATGATAAAACATACGCATATGGCATTAGCAAGCGTAATCCGGAAACCATATTTGCCCTTACACCCTCATCGAATTCCGTTGAACAGCGAGCCGATGAGATCATTCATTTTGTCAGAAAGAATATCACGCAGTAAGGAAAAATACCTTTTTAACAAGCAACACATCAGACATAAAACTTTTTTGTATTTTCGCAGGCATGGAAACGGTAGTCAGCGGCATAAGGCCAACAGGTAATTTACACCTCGGAAATTATTTTGGGGCTTTGAGGAATTTTATTAAAATGCAGGAAGAACACAATTGTTTTTTCTTTATTGCAGACTATCATTCCTTAACGACGCACCCTACCCCGGAAGATCTCCATGACAACGTAAAGCAGGTACTGGTGGAATATTTGGCCGCCGGCCTGGATCCGGAGAAAGCCACCCTTTATATTCAAAGCGACATACCGGAAACTGCCGAATTATACCTGCTTTTAAACATGAATGCCTACAAAGGGGAGTTGGAAAGGGTAAGCTCCTTCAAAGAAAAAATAAGAAAACAACCCGACAACGTAAATGCCGGTTTGCTTACCTATCCAACCCTAATGGCTGCAGACATCATCATCCACAAAGCTAGTAAAGTGCCGGTGGGTAAAGATCAGGAGCAACACCTGGAAATGACTCGAACATTTGCCAAACGCTTCAACCGTTTGTATAATATCGATTATTTCCCTGAGCCACAAGCGTTTAACTTCGGTTCTGAGTTGACTAAAATTCCCGGTCTTGACGGCAGCACAAAGATGTCGAAATCGGATAATGACAATGCTACCATCTTTTTATCCGATAAGCCTGATACAATAAGAAAAAAAGTGAAACGGGCAGTAACAGATACAGGCCCCACAGAGAACAACCAGGAAAAATCCCAGGAAATTCAAAACCTGTTTAATATTATGAAGGTGCTTTCGTCAATAGAAACCCTTGAATTCTTTGAACAGGAATATAATGCATGCCGGATCAGGTATGGCGATATGAAAAAACAGATTGCAGAAGATGTCATTAAGTTTGTACATCCTATCACTGAAAAAATTGAAGAAATTTCTGCCAATAATGATTATATTCGAAAAGTAGTAAAACTGGGCAGGGAAAAAGCACATGAAAGTGCCTCAAAAACAATGAAGGAAGTAAGGGAAATTATTGGATTTAAACCGTTCTAAAATACTGATCATCATGACCGCTAAAATGAAAGATCTCGGAACATTAACCGATTGGTTGATCAAATTTGCCATCATACTATTTATTCTGCCGGTTTTTTATGATGCCTTTCAAAACATGGATATTGGCAGCAGTTTTTTTAATACCCTCATCAAAATACTAATCGTTGTTATTTTCATAACCTTGTCCATCATACTGTGTGTGCTCGGAAAAAGAAACTACCGTATTTTTGGTTTTTTCGGTGTGCTAATTGTTAGCTTTTATAAATTTCTTGAGGTTTTCTTCAGTTCCGGCATACAGGCTGAACTGGTTGCATATATTTTGCTGATGGCTATTTCCATTCATTTTCTGACACGGTCCAACCGAGTTCGCAGATAATCTTTTTTTGAATGATCGATTTGAAAGCAGCACCTGAAGTAAAGGAAAAAGTCGTATTAATTGGATTGGTAACAAGCAGGACAGATAATGCCCGTATCCATGAATACCTGGAAGAGTTGGCTTTTCTCACTGAAACCGCAGGAGGCATTCCGGTTAAAATGTTTATCCAAAAACTTAATAAACCGGATGCACGCACATTCATCGGTGCCGGAAAACTGAATGAAATCAGGGATTTTGTAAAAATCCATAAAATTGACCTTGCCATCTTTGATGATGACCTTTCTGCCTCCCAAATCAGAAACATTGAAAATGTGTTAAAATGCAAAATCCTGGACCGCAGCAATCTTATCCTGGATATTTTTGCCAGCAGAGCACGGACAGCCCACGCGAAAGCCCAGGTGGAACTTGCACAGTATCAATACCTCCTGCCCCGCTTAACACGCATGTGGACACACTTGTCGAAACAAAAAGGGGGTATCGGGATGAAAGGACCGGGTGAAACGGAGATCGAAACCGACCGAAGGATTATTCGTGATAAAATTGCATTGCTCAAGAAAAAACTGGAAAGCATTGATAAACAAAAAGCCCTGCAGCGGAAAAACCGTCAAAGCCTGATCAGAGTCGCATTGGTGGGGTATACAAATGTTGGCAAATCCACCCTGATGAACCTCCTTAGCAAATCCGATGTGTTTGCCGAAAATAAACTCTTTGCCACCCTCGATACCACGGTTAGAAAAGTAATCATCAAAAATCTTCCTTTCCTGCTCAGCGATACCGTTGGTTTTATCAGGAAACTACCACACGATTTGGTAGAGTCCTTTAAATCAACCCTGGACGAAGTCAGGGAGGCAGACCTTTTATTGCACATTGTAGACATTACCCATTCGGATTTCACAGAACAAATAAACGTGGTGAATCAAACTCTGGAGGAAATTGATGCCCTGGACAAGCCTATTTTGCTTGTTTTCAACAAAATAGACAATTATACCTTTATTGAAAAAAAACCCGATGACCTGAGCCCGGCAGAAAAAAACAACCTGAGTTTAAATGAATTGAAGAAAAGCTGGATGGCAAAAAATGATGATATCAGTGTGTTTATATCGGCAAAAACCAAAACAGGAATAGAAGAATTCAGAAAGATACTCTATCGGGAAGTCAGGAAGCTTCATATCAAACGATATCCATATAATGATTTCCTCTACTAATTTTTTGCTGATTTTTGATTGCAGTCAGGGAAATGTATCTTTGTTCCATTAGCAAAAAAGAAATTATATATTTTTGCAGCCCAAACTATTTAAACGATGAACATAGTAATCGCCGGTGACGGAGAGGTTGGATTTCATTTGGCAAAGATGCTTACAGAGGAGCGGCATAATATTACGATTATCGACCCCAAGTCGGAAATGCTGAAACTTGTTGAAAGCCATACGGATCTTATGGCTGTTGCCGGCAACTCGACTTCCATATCTGTTCTCCGCAAAGCGAATATACAGAAAGCGGATCTTCTCATATCTGTGGTTCATAATGAGGAGATCAATATCGTCACCTGTATTCTTGGAAAGAAACTTGGCGCAAAACGATGCATTGCCCGCATCGATAATGTTGAATACCTTACGCCTGAAAATGAAAAGGTCTTTGAAGAGCTGGGAATAGATGCCGTTGTTTGTCCTGAGCGTATTGCAGCCAATGAGATCGTGAAATTGCTGCATCAGCCTGCAGCAACAGATTTTTTTGATTTCTCCGATGAAAAGTTATCTCTTTTCCAAATCCGACTGGATGCCAATGCCCTTGTCATTGACAAATCGCTGAATACCCTGGCATTTGAATATCCCCAGCTTGCTTTCAGGGCTGTAGCCATTCATCGAAAAGACCAGACCATTATCCCCAAAGGGGATGATGTTTTCAGGGTGGGCGATCTGGCTTATGTGATCACGAAACCCGATGGCATCGATGATTTATTGCGATTGGGCGGAAAACCCAAACTGGATATCAACAACGTGATGATCATCGGAGGAGGGCGTATCGGAAGAAAAACAGCAGCCCAACTGGAAAAAGAGATCAATGTTAAGCTGATAGAATATGACAAGGAAAAATGTATGAAGCTTACGGACCAGCTGAACAATACCCTTATCATCAATGCCGATGCCCGTGAACAGGAAATCTTGGAAGATGAGGGCATAGAAGAAATGGATGCTTTTATTGCTGTTACAGATGATTCAGAAACCAATATTTTTACCTGCTTACTCGCAAAACGCCTGGGTGTTCCCCGGGTGATCCCTCTGATCGAAAACATTGATTACATTGATATAGCCCAAAATATCGGGATAGACACCATCATCAACAAAAAACTTATCACCGCTTCCTACATTGTCAGGTTCACCATGCGTTCAGAAGTAACCCACATCAAATGCCTGAGCGGGGTTGACGCAGAAGTACTGGAATTTGTAGCCCGGAAAAAATCCACGGCAACCAAAAAGCCCATTAAAGATATAAAAATGCCAAAAGGTAGTATTATCGGGGGTGTCATCCGGGGCGATGAAACCTATATCGCTATTGGAGATTTTCAAATCCAGGAAAATGATAAAGTTGTTGTATTTTCGTTGCCGGGGTCTATATCGAAAGTAGAGTCCTTATTTCGATAATCTTTGCTGATGGCACTGAATCTCTCTAAAATCAACCTAAAGATCATCATCCGTACCATGGGTGTGCTTTTGATCATTGAGGGCTTGCTGATGCTTACCGCCCTGCCCTTTTCCCTGTATTACGGCCCCAACCATTACAAGGAATTCAGTTTGTTTGACGGATACAATGACTTCTGGGCACTTTTGATGTCAGGGACATATACCATATTTATTGGTTTACTGCTGCGCTATTACAGTCCGCGGAATATCAGCAAACAAATCAGCAAACGCGACGGATACATTATCGTTGCCTTTGCCTGGGTGGTAAATTCTTTATTCGGAACTCTGCCGTTTATACTGAGTGGGGCCATTCCGAATTTTACAAACGCCTTTTTTGAAACCATCAGTGGTTTCACAACAACAGGGGCATCCATATTAACCGATATAGAAGTTGTTCCCAAAGGCATTTTGTTCTGGAGGAGCATGACACACTGGATAGGTGGTATGGGCATCATTGTGCTCTCCCTGGCCATCCTGCCCTTTCTGGGTATCGGCGGAATGCAGCTGTTCACTGCTGAGGTTCCAGGCCCTACTCCAGATAAATTGCACCCCAGGATTACAGCTACCGCAAAACGCTTATGGGGAATTTACGTCCTTTTTACCATTGTTGAAACAACGCTGCTGTATTTCGGAGGGATGAGCTTGTTTGATGCCCTTTGCCATACTTTCGGAACAGTGGCCACCGGTGGGTTTTCTACCCATAATTCAAGCATTGCCGGATTCTCTCCCTATATTCAATATGTTATTATTCTTTTTATGATACTGGCCGGAATCAATTTTTCCCTTCATTATTATATCTTAAAAGGCCGATGGAATAATGTCTGGCGAAATGAGGAATTACGTGTATTTATTTTTCTGTTGATCATTATTTCAGCCATTATTGGCATTGCCCTGATTCTTACCCACGGAAAAAATGCTGAACCTGCCATTCGGGCTGCCCTGTTTCAGGTTGTATCCATTGTAACAACAACAGGTTTCGTAACTGAGAATTACATTGCCTGGCCCTTTTTTGTGGTGTTGGTCATCTTCCTGCTTATGTTTACCGGAGGATGCTCCGGGTCAACAGGAGGAGGAATTAAAATGGTACGGCAGATATTTCTTTTCAAAAACAGCAAGATGGAACTGAAACGTTTGCTGCACCCCCAGGCTGTGCTTCCGGTGAAATTCAACGGGAAATCTGTTCCGCAAAATATTATCTTTAATGTTCTGGCATTTTTTGTGATCTACATGTTGATCTTTGCATTCGGTGCCATTGCCATGTCATTGATGGGCCTGGATTTTGAAACCAGCATAGGATCTGTAGCCGCCACACTGGGGAATATTGGCCCCGGTATTGGCGACGTAGGGCCGGTATCCAATTATTCAGAAGTTCCAAATCCTGGAAAATGGTTATTGTCCTTTCTGATGCTCCTGGGCAGACTGGAATTGTTTACCATTCTGATCCTCTTTTCTCCCAGTTTCTGGAAGAAGTAAAGCTGTATTATGTTTATGATATTTATTAGCTTTGTACCTTTACTATAACTATCAATAGTGGCCTCATTATCAGCAGTCATAATCACCCTTAACGAAGAAAAGAATATCGGCAGGTGCCTGGTATCCCTGCGCGATGTGGCAGATGAAATTATCGTGGTGGACTCTTTCTCAAGCGACAGAACTAAAATCATTTGTAAAGAATATGGTGCCGTTTTCATTGAAAAAGAATGGAAGGGTTATATCTGGCAGAAAAATTTTGCCAATGAGTTTGCCACCAATGAGTGGATTTTATCAGTTGATGCCGATGAAGCACTCTCTGACAGCCTGAAACATTCTATACTGAAGGTCAAAGATCAGGCTGATCATGATGCATATACCCTCAACCGTATCACAAATTATTGCGGCCAATGGATCAAACATTGTGGCTGGTACCCGGATACCAAGCTTCGGCTGTTTAAAAAATCAAAAGGAAAATGGGCCGGATACAAGATCCATGAGTATATTGAAATGCAGGAAGGTTCAAGCGAAGGCCACCTGGATGGAGATTTGCTGCACTACTCCTATTACAGCATTTCCGACCATATGAGGCAAGCCAACCATTTTTCGAATATTGCCGCTGAAGCCTTATATGACAATAAGAAAAAGGCCGGTATTATAAAACTATTCTTTGCCCCTATTTTTCGTTTTATCCGGGATTACTTTTTCAAGCTGGGCTTTATGGACGGATTTTACGGCTTTGTGATCTGTCAGATTTCTGCCCATGCTGTTTTTCTTAAATATATTAAACTCAGGCAATATTACAGGGATGGAAAAAAGACGCATCATCATCAGCAGAACCGATAGCATCGGAGATGTGATTCTTACATTGCCCATGGCAGGAGTCATAAAGGAAATTGATCCCAATACTGAAATCATTTTTTTAGGACAGGATTATACGAAAGCCATTGTTTCCCTTTCTGTATATGTAGATGATTTTGCCGACTGGAATGCCCTGAAAAAGACAAATCCCGATAATCCCCTGCAGGTTTTGGAGGCCGACTCCATACTCCATGTATATCCCCGAAAGGAAATAGCATTAGCTGCAAAGAAGGCTGGTATCAGGCATCGCATTGGCACAACGAACAGGTTATACCACTGGTTTAGCTGTAATAAGATGCTGCGTTTTTCGAGAAAGCGTTCTGATTTGCATGAAGCCGAACTGAACCTAAAGCTTCTTCAGGGATTAGGAATCAGCAAACGTCCTCCTTTAGTTGGTTTGTCAGATCATTATGGTTTTGAAAACCTGCCCTCCTTAGACGAAGCCCTGTTTTGTTTGTTATCGCAGGATAAATTCAACCTCATCCTGCATCCCAAATCCAAGGGTAGCGCCCGGGAGTGGGGTCTGAAGAACTTTGCCGGACTGATTGAAATTTTGCCACAGGACCAGTACGAGATATTCCTGACCGGAACGGAAAAAGAGGGGAAATTGTTCCGTGCCGAATTAGCCGCGCCCTTTCCGCATGTCACCGATCTGAGCGGGCAGATGAGTCTTTCCGACCTCATAGCATTCATCGCCCATTCCGACGGGCTGGTAGCTGCCAGCACCGGACCCTTGCACATGGCTGCCGCTTTAGGGAAAAAGGCTATAGGCATTTACCCACCCATAAAGCCCATGCACCCCGGCCGCTGGGCTCCCCTGGGGAAAAATGCACAGTATATTGTTAAAAAGAAAGAATGTAAAGATTGCCGGAAAGAGCAAACCTGTAAGTGTATGAAAGAAATCACTCCAGAAGAAGTTTTAGACCGCCTGCCTGTTAAAGGAATTGCCTGATGGAAAGTTATATTTTTGATTTTAATAGGTTTTACTGAACAGAATATTTCTGCTGAATGTTGATAAGATCTTATCCATCATTCTTTCATTCAATTTTAACTTCCGCAGATAGTCATTTATTCTTTTATTTTGAATCATTTGTCAGATATACGGCGTTTCGGAAATAATACGTACCTTTGCAAAAATATACAACACCCGCCTGGTTGTTGTAATGAAAATATAAAACCTCAAAATTATTACTATTAAAGAACAGATATTATATGGGTAGATCACAGGAAACATTTAACAAAAAAGAAGTAAGAAACAAAAAGGAAAAGAAGAAAAAAGCAAAAGCAGCGAAAAGACAAGCCAGGCGTGAGAATGATAAAAAAAACAGTCCGGACGACATGATTGCCTATGTTGATGAAAACGGAGTGATTACTTCTACCCCACCCGAAAAAAAGAAAGAAGAAATTAAAGCAGAAGATATTGAAATCGGGGTGCCTAAAAAAGTAGAACAGGATGACCCGATTCGAAAAGGAACAGTAGAATTTTTTAACGATGAGAAAGGCTATGGATTTCTGCGCGATACGGAAACCAAAGAAAGTGTATTTGTACACATCAATGATGTTCAGGGCGATATAAAACAGGGAAACCTCGTGAGTTTTGAAGTAGAAAGGGGCCATAAAGGAATGGCAGCAAAAAATGTCAAGCTCGAAAAATAAACCTCCTCTCCGTAAAACCAGCTTACCAGAATAGCATCTTAATATATAATTATTTATTAAAACAACCCTACCATAGGTTAAGTATACACTATGAATTTTCAAGAATTAGGGCTAAACAAGTCATTGTTACAAGCTGTAACAGCGCTTGGCTTCGAAACGCCCACCCTCATACAGGAAAAAACCATTCCGGCCATCCTCACATCTCGACAGGATTTGATTGGCCTGGCACAAACAGGCACCGGCAAAACCGCTGCCTTTGGCTTACCGATTATACAACAGACGAATACCGCTAACAATGCTGTTCAGGCATTAATCCTTAGTCCAACCAGGGAATTATGCATGCAAATTTCCAACGACCTGATCACCTATTCCAAATATATAAAGGATTTCATAACAATACCTGTTTATGGAGGAGCCAGTATTACCGATCAGATAAAACAACTTAGAAAAGGATGCCAGGTCATTGTTGGCACACCCGGCAGGACCCTGGACCTGATCCGGAGGAAAGTCCTCAAAATAAACCATATTGAATACCTGGTACTGGATGAGGCCGATGAGATGCTGAATATGGGATTTGCTGAAGAGCTCCAAGCCATACTGGCAGAAACACCAGAGACCAAACAAACTTTGCTGTATTCAGCAACCATGCCCAAAGAAATCCGAAGGATAGCAGAGCGGTATATGAACAATCCCCTGGAAATCACCGTGGGAGAAAAAAACATTGGTACAAAAGATGTTTCGCACATCTATTACGTGACCCAGGCAAAAGATAAATACGAGGCACTGAAAAGGATCATCGACATCAACCCGAAGATCTACACGCTGGTTTTTTGCCGCACACGTCGCGATACAAAAGAGGTAGCAAATAAACTTATGCAGGATGGTTATAATGCTGATGCCCTGCACGGGGACCTGTCACAGTCGCAACGCGACTTTGTCATGAGCCGCTTCAGGCTGAAACATTTGCAGGTTCTCGTAGCAACCGATGTGGCTGCCCGTGGACTGGATGTCACAGACCTTACCCATGTCATCAATTTTAACCTGCCCGATGAGAATGAAGCTTATATCCATCGTAGCGGAAGAACTGGAAGGGCCGGGAAAAAAGGCATCTCAGTTTCACTGATCCATACCAGGGAGTTCAAAAAAATCAGAACCCTGGAAAAAAGCGTTCAGCAAAAGTTTGAGAAAAAACTGCTTCCTAAGGGGGAGGATATCTGCCGCAAGCAATTGTTTAACCTGATCGATAAAGTGGAAAACATTCAGGTGGATGAGCAGCAAATAAGTCCTTTTATGAATGAAATTTATCAAAAGCTGGAATGGCTTTCCAGGGATGATCTCATTAAACACTTCGTTTCCGTTGAATTCAACCGCTTCTCGGAGTATTACAAAGATACCGGGGATATCAATGCAGATAATAAAGGGAAGGCGGAGAAGGAAGTCCGGACAAAAACCAAAGACAGCAGCGGTGTATTCTCCCGTTTCTACATCAATGTGGGAAGCAAGAACGGCCTAACAGCGCCTAAAATGATTGGTATGATCAACGACCATTGCCGCAGGAGAGACATCCCTATTGGCCGCATCGATTTGATGAAAGGCTTTTCCTTTTTTGAAGTCGACAGCTATTTTGAAGACCTTGTACTAAAGTCGTTTAGAAATAAAAAGTATGAGCAGATCAAACTCAATGTTGAGCTTTCCTTGCCGGATAAGAAGGGCGGGAAGAAGAAAAAGAAACGCTAGAAAAAAGATTGCTTTTCTTTAATGTGCTGTTGGCATATGTTTGGATTTATAAAGGCTCCAAATGCCCATCCTTCCGTATCACCCCCAGCAACTTCTCCAATGCCTCTTCTTCCGGCACATTCTTATAAACCATCCTGCCTGCCTTATACAAACATACCTTGCCTTCCCCGGCACCGATATAACCATAGTCTGCATCGGCCATTTCACCCGGACCGTTTACGATGCAGCCCATCACGGCTATCTTTAGGCCTTTTATATGACCCAGTGCTTTTGCTACTTCTTTCAAAGCTTTTTCAATATCGAATTTCGTTCTTCCGCACGACGGACAGGAAACAAATTCCGTTTGTGTGATCCGGTCGCGGCTGGCCTGCAATATGCCATAAGATATGCGGTATAATTCTTCGGTATTGATTTTTTGATGTTTAATCCATATTCCGTCTATCAATCCGTCGACCAATAAGGCGTTCATGTCAGATGCGGCATATAAGGGAAAAGCAGCCACATCTTCTTCCGAAAAATTCCTGGCCAGGATAACGGGTAGCTGCGGGTCGTATCTCAAAAGCGCAAGAACAAGGCACCGAATGCTTAAAATAGAATTACGGGATGAACTTTCCAGGATGACTACTGTATCATGAAATTCTTTTTTCGATCCTACAGTTTCATGGAGTTCTGAATGCGAATGAATAATGATCGTTTTCAACGAATCTTCATTCGTGGCTGTTTTTCTCAACAACCCATTCAAATAAATATAGTCAGGGATATATTTCGTTTGTGGAGGATTTTTCACTGCTTCTCCCACCACCACCGGAGCCTGTCCATTTCCAATGGCACCAATCTGCCTGGAGATTCTTCTGTTATATTGAAAAGGATTAAAAGGCAGGGATATTTTCTCGCAAAGGGAGCCACCGCCTTCCCGTGGCCTCATTGCCAGTATTTTAGCCACCGGGATTTCATATTCCGGCGCTTCTGTCAGGCTCACCCGTATGGTGTCGCCTATGCCTTCTTCCAATAAGACCCCTATGCCACCTGCCGATTTTAACCTTCCCTGCAAACCGACACCGGCTTCGGTTACACCCAAATGGAGAGGATAGTTCATGCCTTCTTTCATCATCTCTGCCACCAGCATGCGGTATGCCTGGATGGTGATGCGCAGGTTGCTAGATTTCATCGACATTACGATATGATGAAAGTTTTCTCCGGCACAAATCTGTAAAAATTCCATAGCTGAAGCCACCATGCCTGTCACTGTATTACCATATCGCTGCATGATCCTTCCCGACAACGAACCGTGATTGGTGCCTATACGAATGGCTGTACCGTATTGCCGACAGCGTTTTAATAAAGGCAACAGGCGCTCACGGATACGCTGCAACTCTGAGGCATATTCCTTTGCTGAAAGCAATTCTCCCGGAGTACGCCTATCGGCATAATTCCCGGGATTAATCCTGATTTTCTCAACATGCGGAGCCAGGAATTCTGCTATCTTTGGATTAAAATGAACATCTGCAATCAAGGCTTGCTTATACCCTCTTCTCCTGAGCTCCTTCTTGATTTCCAAAAGGTTTTCGGCCTCATTCATACCGGGAGTGGTTACCCTTACCAGCTCACATCCGGCTGCTATCATACGTATCGACTGCTCAACAGTAGCTTTGGTATCAAGGGTATTGGTATTGGTCATCGACTGCACCCGAATCGGATTTTTGCCGCCAATGCCAACATCCCCTGCTTTCACCTCCCGTGTCGGAAAACGGGAGTAAAGGGGCGGAGCAATTATATACCTGTTTTCTGAAAAATGCATGTCAGAGAAGCTTAAAACGATCCCAGTCGTAACCTACGGTAAATTTCTTCCTGAAAGCCTGCAATTCATCATATGAAATCTTCAACTTTTTAACTTCCTCTTTTGACGGCTCAAACAAGGATATGATATTTCCTTTTGGACCAACCAACATGCTGTCGCCGCTATGATCGGTTCCGTGGCCATCTTTTCCAATCCTGTTTACACCGGCACAAAACACCTGGTTTTCTATAGCCCGGGCCATCAGCAGGGTTCTCCAGACATGACTGCGCGTAGCCGGCCAGTTGGCCACATAAAACATAAAGTCATACTCATAGAAACCCTTGCGAAAAGTGTTTCTGGCCCAGGCAGGAAACCTGAGGTCGTAGCAGATCAATGGCAAGATCTTCCATCCCTTATATTCCAAAACAAGGCGTTCCCGGCCTGCATCAAAAACCTTGTATTCTTCACTCATCCTGAACAAATGCTTCTTATCATAAGTTTTAATGCTTCCATCAGGATAACAGAAGAACAATCGATTAAAATATTTACCCCCCTCCTTTACCAAAATACTGCCTGTAATGGCTTTATTCAATTCAACCGCTTTTTCTTTCATCCAGCCTGAAGCCAACCCATCTGCCTCTTCGGCGCATTTCTCCGGGTTTATGGAGAAGCCGGTATTGAACATTTCAGGAAGAATGATCAGGTCGGAATCCGGATCAGATACTGAGATCAACTGATCAAAATGCTGTATGTTCTTTTCCGAATCCTCCCAAAAAAGATCGGTTTGAAAGAGAGTAAGCTTTAAATCTTGCATATTACTTCAGCAGCTTTATCAAGGGTTTCTTCTTTCTTAGCAAAACAAAATCTAAGCAAATTGAAATCCTTTTGATTGTGGTAAAAAACGGATACCGGAATAGATGCAATGCCATATTCTTTTGTTAGCCTGGCAGCCATATCTGTTTCCTTTTCATCCGAAATGGCACTGTAATCCAGCAATTGAAAATACGTACCGTAAGAAGGCACAATTTTAAATCGTGATGATTGGATAGCATCCAGAAAATAATCTCGTTTCTTTTGATAAAAATGCCCCAGTTCAGTATACTGTGAGGGATCTTCCAGGAATTCAGCAATGGCATACTGTACAGGTGTATTGCAGGTAAATACGACAAACTGATGCACTTTCCTGAATTCTGCGGTCAGGTTTTCCGGTGCCAGGCAATAGCCCATTTTCCAGCCTGTGGCATGAAAGGTTTTGCCAAAAGAAAACACGACCATGCTTCGCTTTCGCAATTCAGGATGTGCACACATGCTGTGGTGGTTCTTATCATCAAAGATCAGGTGTTCATAAACTTCATCGCTTAAAACAATGATATCCGTATCCTTTATCAGCTGATTGAGTTTTACAACATCCTCATGACTTAGAATGCTTCCCGTGGGATTATGCGGAGTATTTAATATGATCATGCGTGTCCTGAGTGTGATCTTGCGCCTCACTTCATCCCAATTGATCCCGTATAAAGGAGGTTCCAGTTCCACGTACACCGGTGTCCCTCCATTGAGTTTTATCGCAGGCACATAGCTGTCATAGGCCGGTTCAAAAACAATTACTTCATCATCCTCCCTGATAACGGCTGTTATAGCGGTAAACAATGCCTGTGTTGCTCCTGCAGTTATGGTAATTTCTTTATCAACATGATAATCTGCCTGGTAGCTTTTTTTTATCTTTCGTGATATTGCCTCCCTCAAAACCGGAACGCCTGTCATCGGGGCATATTGATTGAAGCCCTTATTCATGTAGTCACCCACTTTTTCAATCAAGCTGGGCGCAACCTCAAAATCAGGAAAGCCCTGCGAAAGATTAATAGCATTGAATTTCAAAGCCATCTGCGACATCACCGCAAATATGGATGTTCCTACTTCCGGTAATTTAGAATTAAGGGGTGAGATATTCGTTTCCATCGAAATTTATTTGTAATTCATCAATTCATTTCCTTTAGCTCTCTTCAAAAGTAATATATTTGCATAAAACTCAACACTTACTTTGAAAAGAATATAAATCGTTGAACCACCTTCATATCATTTTGTTAATTGAAAAAAATAAATATGAAAACTTTAGCTTCAGCAAATTTAGGCAACAAAAAAGTTCTTGTAAGAGTAGACTTTAATGTGCCCATCAAGGAGGGGAAAATATCAGATGATACCCGTATCCGGGAATCATTACCTACCATTCAAAAATTACTACGTGCCGGTGCTTCATTGATTTTGATGTCGCATCTGGGCCGACCCAATGGTCATGATGCTGCATTCTCTCTGAAACCGGTAGCGGAGTATCTTTCGGATTTGTTGGGGCAGGAAGTTAAATTTTCCGGTGAGCTGATAGGAGAAAAAACAACTGACATGGTTCATTCACTGAAGCCTTGTGAGATTTTCCTGATGGAAAATGTACGCTTCCATCCTGGAGAAACCAGGGGCGATAAGGAATTTGCCGAGCAGCTGGCCGAACTTGGTGATGCATACGTAATGGATGCATTCGGCAGTGCCCACAGGGAACATTCATCTACTGCCAGCATTGCAGCTCATTTCAGCGATAATAAATATTTCGGACTTCTCATGGAAAAAGAGCTGAACAACCTGGAAAAGGTATTAAAAAACCCGGCAACACCCTTTACGGCTATCATTGGCGGAGCAAAACTGTCTACAAAAATTCCCGTTATTACGAACCTCAGCGGAAGGGTTGATAATCTTATCATTGGCGGAGGAATGGCCTATACTTTTATTAAAGCCCTTGGAGGTAATATCGGAAAATCCCTGGCAGAAAAAGATTTGATTGATAATGCCCGGAAAACTATTCATCAATTGCTTCTGAACGGAACGAATGTATTGCTTCCGGTTGATTCAGTAGCTGCAGATAACTTTTCCAATGATGCTCAGAAAAAAGAGATCCGATCAGCAAATATTAATGAGGACTGGATGGGGTTGGACATTGGACAAAAAGCTATCAGGCAATTTTCGGAAGTTATAAAGCATTCTTCAACCATTCTCTGGAACGGACCTATGGGTGTATTTGAGATGGAACACTTTAAAAAAGGAACCATTGCCATTGCAAAAGCCATATCAGAAGCAACAAAATCCGGAGGTTATTCTCTGGTTGGAGGCGGAGATTCTGTTGCTGCGCTCAACCAAAACAACATGACCGATCAGGTAAGCTATGTGAGTACTGGCGGCGGAGCCATGCTGGAATATATTGAAGGGAAACAGCTGCCGGGCGTAAAGGCCATTTTGGATTAACCTATTTTTTCATCGTGTTTTTCTGCAGGAAGCGATTCTTCTCTCCATTTATCCCTGAATTTATTAAGCTTCGGAAGCAGAGCTGGTACCAGGCGTTCAATCGGTCTGAACAGCATAGACTGATCACAGCTTTGTTTGGGCAATATATTTATGCTGATGCTATTGAGAATATAAATAAAGGTGCTGAGCACCAAAGCCATTTTCAGCAACCCAAACAACATTCCCAGGGCTTTATTCACTAATCCGAGGAGCAGGATATCCACAAATTTTTCTATAAGTTTTCCCACAAAGTAAACCAGGATAACCACACCAATAAATGTCAGCGAAAAACTAACAATAGAAATATACTTTCCTTGTATATTAAACCATTCAGAAAGGTAGGTAGCGGTAATATCCGAAAAATGGATAGCCATATAAATGCCCAGTAACAAAGCCACCAGTGAAGTCAATTCGATCACCAGCCCCTTCCTAAAACCCTTATAAGCAAACCAAAGCAGGGGAATAGCAAGAATAATGTCCAGGTGATTCATACGGTATTATTTCTTTATCAGTCGGCGGGTAAGTTCAGTAGAAAAAACAAATTCATTAAGGATGGTATTATCTGTATGCAGGATTTCGTTTTTATCACCCTCCCACCAAAGCTCACCTTCATGAATAAAAGCTATGTTGTCTCCAATTTCCAGCACTGAATTCATATCGTGTGTGTTAATAATGGTAGTGATATTATATTCTTCCGTGATTTCACTGATCAGGTTATCTATCAGGCTGGCGGTTTTCGGATCCAGACCGGAGTTAGGCTCATCACATAACAAATATTTGGGCTTCATGGCGATGGCCCTTGCAATGGCCACCCTTTTCTGCATACCACCGCTAAGCTGGCTGGGATACTGATATTCTACATTTTCCAGATTTACACGCTTAAGGCAAAAAATCGCCCGGTCTTTCTTTTCTTCATAAGATTGCCGGGTAAACATATTGAGTGGAAAAATAATATTTTGCATAACAGTCAGAGAATCAAACAGGGCTCCTCCCTGAAAAAGCATGCCAACATCTTTGCGAATCTCCTTTTTGGCTTCTTTGGTCATCCTGCCGAAATTCTTATCATCAAAAATGATCTTCCCCGAATCAATATCATATAAACCAACAATGCACTTAATTAGAACCGTTTTCCCTGAACCGCTTTTCCCGATAACCAGGTTGGTCTTGCCCTGATTAAATTTAACACTGATATCTTTAAGCACATCAGTATTATCAAACTTTTTAAATATGTTCTTAACTTCTATCATGCCAGCAAAATTTGGGTAAGGACAAGGTTAAACACTATGATGGCGATGCTGGAGTCGACTACTGCTTTGGTACTTGATGTTCCGACTGCCAGTGCCCCGCCTTTCGTATTGTAACCATGATAACCACTCACTGATGTTATGATAAATGCAAATACAACTGTTTTAATCAGGGCATAGATGATGTCATAAGCCTGAAAAAAAGCCCTGATACCGTAGATGAATTCCTGGGAGGCAACCAAACCGGTTAACACACAGGCCAACCATCCGCCAAAAATGGCCAAAAAAATGCTGATTACAATCAGGATAGGATTAATGATCATAGCAGCAACGATTTTGGGTAAAATCAAATACGTAGCCGAATTCACACCCATGATCTCCAGTGCATCTATTTGTTCAGTAACACGCATGGTACCAATTTCTGAAGCTATGCGGCTGCCAATCTTTCCGGCCAGGATCAGACTAACAATGGTGGGAGAAAATTCCAGAATCACCGACTGCCGTGTGGCAAAACCAATTGTATACAATGGAATTAGCGGACTGTCCACATTAAAAGCCATCTGTATAGCTACTACTGCACCCATAAAAACTGAAATGATGGCGACAATACCCAGTGAATCAATACCCAGATTATCCATCTCAACAAGAACCTGTCGGTAATAGATGGATTTTTTTTCAGGCCTGCTGAATACAACCCGCATCAGTAATAAGTATTTTCCGATATGCGTTAAAATAGAAAGCATCCCTGTCTTTTCTGCTAAATTAAAAATTTTTCAGAGGCAATGCTGAAAATCCGGCCTGAACATTTAAACACTGACCATTAATTATTAACTTTGACAAAAGATATTTTTGCATGCAAACCGGAAGAAATCAATATTTCCTAAAAAAAACAATCCGACTGACCCTCCTGGTTTTATTTATGCTGTGCTTTGTTGCCTGTTCACGTCATAATTACAATAAACGGAAAAAAAGAAAAAAATGCGGCGACTGTCCCAGTTTCAGTATGCATCAAACACCGGCCAATGAAGAAGCCAGCATCTGTATATGATTTTATTCCCCCTGAGTTTCATGCATTGATTGATTTCTGGACGACACAGTATGATTTTCACCTGAAATTTGCAGGTTCACGTAACACCAAACTGGGGTTTTTCAAACCTTCTTTAAATGGCAAACCGGCCATTATCAGTCTTAACAGCGACCTTAATCCCTATGCCTTTCTGATAACCTTTGCTCATGAACTGGCCCATCTGATCGTTTTTGAAAGATATGGCAGGCAACACAAACCCCACGGGAAAGAATGGAAAGAGACCTATCGGGATTTGTTGCTCCAAATCCTTAAAAATCCTCTTCCTGCAAGACTTGATGCCGCAGTAAAAGATTATGCCCGAAACCCTCGGGCTTCAACCTCCGGACATCAGCTGCTGGCAAAAACACTGAAGGATTTCGATGAAAAAATGGATGATAGCCAGCTGCTTGAAAACTTAAACCATAACGCAACATTCAGGATATATAATGGCAAATGCTTTGTAAAAAAAGAACGTGTAAGGAAACGCTATCGCTGTATTTGCCTGGATAATAAAAAGATATACCTTATCCAGCCCCATATGCAGGTATACCCCCTGTGAGCGAAAACCCATAAACCAGGATTTATTACATTTGCACCATAAATAAATATAAACCTCCACAGAAATGAATAAAAATTTTTACTGTGTTATTATGGCCGGTGGTGTCGGCACCCGCTTCTGGCCAATGAGTAAAACCAACAGGCCTAAACAATTCATTGACATACTCGGAACAGGAGAAACCTTATTGCAACAAACTTTTAAAAGGTTTGAAAAGGTTTGTCCGGTTGAAAATATATATATCGTAACCAATGAAATCTACAGGGAACTTACCAAAGAACAACTGCCTGAAATATCCTATGAGCAGATTGTATGCGAGCCTTCCCGAAGAAATACAGCACCATGTATTGCTTATGCCAATTATAAGATTGAACAAATCAATCCGGACGCCAGCATCGTCGTTGCCCCCTCTGACCATATCATCATGAAAGAAGATATGTTTACTGAGATCATTTCCTCTGCATTGAAAGCAGCCTCTGAGAATAATTGGCTCATCACACTTGGTATTAAACCCAGCAGGCCTGACACCGGTTATGGATATATTCAATTCAATGATAGTCCGGCTGATAACACCGACAAACGAATTTTTAAAGTAAAAACGTTCACAGAGAAACCGGAATTGGAAATGGCGAAATCTTTCCTGAAAAGCGGTGACTTTTTATGGAATTCCGGCATTTTTGTCTGGTCACTGAAAAGCATTATGGATGCTTTGGAAACCCATCTCCCAGAAGTTGATGATATTTTTAAGGAAGGGATTTCGAAATACAATACCGAAGAAGAAGAAGGATTTGTGAAAAAAGCGTATACTGTATGTAAAAACATTTCCATAGACTATGGTATTATGGAAAAAGCAGATAATGTGTATGTGTTCTTTTCTGATTTTGGCTGGTCTGACCTGGGAACCTGGGGTTCTCTTCATGATATCCGGGAGAAGAACAATGATGATAATGCCGTTATCGGGAAAAATGTGATGACCTATGACACCAAAGGATGCATCATCAATATGCCGGAAAAGAAACTTTGCGTAATCCAGGGCCTTAAGGATTATATCATTGTTGAAGACGAAGGGACCCTGCTGATATGTCGAAAACAAGATGAACAGCAAATCAGGCAGTTTGTGAGTGATGTAAAGGTAGAAAAAGGCGAAAAATATGTTTAAGTTATTTTATTATGTGTAACCAAAATTTGATACAATGAAGCGATTTATTTTTGCATGTGTTATCTTAACCGCCGGACTTTTCGGTCAAACCCGGGCCGATGAAGGAATGTGGTTGCCACTTTTTGTTGAGCGACTCAACTACGTAGATATGAAAGAAATGGGATTGCAGCTGACCCCAGAAGAAATATACAGCGTTAACAATTCCAGCCTGAAAGATGCCATAATTATTTATGGAAGAGGATGTACCGGGGAAATCATTTCTGAAAAAGGCCTGGTTTTAACAAACCACCACTGTGGATATGGCCAAATTCAATCTCATAGCTCTGAAGAACATAATTACCTGAAAAACGGGTTCTGGGCTAAAAATCATAAAGAAGAATTACCTAATGAAGGATTAACGGCTAAATTTCTGGTGCGCATTGAAGATGTAACAGAACAAATTCTCAGCCAGCTGGATAATAACATGGATGAGAATGCCCGTCAGAAGAAAGCAAATGAGATCATTGGAGGGATTGTCGCTGAAGCTACAGACGGGAACCATTACGAAGCCAACGTAACTGAATTCTTCCATGGGAATGAGTATTATCTTTTTGTTTACGAAACATTCAGGGATGTGCGCCTTGTTGGGGCTCCTCCATCTTCAATTGGAAAATACGGTGCCGATACCGATAACTGGATGTGGCCGCGGCATACAGGTGATTTCAGCCTTTTCAGGATTTATACCGCCCCTGACGGAAAACCTGCTGATTATTCAACGGATAATGTACCCCTTAAACCCAGGCATCACTTGCCAGTTTCCCTAAATGGGGTGAAGAAAGGCGACTTTGCCATGATCATGGGATATCCGGGAGGTACTGAAAGATACCTGACCTCAAACGGAGTTAAAATGAACCTGGAATACCGCAACCCCTTGGTTGTGAAGATAAGGGAAGAAAAACTGGCCATCATGAGAGAATCCATGGATGCCAGCGAAGAGGTCAATATCAAGTATGCCACTAAATACGCCAGGACAGCCAATTACTGGAAGTATTTCATCGGGCAAAGCAAAGGACTTAAAAACCTCAGAGTTGCTGATAAAAAGAAAACCCTCGAAAATGAATTTAATTCATGGATTGAAAAAAACAGCCTGGAAGATAAATATGGGGATGCGTTGCCCCTTATTGATAATGCCTATGAAGAAATTTCAGCCTTTGAAATGCATAAATGGTACTTTATGGAGGCCATTTTTCGTGGAGCAGAAGTAATTGGAATGGCATACCAATTTTCAGGCTTGCACAAAGAAATGAGTAAAACCGACGAAGAAAAATCAGAAGAGAAAATTAAAGTTATGGCAGAAAGTCTTAAAGAATCTGCTGAAAAGATGTTCAAAGACTATCATTTGCCAACGGATAAAAAACTGATGGCTGCAATGCTGAATATTTACCATGAAAATGTCCCTAAAGAGCAACAACCTGAAAGCTTGCTGAGAACCGGAAAAAAAGCTAAGGGCGATTTTACAAATTATACGGAAAAATTGTATTCAAAAAGTATGTTTGATGACAAAGATGAAATAATGGCTTTTCTTGAAGAACCATCTGTAAAAACCCTCGAAAAAGATCCTGTTTTCGAAATGATGAACACTTTTCTTTCGGATTTTCGGGCAATAAGTGGTTCTCTTACAAAAGCAAATACAAATTTAAACAAAGGATACAGGCTATTTATTGCAGGTTTACGTGAAATGCAACCAGATAAAAAATTCTATCCGGATGCTAACTTTACCATGAGATTAACCTATGGCACTGTCCAGGATTATTACCCGGCAGATGCCATCCATTACAACTATTTTACAACCCTGGACGGGGTCATGGAGAAAGAAGACCCAAACAACTGGGAATTCGTGGTGCCGGAAAAACTGAAAGATCTTTTCAAAACTAAAAATTATGGTCCCTACAGTGAAAATGGTACCATGAAGGTTTGTTTCCTGACCAATCACGATATTACCGGTGGCAATAGCGGAAGTCCGGTTATCAATGGTAAAGGTGAACTCATTGGATTGGCTTTTGACGGAAACTGGGAAGCTATGAGCGGAGATATCGCTTTTGAACCTGAACTGCAACGCACTATCAATGTTGACATACGTTATGTATTGTTTATCATAGATAAATTCGCCGGAGCTGACAATATCATCAAGGAACTGACCCTGGTAAAAGATAAAAGTATTCCTAAAGGAAAAACAGAAGTTCTTGAAGAAGAACCGGCTGGAGTGAAAGAATAATAAAATTGGCCAAATACCACCCCAACCCGACCAAACAATAGTAGAATTATACCTCAGAGCTTTGGATGATGAGTCAGATACAAGCTATTATCCAAAAACAGCACCGGATAGTGTCGGCAGCTACATAGTAGGTAAATAGTTTTTTCTATTGCCTTCTCCTTCCTAATTATTTATATTTGCTCAAAATATTAATAATATTTTAATGTTTTGTTAATCCTACCGTATATCCCATGGCAAAAGAAATAGAAAGAAAATTTCTGGTTAAGGATATTTCAGCTATCCGGCTTAAAAACGGGCTTACGATCCAACAAGCGTATCTGAACAGGAATTCAAAAAATAATGTCCGCATAAGAATAATGCAAAATAAGGCCTATCTTACCATCAAAGAAGGAAATACACATAAACAACGCCTGGAGTACGAGTATGAAATTCCGGTAAAGGAAGCAAAAGAAATCATGGAAGCATTATGCCTGAAGCCTATTATTAAGAAATTCCGCTATCAGGTTGAATTTAAGGGAATGAACTGGGATATTGATGTTTTTGATGACGCAAACAAAGGCCTTTATCTCGCTGAAATTGAGCTGGAAGACGAACAACAAAACCCCGCCCTGCCTCCGTGGGTTGGAACAGAAGTAACTGGTGATCCGCGGTATTACAATGAGAACCTTATGTCTAATCCGTTTAATTCATGGTCATAATGCAGGTGTAAGATGATAGATCGAAATCATTTAAAAATAATTAAGGTAAAAACCTATTATCTTGAAATTAACAAAAAAAATTGGGTTGTTAGTAAGTTTAGTGATTTCTCCGAGGAAATTAAGATTTGGGAAAAACCTGATCCCTCCGCTTACCTTTCTCTTTATAATGAAATAGGGGCTACCTGGAACTGGTACAATCGCAGGATGATTAATGAAAAAGAACTGGAACAAATCCTTAATAACCCCAAAACTATTGTTTACCAGTATTATTCAAATGATCAGCTGATAGGTTTCGGTGAAACATTCCGGCATGATACAACAAATACAGAACTGGTTTATTTCGGCCTGAAGATGGATTTTCTGGGAAAGGGACATGGGAAAGCCTTTTTCCATCAATTGATCAATGAAACTTTCACCACCAACACGAAACGTATCTGGTTGCATACATGTGAACTTCCTGTTTTGTGCGCGTCGACGACGCTCTAAAAAAGGGGTACTGAATATCAGT
>CAZZLL010000009.1:0-88549 GCA_964654725.1 uncultured Lentimicrobiaceae bacterium | reverse complement strand
TCAACACTAAGCACATATTCCGCTTTGCGGAAAACGATGCTTAATTTGTTGTGCGTTCAAAAATAATTTTGATGTTAAACCAAGGCTATAGCTATGATTCGATTAACTGCTACATATATAAGACATGGCACTGTATCGTTAATTGCTGCGCTTTCGGTGCATGATGGTGAAATCACAGCAGATACACTGGACAGAAATAATTCGCAGAATTTTCTCAGGTTCTTAAAGAAAACATACCGTAAATATCCATATAAACACCTTCATGTAATATTAACTATTTAACATTTCTCATGATCTTTCCATGCAGATTATGCTAATTTTGTTTTCCATGTCTGAAACAGTAGAAATAAAATCTGGCATTCATCCTGTATTTATTGGCCAGGATATGTATCCTTGCCTGGAACAGTTTATTTTTCAACTGGATGAACAGCTTAGTAAAATCTTTGTGATCGTGGACGAGCATACCTCCAAATATTGCCTGCCCGATCTCTATCTGGGTTTTAAGCTGATTGAACAGGCGGAAATTCTGGAGATAAAAAGCGGGGAGTCCTTCAAAAGCCTCGATAGCTGCCACGGACTTTGGGAAGAACTTGCTGATCGTAAGGCCGACAGGAAAAGCCTTATCATTAACCTGGGAGGAGGTGTCCTCTGCGATATGGGCGGCTTTGTTGCCAGTACCTATAAACGCGGGATACGCTTTCTCAATATCCCTACCACCCTCATGGCTCAAGTGGATGCTTCGATAGGGGGTAAGCAGGGAGTGGATTTTAATCATGTGAAAAATCTATTGGGTGTTTTCCAAAATCCCATTGCTGTTTTTATTAATCCCGGCTTTCTGGCTACCTTAGCTGATATACATCTTCTTTCCGGTTTTGCTGAGATGATCAAACATGCACTTATTGCTAACCCCCTTTACCTGGATTTGTTGAAATCTGTTTCGAAAGATGATATTGCCTGTAAAGATTTTAATCCGGATTTTTGGAAAGATCTTATATGTGAATCAGTTAAAATAAAGAACAGCATAGTTCTTGAAGATCCTTTCGAAAAAGGGATCAGGAAAAAACTGAACTTTGGTCACAGTTTCGGACATGCTTTTGAGTCCTGGTTTCTGGATCAAAACGATCAAACAAAATCTCATGGAGAATGCGTTGCCATGGGAATGCATGCGGAGGCTTTTTTGTCCTATCGCTATTGCAACTTGTCCAGGCAAAACCTCAGCTTGATCAGTGATATGCTTTTGAAATACTTCAACAAAAAACTGGTGAAATTATCGGATTATGATACTATCCTTTCTTACCTCTTACATGACAAAAAGAATCAGCGGGGCAGGTTTAATTTTACCCTTCTGTCTGAAATAGGGAAAGCTCACATTGATCACTATTGTGATAAAGACATCCTTATAATGGCCCTGGATTACTACAGAAATTTATGACAGCATGATAAAAGTTCGATATAAAAAAGGGGAATGGTCCGAAAACACTGTCCTTAACCTTCCAGCATCGAAAAGCATCAGCAACCGGCTTTTGATCCTTCGCGCTTTGTACTGCAATATGATTGAAATACGTAATGTCTCAGAAGCAAGAGATACCATTGTTTTGGAACAATGCTTGCAAGCCATTGAAAATCCTTCGGGTGGTACCACTCTTATTGATGCTATCGACGGAGGAACTACCTTCCGCTTCTTAACAGCCTATTTGAGCATAACAACAGGTGCATGGTTTCTGACCGGATCTTCCAGGATGAAGGAAAGACCAATAGGGCCATTGGTGGATGCCCTGGGCGATATGGGAGCAACAATAGAATATAAAGGAAAACCCGGTTTCCCACCCCTGTTGATCAAAGGCAGTCCGCTTCCAGGAGGAGAGGTTATTGTGGATTGCGGGAAAAGCAGTCAGTTTGCTACTGCTTTGCTCCTTATTGCACCTTGCCTTGAAAATGGCCTGAACCTGAAAGTTAAAAATGGAAATGCAAGCTTTCCTTATATCATGATGACGATAGAGCTGTTGAAAATGGTCGGAATAGAAGCATACAGGCAGGGTAATGAAATGTTTGTCCCTTTTACAAAGCCAAAGATAATCCAGATGGATGTGGAGGCAGATTGGTCATCGGCAGCATTTTGGTATGAGGCTTTATGTGTGCTTGGGAAAGGCAGTTTTATCCTCAGGGGGTTATCAGAAGATAGCATTCAGGGAGATAGCCATTGCATGGAATTGTTCAGGGATTTTGGAATAGAAAGTTCTCCCTGTAAGCTTGGAATGCAGATATTTTATACTAATGATCTGCAGGTTCGGCATGAATATAACTTAAGAAATTACCCGGACATTGCCCTGCCCCTTATTGTAGCTGCATCCGTAAATGATCATCAGCTTATCATTCGGGGCTTGGATAATTTACAGTATAAAGAATCTGACCGGGTGAATGCTATTTTGTGTGAATTGACAAAATTGGGTGCTGAGTTCTTTTTTAAAAATGGTCAATTGAAAATTATCAAAGGGATCGACTGTTCACGATCTCCTGCAAAAGTTTTTGATCCGCATAATGACCATCGTATTGCCATGTCATTGGCCCCATTAGCTTATATTTATGGAGAAATATACCTGAAAAATGCCGGTGTTATAACTAAATCATACCCTGATTTTTGGAGGGAATGTCAGAAAGCAGGATATACAATTCAAAATACACCGGAAAGCTAATAAATCCTTAAATTTGTCATTTGCAATTATTATATATTATTGTAAGTAGATTATTCATCCTAATTATCGGGTAAATGGAAGTAGATATTTTTATACCCTGTTTTATTGACCAGGTTTATCCTGAAACCGGAATGAACATGGTACGCATACTTGAAAAATTTGGTGCAATTGTTTTTTATAATGACCAGCAGACATGTTGTGGTCAAATGGCTTTTAACAGTGGATTTTGGGATGAGGCAAAAGCAATGGGCGAGAAATTTATAAAAGATTTTTCATCGGATCGCTATGTTGTTGGCCCGTCAGCTTCCTGTGTGGGAATGGTCAGAAACTATTATCCTAAATTGTTTCATAATTCTTCATTGCACAATGAGTGCAAGCAATTACAGAAAAAAATATTCGAATTCACTGATTTTTTAGTGAATGTCATGAAAGTAACCAACACAGGCGCTGTATTTGAAAAGAAAGTGACCTATCATGCATCCTGTGCTTCCCTGCGTGAATACGGGCTAAACGATGAACCATTTCAATTATTGAAGAATGTGAAAGGTTTAGAGCTTATTGAAATGGAGAATGCTGATACCTGTTGTGGGTTTGGCGGTACATTTTCTGTTAAATATGAACCTATATCTACAGCCATGGCGGAACAAAAAGTTGAATGGGCGAAAAAAACCGGAGCAGAATACATTGTCTCAACTGATTCTTCCTGTTTGATGCATTTGGATACTTTCATGAAGAAACATAATGTGGATATGAAAGTGATGCATCTGGCAGATTTGCTTGTTCAGGGCTGGTAATATCAAAGTTTATATTTAATGATGAAGAAGGATTATTCAGGTATCATAGCAGGGGAATTGTCCCTTAAACCATGGCAGGTTGAAAATACAATAAAACTTTTGGACGATGGAGCCAGCATCCCTTTTATTGCGCGTTACCGGAAGGAAATGACAGGTAGTTTGGATGAAACCCAGATAGTGGCTGTAAGAGAAAGGTTGCAGCAGCTTAGGGACCTTGATAAGCGACGGGAGGCTATCCTTAAAAGCATTGATGCGCAGGGAAAACTGAGTCCGGAATTAGAGGCATCCATCAGAGAAGCTCAAAGAATGACCGAACTCGAAGACCTTTACCTGCCATACAAACCAAAACGTAAAACACGGGCATCCATTGCCAGGGAGAAGGGGCTGGAAGGCTTGGCGAAATTGTTGTTGCAGCAGGACTATATTCAACTTGAAAAGGAAGCTGCCGTTTATGTTGATGAGAAAAAAGGGGTAAATACTGCTGATGATGCTCTTGCCGGTGCCAGGGATATTATAGCTGAATGGGTTAGTGAGAATAAAATCATTCGCGAAAGAATAAGAAATCTTTTTGAACGCAATGCGGTTATTCGCACGAAGGTTGCAAAAGATAAAGAAGCAGAGGGGCAAAAGTACAGGACTTATTTTTCTATCGAAGAAAAGTTGATGAAATCTCCGTCTCATCGCATTCTGGCAATATTGCGCGGTGAGAAGGAAGGATTTCTTAAAGTAAGCATTGCTCCATCTGAAGATGATGCCATGGAAATCATATACCGAAAATTTGTAAAAGCTGATAATGACGCTGCTTTTCAGGTGAAACTGGCTGCGGATGATGCCTATAAAAGATTGCTGCAGCCTTCTATGGAGTCTGAATTAAGGCACCTGGCCAAAGAGCAGGCAGATGAAAAAGCGATATATGTTTTTGCTGAAAATCTGCGTCAGTTATTGCTGGCGCCTCCGCTGGCCGGGAAAAATGTTATGGCTATTGATCCGGGATTCAGGACAGGATGTAAAATCGTATGCCTTAATAAGCAGGGTCATTTGCTGCATAATGAAACCATATACCCCCATCCGCCACAGCGTGAAACGAGCCCGTCCATGCGCAAGGTGCTTAGCCTGGCAGATGCATATAAGATTGATGCCATTGCAATAGGTAACGGAACAGCAGGAAGGGAAACGGAGAATTTCATCCGTAAGATTCGCTTCGACAAAGATATTATTGCGGTTATGGTCAATGAAAGCGGTGCATCAGTGTATTCAGCTTCCAGGGTCGCACGGGAGGAATTTCCCGAATACGATGTTACTGTGCGCGGAGCTGTATCGATTGGCAGAAGATTATTAGATCCCCTTGCAGAACTGGTGAAGATAGATCCCAAATCTATTGGTGTGGGTCAATATCAACATGATGTGAACCAAAACCTATTGAAACAAAGTCTGGATGATGTGGTAATTAGTTGTGTAAATGCTGTTGGGGTAGAGGTTAATACAGCCAGTAGCGAGCTGCTAAAATATGTTTCCGGTGTGGGGCCCGGTTTGGCACAAAACATTATTGAATATAGAAATATACATGGAGCTTTTAAGTCAAGAAATGAGTTTAAACAGGTAAGCAGGTTTGGAGATAAGGCTTTCGAGCAGGCTGCAGGGTTTTTAAGAATTAAGGACTCAGAGAATCCCCTCGACAGAAGTGCCGTACACCCTGAAAGTTACCACGTGGTAGAAAGTATGGCACGTAAGCTTAATGCCAGGGTGGATGATCTTATAAAAAACGGAAACCTGAGAGATAAGATTATGTTGCAGGCTTTTGTTACTGAAAAAACAGGGATGCCAACCCTGAAGGATATTATGGATGAACTGGCAAAGCCTGGCCGGGATCCCAGGAAGAAGTTTGATTTTTTTGAATTTGACAAATCCGTTAATAATATTGAAGATGTTAAGATTGGGATGATATTGCCGGGAATAGTTACAAATATTACAGCTTTTGGTGCTTTTGTAGATATTGGTGTGCACCAGGATGGGCTGGTTCATATCAGCCAAATTGCCGATAAGTTTATTCATGACCCTAATGAAGTCTTACGTTTAAACCAAAAAGTGAAAGTCAAGGTGATGAGTGTGGAGATAGATCGTAAACGGATACAATTGTCTATTAAAGAAGCGGTAGAGTGATGCTACATCTTCAAAGAACTGAAAACAATATTGGTGCAACATTTCCGTATTTAGATAAATTTTTTATGAAATATATCATACTTGCGTTGTCTTTTTTCTTGCTGTTTGAAGCTTCGGTTTTTTCTCAACAGATCAGAGGTGCCATTTGTGGCGGGTTTAATATATCACAGGTAGATGGGGATGAAGTTTGGGGCTGGAAAAAATATGGCTTCAATGTAGGTCCTTCGGCTATTATCCCTTTTGTTGAAAAGTGGTCGGTTGTTTTGGAAACGATTTATACACAAAAAGGAAGCTATCAAAAACCGCAATTTGCTGAACCAAAAACGGGTGAGTACAAACTGATCCTGGATTATGTGGAGGTTCCTGTTCTGGTAATGTTTACTGATAAAGGTTTTATGAGCGGAGGCATGGGCTTCTCATGGGGACGTATTGTGGATTTTCAGGAATATGAGCATGGGGATCAAGTGGGATGGGACTCCCCGTATGGCCCCTATAAGCGGGATGATGTGAATATTCTTCTGGATGTGCGTTTTCCGGTTTATAAACGATTAAATGTAAATTTTCGCTATGCCTATTCCCTGGCAAAGATACGTACACGCACATTCTTAACCGGGGAGGTCAGGGATCAATTTAATACTTCCCTGACATTCCGCCTGATATATGTTTTTGGGAAAGCTATTGATGCAGGAAAGAAGAAAGACAGAGATCAACCCTGATTTTACCTGCCGCTTCGTAACAATATCTTTTCGGTTTTATTTTCATATTTATTGGTAAAAGTTACCATATAGATTCCACTGGCTGAAGAGATATGGAATTTTAACCGGTTCAGGCCATCTGTAGCTTTGTCTGTGTCAGAAAATATCAGGGTGCCCTGTGCGTCAAATATTCTGATAATTGATTGTGTGCCACTGTAGCTGAAATAATCCACATAGATATAATTATTTTCATCAGCATATATCTTTGTTTCAAACTCAGGCTCATTGGTGCAACTAACGGGTGTTATGAAATCATTGAAATATTCGTAGGCTCCATCGTAATCAGTTTGTTTTAACCTATAGTAGGAAATTCCTAAACCAGCCTCATAATCAGCGATACTGTAGTCGACAGGCTGGTTGCTATTGCCCGCTCCGTCAACAATAGCTACAATTTGCCATGTGATGCCATTGGAGCTTTTTTCAATAGTAAAATAGTCATTATTGATTTCTGAAGCTGTAGTCCACTCAATCTGAACCAGGTTATTATGGCAACGGGCATTGAAGTTCAGCAATTCAATGGGTAATCCGATATCCCATTTACCCACAATAACATCCCCCCATCCTTTAAAAGCCCTTTTTCTTAACACAGAAACCCCCCCGTCAACAGTAAAGAACTGCCAGGCCGGATTGTGTGGTACCAGGCTGAATTTAGTATCCCAGGCAGTCACTACGGAATCTCTCCATACCAGGGCATGAACTTCAGGTGTGGACCCAGTATTGTTTTGCCCCCTTGCATATGACCTTAAATCCCAAATACCGTAGATGTCATTATTGGAATTTATGGTCCAGTAACCATTATTCAGGAACTCATCGATCCTGGCAGAATCATTTTTGCCAATGGGTACATAAATGTATTTATTGTTTGGAAAAGGTTCAGAGGGAGCCGGGGCGTTTAAAACTTCATGCGTAAACTTTACATCAATATATTCGAATCCCGGGTCTTTCTGTAATAATCGCCATTCGCCTAATTCATAGTAAAGCTTATTCGTTCCCGGGTTATTGACATCGTCATCCCAGGTGCCAACAGGCAGCGGATAATAGCCGCCTCCTTGATTCACATATCGTCTTAAATTCCCAACGATAAACTTATCAATATCATAGTTCAGAATTGCATTGTAATTGGGTGCATCCGTTACTACTACCAGCGTGCTGTCAGTTGTATGAATGCAACCAAGTTGAAAATCCAGATAACCATTGATAATGGTGTTTACATTGGGAAGGTAATAATTGAATTTTCTGGTATTAAAAAATGAATTGAAAAGTATCAGGTTGGAGAACTCAGTTTCGGTGAGCCCGGTGATTAACTGGGTCGTGTCTCCGTTTAAAATGGTTAAGCCTGACATTTTCAAAATGATATCTGAAATTGCTGCGTTATTGTACCAATTGCCGGCAACCCAAATTTCCCCTTCCAGGTCAATCAGTCCATCATCCATATTCGTATAGTTGCCTTCAACGGTAACAAAGGCTTCATCCTGTATCGTTATAACTGCATCATTGAATAATTGCGCTGTAAGTATTACAGGAGAAAGTATAGCGAGTAATAGTGTAGTTAACTGCTTCATGATATTTCTGTTTAATCCCACCTTTTATGGTAAAACTGTGGCATTCAAGCTGTTTCAATGATTGTACCAGGATTATAACTTACTTTTAATCAATACATTATGATTTATTTCGTCTGAAGAATTTCCCATTTTGGAAAAATTATTCTCATATTTTCTTATTTTTGCTAAAAAAGTGTATGTCAAGGATTGCTGTATTTCCAGGTTCTTTTGATCCTATAACCAAAGGGCATGAATCTGTCATTAAAAGGGCAACTGCTATATTCGATAATATTGTGGTGGCTGTTGGGGTCAATTCTCAGAAAAAGGAATTTTTCCCTTTAAAGAAGCGAATAGAATGGATAAAATGTGTTTTTGCAAATTATCCAACGGTAAATGTCAGGCAATTCAGCGGACTAACCGTTGACTTTTGCAGGGAAATAGGAGCAACCTATATTTTACGCGGACTGAGAACATCTGCAGATTTCGAATTTGAACGGGCAATTGGTCAGACAAATAAAAACCTGTTGCCACAAATTGAAACGGTGTTTTTGCTGACTACGCCTGAATATACACATATCAATTCATCTATAGTGCGGGATGTGTTAAAAAATGGCGGTGATATTAGTATCTTTGTACCAGATGGTTTAAATATATCTTTGGCTGATAAAACCAGGTAGATGTAATGAATTGACTCCTTTATGCGTTAGCTGCTATATGTTGTATTTCCGGAATATATTTATTTTTCTTCTTTTACTTAACGGTGTTGTTAATGCGCGGAACAATGTGCATATTGTGGGATTCGCAAGGGGAGCCGAAGGCAGGGATGTCAGGATTGTTGTCTATAAAGATTATATCAGCTATACGGAAAAAATCCTTTCTTCCACACGGGTGAATGAAAATGGCCGATTCGAGTTGCATTTCAGGTTGGAAGAAACCAGCTTTGCTTTTCTTGAAATAGAAAATAATCGAGCTGAAATATATTTACGGCCTCATACGGAATATAATATCGAAGTACTGCCCTCAAGCCTTAATTTCGATAAAGACCCTTTGCATCCTTTGTTTAAATTGTACACCCTCAGATTTGTTGTCGATGAAGGGGCAGAAAAAGGACTAAACCAGCAAATTCAGGATTTTAATCTGTATTACAATAACTATGTAATTGAGAATTTTGATGTATTATACGGAAGAAGGAATTTTGACAAAATCGATTCCATCTTTAATATGTTTGCAGGTGATGAGTCCACACAGGATCAATACTTCCGTAATTATGTTACATACCGCCTTGCAAATTTGGAAATGCTTACATATAGCAGGCGAATGGCTTCTATTGTTATTACTTATTTCAGGGATAAAAAGATACAGTATCATCATATTGAATACATGAGTTTTTTTAATGAACTCTTCAATCGGTATCTTCTTACTTCTTCCCGTGCTGTTAACGTTTATGATCTGGATACAGCCGTCAATTTTCAAAAAGACTATCTGGCAATTTTTAACCTTATGGGCCAGGACAGCTTGCTTGTTAATGAACAGTTCAGGGAATTGGTCATGCTGAAAAGTTTGTCAGATATGTATTATGAAGAGAAGTATAAGCAGGAGGCCATAGAAGATATATTAAAGGATTTTTCGCAGAAAACTGTTTTTAATGAACACCGGTATATTGCTGATAATTTATTGCAGTCCCTTACGGTTTTGAGCAAAGGCAGTCCGCTGCCTGATTTGCAGTTAAGCGAAAACGTCGGGCTTTATGATGATTTTAATGATAATAATTACTTGTATATGTGTTTTTTGTCAACATCTTGTGAGTTATGTTTAACTGAAATGATCTTGCTGGAAGAACTGCAAAAAAAGTACAAAGAAGACCTGACTGTTATTGCTGTTTTTGTTGATGAAGAGAAACCCTCATTTGAGCATTTCATGTATGACAAGAATTACGATTTTCCTGTCTTCTATTATGAAAATCAGCCTGCGATCCTTGAAAAATATCAGCTTAGGTTTTTGCCTCTATTCGTTTTTGCCGATCGCAACAAAAAGATCATTCAATACCCTGCTTTCATGCCTGGAGAGAATATAGAGTTTCTAATCAAAAAGTACCTTGCAAAGGAGAAAGGGCAATAAATACAAAAGGTGGCCTCCAGACCACCTCCTGCCAAGAAATCATAAAAAGAGACTCAACAATTTAGTAACATCATACTTTTATTCGGATAATAGTAAAAGGTAACCCTATAGAATTTCAAAAAATGTTACAATCACAGGATTATATTTGGGAAATAAAGGTATTAAGGCATCCTGAAGGAGGTTGTAATAAATAAATTTCGCTCATCAACCCTTATGGATACATCGGGTACCTGGCTGAAAACGGATAATATGGAAAATGTTTGTTCAGGGATATTCTGTTTGCTTTACTCGGATGTACAGTGAGTCCGGGTTTTGACTTCAAAGGATTTGAGATGGCAGGTCCTGTTGAATTATGTGATCTGTTTCCTGAACATACTGAATTAATCAAAGACCTGACCATATTTTAGGAGTGGAAATCACGAAATAAATTTGCAGTTAAATACTTCAGCTATGCTGTCAAGCAAGGATTCCTGTACCGTTTTGAAATGTAGTTTTTGTCCGGTTTCTTTTTGCATAGAGGTCACCCCTTTGTCAACAAAACCACATGGGTTAATGTAGGTATAATATTCCAGAAGGGTATTCACATTGAATGCAAAACCATGCATAGTAATGTGCCGGCTGCTCCGAATGCCGATAGCACATATTTTCCTTGCCCTGCCTTGATTTTCAGCATCTATCCAAACACCGGTAGCTCCTTGCAAGCGTGAAGATGTGAGCCTATATTTCCCAAGGCAGTGAATGATGCTTTCTTCCATAAGATATACATATTGTTTTACTCCAAGCTTAAAACTTTCCAGGTCAAGTATTGGATAACCAACAATTTGTCCGGGACCATGATATGTAATATCTCCCCCGCGGTCAATATTAAAGAACTGAACCCCTTTTTTCTCAAGCTCCGATTTGTTGATGAGTAAATTTATATCCTTTCCGCTTTTACCAAGGGTATATACATGTGGATGTTCGCAAAATAGCAGGTGGTTTTCAGGCGTAGCTTTTTTATCTTTGAGTTTACTATTAATCTTTTCTTTGAATAAAGCTGTTTGGTAATCCCAGGCTTTTTTATAATCAATTAGTCCCAGATTTTGAAATGTTACCGTATTCATTGTGAACGAGATTCAGTTAAGTGATATGGTTGCTGGCATGATAAGATGATCTTACCAGGGGGGCTGATTCAACATATTCAAACCCTTTTTCCAGGCCAGTTTCTTTGTAAAACCGAAATGCATCCGGACTAATGTATTCAGCAACTTCCAGATGTCGGGGTGAAGGCTGCAAGTATTGCCCGAGGGTCATGATCTTGCAATCTGCTGCTATCAGGTCATCCATGGTTTGTAAAATTTCCTCCCGGGTTTCCCCCAGTCCCAGCATAATTCCTGATTTTGTCCGTATACCCGAGTCAGCAAGAAATAAAAGGACATCCAGGCTGCGTTGGTAAATGGATTGTTTCCTGACCTGTTTAGTAAGGCGTTCAACTGTTTCAAGGTTATGGCTGATAATTTCAGGTTTTAAATTGATGATGCGTTGCAATTGGGTTTTGTTGCCCTTAAAGTCGGGGATCAGGGTTTCTAATGTAATTCCTGGATTTAGTTCCCTGATCTTATTTATAGTTTCTGCCCAGATAAGGGAGCCACCATCCGGTAAGTCATCCCTGTCAACAGAGGTGATAACCGCATGTCTGAGCTTCATAAAACGAACGGCTTCAGCAATTTTTTGTGGTTCGTCAGTATTCACCGGTTTGGGTTTTCCGCCTTTCACATTACAAAATTCGCAGGAACGGGTGCAGATATCGCCTAGTATCATGAAGGTTGCAGTACCACTGTCCCAGCATTCACCAAAGTTCGGACATTTGCCGCTTTCGCATATAGTGTGGAGCTTGTTCTTTTTTAAGTAGTTATTGATTTCACCGGAGAGCTTTTTTTCCGGTAATTTAATTTTTAACCAATCGGGTTTGCGTCTGTGTGAAGGAAGTTTCGGCATGTTTTGGTTATCTGGTTTTAGCATAGGCTTTTGCCGCATTAATAAAATTCAGGGCAAGGGGAGCAGAAAAAGGATGAGATTCTGGCATCCATTCAGGATGCCACTGAACAGCCAATAAGTATCCATGGTCTTCCTTATTTTTCCATTCAATAGCTTCAATAATACCATCCGGACTTTTACCGGCAACAATGAATACATCTGCTATATCTTTAATAGCCTGGTGGTGACTTGAATTTACCCTTTCTCTGTTTAACCCGGTGTATTTGAATAAAAGGCTGTTTTTATACAGAATGACATCATGCAGGCAATTGTTTTTGTCGTCGCACCGATGTTTGATTATCGTATCTGCTTGTGTAGGAATGTCAACAATAAGGTTTCCACCATGGTAAACATTCAGGATCTGTTGTCCCCTGCAAATACCCAAAATAGGCATGTTGTTATTTGTAGCGATTTCGATAGCCCTGAATTCGAGTGTGTCCCTGAAATGATCTATTTTTCCGCATAAAACAGTATCTCCGGCCTGCTCATATAAAGCCGGGTTTACATCCGGTCCCACGGCGATCAGCAGGGCATCACAACCTTCCAAAGCTATCATGGCTGAATCACTGTCCTTATGATACAAGTCGATAATCCTTACCGACGGATCATAAGATTTAAGCCATTTCCCATATTGTTCATATCCTGTTGAACCTTTTCCCTTTGTGACCGCAATGGTTATTCCTTCAGAATCCTGCTCAATGGAACATGAATGAAAGAGCAGCAGGAACAGGTAAAATAAGATAAAAATGTAAGGATGTATGTTTCCTTTATTCTGTTTCACCTGTTGCCTCCTTTATTTTTTCAAGAAGTTTCGTAGTGGAAGAATAATCAATGTTTTCTTCTTCTGCAAGTGAGATGGCTTGTTCCGCTGATTCCCTGGCCTCAACAAATCTGTCGGTTTTGAAAAGTAAAGCAGCGTATGTATCATGAATATGATAACCATCTTCTATGCCAATACCCATTTCAACAAACTCAAGAACCTTGCTTAATTGAGCCTCATTGTCAATCTGCTCGTAAAATGTCCATCCTATTTCATTAATCTTTTGAGAGGACTCTAACTTATCGATATTGGATTCAAGAAACGCGAGGGCTGTTATTGCATATAGATTGTAATCTTTAACTAATGATAGGTAAAAATATAGTTTTAGATTTGTTTCAACCGCCATAAGACCAGCAGAACCAGCACTGTAAAGATAGGTTTCCAGGAATTTTTCAATGCTCATGTTCTCATCCTTCCTGAAATTTAAAAACAGGGTTCGGTATAAAACAAAAGATATTTTTTGTTCTACTTCCTGATTGCCGAATCTTTCTTTAAACTGATCAGCATGTTGAAGTAAAAACATAAATTGTTCGGATTCAGGGTTATCGATTAATTCTTTTATTGCTCTCCAGTTGTTTTCTTCAAATAAGGCGTTTTCAGGCACTGTTGAAAAATAAGCACTGCTTATTTTTTTATGATCCATGTAAGCATTGTTGAGCATGATGGCGTAATCAAGCAGAAATTCCGGCTCATTTTTGCCCTTTTGGTATTCGTCCATGAAATACTTTAGGTTTGATTTCGAATCCATGGCTGTTTCAGCAAGTTTAATGAATTTTTCTGCCTGCATAAAACCAATGGCCCTATGAACCAATTCTCCGTTGGAATTAAGGAAAAGGTATGTTGGAAAAGCTTTAACATTGTATTCTTTGGCAATCTCAATGCCTTCTCCTTTTTCCATATCCATCTGATAATTCACAAAGTGTTCGTTATATATTTGCCCAACATCGTCCAAAACAAATATTTCTTTTGCCATCTTTTTACAAGGGCCACACCAGCTGGCGTAAGCATCTATAAAAATTAGTTTGTCTTTCTTCTTTCCCTCTTTTAATAGTTTCTTCCATTTTCCGTCAAAGAATTCTATACCGGATTCTTGTGCATATGTTTGAGCACCAATAAAGAAAATAATAAGAATAAATAATACTTTTTTCATAGTGTGGATTTTTAATGAAAACAAAAATACGAAACTAATCTGATTCTGTTAGAAGGGAATGAAGATGAATAATGATTTAATGCCTACTCAACAAACTCCTGATATAGTTGAACTGGCTCAAAGCGATATATCCTTTACTACCATTGGTAATGGCACTGCAGAAAGCTGGTTTAGTTAGCGCATTGCAAGCTGACGGTCCTTATACAGTTTTTGCCCCAACCAATGATGCCTTTAATACTTTTTCAGTGGCTAATGGATTCACGAGCCTGGATGATGTTCCCTCGGATGTGCTTACTCAGGTGTTACTTAATCATGTCGTGAGTGGTAAAGCTATGTCTGCTGATTTGAGTGAAGGATATATACCAACCCTGGCTACTGAAGCCTCAACTGATAAAATAGATTACAGAATTATCTGTAAGAGCAACAAGTATTTTAAAAACAAATCCATTTAACAATACAATCCCAAAATACTTCCATTCTATCAGTCCGAAACGGCAAAGAAGTAACAATACTGTACGTGTATCAATAAACCGGGAAGTGAATGGAGAAGCATTATATATAAGCCAGAGCATAAGGCTTTTGGGAGGCCTCAAGGATTGATATTGATTAATCCTGAGGGTAAGTCTGTTTTAATCAACTTTTTTTGAAGGTCAATCTTTCGCACAAAGGCTTCAACAGCAGGGATGAGAATCTCCTTCCCCTGATTGATTACCTGCAAGAGTATTTGCTCGTTCTGTTGGATCAGGGAATGAATTATGCCAATATCTCCTTCATTTTTATCAATAATCCTGCAGCCAACAATACGTTGATCCAGTGTTATAGTATCAGTTGTTTCCGGGAAGAATTTTTTTTCACAACAGACTTCCTTTCCTATCAATACCAGGGTTTCTTCCGGCGTAAGAATATCCTCAAACTTAACCAGCAAGAGGTCTTCCTCACGTACTTCCCTGTATTGAATCTTATAGGGCACAGCATCAATGAAAAGATACTCCACATCGTAAAAGAGATCTGGTTCATTGTGGTCTATCCAACAAATCACAGCACCCTTTGATCCAAATTTTTTCAGGATTTTACCCAGGTAGGTTATGTTGTAAAAGGCGAGTGGCATGCAAGCCGTGAGCTATTATTTATCTTCGCTTTTATCTTCCTTTTTTTCTTCCTTTTTAGGCTCTTCTTTCTTTTCTTCAGCCTTTTCTTCTTCTTTTTTCTCCTCAGCCTTAGGTTCTTCTTTTTTTACTTCCTCTTTCGGCTCTTCTTTTTTCACATCCTTCTTGGCTTCCTCTTTAGGTTGTTCAGGCTTAACTTCTTCTTTTTTCTCGTCTGTTTTTGCTTCTTCTGCTTTTTCCTGTGGAGGAGTTTCTATGTCTCTGACTTCAGCTTCTTCGTGTTTTTCTTCATTAGCAGCGGCCTGTTCCTGAGCTGCTTTCACTTGTTCTTCAACTTCTTCGGTGCGTTTCTTTGCTAATTCTGCGGCTTTTTCTTCATTAATCTTCTTTTCTCTGGAGATCTTTTCTTTCTGGTCTTCTTTTAGTTTCAGTTCCTGTTCATTCTTCTTCTTGTTGATCTTGTTCATTTTCTCATTAAACCAATCACGCCAGATCTCTTCGGCTTTTTCTTCACTATGTGCGCCTTTGGTAACACCTTTCAGGAGATGGTATTTATAAAGCACCCCTTTATAGGAAAGAATATTCTTTACTGTATTTGTTGGCTGAGCTCCTTTCTTAAGCCAGTCAAGAGCTTTTTCAAAGTCCAGCTCAATATCAGCAGGAACAGTTATTGGGTTATAAGTGCCAATTTTTTCAATGAATTTTCCATCACGTGGTGCACGACCATCCGCAATTACTATGTGGTAGAAGGGTCTTTTTCCTCTGCCACGACGCTGTAATCTCATTTTTACCGGCATACGTCTTTACTTTTTTGTAATTAATTGATTTTTAAAAAGGACTGCAAATTTCCGCTTTTTTTTTCGAATTAAAAAGAAATTTCGCAAAAAAGTCATGATGAAGTAGGTATGAAAACTTTTTAACAAATTAAGACAGGGTATTTTTTTATATTAATTTTAAGCTTCTGTAAATAATCATCTCAAAAATTTCCTCTGAATGCCTGGATTTACACATTTACACGTGCATACTCAATTTTCCATACTCGATGGTGCTGCAAAAATAAGCTCCTTAATGGAGAAGACAAAAGAATTGGGAATGAAGGCCCTCGCTATTACGGATCATGGCAATATGTATGGGGTGCTGAAATTTTTTATGGAGGCCAGAAAGCACGGTTTAAAGCCTATTATAGGATGTGAAATATATGTTGCTGATCAGAATCGTTTTGAAAAATCATCAAAAGCTGATAGAAGTGGTCACCACCTTATCCTTCTTGCAAAAAATAAGGAAGGGTATCATAATTTATCGCGATTAAGCTCCCTGGGGTATCTTGAAGGATTTTATTATACCCCGCGCATCGATAAGGAATTGCTCCGAAAATACAGTAAAGGGATTATTGCTTCTTCCGCCTGCCTTGGAGGGGAGATTCCCAATGCTGTAATACATAAGAGTAAAGAAAGAGCAGAAGAAATACTGCAGGAGTACCTTGATATTTTCGGGGATGACTTTTACCTGGAGTTGCAAAACCATAACCATCCTGAGCAAAAAGAAGTAAATGAAGTCCTTGTGAATCTTGCCGGAAAGTATCATGTTGATCTGATTGCTACAAATGATGTACACTTTGTTAATAAGGAAGATTATGATGCCCATCAGATATTGATTTGCCTGAATACCGGGGCTGAATTGGAAGATACCAACCGCATGCATTATACCGGTCAGGAGTATTTAAAATCGCCTGATGAAATGGCAGCTCTGTTTCCTGATTATCCTGAAGCCATTGAAAATACGCAGAAAGTACTGGAAAAGATTGATGATTATGATATCCTGGAGAAGAACATTCTTTTGCCTCATTTTCCTTTACCTGAAGGGTTCTCTGATCAGGATGTGTATTTACGTCACCTGACATATGAGGGGGCAAAAAGATTATATCCTGAGGTTAATGATGAAATAAGCAAGCGCCTGGATTATGAGCTGTCTGTTATCAAGAAAATGGGCTTTGCAGGGTATTTTCTTATTGTTCAGGATTTTATCAATGCTGCGCGTAATATGGGTGTCATGGTAGGGCCCGGCAGGGGCTCAGCAGCAGGATCTGCTGTAGCCTATTGTACCCGGATTACAAATATAGATCCTATAAAATACGAACTGTTGTTTGAGCGTTTCTTGAATCCGGAACGCGTTAGCATGCCGGATATTGATGTGGATTTTGATGATGAAGGCCGCGACAGGGTGCTTAAGTATGTCGTAAATAAATATGGAGAAAGCAGGGTAGCGCAGATTGTTACTTTTGGCACTATGGCTGCCAGGCTGGCAATACGTGATGTTGCCCGGGTGTTAAAATTGCCTTTGTCTGAAGCCGATCGCCTGGCAAAACTAGTGCCTGAAGGGCCTAAAATTTCTCTGGAAAAAGCTTATCAGGATGTTCCTGAATTGAAAGAGGCCAGAAAATCAAAGGTTGCTGAAATACAAAATACGCTGAAATTTGCTCAGATACTCGAAGGTTCTGCCCGACAAACCGGCACCCATGCCTGTGGGGTGATTATTGGCCCGGATGACCTGATTGACCATGTGCCCCTGAGTACGGCTAAGGACTCAGAATTGATGGTTACACAGTATGAAGGGAAACTGGTGGAATCCGTTGGTATGTTGAAAATGGATTTTCTTGGATTAAAAACCCTCTCCATCTTAAAAGATGCCATTGTAAATATTAAAAAAAGCCATGATATTGATATCAATATTGAAGAGATACCGCTGGATGATAAAAAAACCTTTGAACTTTATCATAAAGGGGATACGGTAGGCACCTTCCAGTTTGAATCGGATGGCATGCGGGGCTACCTGAGGGAGCTTAAGCCAACCAATATTGAAGACCTAATTGCCATGAATGCGCTTTACAGGCCGGGGCCCATGAAAAATATACCTAGTTTCATCAACCGTAAACATGGAAGAGAGAAGATCGAATACCCGCATGAATCCATAGCCCATCTCCTTGAAAATACAAACGGTATCATGGTTTATCAGGAGCAAATCATGAAAATATCCCAGCACATGGCTGCTTTCTCAGGAGGTAAGGCGGATATTTTGCGAAAAGCTATGGGTAAAAAAAATAAAGAGATCATCGACCAGCTAAGGAATGAATTTAAAGAGGGAGCTTTAGAAAAGGGAATCGATGAAAAGACAGCTCATGATGTGTATGAAACTATGGCAAGATTTGCTGAATATGGGTTTAACCGGTCCCATTCTGCTGCTTATTCTCTTATTGCTTATCATACAGCTTATTTAAAAGCAAATTATCCGGCAGAATATATGGCAGCAGTGCTGACACATAACCTGCATGAAATTAAGAAGATTACTTTCTTGATTGAGGAAGCTAAACGGCAGGGAATATCTGTGCTTAGTCCGGATATCAATGAAAGTGAACTGAACTTTATTGTAAACAAACATGGGGAGATTCGTTTTGGCCTGGCAGCAATAAAAGGTGTTGGGGAGGCTGCTGTTCGGGAAATTATTGAAGAAAGAAAAAAGAATGGTTTGTTCATAGATATTTTTGACTTAGCTACCCGGGTCAACCTTCGGACGGTTAACCGGAAATGCATGGAATCACTGGCAAAGGCAGGCGCCTTTGATGGGTGTGGAGGCTCACAACGCGCGCAGTTTTTTCATAAACAGGAAGGATCAGAACTGAACTTTCTCGAGAAAGTCATAAAATATGCTGCTCTCTATCAGGAGAAACAAAATGCATCCCAGCAATCCCTGTTTGGCGAAACAGAAGAGGCAAGTGTTTCTAAACTTGACCTTCCCGTTTGTGAACCATTCTCCAAACTTGACCAGCTGAAGATGGAAAAAGAGATGACAGGGTTTTATATGTCAGGCCATCCCCTGGATGATTATCAACTCGAAATTAATAATTTCTGCAATGTTAAAATTCATCTGCTGAATGATAAACTGAAATTGTTTTATGGCAAAGAGGTCGTTTTTGCAGGAATTGTTAATGAATCCAACCATCGATTTACAAAAAAAGGACAACCCTTCGGTTCATTCAGAATTGAAGATTTTACAGCAAATATACAACTGATGCTGTTCTCGGAGGATTATTTAAAAATGAAGCACTTTCTTTTTGATGGGAATCCTCTATTGGTAAAAGCAAGGGTCCAACATCGATATAATTCTGAAGACCAACTGGAGGTGAAAGTGCACCAAATGTCCTTGTTGTCAGAATCCCTAGATCAGTTTACCAAAAGCATAACCCTTAAATTACCTTTGCAGGAAATTCAGGATGACAAAATCGAAAGTCTGTATACGTTGATTAAGAAAAATAAAGGCAAATGTCCGGTCAAACTCAGGATAGAAGATATTGAAGAAAATATATCAATAGAAATGCCATCTGTAGAATATAAGGTGAAATGTTCAGGTTTTGTGGAGGAGCTAAAAAAACTTGGTAATATTGCATTTAAATTAAGTTAATATGTCTGGGGCAACTTTTACCAATAAATTTTGTTAATCAGTTTAGAATAATCGAATAATTATATTGTATTTTTGAACGTTAAAAATTAAAATTTATTTACCATGTTTCATGAATTTACTGACTCCAATTTCGAAGAATTGGTCTTAAAATCCGATAAACTTGCAGTAGTTGATTTTTCTGCTGAATGGTGTGGCCCTTGTCGTATGGTGTCGCCAATCGTAAAGGAATTAGCAGAGACTTTCAAAGATCAGATTGTTGCCGGTGAAGTAGATGTTGACCACAATCCGCAAACAGCTGCAAAATATGGTGTTAGAAATATTCCTACTGTGTTGTTTATTAAAGGCGGCGAGGTTGTTGATAAGCAGGTAGGTGCCGTTCCTAAGGCTGCTTTTGAAGATAAGATCAAGTCAAATTTATAGAAACCAGAAGCAATCCATTGAAGAGAATGCCTTGACTGACCATTAATAGCGGTTGGTGTTTTTTTTACGTACCCTTAACCTGCCATTTTAAGGTTAAGGATGCTTTTATTGCAGTAGTAGCTGTTTCATTGAATGAATATACCATAGGTGAAGTTTCAGATTGATCAAAATAAGGTCGAGCAATTTGGTAAACTGGATTTCCTTGCACGCCAGATCGTGGAAGGTTTTATTACTGGTTTGCACAAAAGCCCTTTTCATGGATTTTCTGTCGAGTTTGCTGAACATCGTTTGTACAATGCAGGAGAATCGGTAAAAAATATTGACTGGAAACTATATGGCAGGACAGACAAGTTGTTTGTTAAGCGCTTCGAAGAAGAAACCAACCTGCGATGTCAGTTTGTTATTGATCAATCCTCTTCCATGTATTACCCTCTTATTGATGCGCCTGATATCAGTAATCCAAATAAAATTACATACAGTGTGTATGCAGTGGCAGTCCTGATGCATATGATTCGCAGGCAGCGTGATGCAGCCGGAATAAGTGTTTTTTCGGATAAATTGGATAGCCACACCGACTGCCGCTCGAGTTCTGTCCATCACAGGCATTTATACACACTTCTTGAAAAAATATTGCAGCCCATTACTGCCCAGACACACAGAAAAACCTTTGCTGCTGATGCATTGCATAAAATTGCAGATATCATCCATAAACGCTCTCTGGTTGTTGTTTTAAGTGATATGATGGAAAGTCTGCCCAGGCAGGAAGAAATGTTCAGGGCATTACAGCATCTCAGGCACAATAAACATGAGGTACTGCTATTTCATGTGGTTGACAAAAACAAGGAATTGGATTTTGACTTTGAAAACCGCCCTTATCGTTTTATCGATATGGAAAGTGGTAAAGAATTAAAGCTCAGGCCTTATGAGGTCAAAGATAAATACCTGCAAGCTATCCGGGAATATAAAAAAGAACTGGAATTACGCTGTGCCCAGTTCCAGATTGATTTCGTTGAAATTGATATCAACCAGGGTTTTGATCAACTCATGCTTTCCTATCTGGCAAAGCGGAAAAAGCTATATTAAAAAAATCTAATCAAGAACCTCCAGGCTGTCGAGTTCATTCTCTGAAAGACTGGGTAGCTGTTTCGTGTTTGCCAGTTTATGCATGGCATATTCACCACAAACACGGGCTTTTTGTTCAGAGGAGAACCCTTTATTTCCAGGGATTGCGGGAATGTGATGCTGGTTTATGAATAATTTACCCTCTTTGTATATCGCATATCCCCAGCCTCTTTCTGTTTCAAAGGTGCGCACTTCAAACGGAGAAGCATGTGGAATCTCCTTTTCCGGAAACTTGTAAATCGTTGAATCAATGTTCTCCTTATGTTGCGATTTGCTTTTGTTGTTATCCTTGTTCTCTTCACGATGACACTGAACCAATATAAGGCCCAAAAGCATGATCAGAAATGTAATCTTTTTCATTGTATATTATTATTTATCATTCTTCATTCTTCCCCCACCACACTAAACGGCATCAAGGCATAAATTTACTATTTTTGCCTGAGTATTATGAAATGTATTGATATGGAAATTCCTTCAAGATATGATCCGTTACAGACAGAAGCGAAGTGGTATGCTCACTGGCTGGAGAAACAATACTTCAGATCGGTACCGGATGAGCGGGAACCCTATTGTATTGTTATTCCACCGCCTAATGTAACGGGTGTTTTGCATATGGGTCATATGCTTAATAACACCATTCAGGATGTCTTGGTACGGCGGGCACGTATGCAGGGCAAAAATGCTTGTTGGGTACCCGGAACGGACCATGCCAGTATTGCTACAGAGGCGAAGGTAGTGAGTATGTTAAAGCAAAATGGCATAGAGAAATCTTCCCTTAGTAGGGAGAAGTTTTTAGAATATGCATGGGAGTGGAAAGAAAAACATGGCGGGATCATACTGGAACAATTGAAAAAGTTAGGGGCTTCATGTGATTGGGATCGCACCTGTTTTACAATGGATGATAATCTCTATGATTCAGTTATTGATGTTTTTATTGATCTTTATGAAAAAGGACTTATTTATCGTGGAGTGAGAATGATCAACTGGGATCCACGAGCTTTAACAGCTGTCTCTGATGAAGAAGTTATTTATAGAGAGGTGCTGTCAAAATTGTATTATGTAAGGTATAAGGTAGAAGGGACAGATGAATGGCTTACAATAGCAACAACACGTCCTGAAACCATACTTGGGGATACTGCAGTGTGTATTCACCCCAAGGATGAACGCTACACACACCTACATGGGAAAAAGCTTATTATTCCGCTTGTGAACCGCAAAGTGCCGCTTATCGTAGATGACTATGTGGATATGGAATTTGGCACAGGTGCCCTGAAAATAACACCTGCCCATGACATCAATGATTATAACCTGGGCCTCAAATATAATTTGGAATGCATTGATATTTTTGATGATGAGGGAAGGTTGAATGCGAAAGCAGAAATATTGATTGGAGAAGAAAGATTTGCTGCAAGGGAAAAAATCACTGCATTGCTTCAGGATGCGGGATATTTGGTAAAAGTGGAAGATTATGACAATAAGATTGGTTATTCTGAACGAACAGATGCTGTAATTGAACCAAGGCTTTCGCAACAATGGTTTATGAAGATGGGAGAAATGGCTAAACCGGCATTAGATGTGGTGATGGAGGATGTGGTGAAATTTTTCCCGCCCAAGTTTAAGAATACCTACCGGCACTGGATGGAGAATGTTCGCGACTGGTGTATCTCACGTCAGCTTTGGTGGGGGCATAGAATCCCTGCTTATTATTTGCCGGATAATATGGTAATCATTGCCAAATCAGTAGAAAAAGCTTTGGAGATAGCCAGGCAAAAGTTTCCTGAAAAAAACTACAAGCAAGCAGATCTCCGGCAGGATGAAGATGTGCTGGATACCTGGTTTTCATCCTGGCTATGGCCGATTTCTGTGTTTGACGGTATTCGTAATCCCAATAATGCAGATATTAAATATTATTACCCGACCAATGACCTGATTACAGCACCGGAGATCCTGTTTTTCTGGGTTGCCCGGATGATCATGGTTGGGCTGGCTTACAGGAGGGAGATTCCTTTTAAACATGTTTATCTTACCGGAATTGTTCGGGATAAGCTGGGGCGGAAAATGTCGAAATCACTTGGAAACTCCCCGGATCCGATCAAATTAATGGATCACTTTGGAGCAGATGGAGTAAGGGTTGGTATGTTGCTAACCTCACCGGCAGGCAATGACCTTCCTTTCGATGAATCTCTGTGTGAACAGGGGCGCAACTTCAGCAATAAGATTTGGAATGCCTTGCGATTAATGAAAGGGTGGAAGGTAGATGATGGGTTGAAACAGCCGGATGTTAATCAGGTATCGATTTCCTGGTTAGAAGCAAGGATGAACCAAACCATTAGCTTATTGGATGATCATTATGATAAATACAGAATCTCTGATGCACTCATGCTGATTTACCGGCATATCTGGGAAGATTTTTGTTCCTGGTATCTGGAAATGATAAAACCGGCTTACCAGCAGGCAATTGACCGGAAAACATATGACAGCACCATATTCTTATTCGGGCAATTGATGAAATTATTGCATCCTTTTATGCCATTTATTACGGAAGAAATTTGGCATCATTTATCTGATAGAAAGGAGGGAGAGGATATAATAATAGCTGAAATGCCAGAGGCACAAAAATATGATAAATCCCTTCTGGGGAAATTTGATTACTTCAGGGAAGTAGTCATGGCCATTCGAAAATTACGGAAAGAAAAGAATATTCCTTTCAGGGAGCCTATTAACCTCTATGTAAAGAAAAACAATAAGGAAGAAACGGATACTGCTTTTGACGGGGTGGGAGCAAAACTCTGCAATATCTCAGAAACAAAGTACATACATCAGAATATGGAAGGAGCAGCAGGGTTTATGGTAAAAGCGACTGAGTTTTTTATTCCTTTGGATGAAAAAATTGATAAAGAAGATGAATTGCAAAGCCTGCAAGAAGATTTAACGTATACCAGAGGTTTTTTAAACTCGGTTATGAAGAAATTAGGCAATGAGAAATTTGTAAATAATGCCCCGGAAAAAGTAGTGGCAACAGAGCGCAAAAAACAGGCAGATGCTGAAGCAAAAATTAAATTACTGGAAGAACAAATTAATCGCCTGGCTGACTGATACCCGCTAGTTTTTATTTTTCAGCTGCAATTGCGTATTTATCGGGTGAAAGCATATTCAATTATGTTAGCACCCATTTTAAGTGCTTTTATACGTATTTCTTCAGAGTCGTTGTGGACCTCAGGGTCTTCCCAGCCATCTCCCAGATCACATTCATAACTATAAAAACAGACAAGACGTCCTTCATGAATGATCCCAAACCCCTGTGGAGGGTTTTCGTCATGCGCGTGAATTTTAGGGAGGCCATTTTTAAAGCTATAGGTTTGGTGATAAATCGGATGTTCAAAGGGAAGCTCAACAAATTCCAGTTCCGGGAATACCTTTTTCATCTGGGGCCGCACATAGGCATCTAATCCATAATTGTCGTCGATATGAAGAAAACCACCTGCAAGGAGGTAATTTCTGATATTTTCTGCTTCCTGCAAAGAAAAGACAACATTTCCATGTCCGGTCATATGTATGAAAGGATAGTTAAATATATCTGAGCTTCCGGCCTCAACTGTGGCATAATCCGGATCGATAAAGGTATTGAGGTTGCGATTGCAGAATTTAATGAGGTTCGTCAGAGAGGTTGGATTGGCATACCAATCTCCACCTCCTTTGTATTTTAAGACGGCTATTTTGTAACTATAGGGCGGTCCAGCAGCCAGAAAGACCAGCATGCCCAGCAACAGCATATACCTACGAAATTGTTTCATGCGTATTTTTTTACAAAAGTAACAGGATTTCTGAATTACATATTCAGAAAAGCAATACTGTGGCAGGAAACAACACCTGCTGTTTCCGTTCGTAAACGAGCGTTTCCCAGACTAATCAATCGGTACGATTTATTGATGGCATGCTGTACTTCCTCCAGGCTGAAATCTCCTTCAGGTCCAATAAGAATCAGGGCATCCTCCTGTTGTTTGTAGAAATCTTTTAGGGTAAATGTATTTTCTTCATCAATATAGGCCATAAATTTTTGTCCTTTATGTTTTTTGTCCAGAAACTGATGGAGGTTGGTCATAGGGTTCAGTTTTGGGAGGAAGGTTTTTAAGGACTGTTTCATGGCTGTAATAAGCACTTTTAGCAGGCGGTTAGAATTGATTATCTTTCTTTCGGAATGCTTGCAAATAATGGGGGTTATTTCATCAATACCTATTTCAGTTGCTTTTTCCAAAAACCATTCGTAGCGGCTGATGTTTTTTGTAGGTGCAATGGCGATGTGCAGATGGTAATTCCTCTTTCCGTGTTGTTTTTCTACCTCATTGATCCTGACGACGCATTTCCTGGGATTGGAATGGCTTATGTAGGCGTGAAAAAGATTACCCTTGCCATCGGTAAGGGTAATCTTATCATTTGTAACTAATCGAAGTACTTTTACAATATGTCGGGATTCTATTTCAGAAAGTTCATATGAATCCCCTTTAATATCAGGCGCATAAAATAGCATCCAATAAAATTACGAATTTTCTGAAACAGTTTCCTGTTCTTCTATTTTCTTTAGTGATTTTTTTAGTGCCCATCTGCTGATACTATAAGTTAATAAGATCAAAACGGGCCAGCTAAAGAGCATTATGATTGATAATATATGTTCCATATTCTTAATATTTTAAGTCACCTGTTTTAAGATCATCTTCATTAATTTTCTTTTTATCCATTACATTCCATGCCCAGTATACGTATGCCAGCACAAATGGTATGAAGAATGAAACATAACTCATTGTTTTTAGGGTAAAAAGGGAAGAGGAAGCATTTCTGATGGTTAATGAACTCTGATGTTCAGCTGCCGAGGGATAAAAGGCAGTATTGTTTAAACCGGCTACGAGGAATACACCTAATACAGCCAGAAAAGTACCTATTCCGCTAAACCAGATTCCGTTTTTCTGTTTTTTCATGATGGTAACGCCAATTCCGACCAGCACAAGCACTACTCCCAGGAGAAAAAGCACAGCTACAACCGGCATTTCAATGAAGTTGTTAAAATACTTATATTTTTCCATAAAAACGAAACTGCTTTCCGGATCAACTGCATATCCTTCTCTCAATAAGAGCTGTATAACAAAATAGAGAAAGAAAGGCAGAAATAATAAAGTGTTGATTAATACCTGTTTGCGTGCTTTGGCATCAATATTTTCATTATCAATGATTCTAATAAAATACATGGCTCCTATTATTCTGGCCAGGAAAAATATAGCGAGGCCAAGAGCCACATTATTAAAGTTGAGTGCTGCTTCGAGCCCACGTGCACTTGTAAGCCAGCTGACATGGTAGTATTCGTTAACAACGAACTGTGCACCTGTAAAAAAGGTACCAACAGCAGTTCCTATCAAAATAACTCCTAAGCTACCATTAATAAACAGGAGGGTGTCATAAAACTTTTTGCCATATACATTTCCGGGCTTTCTCCTGTATTCATATGACACAGCCTGAATGATGAAGCAGAGCAATATGGCCATCCATACCCAATAAGCACCGCCAAAACTGGTGGCATAAAAGAGTGGAAATGATGCAAATACAGCACCGCCAAATGTTACCAGGGTTGTAAAAGTGAGTTCCCATTTACGTCCCAGGGCATTGACCATCATGGTTCGCTCATTTTCATCTTTTGAAATAAAATTAAACAGTGTTTGACCTCCCTGAACAAACATCAGGAATACCAGGAGGGCAGCTAAAATGGATACCAATATCCACCAGTATTGTTGTAATAATTGATGTACTAGAATATCACTCATGTTTTTGTCCTCCTATATTTGTGGTCCTTTTTTTATTGCATTTGTCATGATCCGTATCTCTGCAATCAATAATGTGGTAAACAATGCGGCAAATATCCAGAAAGTAAGTTGTACTGCAGAAGCATCAATATTTGTTGTGGCCATCATTGTTGGTAACATATCCTGTATGGCCCAGGGCTGCCTGCCCAACTCCGCGACAAGCCATCCTGCCATCGAAGCTATGAAACCCAGTGGGAAGGAAACTATGGCAACCCAGAGGTAATATTTACTTTTTCCAATCCGGTTCTTTATTGACAGGAATAAGAATAATGAAAAAAGAATAATAAAATGGAAACCTAAAACGACCATTATCCTGAAACTGTAAAAGGTTAAAGGCACATTAGGAATGATGCTGTTTGGGTCATTCAGGTACCCATACCCAAAATATTGAAAATGTTCATCAAGAACAATTTTTGCCTGTTGCGCAGCAATGGTATCGTCTATTTGCCTGGCTTCTTTGTAGGATGCCAGGGCATTTATTGCAATCCGGCCCTTACGTATTTTTTCTTCTGCGGGTAAGATCTGGTAGGTTTCATTTCCTTTTACAAGGTCGTTGATGCCGGGAACAAATGCATTTGTGCTGCGAAATCCCATTATAGAAAGCATATATGGTATTTCAATTTTCATAATGAAAGGATCTTCATCATCCCCAACTTCTTTGTTCAGGTTATATAACCCAAAGGCAATAAGTCCTGCAGGCTTCCCGCCCTCATAGATAGATTCCATGGCAGCGAGTTTTGCAGGCTGCTTATGGGCTACATTGTATGCGGAAGAATCTCCTGTCCAAACAACGTAAATAGAACCCAGCAATCCGAAGACAGAAGCAATAATTATGCTTTTTTTAGCAAATAGTACCTCCCGCTTCCTGAGAATATACCAGCTGCTAATGCACAGCACGAACAATGAAGAGATCACATAGGCTGAGGAAATTGTATGCAGAAATTTGTCAACAGCTGTGGGGGAAAGAGCAATTTCCCAGAAATTGATCATCTCACTGCGGGCTGTGTCCGGATTAAATTGCATGCCAACCGGGTCCTGCATCCAGGCGTTTGCAACCAATATCCAAAAGGCAGAAAGATTGGAGCCAAAAGCTACCATCCAGGTGGAAAATAAGTGTGTGCCTTTACTTAGCTTGTTCCAGCCAAAAAACATCAGCGCTATAAAAGTTGACTCCAGAAAAAAGGCCATAATGCCTTCAATTGCCAGAGGAGCACCAAAAATATCGCCAACAAGCCAGGAATACTTCGACCAATTGGTGCCGAATTCAAACTCCATAATCAATCCGGTGGCTACACCAATGGCGAAATTAATTCCTAATAGCTTCATCCAAAATATGGTAATCTTTTTCCACCCTTCATCGCCCGTCTTTACATAGATAGTTTCCATTATGGCCACAATGAACGATAATCCCAGAGTTATCGGAACAAAGAGCCAGTGATAATAGGCCGTAAGGGCAAACTGTGCCCGCGACCAGTTAACCAATGATAGATCAATTGTTTCTAACATAATACCTTATTTAGTGAGTTCCTCAATCATGTATTTACTTCTTTCATCATCTGATTTGAAATTTGTTTTCATAAAATCAGGAAAGAAAAAAACCTTCAATATGGCAAACATGATAAATAACTTAATCAGAATAACTATCCAGAGTGTTTTGCCCCAGGTCATGGTGCGAAATCCTTCAATGTAAAAACGGATAATCCTTATGAATATATTTTTTTTCATGATAAAGATGCATCGTATCAAGTCAAAGATAAAACATATACAAGAATTAAGATACTTAAATGATGAAATTTAAAATCATTTTAAATTATGCCGAAAAATCGATTAACTAAGCTGTCTGGCTATTAATAATCGAGGGTTAAAATCCTGCCTTTAGTGAAATTGAAGAAGAGGTCTTTATCTGCAATCACGATTCCGTCCATTATATCTGCCTCTGTTTTTTCAGCAGCTTTCAGGCATCCGGGACAAACTTGCAGGGTAATTCCTTTGTTTATTAGCTCATTAATCAAGGTATTGGATGAGGGGAATTGTTTGTAAGTGATATCCGGGCTATCGTTGAGAATGGCATAAACACCCATTATATCGAAGTAAACGGTAACATCTTTATCTTCAGTCATTTTATTTGCCATCATCAATCCCATAAGGATACGATGTGGGTCGTCGGAAGAGATATGAATAAAAATACCGTCTTTTACAACTTCTTGTGTTTCTTTAACAGTTTCTGCCTGTTGTTGCTTCTCTTCTGTTGGCTTATTTTCGTTAGCGGGGGGATTATTGCAGGAAAACAGAAGGCTGAGGGCCATGAGGCTGAGGATAATTTTTTTCATACGTTAAAAATTAAGGTTAATAATTTGGTTTATAGATAATTTCCTTTTTTTTCCATGAAATAATTTCATATCCTGCACCTGATATTGCTTCTGAAATTTCATCCACACTTACAAGAGTCGTATCGTATTCAACTTTTGTTGATTCCATTTTATGGGATGATTTTACGGATGCAATTCCCGGCAAATCAGAAACTTTTTTATTGATCGCATTTTCACATCCTTCACATGTCATTCCTTTTACTTTTACGTCAATGAAAATGACGTTATTTTTGTTTATTTCCGTTTTTTTCTGCTCAGTTTTCTCCTGGGCGCTATTGTTTTGATTGCATGAAAAAACAAAAGGTATGATGAAAAAGAGAATGATGATAATTTTTTTCATAAACAGTGAGCTTGATTAGTCTATCAAATGTAATAAAATTATATAAAAAAGTTTTGTTTTATACTATATTTTCTGTGCATAGTAGCAACATTACAAACAAATAGAAAATATTGATAATAACAAAGCTTCTTCGGGCATTCAGTTCTTTTCTTAAGGGAGATAATTCATATAAATAGAATAGGATCAAAAAGATAGTTGAGAATATCAGCAGTATAATGGAAATTTCACCTGTTAAAGTATGATAAAGGGGTAATACAAGTGCACTTATTGCTGAGGCGAGTATCCAAATAAAAGTAAGGTTTTTAAGCTGTGTTCGTGAAAAGATCCTGGTTAGGGTTGGAAATCCGGCTTGTTCGTATTCTTTGCCGTATTCAATAAGCAATAGCCAAAAATGGGGGATCTGACCGATAAAAAAGAAAAAGGCCAGGGCAAGGATCCGTGTATCATACCATGCTCCGTCTGCTGCTGTCCATCCGATAATCGGAGGCAGAGCACCTATAATGCTTCCTGGTATAACTGCAAAAGCAGTAATGCGTTTGAGATAGGTGTAAATCAGGTTATACCAGACCAGGGTTATCAGTCCGATCACAAATGCCGTTTCATTCGTCTTAAAATAAAGGATCAGTGCTCCTGTCAGACAAAGAAGAAAGGCGAGAATATAAGTATGAAATGCGCTGATACGGCCTGAAGGGATGGGTCTTTTCCGGGTTCGGTTCATACGTGCATCATACTTTTTTTCCTGATAATGATTGAATGCACTGGATCCGGTGGCAAGGAAGAATACACCGATAGCAGGCCACAAAACACCGGCATCCCATGTTCCTTTATACACTAAATAACCAGTAAAAGCGGTGAGTGCTACCGGAATAGTTATCCGGATTTTTCCCAGGCTCGTAAATAATGTAAGATAGTTTTGTAAAAGGGAACGTTTATTCATTCAGGCTTTTAATGAATTCAATGATCTGCTCAATTTCTTCCTCAGTTACCTGAGCTTTATAGGTAACCATTTGTCCTTTCCGATATCCTTTTACGATATCTGCTTCTGGTTCATAAATTGAAGTTTTGATGTATTCATCATCAACAATAACTTCCCTTTCAATTCCTTTGCTTTCAACAATTACTTTTTCACCATAAATTCCCTTGAATGAGGGGCCGACTAATTTTGTGCCGTCGTAACTATGGCATGTTTGGCAAGCATATTTTTCCAGCACATACTGGCCGGCAAGCTGATTATCCTGCACGTCTTCTTTTGTCAGGTTAGGGGCAACGAGGCTTGTATCCTTATACCACGCATAAAAATCTTCTTTCGGCATGACCCTTACTATGGAGTTCATGTATGAATGTCTGAGGCCGCAATATTCTGTGCAAAAAAGATCAAAGGATCCTTCTTTTTGTGCCCGGAACCAGATTTGGTTATTTTTACCCGGCACCATATCTTCTTTTACACGGAAAGCAGGAATATATAAGGAGTGAATGACATCAACGGATACAAGGTCAATTTTGACAGCATCATTTAGCGGTACATAAAGGGTATCTGTTAATTTGCCGTTCTCATATTCGAACTTAAAATTCCACATACGGGCGATTGATTTAACTTTCAGGGCATCATCCGGAGCTTTGCGCATAGGTGCATAACCGGCCCAACCATAGTAAAACATCACTAACACCAGTATAGTGGGTATAACAGTCCAGATAATCTCAAGGGTATCACTACCAGGATGGTAACTGGATTTCGGATTTTTATCCTTGTTGTATTTATGAATAAATATGATCAGAAGAGTTGTTATACCTACCAGGAAAAATACAGAAATCCCTAGTATTACAACAAAAGCGGTATCAACGCCTTTAACAAAATTTGATGCATCTGAAAACATAAGCTATTATTATCTAAATATATAATCCGAAAAAGTAATCATTATCACAACAATAAAAATGGCTATCACAAGAATAAACATAATTCTGTATATGGGCTGGTCGAATTTGAGATGCATAAAATACATCAGTACAAGTATGCTCTTGATAGAGGCCAGTGCTAATGCCGTAAAGGTAGCCAGCGGCCCGAGATCGATAGTGGTTACATATACAGAAACAGCGGTGAAAGCTATTAAAACCAGCAAAATCAATATATAAAATCCGTAATTTACAATGTGTGGTTTTTCGTGACTCATAATGATTTGTGTTAAGCAATTAGGTAAAACAGGGGGAACAGGAATATCCAGATCAGATCAACCAGGTGCCAGTATAATCCTCCATTTTCAAGCAATACATAGCGTTCGGAATGGATGCTGCCCCTGATTATTTTAATCAGGATAACTGTTAGCAAGCTTATGCCCACAATAATATGTAGTGCATGTAAGCCTGTCATGGCGAAATAAAGGGTAAAGAACAGCATATCTCCGTGACCAAGCATGCTCATTAGTTCAGAGCCCGGATATAGTCCGTGGTGAAATTTGGCTCCCCATTCGAAATATTTGTTCACCATAAATGCCAGTCCCAGGATGATGGTTATTATAATCAGGCCGACTGCAAGTTTTTTATGGCCTTTTTGAATAGCAGAAATTGACATGGCAACTGTTGCACTGCTTACCAGCAGAACAATGGTATTAATAGTCCCCAGGGTAACATCCAGCTCTTTTCCGGCCAGGTGAAAAGCCTCCAGGTTTTGATACCTGTAAATGGCGTAAACAATAAATAGTCCGCCAAAGAGAAGAATTTCAGTAAACAGGAATAGCCACATGCCAATCTTGGCGCCTACATCATCCCTGTGTTCATCATTATGTGCATTTATACTATCCATAATTTTCTATTTGTATTCGTAGGGACGTTCGGAAACAGTAGGGATTTCTTCAAAATTTTCCAATGGTGGAGGAGAGGGGATGCTCCATTCCAGGGTTTTACCATCCCATGGGTCATCAATAGCTTTTCCGGATCCTTTTTTGGCCCGGGCAAGATTTACAAGGATGATGATTACACCCATAGCCAGGATCCACGATCCGGTTGTGGAGATGGCATTTCCAATAGTATATTGTTCAAGGTAATCGTAATAACGACGTGGCATGCCGGCTATTCCGAGGTAAAACATCGGAAAATACAACACATTGAACCCTACAAACATCAATGCCCAACCCACATTTGCAACAACAGAGTTGTACATTTTTCCAAACATTTTGGGATACCAATAATGAATGGCTGCAAAAAAGGCAAACCCAACACCTCCAAAAATTATGTAGTGGAAGTGTGCCACCACAAATTGTGTGTCATGAACGTGAACGTCTGTAGCCAATGAACCCAGCACAAGTCCGGTTAAACCCCCGATCATAAAAAGAAAAATAAACGACATGGCCCACAGGAAAGGTGTTTGAATATTAATGGATCCTTTGTAAAGGGTTGCCGTCCAGTTAAAAACTTTTATGGCGCTGGGTATTGCAACAAGGAAAGTCAGCAGAGAGAATATCCAGCGGGATGTTCCGCTCATACCTGAAGTAAACATATGGTGGCCCCAAACGAAATACCCTACAAATGCAATTGCCAGGCTTGATAATGCAATGGCACGGTAACCGAAAACAACTTTACGGGCAAACGTAGGGATGATTTCCGTAATGGCACCCATAGCTGGCAATATCATAATATATACAGCAGGATGGGAATAGATCCAGAATAAGTGCTGGTATAAAATCGGATCACCTCCTTTGGCCGGATCAAAGAATCCCATTCCCAATGTTCTTTCCAGCACAACCATCACAAGGGTAATGCCTACAATGGGTGTTGCCAGAAGCTGAATCCAGGATGTTCCGTATATTGCCCAGCTGAACAATGGCATCTTGAAGAAGGTCATTCCTGGTGCCCTTAACCTGTGTATAGTTACAATGAAATTCAAACCAGTTAGAATAGAGCTAAAGCCCAGTATAAAGGCTCCTGTGATAGCAGGCAAAACATTGGTGTTGGTGGTTACACTATATGGGGCATAAAATGTCCAGCCCGTATCCGGTGGCCCGCTCCCTAAAAACTGACTAAGAACAACCAATGCGGCACCTGAAATATATAAGTACCATGATAAAAGATTCAGTCTTGGGAAAGCAACGTCTTTTGCACCAATAAGGATAGGCAGGAAAAAATTTCCGAAAGTTGCTGCCAGTCCTGGTACTACAATCATAAAGATCATAATGATACCATGGACAGTAAAAAATCCGTTGTATGTTTGTGCATCCATGATCTGCTCTCCTGGAGCAATCAACTCAAGTTTCATTAATAATCCCAGTGTCAATCCTACCAGAAAAAATATCATGATGCAATAGGTGTATAATAATCCTATCCGTTTATGATCGGTTGATAACAACCAGCCAAGCATTCCTTTATACGTGCCTCTATATTCCAGATAACTGGGTTCCTGATGTTTGTGTTCTTCAGCCATTATTTAATTCTCGTTTGTTTTAACTTTTTTTCTTCTGGATCTGATTAATAATATTGCAAAGAATATTATTGCAAAAAACAATATGATGGTTCCCGTAACTTTGGTAATATTTAAAACATAACCTTGTCCTACAGGGTCATATGAATAACAAAATTGAAGTACTTTATTGATGGTAGGTCCTGATTTTCCTTTGTTGGCTTCTACTACTGCCATTTTAATATCGAATGGCAGAAAATAAGTGCCGTTTAAATAACGGGTAATTTTTCCTTCAGGACTTAAAATTATTAGGGTAGCAGAATGCAGAAAATCATTTCCTGTTTTCTTGAATTTGAATCCTGTAGCGTTTGTTGCTTTGGCGATGTTGGCACTATCTCCGGTCATGAATATCCAACCTCCCTTGTTGATCTCTTTTTCAACTTCACTGAGGTAATTCTTCTTTTTCTGGCCTGCCAATTCGGTTGATTCGGTGAAGTCAAAACTTATTGTGATAACCTGATACTCTTCTCCCAACACCAGGTCTGTCTTGGAAATAACTTCTGCAATGCCACTCATCAAAGGACTGCAGATACCCGGGCAGCGGAAATACACAAAGTTTAGCAAGGTAGGTTTATCAACCAACTCCTTAAAATTCCGGGTTTCACCATTGTCATCAATAAATACAATATCTTCAGGAATATATTCATCTAAATGTTCTTCAATACCAATCTCTACCTGCTGTACAATATTGTTATCCTGGGCCTTAAGAAAAAAACTTCCCAGCATGAAAACCAGTGATAATGATAAAATTTTGATTGTAATCATATAAAAGCCTCCTAATTTTTATGCAAATTTATTGATATTTTATTCATTATAAGTCGGGGCTAAGTATATTCAACAACGCATACCATCCGGGTTTTTTTATGCCTTCCAGGAGTTGATTATTATGTTGAATATGTTTCATTTTTTAAACTGATAGGATTAATGAACATGATGATAAACACTTTCTTCCAGGTATGGATGGTTTTTCGGAATACTGTTTGCTTTGCTGAATGTATATGCAAATACAAGAATGAACAGTCCGGCATATCCCAGAAAGCTTCCGATTTCAATGAACCCAAGGTGAGGCACTCCTCCGACAGCACCCGGTATTATTTGTAGATAAAGGTCTATCCATTGTCCAATAATCAGAACAAAACAGACAAATTTCAGAATAGCTTTGTTTTTATCCAGCTTTTGTGACATTAGTATCACAAAGGGGAATAACCAGTTAATAGCCGGATTGATGTAAAACAGGAACTTCCAGTCGCCTTGCCAGCGTGCATGAAAGTACATGGTCTCCTCGGGAATATTGCCATACCAAATCAACATAAACTCTGCAAAAAACAGGTATCCCCATACAATACACAGCATAAAAATATAGCGGGAGAAGTCAAGCAAGTGGCTTTCATTAAGCTGTGGGAAGAAGCCTTTGTCATTCAGGAATAATACAAGCAAGGTAATAATAACTGCTGCATGATAAAAAGCCTGCACAAATCCCCTGAGTGAAAAGATGGTAGAATACCAATGTGCATCAATAGACATGATCCAGTCGAAAGTAGCAAAGGAAAATGTAATGGCAATGATGAAAATGAATATCCTGGAGTAGAACTCACTTTTTTTGAAAAATGTGGTGCCGCCTTCAATATCTTCTTTTACAGAATACTTTCTAAGCAATCGCGTCATAATGGTCCAGGCTGCAAAATATATTACCAGGCGGATAATAAAGAATAGGGGGTTCAGGTACGGTGTTTTATGGGCAATGAGGGGGTCATGCTCTGCCACATCGTGATGCGTCCAGTGGTATATTGAATGCATGCCCAATAAGAAAATGAGCATCAGGATTCCTCCGACAGGTGTGAAACCGGCCATGGCTTCAGGTACACGTTTAAACATGGATGACCATCCGGATTGGGTGATATATTGAAGGGCCAGAAAGAATGATGCTCCTATGGCAAGGGAGAGAAAGTAATAATTGTTCAGTAACATATGGGCCCATGTTACTTTAGGGTTTTGGATAAAACCATATACAAAGGCCAGTATCCCAACCACAACCATGGCGATGGTAATGTAACGGAAGGGAGCAGAAATCGTAAATCTTTTTTCTAATTCAGCTTGATTCATGATATTGCTGTATTAATAATAACTTATATCCTTAGTTTAGCGATGGTATCGTGTCCATCCGTACATTTTCAAGGAGCACAGTGCGAACATAATGATTAATTGCCCATCTTTTTTCTACCGGCACCTGTGCTCCATGAGCACCCATAACACCATAACCTGATGTAATAACATGAAAGAATTCACCATCAGGGGCTGTTTTCATTCTTTCATTGATAAGGCTGGCGGGTTGTATGGCATATTTTCCGCTCGTAAACAAATGGCCTTTCCCATCTCCCTTTTCTCCATGGCAGTTTATGCAGAATATATCATAGTGTTCTTTTCCCATTGCCAGGGCCTTGGCATTGCTTTCAATCGGGTTTATCATTTCAATTCCGGCTTGTTTTCTGCCCTCAATATCTGCCGGGTAATTAAAAAATAATGCATTGCGCGATACACTGCCTTCAGGGGGATCCTGCATGGTTTTACCATCTTTAAAGACTGGGTTTTCTGAATATGTTTCATAGGCATATGAATGAGCCATATCCGGGAAATATTCAAAGCCCTTTTCATTGCGTGTTCTGTCGCATGAAATTGTTGAAATCAGCACCAACAGGATCAATACAAATATGATATCTTTTTTAGGATTCATGGTACGTTCATCTTTTTGGTTTAGAACAATCTTTTTTCGGGTTCATCTTTTTCATATACTTCTACGGCACCGTTTTGCTTTAATAGTTCCTGGATTTCCTGGCCCATATCAGCGATATCTCTTTTATCGAATACCAGGATAAATTTATCGTCTGTGGCCCGGTAATCATAACTTATAAACTTTTTGCCGGGAAAAATTTTGGCCCTTACCGAGAATGTAAACAGGCTGAGAATGGTAATGGTAAATATGGTTAGTACAATAGTAATGACGATAAAGGATGGGAAAGCACTGGAAGGCTTGCCTCCGTAGTTAAGTGGCCAATCAATCACTGCTGCATAATAGAGGAAAGAGAGGATGGCTACAACAGCTAAAAATCCATATAAAAAAGCAACATAACTGAATATAGACTTTTTTCCCATAGCCTGAATAGCCTCATGAACCGGATAGGGAGTGAAGATTTCCTTTATCCTGATCTTTTTCTCCCTGATTTTTTCCAAGGCTTCGATCAGGGTGTCTTCTTCATCGAATACACTGATTATATTTTGGGTACTCATATTAATGCTTCTTTTTTTTGTTAATACTTTTTTGATGTTTCATAACACTCTTTACTTCACTAATGGCGATCATGGGGATGTAGCGGAAGAAGAGCAGTACACCCATGCTGAAAATCCCCAGGGTTCCGATATAGGTAGCAATTTCAACAAAAGTGGGAGAATAGCTTGCCCAGGAAGAAGGGAGGTAGTCTTTTGAAAGGGATGTAATTACGATATTAAATCGTTCGTACCACATACCCAGGTTTATAAAGAGTGAAATAATGAATACAATAGTCAGGTTAGACCTGATTTTTTTCGACCACAAAAACTGCGGAATGATTGCATTGCAAACAAACATTGCCCAGAACTGAAACGTAAATTCTCCGGTAAGCCTGTTGTGGAAAAATGTAAACATTTCATATTCATTTCCTGAATACCAGGCAATAAAAATTTCCGTACAATACGCTGTTCCCATTATCAAACTGATAAATATCAGGATACGGGAAATGGCATCAAGATGGGAATCTGTGATATAATCCTGAAACTTATATATTTTACGAATAATGACCATCAGGGTCATTACCATGGCGAAACCTGAGAAGATAGCACCTACTACAAAATACGGTGGAAAGATGGTGGTATGCCATCCGGGTATCACGGATACCGCAAAGTCGGTAGAAACGATAGAGTGGACAGAAACCACGAGCACAGCGGCAATGCCACCCAAAATATAGGCCAGTCCTTCATAGCGCAACCACTCTTTGGTAGAACCTGTCCAGCCGAATGCAAAGAAACCGTAAACCATTTTCTTAACGTTGGATTTTGCCCGGTCGCGAATGGTAGCAAAGTCAGGAACCATACCATAATACCAGAAGGATGCGGAAATTAAAAGGTATGCACTAATGGCAACAAAATCCCAGAACAGGGGAGAATTAAAGTTTACCCACAGAGGCCCCCGGGTATTAGGATACGGAAATATGTAAAAAAACAGCCATATTCTACCCATATGAAGGGCCGGAAAAATAGCGGCACAACCTACTGCTACCACTGTCATGGCTTCTGCAGCCCTGTTAATGGACGTGCGCCATTTTTGCCTCAGGATTAACAGGAAAATGGAAAAGGCGGTACCGGCATGTCCGATACCAATCCACCAGACGAAATTAATAATGGCGTAACCCCAGCCTACGGAGTTGTTAACACCCCATGTCCCAATACCGGTGGAGATAGTGACGTAAATAGCCCATATCCCAAGTGCTCCGGCCAGGGCACTTAGGGTGAAAGCAATTTTCCACCACATTTGGGTTTTAAGATCCAGTGGGGCAATGATATCACTCGAAACCTGACTAAACGTTTTGTTTCCAAGTACAAGCGGACCTCTAATTTCAGCTTTATACATATTTGTAAGTGTTTTCCACGTTAATTAATTAGCTGTGATCATTATGTGTTTTTTCTTCAGCGGGTTTATTTCTGATCTTGGTCAGATAACCTATGCTGGGTAAAGTATGCAATTGTTCCAGCACATGGTAGTTGCGTTCATCCTTAAAAAGTTTTGAGACCTTGCTTTTGGGATTATTGAGATCACCAAAAACCAGGGCTTTTGACGGACATGCCTGAACGCAGGCAGGCATGATTTCTCCATCTTCCAGCGGCCTGTTCTCCAGTTTGGCCTGCATTTTTTTCTCCTGTATCCGTTGAATACAAAATGAACATTTTTCCACTACACCTCTTTCCCTGACGGTAACATCAGGATTCAGCACCATTCTACCCAAGTCTTCATTCATATTGTAGTCGAAGGCATTGTTGGTAACATAGCGGAACCAGTTAAATCGCCTGACTTTATAAGGGCAGTTGTTGATACAATATTTTGTTCCTACACACCGGTTATAGGCCATTTGGTTTATGCCCTCATCACTGTGAAGGGTAGCGGCAACCGGGCACACATTTTCGCAGGGGGCATTATCACAATGTTGGCACAACATTGGCTGGAAGGACACCTCCGGATTTTCAGGCTCTTCTGAATAATACCTGTCAAGACGGATCCAATGCATGATCCTTCTCCTTCTTACTTCATCTTTTCCAACAACCGCAATATTGTTTTCAGCCTGACATGCCACAACACATGTGCTGCAGCCGTTACAGGCATTTAGATCCACTGCCAGTGCCCAGTGATGGCCAGGGAATTCTTTTTCCTTATATAAACTCACATGGTGCTTTTCAGCTTCTTCATGATACTCATTTCCGGCGGCAGGATTAGATGTATACTCTTCAAGGGTTGCTTCACGGATAATAGGCCTATCCATCATGCTGTTTTTAACCTGGCTCAGAGCCAGCTTGGTTTTTGCGGATGTTTTGGTTATGCTGATGCCGGCCCGCATAAAGTCACGATATCCATCGCTGGTTGTGGTTAAAGCATACCCATTTATTCCAATGCCTTCTCCAACTTTTCCTGCTTTAGTCCGGCCATATCCCATGGCAATGGAAAGGGTCTTGTAAGCCTGGCCGGGCTGTATATAAACCGGGATTTCCAGGCTGTCATTGATTCTTATGATGTCACCATTTTCAAGGCCTTCTTCTTGAGCAAATTTTGGTGATATGGCAGCAAAATTATCCCAGCAAACCTTTGAAACAGGATCCGGGAGTTCCTGAAGCCAGGGATTATTGGCATATATTCCGTTTCCTAAAGCAATGCTTTCATATAAGCAGAGCTCCAGGTCTTTCGCAGCTGATTTAAACGTTTTACCCATGCTTTGCAAAATACTTTCTGATTTGAAAGCGGGTGAAAACAATTCTTTTGAGTTTGTTTTTAATTCGAATACACCCTTTTTGAGATTATCAAACCAAAATTTATCAAATGCTACAAAGTCAGGCTGCAATGGGAATATGTTTTCCTTCCAGTATTTTTTTATGTATTCCTGGTATGTTCCATCTATATCAGCCCATTTCATGAGGCTTTCCTGGAATGGGCGTGTGTTGAATATCGGGTTGATGAGTGGTTGAACCAGGGTATACTGATTGGTCCTTGGCATGGCATCATCCCATGACTCCAGGAAATGATGATTCGGACACACATAATAACTTGCCGCTGTAGTTTCATTAATTGCAGCATCAAAAGAAACAGTCAGGTCTAGTTTTTCAAATGCATTTTCAATATCTTTCGTTGATTCTGCATCATAAAAAGGATTCACCTGATGCAGGAATAATCCTTTTATTTCTCCTTTGTTGATACCATCCCGTAAGTCAGTTAGATCTCCTTTGGTATGAGCTTTAACGTAATTTCGTTTGGAGAGAAAAAGTGTTTTCTCATAATTCCCGAGCATATAGTTAATAGCATTTATCAAAAGCTGTATGTTCAGGTTATTGCTGCCGGATACCACTAATGATTTTCCTTTGTTTTTCAACAACTCATCTGCTGGTTTGTGGATATCCACCGGGGATTTATCCACCTGAACAGCAGGCATCCCCGATTTTTTGGCAATGTGATTATAGAGGTTTGCAATAATGATGCCTTCTTCCGAAGGTTTTACAGGGTGTCTTATGTCGGCAGAGCTTCCTGTAATGCTCATCCCGGTTTCAAACTGGTAGTGTTTTGAGAGGCTCTTCTTTTCATGACTTAATCTGCGTGTGTCAGCATATTGCCTTGCATGCTCAACGGGTGAAAGCCAGTTGCCCAGGAAGTCAGCGTTAAACCCGACAATTATTTCTGCTTTTCCAAAATCATAAAGTGGTATTCCCTCAATGCCAAAGCTTTGCATACTGGCATCTCTGATGGCATCCCAGGAAATGGGATTGTATTCGTAAAGCTCAGTGTTAGGGTATTTAAGTCTGAATTCTTCCAGCAATTTTTTTGTTGAAGGACTGATGATACCGCTGCTCAAGAGGGCTAGTTTTTTGCCGGATTGCTGAATGCGTATTAATTTTTCTTTTATTTCCTTATCTATTATTTCCCAGTTTGTTTCCACCTGGTCTTTTAGGGGATTTTTTATTCTGCCGGAGCCATCATAAAGGTTGAGGATAGCAGCTTGTGTCCGTGCATTTGTGCTTCCTGCATTGATGGGTGAAAGATCATTCCCTTCAATTTTTATGGGCCGACCATCCCGGTTTTTTACAATGATGCTGGCAAAATCGTGTCCATCAAAAAAGGATGAAGCATAATAATTTGATTTTCCCGGGACTACATCTTCGGGTTGGTTAAGATAGGGGATGGCTTTTTTTACAGGGTTTTCACAACTACTGGCGAGTGCTGCTGCTGTAACTGTAAAGCCACATAGTTTTAGAAAATTCCTTCTGGAAGATTTTTTTCTGCCTAACTCTTCGTCAAGCAATTCTTTAATTGGATTTTGTTCATCGAAGGTTTTTTCTCCCCCGGCAGAATAGTTGTCAGGGTTTTTATATTCATCCAAATTGGTCCAGTATTTTTTCATTTACACGTGTTTTTGAATTTTAATAATGGCATTTCATGCAATCCAGTCCTCCGATATCTTCCACCGTTACCTTGTCCATTTTTCCTGACTTAATATCATCATGAAACTTCATGTATTTTGAATAATATTTATTGGACATAAATTGAACCTCTGTTTCCCGGTGGCAATTGATACACCATCCCATCGAAAGGTCTGCGTGTTGTTTCAGGATATCCATTTTTTCAACGGCACCATGACAGGTTTCACATTCGATTTCTCCAATATTCACATGTTGTGCATGACTAAAGAATGCATGCTCCGGGAGCTTATGTACCCTGACCCACTCAATGGTTTTTTCTTTTTCAATAGCCCGATGTATCTTATTGATTTCGAATTTTCCACTATTGCTGCCTTCTTTTACAACATTGTGACAGTTCAGGCAAATGTTCGCACTTGGTATTCCGGCTGATTTACTTCTATCTGCTGTATGATGACAGTATTTACAATCGGTTTGATTATGCCCTGCATGAATGGCATGCGAAAACTTTATTGGCTGATCAGGTTGATAGTCGGGTGTGCGGCTAAGGGCAATGGCTTCATGGCTCACAATTTTCAATTGCCAGGCAATTCCTGCTATAAGGATTACAATGTGGATTACCTTAAAGCGTATTCTTTTGGTAATAAATAAGTCGATAAGTGCCAGGGTCATCAGAAAACCTAAGCCGAGGAATGTCATGAGTTTTAGAGGAAAAAATTTAGCTTCTTCGAGGCCTGTATGAGCCATCTCACTCAGGTATGCATTGATGAAGTAAATTTCCTCATCAGTAAAAGTAGAATTCTTATGTACTTCCCTCATGGTTCTGGAGCTCGGCTTTTTCAAAACACCGGCGATATATTCAGGCCCTTTTTCTTCATAAATATGGGCCAGTTCGTATGCAGACGGATTCCAGTTCAGGGTATCCAGGGTTGTGGTGTTGTGGCATGCAGCACAGACATTCTCGTTATTTTCAAAATCAATCAGTCCCCTGAACAAGCGTTCACCGCGTTTGATATCTCCTTCAGAATAATCCGTGCCGGAAAGGTCAGCAACGAGAGATACTTTTTCTGATTCCGGATCATAGTTCCGGATATGATCAATGATTGTTTTAATATCATCTTCTGATAAATTGGGCATGGAGGGCATCACTACCTGGTTGTATTCCTTGAACAATGCGATTGCTTTTTCATCTCCTGCTTCGATCATTTCCTGACTGTTCCTGATAAATTGTATCAGCCAGTTTTCGTCGTGCTTTTCAGTAACTCCGAGTAAGCCGGGACCGGTCAACTTTTGTTCACTGATTTCGTGGCAAACGGCACAATTCTCATCGTATAGGTCAGCACCATTTTGTGCAAATGCAGTTTGAAAAAAAAGGATAATAAACAGAGTGAAACCAGATACAAAACTTAGTCTCTGTCGCAGATCAATTTTTGTTGGATTTTTCATTATATACTGAATATTATGAATAGAGAAATTCCCGTCCAGATTGTTGTAAGATATGTAAAGCTTAGCCTAATTTAAAGACATTTATGTTACCAATCAAGAACGGATTAAATGTATAACAAAATTTTTAAAATGTCAGGCCAAACAAGCATTAATAATCTTAAATCAGAAAAACTTTATATAGAATCTAAATAAACCCATATTTGAAAAAATAAAGTTCTAATTCTAACCCGGATAATTCATAAACCTAAATCGTGAAAACCTGAATTATCCTGACGACAAGAATTTCTACAATCAGCCAAATATTGCATTATAAGGTATTAAAAAATAGATTATGATAATTAGTCAGTCCAATAGTTGAGTTATCTGAAAGTTTTCGAACATAAGGATATTCCTGCTTTCGCAGGATCTTCATATGATTTATAATAGGTAAAAAAAAGAGGCTACCCTTTTCGGATAACCTCTTTATTAATTTTTTATGGAAGAATAATTCTATTCAATAACCATTCTTTTAGTAAGTCTGGTGTCATCGGCTATGAGCGTATAGTAGTATACACCAGTATTTAATGAAGAACCGTCAACAGTGATTTTATGATTTCCTGTTGCTTTAAGGCCTTCGTTCATTACCATAATTTGCCTTCCTGTTATATCATAAACTTCGAGAGAGATATTACTTGGAGAAGTCAATGAATAATCAATGGTTGTGCTCTTAGTGAAGGGGTTCGGATAATTTTGGCCAAGGCTTACATTACCCAGTTTAGTTTCATCAATACCGATATTATCTTCGATAGTAACTTTTGTCCAAATATCGATATCCTGGATAAAGTTTTCACCGTCGATACCTTGCGTATAACTTCCGTCACCATCGCAATCATAATAAATATTTGCACCGCTGGAAGTAGGCAGGATACCATACTGAGCGTATTGAACCCAGAGAGAAAATGAGTTTGGAGAAAAGATTGATTCGTAAGCAGAAGTAGACATAGTGTTACAAGGGCCCTGGTCACCATAACCGGCAATGAATCCTGCTGTATCTAACCTGTTTCCCCAATATTCCAATACAACACCAAATTCAGTTTTCGTTCCGAGGTCTAAGCCAGGTGTTACATAGAGGACAGATGCAAAGTTGTACTGATTCGTATCAGAGATAGAGGTGCCAATAATATCTTCTGACCAGAGAACATCTGCTTCATTCGGATAGCCTGTTCCGTCGAGGCTGATAATTTTAACCCTTAATGTATCTGCAACACCGGAGTTGTTTTCATGGCCAAACTCAAACCAGACAGTATCTACAGTCATACCTAAGATGGCATTCTTGTTCCACGTAATTCCTGAATAAGGATCATAGAGGCTATCGAAAGCAACCAGGCAATATTGTAATTCGTTGGTGTCGCCGGCAGCCATGCTGTAATTCATGTTCATGGTCCAGATAAACCTGTCGAAATATCCGCCTTGGGAAACAGGACCTCCGTAGAACGTTTCTTCTGCAAAATAGTAATCAAGGTAAACATCGTTAAGGGCTTTTGTGCTTGAAATCTCTTTGTTTACATCATTCGCAGGTTTCACCCCTTGTTTGTTTGGAGTAAACTGAGCAAAACCGGCTCCGGCAAAAAGCAAAGCGATAAGTAAAATTGTAATTTTTTTCATGTTTATAAAATTTAGGTTAATAATATTTTTCCAAGAAATCACATCAATACAAAATTAATATAAATTTAATATTAATAAAAATATTTTGCAAAAAAAATTTGTTTGCCAGCTACCGCCGGCACCACCACCGCCAAAGCTTCCGCACCAAAGCCTCCGAATTCGCTAAAACTCCCTGATTTAAGGCCGGAAGATCGTCAGTAATTACAATGGTTAAATTCTGTAAATTTTATTTGATGATGTCAACACTTCTTTTAATGAAATCAGTTAAATCCTGTCCTTTTAGCAGATTTTGTGAAAGCTTGGCCAGGTCGAGAAGCTGGTGGGTTAGTTGTTTCTGTTTCCCTTCTTCTGTTTCTTCAAATACTTTCATTGTTAACGGATGATTGGCATTAACAATAAGGTTATATTGTTCCGGAAGGTCTCCCATTCCCATCATTCCGCCACCTCCAAGGGCCGACATATCTTTCATCCTTCTCATGAATTCCGGGCGTGTAATCATCATCGGTTGGTCTGTTTCACTCAGGCTTTCAACAACTACCTGATACGTTTCTTTATTAACTTCTTTTTCGATTATTTCCTTCAGTTTATCCTGATCTTCCTTTGATAGTTTACTTGGTTGGGGGGCATCTTTTTGTATCAATTTATCGATGATATCCGCGTCTACCCGGGTAAAGGAAGTTTTATCCATTTTTTGTTCCAGTGCATTGATGAAATGGCTGTCAATTACACCGTCAAATGCCAACACATCGTATCCTTTTTCTTTGGCAGCATTGATATATGCATGTTGCTCTTCTATATCTGTTGTATAGAGGTGGATCAGCTTCTTTTCTTTATCGGTTTGTGTATCCTTGATATGTTTTTTATATTCTTCAATGGTGAAGTATTTTCCTTCTGTATTTTTAAAAAGACAGAATTTTTGGGCCCGTTCGTAGAATTTTTCTTCTGATATCATTCCGTATGTAATGAATACCTTTATATCATCCCATTTCTTTTCGAATTCTTCGCGTTGGGTTTTAAAGATATCTTCCAGTTTATCTGCCACCTTCTTCATAATATGGTTGCTGATCTTTTTCACATTGGAATCGCTTTGAAGATAGCTTCTGGAAACATTCAGGGGTATATCCGGTGAGTCCAGAACACCATGGAGCAGGGTTAAGAAGTCAGGGACGATTCCTTCCACTGAATCAGTAACGAATACCTGGTTGCTGTATAGCTGGATTTTATTTTTCTGAACATCAACGTATTTTTTAACTTTCGGAAAATAGAGGATGCCGGTCAGGGTGAAGGGATAATCAACATTAAGGTGAATGTTGAAAAGGGGTTCTTCAAAGCTCATTGGATAGAGCTCGCGGTAAAAGTTTTTATAATCTTCTTCCTTCAGGTTTGCTGGGGTAGCTTTCCAGAGGGGTTTTGTATTATTGATGATCCTGGGTTTTTCTACTTCCTTATATTGGTCATTGCCGTCTTTGTCTTTAACACCGTCAACCTTTTCACTGATTTTTTCCAAGCCAAACTGGATATCAACAGGGAGAAAACGGCAGTATTTCTTCAGGATATCGAGGATTCTGTAATCTTCAAGAAATTCTTTTGCATCATCAGCCATATAAAGAATAATATCCGTACCTCTTTCTTTGCGGTCAATTTCATGCATGGTGTAATCCGGGCTGCCGTCACATTCCCATTTTACAGCTCTGGTGCTGCCACCTTTCTTATAGGTTTTTGTATATATCTCAACTTTCTTAGCTACCATAAAGGATGAATAGAATCCCAGGCCAAAATGGCCAATGATGGAGCTGGTTTCTTCTTTTGATTTGGTTTTAAATTTCTTTATAAATTCTTCAGCGCTGGAAAACGCAATTTGGTTTATATACTTGTCGACTTCTTCCGCCGTCATACCTATTCCGCGGTCCTTGATTGTTAAGGTTTTCTTTTTTTTGTCCAATTCCACTTTAATGGTCAGATCACCTAATTCATCTTTATATTTGCCAAGTGATGCTAATGTTTTTAATTTTTGAGTGGCATCAATGGCATTTGATATTAATTCCCTCAGAAAAATTTCATGGTCCGAATACAGAAATTTCTTGATGATTGGAAAGATGTTTTCGGTTTGAACATTAATTTTTCCCTGTTGCATAGTGTTTTTTTTTATAGATTAAAGAATGCACTGCATCTTTGCAAAGCATATGCCATTAGGGAGAATCTGACAAATTGTCGGAAGATTAGACAGGGATATCAAATCCAGGTCTTTTAAAGGCCCGGGCATTTGGAAATTCTTTCTCAGTAATATTTCTCATTTTGACGAGTTTTACCAGGATATCCAGGATAAAATCTTCATGTTCAGGGAACTGTAGGAGGAGTTTACCCCAGGCATGAACGGATTTATCAATGCCTAGCAATGAAACTTTCGCGGATCCGTCGGAATCTTTTTCGTAAATGTTGCTGAAAAGGGAATTTTCGCTGGTTTGACTGCTGACAGCCCGCATGATTTTTATGTATATCTGATGCTGAAACCAGCGGATAGTGTCCAGGGTTTCTTCAAGTATTTCAACTTCAGCAGTGTTCAGCTGATAAGCCGTAAAAAAAGAGCCTTCTGTCACAAATTCTTCATCTTCATATTCATCTTCATCAAAACCGAAGTATTTATCAAACCACACATCAACAAGGTCAGCATATTCTTTTGCTTCTAAACAGCATGCATGTTTTGATACCTCATCTTTCATCGACTCCAGGTTTTGCGAATGGTCGGAGTTATCTTCTTCAATATCGATACCTTCCTCCTTCGCTGTTTCTTTCAATATTTCCAGGGTGAGTTGATATGACTCTTTTAATTTGTCCCAGAATTTAGGTGTATTGAGATTGAAATATTCTTCCCCTTCTTCTTTGTTTACATTGTTAAGTGCGTATGTCAGGCATTTATCAGTATAAGCACATTTTTCGCACCAGCGGTCACAATAGGCGGATATTCCCTGAATAAAACCAGGATTTTTTGATAGTTTCTTTATATCTTCGATTTTCATGGAAGGCTTAGTGTTTTCCATTAATCCCAAATTAATGAATTTATTCCCCAATAATCTCAAATAATATGTTAAATCATCGGTTAGTTATTAACAACAAATTGTTACTTGCTTTTCTGGTTATCCCTTTTATTTTTTTTGGAAATGTTGATAATCAATTTGTTAAAGTTATTGATGATCCTTTGCATTATGCGGCGAAAAAATTTAGTACGTCACCATATCTAAAGCATGCTTCCTGGGGGTTTTGTGTATACAACCTTGAAACCTGTGAGAAGGAAATTGGATATTATGATGCCAAAAGCCTGGTTCCGGCATCATCCCTGAAGTTATTGACCACTTGTGCTTCCATGGCAGAGCTTGGATCAGATTTTCGATTTGAAACAAAGCTGGCTATGCTGGGCGTTATTGATTCCGGTGATGTATTATTGGGAGATCTGCTTATAATTCCTGGAGGTGATCCGAGTTTTGGTTCAAACCGATTTAAGGCCACAGGCTTTGAATCCGTTTTTTATAAATGGAAAACGGCACTAGAGGAATTAGGTATTCGTAAAATTTCCGGCAATTTACTCATAATAATGGAAAAGAGGCCGGAGATCATTCCCGGTTCTTATACTTGGGATGATATGGGAAATTATTATGGAGGGGGAGCCGGCCCTCTGAATTTCAATGAGAATGCCATTGTTCTTTACTTTGAAGCAGGAAAGAAAATAGGAGATGAAGCGGAACTCGTTTCAACTTATCCTCCGGCAACCGATATCCGGTTTATTAATGAAGTTACAACAGGAATATCTAACTCAGGGGATCATGTAATTATTTATGGCTCTCCGCATTCATCGTTTCGCATGTTAACCGGAACGATCCCTTATGGAAGAAATGCATTTCCTGTTAAAGGCTCCCTGCCAGATCCGGCTGTGGCAGCAGGGTTGAACTTTATTCAGTACCTGAAGGAAAGGGATATTGAAATAAATGGAGTACCCAAAGTAACGTATGTTGATAATGCCTGGGACAGATATGCGGATATGAAAATTCTTAACAGCCATTATTCCGTGAAGCTTTCTGAGATTTTGGATAAAACGAATAAAAACAGTATAAATGCATTTGCTGAGTCTCTCTTTCTGTACCATGGTTTTTTGAAACATAACATCTACAGCTATGAAAAATCTGCTGAAAGCATGCTGTCTTTTTTGAAACAGATGGAGGTATCCATTGACGGATGCCGCATAAGTGACGGAAGTGGGTTATCCAGAAGCAACCTGATTACTCCTCAACAGCTGGCACTTTTCCTTAGGAATATTCATTCACAGGACTGGTTTACATCTTTTAAAGAAACCATGGCAGTAGGAGGTCGCAGCGGAACTCTTCATCAGATGTTCAAAAACACACAAGCAGAAGGAAAGGTTTGGGCAAAGAGTGGATATATGCACGGTATAAGGTCTTATGCCGGCTATATTGAAGACAGCAAAGGTGCTTTATATTCTTTTGCCCTTATCGTTAATAATTATAGCGGCTCACCATCGAATATGCGTCGCATGATGGAGAAGCTTATTTTGTCTGTTTCAGAAGCGAATCCTTAAATATTTTGATGTATTTCATATAAGGATTTCAACAAATATGCTTATTTTAGCAAGGTAGATAATTTATGTTTTATTCAAAATATTTTAGGTATGAACTTAGATTGGAAAAACCTGCCCTTTGGTTACATGAAAACCGATTATAATGTACGCTGTTACCACAGAAATGGTGCATGGGGAGAACTGGAGATTTCTTCTTCAGAACAAATTAATATTCATATGGCAGCTACAGCCTTACATTATGGCCAGGAAGCTTTTGAAGGAATGAAAGCATTCATGGGTACTGATGGAAAAATCAGAGTATTCAGATGGGAAGAGAATTACAAGCGGATGAAGAATTCTGCGATAGGAATTATGATGGCTGAAGTGACCGATGAATTGTTCCTAAATGCCATAACAACAGCTGTAAAGTTAAACAAAAAATATGTACCGCCTGCCGGAACAGGCGCAGCCCTTTATATTCGTCCACTGCTTATTGGTTCAGGAGCCGAGGTTGGAGTTAAACCGGCAAACGAATATTTGTTTCTGGTTTTCGTTACGCCCGTTGGACCATACTTTAAAGAAGGTTTCAGTCCTGTGCGCTTACAATTGATTCATGATTACGACAGAGCAGCACCACAGGGTACCGGACATATAAAAGTAGGCGGTAATTACGCTGCCAGCCTTCGGGCAGGTAATCGTGCCCATAAAGAAGGATATGCACAGGTTATATACACCGATTCCAAAGAAAATAAATACTTAGATGAGGCCGGTCCTGCAAATTTCTTCGGTATTAAAAATAATACCTACATAACTCCTAAATCAGATTCAATACTTCCTTCCATTACGAATATGAGTCTGAGAACACTTGCCGAAGATATGGGCATGAAGGTTGAGGTTCGAAAAGTGCCTGTTGAGGAACTGGAAACATTTGAGGAAGTGGGTGCCTGTGGCACTGCAGCTGTTATATCCCCTATTTGTGAGATCGTAGACAGGGATACAGGAAAAACGTATAAATATTGCCAGGCTGACGGCAAAGCAGGTTCAGTGTCCACCAAACTTTATCACAGGTTAAAAGGAATTCAGGAAGGTACCGAAGAAGATAAATTCAACTGGAATTATTTTGTTGAATAAGTTGGAATATGCTGTTTTTGCCGGATTAAAGGCTGCATAGCCATTCCGTTAAGCATTTTTGAATGAAACGCCTATTATATATTTTTTTCAGTTTCATATTACTATCATCTTTTTCTGAAGCACAGTCGAGAATAGACTCCCTGCTCCAGAAGCGGATCAATAATCTCCACAGAAACCTTACGGTTATGGATGTTTCTGAGGCTGACTCTATTTTCATTAATAACATCCTTGCCTATAACTTTGAATCAGATAAGCTTATAAAGAAAGCGTTTCATGAGGTTGAGGACAGCATACACAAACTCAATAGTGATATTGCCGGAGCATACAAGGCGAAAGAACGAATTGAAAAAAGCCGGAAACGATTGACGGCCATTCTGTATCTGCTAACCGGAGGGTGCATATTGTTTATTGCTCTTTTCTTTATTTTCTTCTCCAACTACCTTGCTTCTAAAAGTAAGGCAGCAGCAGCAATGGATGAAGTAAAGCAGGCGAATGAGAACTTTGCGAATGTAAGTGAAGAGATTATCAAACTGGATAGAGCCAGGAAGGAAGAACAGGAGAAATCCAGGCAGGAAGAGAAAAAGATGAATACTCTTTTAAGTGTGGAGAAGCAGCGGATTGCATCCTTAAATAATAAAATCCGGCTTTTGGAGGACAGGCATAAGGAAAATAGTGAAGATAAGAATGATACGATGCCTCAAAACCAGCATATAACCGTTATCCCTGAAAAAAACAAGCGGGATCAGGCGGAAGATGTTGAAATACGCATTATGAAACTTGAAAAACTGAAACGGCTGAAAGATATGGGAGTTATTACTGCCGAAGAATTTGAAGAGATGAAAACAAAAATTGTTAAAGATCTTTAATAGGTATTTTTTTTCAGGATGTTGCCTTTTCGCATCAATATTTTTCCTTTTGCAATGACATCTGTAATCTGATAATCCTTGTCAAGGCATACGATATCAGCATCATATCCGGATTTGACGCATCCTTTTGTTTTTAGTTTCAGGATTCTTGCCGGGTTACTGGTAATAAACTTTAAAGCAAGGGAAACATCCATGCCCTCTAATACCATATCCCTGAATTCCTGGTGGTTTGCTTTGGGCAATCCCATATCAAGCCTTATAAGATTTCCTTCTTTATCAAAATCCGGTAGTGATCCGCATGCATCTGATGACATGGTAATATGGTTTTCCGGAACACCTGCTTCCAGAAGTTCTTTGATGGCTCTGGAAGGTTTAACTTCATATTCGGGATAATAGGGGTATGAACTGGAAGTAATGTCAATAGGCCCCTTTTTTCCATAGGTTTTTGCATCATGAAATATTTCTTTGTTTCTGTTGCAATGGGTCGGAAAAAACTGGCTGTAATTCAGTTCACTTCTGCTTACAGCTTCATGGATAATACGGAAAGGGTCTTTTGCATCTCCCATATGCAGGTGAACGATGCCGGCTTTATTCCCAAGCATTCCGCCAATCCGGGCCTCAGCACCCAATTTAGCCAATTCATCTGCGTCCGGATTGGATGCCCGGTGATCTGCAATGGCCACTTCACCTATGCCAATGATTTCATCTATGAGGGCAATATCTTTGGCAACAGAACCGGTAATACTGGGAGTAGGCAGCTGATATGCTCCGGTATACATCCAGGCTGATATGCCTTCTTCGCGAAGCCCTTTAACCCGCATCAGGACCTCTTCTACCGAACGGGTAATGCCATCAGTACCTAAACAACCAATTACGGTTGTTATACCCGCTTCAATAAATTGTGAAAGTTTTGCTTCAGGGGTTCGGGTAGCCGGACCTCCTTCTCCGCCAGCTCCGGCTACATGAACATGCAGGTCAATGAATCCCGGTGTTACCAAATGACCCGCTTGCATGTCTATGATTTCTGAAACAGGAAAATCGTTTATAGGCAAATCATTGCCAATATGTATTATTTTACCACCTGCAATCAGAAGGTCTTTCTTTCCACAATAATCAGGTGAATATAGTGCGGCATTTCTTATGAGGATCATTTTATTCATCGTATTTGTAGATCAATTTTTGAAGATAAGGCTGAATAACTTCGAAAATAATAATGTCAATATCATCATGCGCTTCCAAATCAACATTATAAATCTCTCTGAGGTTTGTGCTGATGATCAGATTATACGGATGCGAAGGCTTCGCATCATTCTTCTTTATTTCCAGCATAATCCCGTCGGGTAAAAGATCGCGCATCAGGGCATATTCAATGTGATTGGCTTCAAATAAGAATACCATGTCAGCACCAATGTGATTGATGCCCCATTTCATCAATTGCTCTTCATCATGGTTTATTATAACGAGATTGAGCTGGTTGTTCTCAAGTAAGCGTAGGCAATTGATGTCGTGGTTTTCCGTGATTACCTGGGGGATAGTGTTAAACAGCATTTTATGCTTGTTTAAATAGCCAATGTTGATGTTTTCATCTATTGAAGAAAAATATTTTAGCAGGTAGGAGTAAAACTTCTCCCCAATGTTGTTCCCACATATGATAGGTATTCTATGGCTTTTGATGATCTTTCCCAATATTTCCCAAGTAAAATGCCTGAGCAATGAGGGATTCTTTTTGCGTGAAAAACGGAAATATTTTTCAGGATTAGGGTCAGCACTGATGTTTATTATATGATAGCTTTGTTCATTCCAGCTAATGGTTTCATTGTCAGTTATAATCTGTACTTCCAATGCATGCACATCAAAAATTCCGGCAATTTGCTGGAGTATCTGAATATTTTCTTCGGGAAGTGAATTCTCAGGGTTTTTTTCAAAAATGAGTGTTGCTTCTTTCGTGTTTTCTGAATATGCCCTGGTTTCTAATCCGGAAAAAACAATGCCGTTTAAAAGGAGAAAATGATAATGATTCCCTCTGAGCTGTTCCTGGATAATAATTCCTTTATCTTTACGGGCAGTATTATTTTCCTGAAATTGGCTGAAAATTTTTCTCAGGGTTTTTATGTTATCAATATCTGTTTTAAGAATGTTATTATCATTATCCGGAGTTCTTGCGATTACAGGAAATCCAATTTTTTTTATTTGCTTGTTCAGATCGTTTTCATAAAGGCAGACCGAGGTTGACGGAACGGGAAAGCCTTTTTCTCTGATTGTTTGCAAGCACAGTACACTATTTTCAAGTACATGGATATCCAGTGGGTTATCGCTATTAAAGATTAAGTTTCTGTTTTTTTTTATCCTGCATCCGTATCCCCATCGTATTGTGTTGGTATTTGAATGATAAGCAATATCAATATTTTTCTTTCTGGTTTCTATGATCAGTTCCGGAAGGAGGGGAAAGGATGATTTTTCTTTTTCCAGGATCTCTGTAAGTTCGGGAAAGCGTGCGTGCATATCAAAATCCTGTTGATCACTAATGGCTTTCAGCCAATCACAAACAGTATAGACTGCTTGTTTCGTATAGTGATCAAAAAAGTTTTCCACAGCAATGATCCATTCTTCTTTCTCAGCCAGAACATTGCATGACGGATAGGGCAAGGTATGGGAAGCAAGCGTATAGCATAATGTTCTGTTAAAAATGTCAATGATATTTTGCGGCGGTTCTTTGTTGATATCCGGGAAGACTGTCTTGATTTTATTCAGAAACAAGGCATTGTCTTTATTTCCGAGCTCAACAAAGAGATTAAATACCATTGCGGGTTTGTCAAGGTAATAGGAAGGAGATCTAAATATTCTGAATTTTCTGACAGTAAAATCTTTCATCAGGATATTGGTCTAATTACGGATAATTTCTTCTCTAAGAAGCCTTCCTTTGTCATAGAATTCCTTTCTTATGATTTTTCCTTCTTGATCATATGTTTTCCAGTCACCTGTTTTTAAATAATCACCGCTAAGGGGATTCCAGATTTTCGGGCCGGTTTCTTTCAGTTTTCCTCCCGGATAATATTCCTTATACACATATCTTTTCCCGGCTTCATCCTCCAGGTTTAACAGGATCAATGGATTTCCATCGCTTGTGTAAAATTCATTACGAATATAGTAATTCATTTTTTTGTTAAAAACCTCAATAGATTCCCGGGTGCCATCAGGATAAAAGGATTCCCAATATTGAGGTTCTGTGAAGATATATTCAGCAATAATTTTATTTTGGCCGTTGGGGTAGAATGATTCCAGGGTGCTTTTTTTCTGATTTTTACGTATGAATATCCGTTCCTCTTGTCCATTGGGGTAAAAGTTTTTACATATTTTCAGTCTTCCCCTTTCATAGTAGCCCTGGTGTTTCCATTCGTTGTTTTCATATTTTATCTTAAGCCAACCATTAAATGGCTTATTTTTCTCCTTATAGACTGAATCTCCTCCGAGAACCGGATTAAAACAGTCATAATCATTTATTTCCTGACCTGACAACAAGCTGGCATGATAAAAGAAAAAAATGAAAAGCAGGTATCTCATAAAAACTTATAGCATATATTTTATCAGCAGGTCTTTCATTTCCTGTTGTATTTCTTTTGCTTTCAGGGCAGCTTTTTCGGCAAAATCAGGTTTGTCAGAGGCATAAATAATGCTTCTGCTTGCGTTCACCAGCAGGCCACCTTCCTCGTTTAATCCATATTTTGCCACTTTCTGCAGGCTGCCTCCTTGTTTGCCAACACCGGGAACAAGCAGAAAGTGACTGGGAATAACAGAGCGGATTTTTCCGATATATTCGCTACGGGTAGCTCCTACGACAAACATCAGGTTTTCATTGCCCTTGCCCCACTGAAGCGCACGTCTGATGACATACTCATAAAGCGGACGGGTATGATATTTTCTTTCATCCCCGCATGTTTTTGGTTTTTCCTGGCATACACATGCAGATTGAAAGTCTTTGTAGCCTTTGTTGGAAGTAAGTGCCAGGAGAATAACCCATTTATTTTTAAATTCGAAAAAAGGTTCAATAGAATCTTCTCCCATATAAGGCGCTGCAGTAATTGCGTTAAAGTCGAGTCCGGCAGCTTGCGGATCAAAAAAGGTACGTGCGTATTGTTTACTGGTATTGGCAATATCAGCCCTTTTAGCATCAGCAATGGTGAAAAGTTTGCTGTCGGTTAGGTTCAGGTAGTCTATTGTTTTTTTCAGGCTTTTCCAGCCATTTATTCCCCGACTTTCATAAAAAGCAATGTTAGGTTTATAGGCAATGGCATATTCACGTGTGGCATCGATAATTTGTTTGTTGAACGAAAATATCGGGTCGTCATCTTTCAGCAGGTGTTTTGGAATTTTATTGATATCTGAATCCAGGCCAACACACAGGAAGGATTTTTTTTCAAGGATTTGTTGGATCAGGTCTTGTTTATTCATGGTTTATATTCAATATCTTCTTTAAGCTTTTCAGCATTTTCGGCCAGTTGGAGTGCGTCAATCAACTCATCGATTTGCCCGTCCATGATTGCAGGGAGATTGTATAAGGTCAGGTTGATCCTGTGGTCAGTGACTCTTCCCTGGGGATAATTATAGGTTCTAATTTTTGCTGAGCGGTCGCCGGTAGAAACCATGGTTTTACGTTGGGAAGAAATTTCATCCAGATGCTTTTGATATTCCAGTTCATAGAGCCTTGATCGTAGTACTTTCAGGGCTTTTTCATAGTTTTTTATCTGTGATTTTTCATCCTGAATGGCTACCACCATATTTGTTGGTTCATGCGTTAGCCTTACAGCTGAATAGGTTGTATTCACGGATTGCCCACCGGGTCCGCTTGAACAATATGTATCTTTTCGGATGTCATTCATGTTGATTTCTATATCGAATTCGTCGGCTTCCGGTAAAACAACAACAGAAGAAGCAGATGTATGTACCCGTCCCTGTGTTTCGGTTTTTGGCACCCGCTGTACACGGTGTACCCCCGATTCATATTTCATTCGGCCATACACATCCGTTCCTGAAACATTGAAAATAATTTCTTTAAATCCCCCCACTGTTCCTTCGGTGAGGCTTACAGTTTCAGTTTTCCAGCCCTTAGCTTCGCAATATTTTATGTACATTCTATATAAGTCGCCGGCAAAAATGCTGGCTTCATCCCCTCCTGAACCGGCACGAATTTCAAAGATAGCGTTTTTACTATCCTGTGGATCCTTGGGGATCAACAAGACTTTTATATCTTCTTCAAGTTTTTCTTTGTTGGTATTCAGCTCATTCAGCTCTTCCTTTGCCATTGCTTTAAATTCTTCATCTTTCTCATTGTAAAGAACTTCTTTTGTAGAATTAATATTAGCAAGGATGTTTTTGTATTCTTTATAAGCATCAACAATAGCCTGTAAATCTTTATAGTCTTTATTGAGCTTAATGAAGCGTTTCATATCCGAAACAACTTCAGGTTGGTTCATCTCATCTCCAATCTCTTTCCATCGCTGGTATATAGCTTCCAGTTTATCTAGCATAATTCTTTATCTTCAAAATAGTTTACAAAGATAAGAAAAAGCCTGAAGCTTGTTATTTAACTAACAGATGGTCTTGTGTAAAAGGATTTACTTATTATAGATTTTGGAGACATCCCTGTACCCCGGCAGATTTTTATACCAATCCTGAAAACTGGCTCCACTGCTTTGTACCCAGTCTTTAAATTTCAGATAGCCCTTCGAAATATCCGCTTTTTCTTTGGGATAATCGAATTTCTCATAGCTGTGAATAACCCAGGGTAGGTTATGTACTGTTTTATAATATTTGCCGGAGGCTGGATTGCTGTCATCCTGCAGGGTGCCGAAAAAAGCTGTTGTTGCAAGATCTGTTGGCGGGAAGTTCGCCTGATGTAGCTCTCTGCCCCTTAACTGATTAATAACGATAAAAGGATTATAATTGTTCAGCAAACTGAATGTGCTGGCTTTTACCGTTCCTCCTACAGGAGCATTTCCGTTATCAAAGAATTTGATGTCAATCCTGAGGGTGTCCGGTTCAACCCATACAGCTCCTTCAATCGTATTGATGCCGGTGGTGTCACCGGGGTGTTGGAGGATATTGTAAGCATCATCGAAAACAATAATGGTGGCGTTGGTCTGGTTGTTCTCCAGGCCATTTGCCCCTATTGAATATATGCCTCCTGTTTCAACCTGGTAGCCACTTACAGATGTGATCTTTGATGGAGGTATGTTTAAAAGTTCAAAAGCGAAACTATTGTGAAATCCGGCCCCAATGGCGCGAAGAACAATATTGACTTCCATTTCAACAATTTCATCGTTAGCGTTCGATGTGAGATTAAACTGATAGTCGATAACAAGGTCATTGAAGTCCCAGTCTCCTTTTGCCGGCCACAGATCTTCAAAAGCAATGGTTGCATAGTCGCTGCTGTTGGGTAAGAATGTGGTGTAGGCACGATTCGCGTCATTCGGGAAATCATCGTCATCATCAGACACTCCGTCATTATCACTATCAGTAGGTGGGATATACACAGGACAAAACCCCCAGCCATTGTTTGAAAATATATCACAGGCAAAAAAACCAGGCAAAAATAAATTGTCGAGTATGCCACGAGCATTGCTGTTAATGCCGGCAAATTCATAACCATACTGGTATATACCTTTGGAAGAAAGCAGAATGCTGTCGGTACGTGTTGTCGTATAATCGCCTGAATAATTATGGGTGTATATAGTTGTTTCGGTTCCGTTGTCTGCTATTTGCTTTATTGAAAAAGTCATATTGGTTCCACTATTACTGCTCAGGCGGTGACTGAATTTCATATAACTTCTTGATATATCAATGAAGGGAGAGATAATTCCGTGTGTATTGCTGTTGATGGTATTGGTTGTAAGGGAATACTGACCGTCAATTGAGGTGGTATTGCTTACGTAGGCTGAATCGAATTGCCAGCAATTGCCTATTTCTACTGCTGTATTGCCCGATTCAAAATTTTGGGTTACCTGTGACTTCACGGGAAATAATCCAATGACGAAAAGCAGGATGAACAAAAATGCACTGTGTTTTTTGGATGTATTTGTGTATTTCATAGGATCGAAATTATTTAGCTGAAAGATTTGGAATAAATGAAAAGTAGGCTTCACCATTCTCTATTGCAATGGTTTCCTTTAACCCTTTACAATCTATTTTCAATGAGGTTTCGTAGGATGGGACAGTGAGCAATACACTAAAACTCTCATTGATCTGAACGAGTTTTTTGTAGACTGTTTGCCCATTAGAAGCACTCACTAACAAGGTAGTTGCATTTGGATAGGGACTTGGAAGGCCTTCTATAAATAATTCAATTTCTTTTGTGGTTTGCCAATCAAATGTTTCTGTAGCTATCAGATCATCCATGCTTTCAACAGGTTCCGGATCATTGTTATTTTCAACCATCTCCTCAAATTCTTTTTTCTGACAGGAAATAAGAAATATAAAAACCAATATCAAAAGGGGGTATATGTTCTTCATGGTATATAATTTTTTTGTAACATAAAAATACTGTTAGAGTGCCTTTTTAAAAAAAGGATGTGATATAAGCAGGAATTATGTATTCGAACAACCATAATGAATACATTTATTCCATTCAAAATTATAATAAGATAAATTTGGATTCAAGCGATGAGGGCTTAAAAAGCAGAAACTTATTAACCCATCATTGTTGATGGAGAAACAGGTTTTCAGGTATATTGGAATGTGCCAAATGGAGAGTCTATGCGAACTTCTTTATGATTTGATGATTCGCAATATCCGATAATACCTGCATTAATGCTAAATTTTTGTGCTACTTTAATGATCTCTCCGGCTGTTTTTTCATTGGTATATATTTCCATGCGATGGCCCATATTGAAGACCTGGTACATTTCTTTCCAGTCGGTTCCTGATTCTTTTTGAATGAGCTTAAATACAGGAGGAATATCCAGCATTTTATTTTTAATAATTCTAAGTTTATCTGTGAAATGAAGGATTTTTGTCTGGGCACCTCCACTACAATGTATGATTCCGTTTAATTCCGGACGGAATTGTTCAATAACCTCCTTCATGAGCGGTGCATAGGTTCGGGTAGGGGACAGGATCATCTGACCGGCATTTACACCTTTTATTTCAGTTGGATCTGTCAGGCTAAAACTGCCACAATAAGAATATGCGTCTGGTATGGCAGGATCAAACGTTTCCGGGTATTTTTCACCGACAGATACATTGAAAACATCGTGCCGGGCTGAAGTCAGTCCATTGCTTCCAATGCCGCTGTTATATTTTTTTTCATAGCTGGCTTGTCCATATGAAGCCAGACCAACAATAACATCGCCATGTTTAATATTTTCGTTGGTGATAATATGTTCTTTCTTTGCTCTTGCTGTTACAGTTGAGTCCACGATGATGGTCCTGACCAGGTCGCCAACATCTGCCGTTTCTCCTCCTGTAGAATAGATGTTTATCCCATGTGTTCGAAGTTCTTCTAAAAACTCCTCTGTTCCGTTAATGATGGCTGCAATAATGTCACCGGGTACTTTTTTATTATTTCTTCCAATAGTGGATGACAAGAGAATATTATTCCAAACACCCACACAGAGGAGGTCGTCAATATTCATCACTATGGCATCCCGTGCAATGCCTTTCCAGACGCTTAGATCGCCAGTTTCTTTCCAATAGGCATAAGCCAAAGAAGACTTTGTACCTGCTCCATCTGCATGCATAATGTTGCAAAAGGCATCATCTCCACCAATAATATCGGGGATGATTTTACAGAAGGCCTTTGGGTATAATCCTTTGGAGATATATTTAATAGCCTTGTGCACGTCTGATTTAGAGGCAGACACACCGCGTTGATTATACCTGAGCTCGTCATTCATTGCATTAACAGAATTAAAAGGAAAAACCTATGGATAAATTATTACCCATAGGTTTTCTGTATTTTATTAAATCATGTTTATCTTCTTTGGAAGATGATGATTTTATTCTCTTTATCTATGGTGTACTCTCCGATAAGTTCAGAAATAACTTCAGAACCGAAGACCAGGTCTGCTCCTTCCAGATCTTTAACCACTGTTACTTCAAAATTTTCTTTTCGTTCATCACCAATGATGAGTTTATCAAGCACCAGAACGGCATTTTCAATAATCTTACCTTTATCATCGATGGCTTTTTCTTTTAAAACAAAATCGTCTTTATTGATGCGGCCTTCCCTCAGGAATGACATAGCAGCATCCATAGAGAAGTTAATAAAGTCAATATTCTCATCGATTATGAATTCCATGGTAATATCATTAACCACACATTGTGCAGTAGGTTCGGCGCCATATCCTAAGCGATAAGGGATAACAATTTTATTAGGATCCGTCACTAACTGTACTTCCCCTCCGGTAACAGTATCGTTGGCATCAGGAGGCACAAAATCATTTCTTAATATCTGGAATGTCGTTCTTCTGTTCAGCTGGTGGGCAGCTTCTCTTTCCCTTTTTGTTGGCAGGGAGTTGATATATGATTCAGTAAGTGTAATGCCGGCGGGGAAAGAGATACCAGCGTATTCCTGATCAGATTCCGGATAGGTATATGATCTTTCAAGTGTTCTGGGAACTCTTGCTGCGTATCCTTTAGCTAACAATCTGTTCGGATGTATGCCCCTTTCGATCAGGAAGTCTACAACAGACTGAGCACGTCGTTGCGAGAGTGTATCGTTGGTAAGGGTAATAAATGGTCTGGCATCTGTATGGGATTGGAGTTCGATAACGAGGCGCGGATTGTCATTCATAATTTGAATCAGTCCGATCAGGGAATCCTGGTATTGTTCAAGGAGTTCCCAACGGGCGAGTTTGTACCTGATTTCAGGCAATGGGATAGGCTTTTCCGGTATAGGTTTAAGTTTAAAGTCACGGATCAGGTCGGTACTTTCTTTTAAACCCACTGTTGTGGCTGTGCCTTTATTATCGAAATATTCCGGTTTTTGTACGGTCATGGCATAGGTAACTTTATGCATGATCTGTTGGTCATCAAACTTATAAAAGCCTTTCGGATCAGTTGTGGCGATCATGCTGGAGCCATCAGAGCCTGTAATGGTAACTGAGGCTCCGGGAATAAATTGCAGGGTGTTCTCGTCGCGAACAACACCGGATAAGGTAAACAGCATTGGGGGCAATATGAAATAGTAAATATCATCTCCGCCCCGACCGCCTTTGCGGTTTGAAGAGAAATAGCCTTCTTCTGTCTTTCCTCCTTTAAAAGTTATTCCAAGATCATCTCCGGGTGAATTCAGGGGCGCTTTCATATTCATGACTTCTGACCATTTGTCGCCAGCTTTTGTTGTTTTGTAAATATCAAAACCGCCAATACCGAGGTGTCCGTTTGAAGAAAAATAAAGGGTAGTGTCGTATCTTAGGAAGGGAAAAACTTCATGGCCTGCAGTATTCACTTCCGGGCCAAGGTTTATGGGTTTGCCGAAGGCTTTGGTTCTTCTTGTTCTTTCTGCCATCCAAATGTCAAAACCGCCTTGTCCTCCCGGCATATTTGAGGCAAAGTATATGACTAATTCATCTTCACTGATAGTAGGGTGCATAATATCAAAAGAATCGGCTCTTAAAGCAATGGGTTCCCCTTCACCCCAACCACGGCCTCTTTTCTTTGCAGTGTAGATCTGACAGGGAAGTTTTTCTTTCTTAATGTTAGGACAGCGAGTATAATAAATGGCACTGCCTCTTTTATTAAAAAATGCCTCGCCTTCATTGCTTTCTGAGTTTACCGTACCTTCTTCTTCCAAAAGAGTAGGAGCATTAAACTCCTCTTTTCTGTCCATCTTGGTTGTATACAGGTCAGAAAAGCTTTGCCCGGTCCAAACATCATATCCTCTTCCCGTAGAGTTCTCCCGGGTAGAACTAAAAACAAGCTCCCTGTATTTTCTTTTATCTGAAAACCTTGGCGCCCAGTCATTTTCACGGCTGTTTAGTTTTTTTTCTTCCTCTATCTCGTAACGAGTAGGGTTATCAAGCCATTCCTGAGCTTTCATGCAGGATTCAGCACCGATTTCACCACGTTTATCATCCGGTGCCATTTCTGCATACCGGTTGTAATAAATGACAGCCTCCTCATACTTTTGGTTTGCGCGCAAGGCATCCGCATAATGCAGTAGCACGAGGGGGTTGTTCTTCTCATAATTGATGCGTACCAACCGTTTATATTGGGTTTCAGCCCTTCGCATATCATTTGTAAAACGGTAACATTCAGCAATTTGGTAAAGTATTCGATACTTCTCTGCCCTGTTCCCTTTTACTTTAGTGTATGCTTTTTTGTACAATGGAATGGCAACATAGTACTGCTTTAATTTAAAAGCTGCATCTGCTTCTTCAGCATAATTCCTTTGTCCGTAAGTGCTTGCTGATAAAACCAATATCAGGATGAGTGATGAAATGACTGATTTAAAAACGGTCATATGGCGTGGTATTTTTTATATTAATTGGGAATGCTAAAATAAATAATATTTTTAAAGAATAAAACATTATTCTTTTGCACGCCTGAAATTGTACGATAACTTACTCATTTTTGTTTTGCTCTTTTTGATTTTTATTTTCAGGGTGCGGGTTATTTATTTTTTCCTCAATGTCTTCTTTAATGTTAGTATCTATACCTGCCTTAATTTCGTCTTTGATATCATTGCTGACCCTTTTTATTTCATTGACACCTTTGCCAACTTTTCTGGCTATTTCAGGTATTTGCCTTGGGCCAAAAACAACAAAGAGGGCCAAAATAATGATGAGCAATTCTCCACTACTGATATCAAAAAACAGCGGGATCATAGATTACCTTTTATTCTTACTCTTGGTTTTCTGCAGGTTTTCTTTTTTCTTGTTTCGCGCCGTAATCAGTTCATAAGCAACCGGGCTGGCATTAAACAAGGAAGAATATGTACCTATAGCTACACCAACAAGAAGGGCGAATGAGAAGCCACGGATAATTTCACCACCAAAAATAAAGATGGTGAGCAACACAATTAAGGTAGTTCCGGATGTATTGAAGGTTCTTGCCAATGTACTGTTTAGGGCAGCATTTACATTGTCTTTAAATAACCGTTTTGGGTACATAGCGGTAAATTCCCTGATACGGTCGAATATAATCACGGTATCATTTATGGAGTACCCAATAATGGTCAGAATAGCAGCAATAAACGCCTGATCTACTTCAAGACTGAAAGGCAATACATTGTAGAATATGGAATACATGCTTACGGCAATCAGAGAGTCGTGCAGCAGTGCTGAGAGACCACCCAGTCCATATTGCCATTTTCTGAATCGTGCAGCAATATAAATAAAGATCAATAACAGGGCAATCCCAACAGCGAGCAATGCATCGCGTTTAATATCATCTGCAATTGTAGGCCCTACCATTTGTGAGCTAAGCACACCAACTAATTTTCCTTCTTCATCCGACATGAAACGCTCGTAAGTTAGGTTGTCTATAAAGTATTCCTCAAGTCCGGTAAATAACCGGCTGCTTACTATAGAATCAATGCTTTTATCATCATTATCGATGAGATATTTGGTGGTTATTTTTACCTGTCGATCCGGGCCAAAGGTTTTCACTTCCGGAACCTGACCCTCAAAAATCCCTGTTAAGGAACTTCGTATATCATTGGTTGCAACTTCCTGGTCGAACCGCACCACATAGGACCGGCCGCCTGAAAAATCCACACCAGGGCTTAATCCTCTCATGACCAGCGACACTATTCCTAACCCGATTACAATAGCAGAAATGACATACGCTTTTTTCCGCCATCCGATGAAATCAAAATTAACGTTTTGCAGCCAGTTCCTGGTAACACGGTTATCAAAGGTAATGATCTTGTTATTATTGAGCAGGCTGGTGAAAATGAGTCGTGAAATAAAAATAGCTGAGAAGAGGGATGAAAGTATACCTATTATTAGTGTTGTAGCAAATCCTTTAACGGGTCCTGAGCCAAATGAAAGCAAAACAATACCGGTAAGCAGCGTTGTAACGTTACCGTCAATAATGGCCGAATAGGCGTTTTTATAACCATCGCTAATAGCCAGTCGAATGCCTTTGCCAAGCCTGACTTCTTCTTTAATTCTTTCGTAAATGATCACGTTGGCATCCACTGCCATACCCAGGGTTAAAACAATACCGGCAATACCAGGCAATGTAAGGGCAGCCTGGTAGGAAGCCAGCACGCCAAATATGAAGAAAATATTGGTTAAAAGGGCGAAGTCAGCAATAAGACCTGCCCGATTGTAATATAGTACCATGTAGAAAAGCACTAAAACAAAGGCTATGATAAATGATATGATACCGTCCTGAATGGCTTCTTTACCAAGAGTAGGACCAACAACTGCCTCCTGAACGATGTGAGCAGGTGCCGGTAACTTTCCGGCTTTAAGGATATTCGCAAGATCCTTGGCTTCTTCTAATGTAAAATCACCAGTAATGGATGAGCGTCCGTTGGGTATTTCATTTTGCACAAAAGGATGTGAATATACATAATCATCCAGGGCAATTGCAATGGATCTCTTTTCTGGTGCAGCTGCCGCAGTAAGCCTTCTCCACGTTTTTGTTCCTTCTGCATTCATGCTCATGGTAATCTCGTTTCCACCCCCCTGGCCAAAATCCTGGCGGGCATCGGTAATTACTTCTCCTCCAAGGGCAGCAGATCCGTCGCGTGATGTAACCTTTAGTGCCACGAGCGGGAAGGTGGTTTCTTCTTCGTCAATAGGCTTAATATGCCATCTGAGTTCCATATCAGCAGGCAATACATTTTTTACTTCGTCAAGCATACGGTTTACCCTTGCCGTATCTTTTCCCTGGGCATAGCCTACAACGGGACCTCTGCCGGGGAAATATTGCCCGTTCTCATCGCGGCTTAAAGCAGGCTGTAAATAGGCCATCAAAGGATGTTCCCGTGCATACTCTTCAAAAGATTGCTGACCGGCAGGTGCTTCATCGCTTACATTGTCATCTGAAATTTGATCCAGGATATTTTCTTCTGCAGCAGTATCCGTTTCTTCCTGTGATAAGGTTTCCAAAAGATCCGGTTCTCCTTCTTCTTCAGCAGGCGGTAGCGTATCTGTATCCATTGCTTCAGCTTGCAGGCTGTCAGCTGCCGTCTCCTCTGTTGTTGTTTTTCTGTTATACATTGAAGCCAGTTTCTTGTCAGCTTCCTCAAAATAACTGTAAACTTCAGCATATTCATAAGTATTCCAGAACTCTAACTGGGCAGTACTTTGCAGCAATTCTTTTACCCGGTCCGGGTCTTTTATGCCAGGCAATTCAACCAGTATCCTGCCCGATTGGGCCATCATCTGAATAGTTGGCTGGGCCACTCCGAACTTATCAATACGTGTTCTTAATATCTTAAAGGCTCTGTCAATAGCATCATCTGATTCTTCGCGGATAACATTGATAACTTCCTCGTCGGGTGTATTTGGGTCTATCCTTCCCTTAAACTCAGCTGTTGCAAAAAAGTATGCCAGGGAGTAATTCTCCGGGGCCACCTCTTTATATGATTCAGCAAAGAGGGTCACAAAATCTGATTGTGATACCTTTTTCTTTTTCCGGGCAACTTCAATGATTCTTTTAAACAGGGTGTCACTTTTATCTACAGCCATTTCTTTGATGATATCCTCTACGGAAACCTCAAGCATAACATTCATGCCCCCCTTGAGGTCAAGCCCCAGGTTTAATTCCCTCTTCTTGCATTCTCTGTAAGTATATTTACGAATAAGGATATTATACACTTTTTCAGTTGACATGGAGTCGAGGTAATCAGAACGTTCTTCCCTGTGCAAAGAATCATAGATATAATTATTCCTTAATTCATTCCCTTGTGCCAGCTTTTCAGCCATTAAATGTACTTCTTTCCTGCTCGCATAATGATCGGCATCCCTTTCAACCTTATTGGTCATGAACGTAAAGGATAACTGAAATAAACATGCAATTGCAATTCCAGCAGCAATGAAAATGATAACGCCTCTGTTTTGCATATCTTTAAAATTGATTTATAGCTAAAATGGTTAAATTTAAATAAGGGTGCAAATATAGAATAACATTTACAATTTAACAATCAATAAGGGTTAAGAATTCTTATTTTCAGAAGGCTAGTATAATTATAGGCAAACTTAAAGGCAACTATTGAATGTATGCCGGTGTCTTCTATGTATGTATAAATGGATGCAAGAATTCTTCCTGCCTGTTTATTTTGTAATTTTGTTCATCAATAATCCTAACTCATGACAAAGATATCATTCCTCTTTTTACTGACCTTCATATTGCTTCCTGCACATAAAGGTTTAATTGCTCAACAAACATTTGATTTTGGCTTTGAAAGGGATTTGGATGTAGTTGTCCTTGACTCATCCGGCCAGGCTTATGCCTATCCGTGGGTGGGAGGCTTGAGCAATTGTCATTTTCATACGATTGATATGAATTTCGACGGATTACAGGATTTATTTGTGTTTGAACGTATGGGAAACAAAATGTATACTTTCCTGAATAACGGCACGCCAAATACCTTTGATTATGAATATGCTCCTGAGTATGCAAATTATTTTCAGCAATACCCGCCATTGTCTGAATGGGTTATTTTGAAAGATTATAACTGTGATGGGAAGAAGGATTTGTTTAGTTATTCACAGGGAGGCATTCGGGTTTATGAAAATACATCTGATAGTGTATTGAAATTCAGCTTAGTAACCTATCTGTTAAACTCCTATTATTATAATTTCCCATTGAATCTTTATTTAACCAGTGTGGATTACCCGGGTATAGAAGATGTAGATGGGGATGGAGATCTGGACATTATTGTTTTTCATGTGCTGGGTGGGCGCATGCAGTACCATAAAAATTTATCGGTTGAGCGAACCGGAACCTGCGATACACTTGATTTCAGACTTATGGATGAATGCTGGGGGGGGATTACAGAAAGTGATATATCAGATACACTTACTTTGAATGATCCATCAGCTTATTGCCTTTATCCCTTGCTTTTTAAAGGAGTTCCGGGGAATTATGGCAAAGGCGATGAAAAGCATGTGGGATCCACAATGTTGATCTACAATGCAAATAACGATACGCTTATTGACATGCTCTTAGGGGATGTGGATTTCCCTACCCTAAAAGAACTTTTGAATGATGGCACAAGGGATTCAGCCCATATATACACTGTGGACAATACATTTCCTTCAAATACTACTTATGTTGATTTGGTTTCATTTCCGGTGCCATCCTATGTGGATATTGACAATGATGGAACGAATGAATTAATAGTGAGTAGTTTTGATCCGAATTATTCCCTGGCTGATAATTTTAACAGTGTGTGGTTATATGAAAACAGCGGAATTAATCAGGCTCCTACCTTTAATTTTGTGCAAAAGGATTTTTTACAATCGGATATGATAGATTTAGGAGGAGGAGCTTATCCGGTTTTTTTTGATTATAACAATGACGGATTGGAGGACTTATTTGTGGGCAATTACGGATATCGTGATTCCAGCTACCTGGATGGTTGGCTCAGCCTGCATTCAAAATTCAGGGGTGGCTTGGCCTTGTTTAAAAATATTGGTACCTCAACAAGCCCATCTTTTCAGTTAATGGACAGGGATTACGCAAATATTTCCCGGCTATATCCTGACACCCTGCCTATTACAGCAGTATACCCTACTTTTGGTGATCTTGATGGTGATGGGGATAAGGATATGATCATTGGTAACCGTGACGGACAATTGCATTATTACACAAATGATGCTGTTTCAGGGAATGATGCAGATTTCAACCTGGGTCAGATGTATTATATGGGAATAGATGTGGGAGAATATGCTACCCCCCAACTCATAGATCTTAACAGGGATGGTTTGCTGGATCTTGTAATCGGAGAGAGAACAGGAACCCTGAAATATTACAAAAACACCGGTAGTACTAGCAGTCCCTCTTTTACTTTGATCAAGGATACCCTTGGAAATATTGATGTATCTAATTGGAATTATTCATATTACGGATACCCAACTCCCTGCTTCTTTGAGGATACAGTAGGAACGTACAGTCTGTTTATTGGAACCGAATATGGATACATATATCACTATAAGGATATTGATTCCAATTTGCAGGGAAGTTTTACATGTGTAGATTCTGTGGGATATGTATATGATTCAGTATACAAACCTATTCGCGAAGGGGCACGTATAGCCGTGGCAGTTTCTGACCTGAACAATGATACCCTGCTGGATATGATCGTAGGAAATCATGCCGGCGGATTAGTCTATTATAAAGGCGTTGAAGCTCCTGATATCTCAACCGGAACGGAGGAATTTGCTATTATTGAAAATGGATTGAAAGTATTTCCTAATCCTGCTACAGATAACCTTTGGATTCAGATCGAAAATGCTTCAGGAATGAGAGATGTTGAAATAATGATATTCAATCTCATGGGCGAGAGAATATTATACCAGAAGACAGGGCCGAAAAACAGCTACAGCATCAATATATCTGCATTGTCACCCGCTATGTATATTATACAGTTTGAAGCAAAGAAAAAGAACACCTATGATCGGCAGGTTTTTCGATCTAAGTTTATTGTGAGATAATTCGCAGGCTAAAAGTTTGGTTTCAGTGCATATTTGTTGTAAAAATCCTCGATATGTTTTACAGCCTCTTCCGTTGAATCCACTACTTTAAAGATATGCATATCTTCCGGGCTGATATTATGGTTTTCTATCACCACTTTTTTGATCCAGTCGATTAATCCTGACCAGTATGATGAAGAATACAACACTATTGGGAACTGAATAAGTTTATGGGTCTGGACCAGCGTTATTGCTTCAAACAATTCATCAAGGGTGCCAAAACCTCCCGGCATTACAATATATCCCTGTGAATATTTCATAAACATGACTTTGCGAACAAAGAAATAATTGAAGTCTATGAGGCGCCGGGGGTCAATGAATGGATTTGCACTTTGTTCGAAAGGCAGGTTAATATTCAGGCCTACTGAAATTCCTCCGGCATCTTTAGCCCCTTTATTTCCGGCTTCCATAATACCCGGCCCGCCCCCGGTTATGATTCCAAATCCTTTACGAGTTAAGCTGTAGGCTGTTTCATAGGCTGCATGGTAATATTTATTATCTGCCTTTGTTCTTGCGGATCCGAAAATGGAGACACAGGGGCCCATTTTTCCCAACTTTTCAAATCCTTCAACAAATTCGGATATTACTTTAAATATTTCCCAGGTATCATAGGTTTTAATTTCGTTCCAGTTTTTCTGCTTAAATGCTTTCCTGATTTTTTCTTCGTCTTGTAAATTCATCTTTTGTTTCTTTTAATTAATATACGGCTGTTCTGCTGGAAAAAATTCAGAGTGCATTTTTCAGGAAGTGCGCCGTATAACTGTTATTATTATTAATAATATTCTCCGGACTTCCTTCACAGATGATCTTTCCTCCATGGAGGCCTCCTTCAGGCCCGATATCAATAATATGGTCACATACTTTGATCACGTCAAGGTTATGTTCGATAACCAGTATGGAGTTTCCTTTATCAACGAGGCGGTTGAGGACATCAAGAAGGATTTTTACATCTTCGAAGTGGAGGCCGGTTGTTGGCTCATCAAGGATATACAATGTCTTACCTGTATCCCGCTTAGATAATTCAGAAGCTAGTTTTACACGCTGAGCTTCTCCGCCGGAGAGCGTAGTAGATTGTTGCCCAAGTGAAATATATCCCAGGCCAACATCTTTGAGGGTTTTTATTTTCTGGATGATTGCAGGAATGTTTTCAAAGAACTTTACAGCCTGGTTTATGGTCATATTGAGGACGTCATTGATAGTTTTTCCTTTATACCTGACTTCCAATGTTTCCCTGTTATATCGCAGCCCCTGACAACTTTCACATAACACCTGAACATCCGGGAGGAAATTCATTTCTATCAGGCTGACACCGGCTCCTTTGCAGCTTTCACATCGTCCTCCTTTAACATTAAATGAAAAGCGTCCGGGTTTATATCCCCTGATTTTAGCCTCAGGGAGATTTGAAAACAGTTTCCTGATATCATCAAATACGCCGGTATAGGTTGCCGGATTCGAGCGAGGTGTTCTGCCTATGGGTGACTGGTCTATCTCAATAACCTTGTCAACATTTTCAAGGCCTTTAATGCTGGTAAATGGCAGCGGTTTTTTTACAGATTTATAGAAATGATTGCTGAGAATGGGATATAGGGTTTCGTTTATCAAAGAGGACTTTCCGCTACCTGACACCCCTGTAATGCATATTAACAATCCAAGGGGAATGTTTAGGGTCACATTTTTCAGATTATGGCCTGAGGCTCCTTCCAGAACCAGGAAGCTTCCATTCGAATTTCTTCTTTTTTCAGGAACAATAATGTTTTTTTTTCCGCTCAGGTATTCACATGTTATAGACTGACAGTCAATCATCTGATCCGGGCTTCCTGTGCCAACAATATAGCCGCCATGCCGTCCGGCACCCGGCCCAATGTCTACAATATGGTCGGCTGCCAGGATCATATCCCTGTCATGTTCCACCACGATAACTGAATTCCCGATGTCGCGCAGATCTTTTAAGGCTTTTATCAGCCGCCGGTTATCGCGTTGATGCAGTCCGATACTGGGTTCATCCAGTATATACAAGACCCCGACTAACTGAGACCCAATCTGTGTGGCCAGGCGGATCCGCTGGGATTCACCCCCCGATAGGCTGGCTGCCGGCCGGTTTAAGGTCAGGTAATTTAAGCCTACCTCCAGCAAAAAACCAATGCGGTTCTTTATTTCGCGGTTGATTTCAAAGGCGATTGTGCGTTTGCGTTCGTCCAGGTACACAGGTAAATTTTTGAACCATTCTGCCAGCAGGCTTAGATCTGTATCAGCCAGTTCATAAATATTCTTATCATGCACCCTGAAATGCAGGGCTTCTTTCTTTAAACGTGCTCCCTTGCATTCCGGACAGGTGGTTTTATTCATAAAATCCCCTGCCCACCGCTTGATGGAAGTTGAACTGTTCTCATTGTACTGGTTGGTAATAAAATTGACAATGCCCTCAAAATTTAGTGAATAGGTGGATGTTACCCCCAGGTATTCATTGTTTACCTTAAAGACTTCTTCTGAACCATATAAGATAGTATTGATAGCTTCATCAGGAATATCTCTGATAGGGGTTTTCAGATTGAAATCGTATTTCTGTCCAATGGCTTCAATTTGCTTGAAAATCCAGTTATTTTTATAACTGCCTATGGGAGTTATACCCCCATCTTTTATGTTTTTCTGTTTGTCAGGAATGATTTTCTTCAGGTCTAATTCGGATATGATACCGAGCCCGTTGCATTTCAGACAGGCACCATAAGGTGAATTGAAAGAAAAAGTGTTGGGTTCAGGTTCGGGGTATGAGATCCCGGTGGAAGGGCACATTAGGTGTTTGCTGAAATTTCGGGATCCCTCTTTATCATCCATTATGGTTACTAAACCCTTGCCATGTTTCAGGGCAGTCTGCACTGAAGCTGTAATGCGTTTAATGTTGTTTTTTTGAATATTGACCTGGTCGATAATGACCTCTATGTCATGTATCTTATACCTGTCAACCTGCATTCCGAACTTTATTTCCTGTACTTCTCCGTCAACCCTGACTTTTAAAAATCCCTGCTTGCGGATTTGTTCAAAAAGTTCGCGGTAATGCCCTTTCCTTCCTTTAACAACAGGGGATAATATACTTATTACCTTATTATTATAGGATGATATGATATGATGAATGATCTGTTGTTCGGTATACCTGACCATTTTTTCACCGGTGTTCATGGAATAAGCTTCTCCAATGCGGGCAAAAAGTAATCGCAGAAAATCATAGATTTCGGTAATTGTACCTACAGTAGACCTGGGGTTCTTGCTGCTGGTTTTTTGTTCGATTGAAATGACTGGATTGAGTCCGGTAATTTTATCCACATCCGGTCTTTCTAAATCACCAATAAATTGCCTTGCATAAGCAGAAAAGGTTTCAATATATCTCCTTTGACCTTCGGCATAAATCGTATCAAATGCCAGGGAAGATTTTCCGCTCCCGCTTAACCCGGTAATAACAACTAATTTGTTTCGGGGAATCCGGAGGCTTACATTTTTTAAATTATGTACCCGGGCACCGGTAATTTCCAGGTCACCTCCTTCCAACCATGGCATTTCCTTACCCGGAACAAGATGTGTGTCCTCCTTTTTCATGCATGCAAAAGTAATAATACTTAGATTAAGAAATATTCTGAATATTTTAAGTTATTTCAACGGCTTATAATTGGTTTACCCGGATGGTATCGTTGAAGATATTCAGGGTATCACGAATGGTTTTTTGTAATTCTGTTTGCAACAAATCTTTTTGATCAGGGATAAAAATAATATATTCTTTACCGTTGGAATTGATCAATTTTCTGTTGACTAAGAATGGGTTGAAAAGTTTCAGGATTTTATAATTAACACCCATCTCTATGGCAAATTTTCTTAGGTCTTGTACAGAGCTGTCAACAGTAATCTCTTTGTATTTAAGGGGAGGGTATAAATCCTGCTCCCGCAGGTAGAACCCATAATTACCCGGATTTTCATAAATCAGCTTTATGGCCAGGATGCGGTAGATATAGCGGGATGTTTCTGCGTTTAAATAAAGATCATAATAGGATTTTACTTCCTGTTGCCCCATGCTGTTCAGAACTCTTCCCAAACCCATATTATACCCTGCTGCAGCAATTGCCCAGTTTTTACAGCTTTCGTATGAATCGCCAAGATATGCACATGCAGCATGGGTGGATTTGATGATATGATTTCTTTCATCAACATACTCGTTCACTTCCAACCCATAATTCTGGGCAGTTTTTGTCATGAATTGCCAATACCCTGAGGCTCCGGCCGGGGAGGTGACATTTCTCAGGCCACTCTCAATAAGGGCTACGTATTTAAAATCATCAGGGATATTGTGTTCTTTCAATATGGGCTCAATTACAGGAAAAAAGCGATATGCCCGTTTTAACAATAAGAGTGTATTAGAATGCCAGTAAGTGTTTGAAACGATCTCTCTATCTAGTGATTCCCGAACATAAAAATTTTCAAGGGGTACATTTTCTCCTGCAAATACCATCTTTTCCGGAATCTGTGGTGAAAAGATTTTATAACTTCTTTTCATGGCAGCATGATAAAGGTTGTCGCTTTTAGGTTTCGGAGCGGATGAAAAAACGAATAATAGAATAATTAAGAAAGCTACCAGGCAGGTAACAGGGAACAGGAATTTTTTCAATAGCATTGGCAGGATTAGTTTTTATGTTTATTCAGGTTTGCAATATAAAACAGCACGATAAATAACAGTACAAAATAAAGTATGTTAATGACCATGTTTATGGTGTTCCATACCCAAATGTTTTGCAATGTTAAGGTTACAAAAGTAAGTGAAATGGTTGAAATCCCTGCAAAAATCAGTGCAATATTGCCATCTGAAATCCCGATGTAAGAGAGGTGGTGTGTCGTATGGTCTTTCCCTCCAACAAAAGGGCTGGAGCCTTTGGCTATGCGTTTGAAAGAAACTGTGGTTGTATCAATTATTGGTATACTGAATGCAAGTAAAGTAGCGATAATGCGTTTGGAAATATCCGCATCAGGGTTTATGTCGCTGACATTCCAGAAATAGATAATCCCGATCGAAGACAGGAATGCTCCCAAAAACTGGCTTCCTGTATCACCCATAAACATTTTGGAAGGATTCCAGTTATAGCGGAGAAATCCCAGTAGCCCAGCCAGAACACCCAGAAGCATTAGGCTGTGTGCATTATAAATATCTCCGCTTAAGTAAATGTTTACCAGAATGATGATGATAACGAAAATGGACACGGTTGATGTAATGCCGTCCATATTATCCAGCATATTAATGCTGTTCATGATCCCTACCACCCATAACATTGTAATAGCATAATTTAGCCAGATATAATCCGTAATGTCAATAACAGTTCCTGTTGAGATTAGTATTAACCCACAGGTTATTTGAGTGAACAATTTCAGGGGAACTACAGTATTGATAGCATCATCAAACAATCCCATTAGAAATCCCAATGTCGAGGCAAAGAGTACACCCAGAAACTGGAGGTTGAGGAAATATTCGTTATTCTCAAAAACAAAGGAATATGCTGTAATGGAGAGTAGAAATACAATATAGAAGGATATTCCGCCAAATGCGGGTTTTGATTCCGGACTCCAGCGTATGATGGTATCTTGTTTATTCCTTATACCAAGTGTTTTTGAGAACTTCAAAAATAATGCATTGATAACCACAGAAAAAAAAATGGCAATCATAAAAAAAATTGCATAAATTATTACTAACTGTGAGCTTGTTATCGTCATGTCAGGTGTTTGATAAAGTTAATGGTTAAAAATTACTTTCAAATTTTTTAAAAGGCACACCCTTTTTGTCTCTTTCTGATAATATCGGTTCATTCACATTCCAATCAATGCCCAGATCAACATCATTCCACAAGATTACGCCTTCCGCATCTTTATTAAACAAAGCGGTGCATTTATAAAAGAAAATCGTTTGATTTTCAAGTGTTGTAAAGCCATGAGCAAAACCCTCGGGGATATACATCATCAGTTTGTTTTGTTCACTAAGGATGGTTGAAACATGTTTGCCATAGGTTGGGCTGTTCTTTCGAATGTCAACAGCCACATCCAAAACAGCTCCTTTAATAACCCTGACTAATTTACCCTGTGCATGTGGGGGATTTTGAAAATGCAGCCCACGCAAAACATCTTTTTGTGATTTAGACTGATTGTCCTGTTTATATTCTACAGGTAATCCTGCTTCTTTGAAAACATTTTCATTATACGCTTCGAAAAAGTACCCCCGGCTATCTTCAAAAACCCTTGGTTTAATAAGCTTTACATCAGGTATAGCAGTTGTTATTATTTCCATTGTAAGATATTAATTAGTCCTTATTCTTTTCTAAACAGCTTTCGTACACCGGATAAAAGGGATTTCTTTTCTTTTTTGTCTTTTTCCTCATCTTCGTAATATCCGTATCCGTATCCGTATCCATATCCATATCCATATCCATATCCGTATCCATATCCATATCCGTATCCATATCCATATCCATATCCGTACCCATATCCATATTTTTTTCCATATCCATAGCGGGAAGCTGTGCTTTCCATTGCATTCAGGATGAGGGATAATCTCTCGAGCTTGGTGTTCTCCCTGATATTATTGAGATTCTGAACAAATATACGCTTGGAATATCCGGCTTTGAAAACATATATGGGATAATCGGCAATCTGAATGCTTTTCATCCCGTCAGTGACTATTCCAACCGGTGGATTATCAATGATGATATAATCATATTCTTTTTTCAGTTCTTCCAATACACTATCCATCTTTTTGCTGATAATCAGTTCAGAGGGATTTGGGGGTACAGGTCCGGCAGTGATAAAATGCAGGTTGTCGTTTCTGCTTTGCTTAATACAGTTGGATGTTTTATCTTTTCCTGCCAGGATAGTGCTCATGCCCCGGTTATTGTCAACATCAAAACCAATATGGATTTTAGGTTTACGCATATCCAGATCAAGAACGATGACTTTCTTTTCGGAGAAAGCAATAACACCTGCTAAATTGATGGCCACAAAAGTTTTTCCTTCACCAGAGATGGTTGATGTAATGGCAATGATTTTCGGGCCGGGCTCATTCGACAGGAATTGCAGGTTTGTTCGGATGGTTCTCAGCGACTCTGCAATCATGGATTTGGGCCGGTGGTCTACAATAAGCTGACTTACCGGTATCTCTTTTCTGTATTGTGGAATCACTCCCAGAACAGGTGTTTCGGTGTATTTGGTAATGTCGAATATGGATGTGATTTCATTGTAGAAAATATACCGCACAACCACCACACTCAGGCTTATGAGAAAACCTACCAGAAAACTGCCGATATAAATCAGTCGACTATTAGGGGATATGGGACTATTAGGTTTTCTGGATTGTTTCAGGATTACATTCTGACTGACATAACCGGCTTTTGCAATAGTATAACTTGTTTTAGTATCAATAAGCTTGTTGTAGTATTTTTCATTAATGGAGTTGATACGTTCGAGCCGGCTAAGTTCAATGGTATTAAAACGATCTGTGTTTGCAATTAATGAATTCCTGTACTCATTTATTACCTTTTTTAATTCTTCCTTTCTGTTGCCTATATTGCTCTTAATGGTTTTTATGGTTTCAAGGAGTATCCTTTTTTGTATTTTGATATTGTTATCGATAGACTTGATTTTGCCACTTTTATCGGTAACTTCATATCGCAGCATTTCTTTTTCGAGTAAAAGATCCTGCAGGTTTGATAATGATTTCTCAATAGCCCCTTCAAATTCACTTCCCATCAACATGGCCACTACCTCATAAATATCCAGGTTTTGTTCTACTTTTAATTTTTCTTCTATGACATTCAGCATGGATTCTTCCATTTCGTAGTTGATCAGCTGGTTTTCGAACTCATTGATGTTGGATTGTATGGCCATTACCGGCATGATGGAAATAGAATCAATATTGTATTTTTTCTTAAAATCCTGCAATTCCGTTTCGGATTTCATTAGGGAATCTTTCAGCAGGGCAAGTTGTTCATCAATAAAAGCGATGATATTATTGGCACTTTCCTGCTTTTTTTCTTTATCGTATTCCCTGAATTCTGTGGCGATGGTATTTACAACATCGGCTGTTTTAGCGGCATTGCGGTCGACAAAACGGATCTCTATTGTTTTGGCTGCATTGTTTAGGATGTGTATATCAAGGTTTCTGGAATATTTGGCAAGGATTTGATCCGGGTTGTTAACCACGAAAAAATAGTCATCCTCTCCGTGCAGGTCTTTTACAGGTGCATTAATTTTATTATTTTCTATGATGGTAATATTGGCTTCTTCAAAGGAGGCTGTTTCCCCCAGTTTAACGATTTTTCTTCGGGTAGTTTCATCATTCAGGTTGTAAGTAAGTGTGATTGTTTCATCCGGATTAAAACGGATATCGATAGGTTCGTTATATATATTGTCTTTTTTAGCATCAACATTGGCAATGTAGGAACTGCTTTTATACTTTTCATCGTTCAATACACGTCCCCGGTAGTAATAACTAATTTCCAGGGGCAGTTTGGCGAAAGCTCTTTGCAGAAAAACATTGGAACGAAGGAAATCTATTTTCTTAGGGAGTCCTTCTTCGTAGAAATCTTCAGAATCCAGAATTTTCGTGGTATTTATTTCAGATTCAACCTGAATAACTGCTGATGCTTCATATTCAGGGTATGTATAGCGGAGGTAAAGGTAGGCACTGATAAATGCCAGGCTAAGAATGAGGATAATATAGAGGATGTTTTTACTGGCAATGTAGAGGAATAGCTTAAAATCAAATTCGTCGTTTATATTAGAGATCTTCTTCGTTGTCATATTATTTTGAGAATAAACTATAAATTACGATTAGGGTTGAGGCCATGCTGATATAGGGGGTAATTTCCGAGAGAACCTTTCGTGTGATGCCTTCCCTGGGCTCAACGTAAATGATATCGTTGGCCTGAAGCACCAGGTCAGCTTGTTTCATGCCTTCAATTGTAGAAAGGTCAATAAGATAAACATCCGGATCTTTGAGGTTTCCCCGGATGAGTTTTATCTTGTGGGCTTTTCCGTGGGTAATGCCTCCGGCGTGGGCTAGTGCTTCAAATAAGGTTGTATTGGTGTTCTCCAGGTATAGGATGCTTGCGTTTCCGCCTTCACCACCTGGGAAAATAATCACCCGGTTATTGGTAATTTTAATTTGCACAAAGGGATCCTGAATGTATTCGGCAAATAGTTTTTCAAGGGTTGACTCGGCATCCCTGATCGTCATGCCGGCAACTTTAATACGCCTTACTGATGGCAGTTTGATGGTGCTGTCATAATCCACCTGGTAATTAAAGGAAGGATCCTGGATGCTGATGTTGAATTTATTCTGATTATCAGTGGTTGGGTCAAAGATCATTTCACCATTAAGGTTAAAAATGCGGATGTACAAAATATCATTTGGGGCAATACGATAAGGCTCATACTTAATCGAATCCGGAAATTCGCTGTATTCATAATCCGTGTCGGTACGTAACATTCGGCTTGGGTTTACCAGCTGGCACGAAGAAAAAACAACCAACAGAGAAATAGCGAATATAATTTGCCTCATAAACATTTATTGCTTTGAAACAAATATAAATAAATTTACACGCTTGCGTTTTATCGATACTTTATTTTTGTTAATAGAAGATCATGTAGTTATTAACAATTCATGGTAAAGGCTGCGAACATCCTCTACCAGTCTTTCATAATGAAACCTTTTTATCACAAATGCCTGGCCCAAAACACCCATTTTAATTCTTTGCTCTTTATTTTCCAGTATATCATGCAGGTGTTTGCAATACATGTCTGTATTTTCAAGGTCTGCCAGCAGGGCTGTTTTGTTGGGAATGACTGCATTTTCTATGCCCCCAACCCGGGTAGAAACAATAGCTTTACCTGCTGCCTGGGCTTCGATCAAACTAACTGGTGTGCCTTCATCAAGAGAAGTTAAACAAACGATATCCAGACCGGCCATGGCGACATCAATATCATGAATCCAGCTTGTAAATGTCAGTACACTTTTTTTTGGGGCCTTTTTAAACTCAATATAAGGAATGCCGAGCCTGCCGGCTGAATGAATAATGTTATCCTTATCCTCTCCGTCGCCAATAATAAATGCTCTGAATCGCTTTCCGGCTTTTTTTAGAAGGTAATCAATTCCCTGTAAAAACAGGTGGTGGTTTTTCACCGGGACTAACCTGCCGACAATCCCGATAGCAACCTCATTATCTTCCAGGAGGTATTTTTTTCTAAAAATCTTTCTTTTTTCGGCTTGATCTTTCATAAAGCGGCCAAGGTCAAAACCCAATGGAATAACTGCAAATTTATCTTTTGGAGCTATGGTATGTATTTCAGCAAGTTCCTTTTTCTGGAGCGGACTAATGGCAATGATCTTATCTGTCTTCTTCGCCAGTCTTTTTTCTATCCATTTAAATACAGATGAGCTGAAGGAGTTGAAATAGGCGCTGAATACGTGGCCGTGAAAGGTATGGACGATGACGGGAACCTTTTCTTTAATAGCGGCAAGCCTCCCTAATGCGCCAGCTTTTGCTGCATGCGTATGTACAATGTCCGGGTTAAATTCACGGATTATCTTCCGTATCTCGCAATAGGCCTTATAGTCCTTTAAAGGATTTATAGATCGGCGCATATTTTCCAGAACTATTGCCTCAATGTTCAGGTTTCCTGTAATATGCAGGGAGTCACTCTCTGAAGGATCCCATTTTCCGCCGATGAGTTTGGTTTCAAATTCAGGGGCCAGGTATTTTGTCAGGTAGGATGCATTGTATGTCGGCCCACCTAAATTGAACCGGTTCATGATTCGTAAGACCTTAGGCATATGCTGTATTCTTTTTAAATAAAATATTTTTTCCACCAATGCTGAAAGACAATTAGTCCCCAGATCCTGCCCTGGATTTCTCCCGGACTATTGCTGAACAGCTTATTTTTTAAAGTTTTGATTTCGCTGTAATTGAAAATGCCTTGCTCCCTGATAAAATCCTCCTGCAGATATTCGTTCATGATTCTGTTTTTGAGTTTAGTTCTGAACCATTTTAATAAAGGAACTTCAAATCCTTGTTTTGGTCTGCGGTATAAATTTTCCGGCAGTTCATTCCTAAAGGCATCCTGCAGAATTTTCTTTTTAAATCCCGGAGCGATTTTGTAGGCTGCGGGAAGTTTCATTACAAAGTCAACCAACTGGTGATCAAGAAATGGAACTCTAACTTCCAGTGAATTGGCCATTGACATCCGGTCAGTTTTTACCAGCATATCGTTTTGTAAAACCAGGTGCATATCTGTGTACAGCATGTCGTTGAAATCATGGCTGTTCAGTAATGCACTGATTAGGTGTTGCTTCCTGTCAGCGTATTGAGCTGTTTCTGAAAACGAACGAAGCATTCGCAAGGCTTGCTGTTCATCAGCAAGGGCACACCAGCGCCAGTATCGTTGATCCGGATTTAACTTTAGCCCTGCAGCATAACGGTTTATTTGCCTGAATGTATTCGTTAGTTTACTGTTACGCGATTGTGGAAGGAGGGATAAAGCAGGGGAAGTCCACTTTATCAGCTGGTTTATGATATTCTTCCGGTATGATCTCAGAAATGCGGCATGTTTATGATAACCTGCAAAAAGTTCATCAGCACCGTCGCCTGAAAGAGCTACACGTACATGTTGCCTGGTATGTTTGCTCAGTATATAAACAGCCAGTGCAGAGGAATCTGCAAAAGGTTCATCGATGTAATCCAGCACATCATCCAGAATTTCGAAGGTGTCATCGGTAGTAAGGCTGAAAACAGTATGCCGGGTATTGTATTTTTTTGCTACCTCTTCAGCATAGTGGGTTTCATCAAAAAAGGGTTCGTCTTTAAATCCTATGGAAAATGTATTCAGCTTACTGCTGTGTCGTGAAGCTAAGGCTACCAATATGGAAGAATCAACACCGCCACTCAGGAAAGCACCCAGCGGCACATCAGAAATAAGTCTTTTCTTTACACTGTTTTCCAAAAGATCACGGATATGTTGCATCGCCTTATCATACGATGGTGCGTTTGCTGTTGAATAGAATATATTGGGTGCTTCGTAGTAGCGATGCGTGTGGCTTTGAGTTTGGGTTAGCTTTAAATAACTTCCTGCTTCCAGTTTGCTTACGTTCTTCAGGACAGATTCCGGGCCGGGAATGTAATTAAGCTGAAGATAATTCAAAAGTGAAATTTCATCCAGGGCTTTAGTAATATTATATTTCAATAACGATTTTAACTCAGAGGCAAAAGCAAAAATATCTGCATTTCGATAAATGTATAAGGGTTTGATTCCAATTCTGTCGCGGGCAATAAAAAGGCTTTCATCCCCCTCATTGTAAACAGCAAAGGCAAAAAAACCATTTAATTTTTTCAGGGCTTCTTCACCCTGGTCAATATAAAGGTATAACAGAACTTCTGTATCGCTTTGTGTGCGGAATGTATATCCTTTTTTTTCCAGCTCCGACCGCAATTCAGGGAAGTTGTAAATCTCACCATTAAAAACGATATGATATTTGCCAGATTGATCAGAAAAAGGCTGGTGGGCATGTTCTGAAACATCAATAATGCTGAGTCTTGCATGTCCCAGGGCAACATGTTGCCTTATAAGTGTACGTTGATTGTCGGGGCCTCTTTTATGCAGGATTGAGGTAGCATCACCAATCAGATTTAAGCTGGATTTTCCATTTTCAGAGAGGGCATAAATTCCGGTGATGCCGCACATATTAGGGTTTTATGGTTGTTTACAGATGAATGACTTCATCATAGGCTGCAGCAACTGCTTCCATAACAGCCTCAGACATAGTCGGATGCGGATGAACAGATTTGATAATTTCCTGGCCGGTTGTTTCAAGCTTTCTGGCAACAACTACTTCGGCAATCATTTCTGTAACATTATCACCAATCATGTGAGCTCCCAGCCATTCCCCATATTTTGCATCAAAGATTACCTTGATGAACCCGTCTTTTGCACCCGCAGCAATTGCTTTACCTGAAGCTGAGAATGGAAATTTGCCAACTTTAATATCGTAACCGGCTTCTTTGGCTTGCTTTTCTGTCATTCCTACTGAAGCCACTTCGGGATGTGTATATGTATTTGCCGGAATGTTATTGTAATCTAAAGCCTCCGTATGATGACCGGCAATTTTCTCAACACATATTATGCCTTCATGGGAAGCTACATGAGCCAATGCAGGGCCCGGAACAATATCTCCGATAGCATAATAACCTTCTACATTCGTTTTGTAGTATTCATCAACAAGTATTTTGTCTTTTTCTATTTTTATGCCGGTTTCTTCCAGGCCAATGTTTTCAATGTTTGATTTGATGCCAACTGCAGATAATACGATATCGGCTTCAACAACTTCCTCACCCTTTTTTGTTTTTATGCTAACGTTAGATTTTTTGCCACTTGTATCAACGGATGTTACTTCAGAAGCGGTCATCACTTTAATGCCGGCTTTTTTGAAATTTCTTCCCAGTTGTTTGGACACATCTTCATCCTCGAGCGGGACAATGTTTGGCAGAAACTCAACCAGGGTAACTTTGGTGCCAATGGCATTATAAAAATATGCAAACTCAGAACCAATCGCTCCTGATCCAACTATAAGCATGCTTTCCGGCTGTTTATGCAGGGTCATGGCTTCGCGGTATCCAATGATTTTTTTGCCATCTTGTTTTAAGTTGGGTAGCTCTTTTGACCTGGCTCCGGTGGCAATGATAATATGGGAAGCTGTATATTCCTTGGTTTCACCTTTGTCGGGTGTAACTGCTATTTTCTTCCCGGGTTTCAGTTTTCCAACCCCCTGGATGTGGTCGATCTTACTTTTCTTAAGGAGAAATTGAATCCCTTTTGACATGCCATCGGCCACACCCCGACTTCTTTTTACCATGGCTTCAAAATCAGGGGCAATATTACCATCCAGTTTGATGCCGTAGTCAGCAGCATGTTTCATGTAATCATATACCTGTGCACTTTTTAGCAAGGCTTTCGTAGGGATACAGCCCCAGTTAAGGCAAATTCCTCCAAGTTCAGCTTTTTCAACAACTGCAGTTTTAAGTCCCAGCTGGGATGCCCTGATTGCTGCAACATATCCCCCGGGACCACTTCCTAAAACAATAAGATCGTAATTCATAATCAATAGATTTGCGTTATGCGAAAATATAAAAAATATCCATCTTGTATAGTAACTAAGATCAATACTATTAACAATAAGCCCCTTAAAAAGTTTCCTATCTGGAATCAGTTTATATAAGGTTAATGGAATGTATAATTCTTTGAATTTCTATAATTTTGTTGGTTCTAAATAATATGTTCGTAATTTTATAATATCCAATAGATTAATACAAACATTAATGTATAATCCCCAATAATTAAAAAGGAGAACAAAAATGCAAGGAGAAGGAATTAATTATTACATAGAAGCGGCAAAGCGCTCTATGCAATGGCATCAGCAAAACATCGCAAAGATGAAAAAATGCCGTTTTGATACTATTGCTGTTCATGGTGTTTATTCCATGCAGGAAGCAATGGATTTCAACCAGGGTTCTATCATTGAACCCATATATATGTCTTCGTCGCAAGCCTACCGTGACTCAGACGAGATGGAGGCAGCATTATCTTACCAAATACCTACCTGGTGTTATTCAAGGATAGGGAATCCTTCCATGTATTACCTGGAAGGAGTACTTGCACTTTTGGATGCCTATGGAACAAAGCATGATACTTCTTGTATAGCTACTGCTTCAGGGATGTCTGCTATCCAAAGTGCTGTTGATCCTTTTTTAGTGGTAGATCCGAAAAATCCAGGACAGGAAATGAATTTTGTTGGGACATGCCAGGTTTATGGCGGTACCTTCCAGCAATTTGCTATGAGGAAAGACCATGAGAGAAACATTAAGTGGAACAAGGTTGTTGATTCTACTGATCTGGATGAATGGGAATCCCATATCAATGATAATACCCGTTTTTTGTACGGTGAAATGCCCAGTAATCCTTCTCAGGCTTTCTTTGACCTGCAAAAAGTTGCTGACCTGGCCCATAAGTACAATCTTCCGTTGATTGTTGATGCCACAGTGGCTACACCGGCTTTGCTCCGTCCATTGGCATACGGAGCTGATATCGTTGTTCATTCGGTGACCAAAACAATGACTACCAGTGGTTTCGGTATTGGCGGGGCCATCATTGCCAAGAAAGGGATTACATCCACGATCGACAATGATGAAATGAAGGCTGATTTCTGTGCTTATGTAAAGCAACTGCCAAACAGGGACAATGGGCCCAATATTTCTCCTATGAATGCAATCCTTGCTTTAAATGATATTCGGACGATCCGCTCGAAAGTGGATATGATGAGCCAGACAACCATGAAGGTGGCCAAGTTCCTCGAGCAGCATAAGCATATTGAGCAGGTTGACTATCTCGGACTTGAAAGTCATCCGCTGTATGAACTGGCAAGTAAATATCTTTACCTGGTAGATTCTGAGCATGATGATCAGTATCAGACAAAAGTGAACCGTTATGGACACCTGATGTCCTTCAGGGTAAAAGGAGATGCAAAGGCTACACGAAACGTATTTGACGGAATGCAACGGATCTGGCGGGCAACTGATTTAGGCAGGATCAAATCTGTGGCGACTATTCCGGCTATTTCAACCCACTCACAGCAGGGAGAAGAGGGCAGAAAGATTGCCGATATACCGCAAAACCTAATACGCCTTTGTGTTGGCGGAGAACATCCGGATGATATCATTGCTGATCTCGATCAGGCTTTATCTGTACTTGACGGGATTTCTATTAAGGACAGTGCGCCTGAATACTCAGCAGGTGGCGCTTCCTCTGCAACTTTAAGAAAGAAATAGTATGATGGATCCGATTCGATTTTACTCTACTAACCTGAAAACTGAACCGGTAACTTTCCGGAAGGCTCTGCTGAAAGGTATAGCCCCCGACAGGGGGCTGTTTTTTCCGGAAGAAATCCCGCAAATAAATCATGAAGAATTGAAAGGATTTCAGGATCTGGATTATCCTGAAATTGCATTTGCCGTGATGAGTAAATTTCTTCGGGCTCAGATTGAAGATACGGAATTACTTGCCTTGCTCAGGGATGCATATAATTATCCGGTTCCCCTTGAAAAGCTTGTCGACCGTAAATATGTTATGCGTTTGGATCAGGGGCCAACAGCTTCATTTAAGGATTTTGCCGCACGGATGATGGGCCGACTGATGAACCATTACCTGACATTGGAAAACAGAAAGTTGTTGATCCTCACAGCTACTTCAGGTGATACAGGCAGTGCCATAGCGAATGCCTTTTATGGCTTGGATAATATTGGTGTTGTTGTATTGTTTCCGTGTAATGAAGTAACAACACGTCAGCGCAAGCAAATGACAACCCTTGGAAAAAATGTGCAAATCATTTCCATTGACGGGAAGTTCGATGATTGTCAGGCAATGGTCAAGGAGGCTTTTGCTGATAGTGATCTGGATTACTTAAATTTATCCTCAGCAAATTCCATAAATATTGGTCGTTTGATCCCTCAAATCGTTTATTATTTTTATGCTTATAGTCGTTTATCAGGGGCAGATGCTGATGAGAAAGCGATCTTTTCTGTTCCTTCCGGAAATTTCGGAGATATGATGGGGGGTATGTTGGCCGGCAGAATGGGACTTCCTGTTCTTAAGTATGTGATAGCCACAAATGCTAATAATGAATTCCCGCTATTCCTGAAAAGCGGCAACTATTCTAAAATAGAACCTTCCCGCAATTGTATTTCAAGTGCCATGAATGTTGGTCATCCAAGTAATTTATCCCGCCTGCTTGCAGTGTATGGTGGTGTAATGGATGAAAAGGGAAATATTTCCAAACCGGCAGATATGGAAAGAATGCGCCGTGAAATATATGCGATCAGCATAGATGACAGGGAAACCAAAGAAACGATTAAAAAGACTTACCAGGAGTACAATGTGTTACTGGAGCCTCATGGTGCTGTGGGATGGGCCGGACTTGAGCGGTATGCTAATGAAGCAGGTATTAGTGATGCCCAATTGTGCATCAGTCTTGAAACGGCTCATCCTGCCAAGTTTCCGGAGCAGATACAGGATTTATTGAATATAGATCCAGAGCTTCCTCCCAGTTTGGAAGGGATTGAACAAAAAGAGGAATCTTATGTTGAACTGCCAAATAATTTTGCAGATTTCAAAGATTTCCTGGTTAAAAATTACTAAACAATTTTTTATGAAATACATCATTATTCTTGGGGATGGCATGGCAGATCAGCCCCTGGAAAAGTTTGGCAATAAAACCCCGTTGATGCATGCTGATATTCCGCATATTCATAAACTGGCTGCAATGGGCCGAACAGGCTTGTTAAAAACAGTTCCTGATGACATGCCTCCCGGTAGTGAAATAGCTAATATGGCAGTTATGGGCTATGATGTTAAGAAAGTTTTTGAAGGACGGGGTGTATTGGAAGCAGCCAGCATGGGTGTTGAACTGAAAGATGATGACCTGGCTATGCGCTGTAACCTGATATGCATAGAGAATGGAATCATTAAAAACCATTCTGCAGGGCATATCTCCACAGAAGAATCGGCTGAATTGATACAAGCCCTGAATGCGGAATTTAAAAATGAACAGATTGCATTTCACCCGGGAGTTAGCTATCGGCACTTGTTTGTATTTAATAAAGGAAGCAAACAGGTCTCATGTACTCCTCCTCATGATGTTCCGGGGACACCTTATAAACAAGTTATGGTCACAGAAACCGGTCCGGATGGAAAAGAGACAGCAGAAAAGCTAAACCAGATTATCCTGCGTTCACATGAAATTCTGGGTAAGCACCCGGTAAATATCAGGCGGGTTAAAGCAGGTAAAGATATGGCCAGCTCTGTCTGGTTTTGGTCGCCGGGGTATAAGCCACAGATGAAAACCCTGCAAGAGCAGTACGGTATTCAGGGTGCTGTTATTTCTGCTGTAGACCTTATATATGGCATTGGCGCCTATGCAGGAATGAAAGCTGTTAAAGTACCGGGTAGTACAGGATTGTATGATACAAATTATGAGGGCAAAGCAGAAGCTGCTTTAGATGCATTAAAAGAAAATGATTTCGTTTATTTGCACATTGAAGCAAGTGATGAAGCCGGGCATGAAGGGGATGCTGACCTGAAAGTGAAAACACTGGAATATCTCGATAAAAGGGTCGTAAAATATATTCTGGAGCAAACATCAACCATGGTTGAGGATGTTGCACTTGCCTTGCTGCCTGATCATCCGACTCCCTGTGCATTGCGCACCCATACCCATGACCCGGTGCCTTTTATTATTTATCGTCCGGGTGATGATCCGGATGATGTCACAAAATATGATGAAGAATCTGTGAAAAAAGGTTTTTTCGGCTTGCTGCATGGAAATGAATTTATGCGATCTTTTTTGGGAAAATAAGTATGGATAATACACTAAAGGGAAAAACGGCATTGGTAACCGGAGCATCCCGTGGAATTGGCAGGGCCATTGCACTTGCTTTAGCTGAAATATCCTGCAGGATATTGCTCCATTATCATCAGAATGAAAAAGCAGCACAAGAATGTTTAAAGATGCTGCATGGAACCGGGCACCAGTTAATCAGAGCTGATCTGAGCGATATACAGCAGCTCAGGAATATGGCAGATACTGTTTTAGCAAATGATCGCAAGCTTGATATTCTGGTGAATAATGCCGGTGTTTATTACGAGGGTGATATCCTCAGCCTTGATTTTGAGGAGTGGAAAGATTATTGGGATAAAACCATTCAGACAAATCTGGACGCTCCTGCTCATTTGTCTTTTATAATGGCAAAAAGGATGAAAGAAAGGGGAGGTATGCGCATCATCAATATATCTTCCAGAGGTGCTTTTCGCGGAGAGCCGGATGCTCCTTTTTATGGCGCGAGCAAAGCCGGGCTCAATGCAATGGGGCAATCCATGGCGAAAGCATTTGCCAGGTTTAATATTCTGGTATATACTGTTGCCCCTGGTTATGTGGATACAGAAATGGGAAAAGCGGGTTCAGAAGGGCCCAGGGCAAAAGAAATTCAAAAACAAAGCCCCTTGAACAGAATTGCCCGTCCGGAAGAAATAGCAAAGCTGGTCTTGTTTCTGGCAAGGGAAGCACCTAAGTACATGACGTCAGCTATAATCGATGTTAACGGTGCTTCATATCTGAGATCATAAGCCTTAATCCCGATAACTTTCAACGGCTTGGCAGGTACATACTAAATTCCTGTCGCCAAACGCATCATCGATTTTTGTAACTGTGGGCCAGTATTTGTCCTGTTTTGTGCGCGTCGACGACGCTCTAAAAAAGGGGTACTGAATATCAG
>CAZZLL010000008.1:0-98544 GCA_964654725.1 uncultured Lentimicrobiaceae bacterium | reverse complement strand
ATTAACAAAAATTACTGCTGAAAAATCTTGGGTGTCCCATTGACGAAGTCAGGAGCCAGGTATCTTTTAGTGTATTTCTTCTGATCCAGCTTTCTTTTCTTGTTCAAGTGCCTCCTTTTCAAGACGCTCCTGTTTCTTTTTTTCAATAGCTTCTTTTATCATCTCAAACTCCTGAATATCTTCTACCGTTTCGATTTCATTTAGCACCTTTAAGCGCTTAAAATCAATCTTTAATTTATTGAGATCAACTGATGTATCCTTTAAAACAGAATTACCCCCCCAGTCTTTATCTTTGAATATACACCTGACCATCTCGGTCATTCCCAATAAAAAGTAACCGCCATTTTCCGACGGACCTATTACTATTTTTGTATCCTCCAGGGCTTTAAAAGCATTATTAATAATTACAGGAGAAAGAGAAGGCGTATTCGCTCTTATGAGAACAACCTTTTTATAGCCAATATTTAAAGCAATACGGAAAGCATTAAACATCCGTTCGCCCCTGTCTTTTCCAAACTGAAGGTATTTATCATATTGATAATTATTCCATATATCCAAATTATCAATATAGTCGGAGTAAAAAACAGCTTTATTCACCTTTACCCTATCAATAATACGCTTCGTAAAAAGCATCAGCTCCTTGTAAATTTCAACTGCATACAATCCGCTTTTAACAGCCGCAATTTTTCGCATTACTTTTCCGGCAACCGGATTATCAATAAAAATGATCAATAAATAGTCTTCCTTAGCTTTCTTTGCCAAAACAAAATAGTTTACAGAAGCAAAGTTATAGAATTTTTCTGTAATGGCATCATTATCAAAAGAGCCTTAAGCCTGTTTCTCAACAGGAAATATTTAAATCATCATACTGTTTTTTGTAGACTATGTGTCGATAATGTTGATCAACTTTTGTTCAATGTCACTTTTTGACTTTGTTCCGATCAGTTGGTCAACCAATTCCCCTGATTTAAAAAACAAGATGGTAGGAAGATAATATATTCCGTAATATTCTTTTGTTTGCGGGTTCAAATCTGTATCCAGCCGGCAAAACTTCACCTCATTTTTATAAACCGAAGCCAATTCATTCAGGCTTGAAGCAATAATATGACATGGCCCACACCAGGGAGCGCCAAACTCAACCATCACAGCCTGTGAACTTGCCAGCACTTCCTTTTGAAATGAATCATCCGTAAGCTGCAAAAATAAATTATCTTCTTTAACCATTGTCATTCATTCAGTCATGTTCTAAACAAAAAAAAAGCGCATTTTGTTTTAGCTTTTCCTATTAATTCCCAGTTTTTTCATTCTAGCCTCTAAGGTAGTAGGTTTCATCTTTAAAATTTTAGCCGCACCTTTTTCTCCGCTTACACGCCAGGAGGTCAGGTCTAGAACTTCCAGAATATGATTTCGTTCAACTTCATTAAGGCTTTGAACCTGAGTTGAAATATTCGCAGCTGTATTTCGGGGAATCCAGTCCCCGTATTCCATTTTACTGCCCTGTGTCAGAATTACTGCCCTTTCAATCACATTTTCCAATTCCCTGACATTTCCGGGCCATGTGTATTTTTCAAGGGCATTTAAAAGTCGTTTTGAAACTACCGGGGGTTTGCGGCTCATCTTAGTTGAATATTTCATAATGAAATGCCTGACTAAAATAGGAACATCTTCAATTCTTTCTCTAAGAGGGGGAACCGTAATGGGAAAAACATTCAGCCTGTAAAAAAGATCGGCCCTAAAACGTCCTTTTGATACTTCTTTTTCCAATTCCACGTTGGTAGCAGCGATGATGCGCACATCAACTTTTATAGTTTGTGTACTACCAATTCTTTCAAACTCACCTTCCTGAAGCACCCTTAATAGTTTTGTCTGTAGTTCAAGGGGGAGATCACCTATCTCATCCAAAAATATTGTTCCTCCGTCGGCGAGCTCAAACCTGCCTATTTTCCTTGCTAAAGCTCCTGTAAAGGCTCCTCTTTCATGACCAAAAAACTCGCTTTCTATCAAATTCGCAGGCAAGGCTGCGCAGTTAACCTTTACCAAGGGGCGCTTGCTCCGCTGGCTGATATTGTGAACAGCACGAGCTAAAAGTTCTTTGCCTGTCCCGGTTTCACCTAATATCAAAACACTTGCATCCGTGGATGATACCTGCTCTACTTTTCCCAATACCTTTTTGAATACATCACTGGCAGTAATGATTTCTTCAAAATTATGATCCAGCTTTATTTCCTGCTGAAGATATACATTCTCAGCTTCCAGGCGGTTTTTTAATTTTTTTACCTCCTGCAATGCTTCCCTTAAATCATCTTCTGCTTTCTTTCTGCGTGTTATATCAATGCTGTATTCAATCACATGACTCACTTCTTCTTTCTCATTTAAGACGGGATAAGCATGTATCTCGAAAAACAAACTTTTTCCGTTCCTGTCTTTATGTAAATGCTGTACCGTAACAGGTTGTCGTTTTTCCAATACCTGGGCTATAGTACAGGGGTGATTATCCCCTTTACAGGGCTCATTAAAACCATGAGAAAGGGCATAACAAGTGGAAATCGATTTATTTTCAAGAATATTTGCTGCCTTATTATGCAGAATAATTTCATAATTGTGAACATCAATTACATAAAAAGGATGGGTAAGGGAATTAATACTATCTTCTAATAATTTGTGTTGATCATTGATTTTTTTTTCATGGGCAATACGCTCCCGAATATCACGTGCGAAGCTACACAGAAATTCCTGCCCTTCAATTTCAATATAGTTGGTCAGGATTTCAACAGGTATTTCCCTGTCATCCTTTGTTAGATGAACTGACTCGAACCGTAAGGTTTTCCTGGTTTTAATTTCATCATAGATAGCCTTCCATTCCTTTTTGTTGTAGTACGGATTTATCTGATGAATAGTCATCATTAGAAACTCCTGCTCAGAATATCCATATCGCCTGATGGCCTCTTTATTCACCCGGTGTATTCTGGCTTCTTTGTCAATCCAGAAAATAGCATCAGAAGCATACTCAACAGAGAAATGCGATAAACGGGACAGCCAATCATTTTTTTCTGAAGAAATTTCCATGTATGAATTTCTTACTTCAAAAATATAAAATAAAGTGTATACATACCAGATTACCTGGTTGGATCATAAATGATGGTTTTCTTTTCATTTTTTTCAGCATCAAAATATTTCCACTTACCGATCTTGCCACCCTGATGATAGAATCCCTTTGAATTAAGCTTGCCATTCTCATCTTTATACCTCCACTTACCTGTTTTCAGTCCTTGCTCATATTCCCCAACACTCTTCAAGCTCGAATTCATATAATAACTTTTCCATTTGCCTTCCTTTTGATTGTCAACAAAAGAACCTCGCATTTTCAACTGTCCGTTTGGATAATAGTACACCCATTCTCCTGTTTTCTCATCCATATCATATTTACCTGATACTTTTATTTTTTCATTATCGTAATACTCATCATAAAAACCGTCATTTAGTCCGGAATTGTATTTAGCTCTTTCTTTTAAACTGCTATCAGGATAAAACTTCATCCACTCACCAAACTTTCTTCCGTTAAAAAAGTATCCTTTTTCTGCAAGCCTTCCATTTTCATGATAATACTTCCATTTACTCACCGGCTTGCCTTCGAGATATTCACCCTCTGATTGAATACAAGAGTTTAAATAATAGGTAGTCCAAGGCCCTGACTTTTTTCCCTCAATTACCAAGCCTTTTGCCTTTACCTGGCCACTCTTATAAAAATCTACGATGGTATCTCCTTGCTGAGCAAAAAGCAATATTGGGAAAAAGGCACATATTGGCATAAACCATTTAATCATATTGCAAATTAGGAATCCTTTTTTGTTTGTGCAAATAATCCTGAAACAAACTACCAATGCCTGCTTAGGAATAAAAAAATTTACAGGAGCTTAATGAGCTTTCTGTATAATTCAATTAAATAGACTTCAGCATTTTTAGCAGCAGCAATGATATCTTCAATATTCACCTTTTCCAGATGATCCGGATCACATTCATCAGTAATAACAGAAACAGCGCAGCACGGCAATTCCATATGATTGGCAACAATTACTTCAGGTACTGTTGACATACCAACCACATCTGCACCAATCATTCGCAGGAAGCGATACTCAGCCCGGGTTTCAAGATTTGGCCCCGAGACAGCAACATACACACCCTGATGCAATGGTATACTTGACGTTTTAGCAATATCAAGCAGTTTATCATTCAATTCTTTCGAATAAGGCCTGCTCATATCAGGAAAACGGGGACCAAGACTATCTTCATTTTTTCCACGCAAAGGGTTATCAGGCAAGAGATTGATATGATCATCTATTAGCATTAAACTTCCTTTTTTTAATTGCATATTCATTGCCCCGCAAGCATTTGACAACAAAAGCTGTTTAATCCCCAATGCCTTTAATACGCGTATCGGAAAAGTCAGCATTGCCATATCATAGCCTTCATAATAGTGAAACCTGCCCTGCATTACAATGATTTTTTTACCGGAAATACGACCGAATATTAATTTTCCCGAATGAAACTCCACTGTGGCAATTGGAAAATGTGGAATATCAGTATAATCAATTGTCACTTCCACATCAATATGGTCAACAAATTTTCCCAGGCCGGTACCCAAAACAACGCCTGCATCGGGATCAGTCACACCTGTTTCCCTGAGATAATTGACAGTTTCCTTAATTTTATCCAGATAAGTACTCATATAGAATTGAAATATTTTTAATGCAATTTATCCCCAAAAGATTAAAACATACAAATATAATTTTTTCGTTCATCCCATTTTTTTGGAATGTTGATTATTATGTTTATTTCTTTACATAAAAATAACTTATGTGCTCGTCGCTATATTTATATTTGTCAGGAAATTTAAACTTGAACCCCATGAAAATATTAATTATTGGAACCGGATATGTTGGTTTGGTAACAGGCACCTGCTTCGCAGAAGTAGGTATCGAAGTAACCTGCATTGATATTGACAAAGAAAAAATTGATACCCTCAACAAGGGCATCAGCCCTATTTATGAACCCGGGCTTGATGAGATGATTGAGCGCAATATGAAAAAAGGCACGCTCAGTTTTTCAACCAAGCTTGCTGAATGCCTGCCTGGTTCAAGCGTCATATTTAGTGCCGTAGGTACCCCTCCTGACGAAGATGGCAGTGCTGACCTGAAATATGTGTTGGATGTAGCCCGTGAAGTGGGTAAGAATATGACCGATTACAAATTGATGGTAACGAAAAGTACAGTCCCTGTTGGTACTGCTAAAAAGGTTAGAAATGTTATTCATGAAGAACTCCAAAAAAGAAATGAAGACATTCCTTTTGATATTGCCAGCAACCCTGAATTTCTCAAAGAAGGCGATGCTATAGACGACTTCATGAAACCGGACAGAATTGTTGTGGGTGTTGAGTCAGAGAAAGCAGAACAAATAATGCAAAAGCTATACAAGCCATTTACATTGAATGGCCACCCCGTGATATTCATGGATGTTCCTTCAGCTGAAATGACAAAATATGCTGCTAATTCCATGCTTGCTACCAAGATATCATTTATGAACGACATTGCCAATCTGTGTGAAATTATGGGTGCTGATGTCAATAATGTGCGGGCAGGAATAGGTTCTGATACACGCATTGGTAAAAAGTTTATATATCCGGGAATTGGTTATGGCGGATCCTGTTTCCCAAAAGATGTAAAAGCACTCATTAAAACAGCCGAGGATAACAATTACCCTCTGAGGGTTTTAAAAGCTGTTGAAGAGGTGAATGATGACCAAAAGTCAGTGCTTTTTGAGAAACTCATGAAGTATTTTAAGGGAGATGTCAAAGGCAAAAAAATTGCTATGTGGGGGCTGTCTTTTAAACCACAAACAGATGATATGCGGGAAGCACCTTCACTGGTTATCATTGACAAACTGCTTAAAGCAGGAGCCTCTGTGAAAGCTTTTGACCCTGCTGCCATGGATGAAAGTAAGCGGAGAATAGGTGATTCCATTGAATATGCTAAGGATATTTATGATGCTCTGCTGGATGCGGATGCCCTAATGCTGGTCACAGAATGGACAGATTTTAGGTTTCCAAATCTGCAGGTGGTTAAGAAACTCCTGAAAACCCCTGCAATTTTTGATGGCAGAAACATATACGATCGTCACGAACTAAATGAACAGGGATTTGATTATTTCTGTATTGGTTTAGATACTTCCATTTAATATTAATGTATTGTAAGCCATGCACCTCTTCGTAAATTTTGAAGTTATTGATTTCCTTTTTAATAATAATAAACATAAAAGCATGCAGAAAACTGCATGCTTTTATTATGCAAGCTTCAGATAATTAATATCTTTGAATTAGAAAATACCCCATTATTATGAAAAATAGAATCTTAGTCACCGGTGGTGCCGGATTTTTAGGAAGCCACTTGATTGAACGGCTTTTAAATGAAGGAAATGAAGTTATTTGCCTGGATAATTATTTTACCGGCGATAAAAGGAATATAATAAATTTCATGGGAAATCCCTATTTCGAGGTCATCCGACATGATATTACCCAATCAATTTTCCTTGAAGTTGATCAAATATATAATCTTGCATGTCCTGCATCACCTGTCCATTATCAGTATAATCCCATTAAAACTATTAAAACCAGTGTAATGGGAGCCATTAATATGTTAGGCCTGGCCAAACGTATCAAAGCAAAGATACTTCAGGCTTCAACAAGTGAGGTTTATGGTGACCCTAAGATTCATCCTCAGCCTGAAACATATTGGGGCCATGTAAATCCCATCGGGGACAGAGCTTGTTATGATGAAGGAAAGCGGTGTGCAGAATCTTTATTTGTGAATTATCACAGAGCCAATAAAGTAAGGATTAAAATAATCAGAATATTTAACACCTATGGCCCGCGCATGCATCCAAATGATGGCAGAGTTGTTTCAAACTTTATTGTTCAGGCTTTACAAAATAAAGATATAACTATCTATGGTGATGGCTCTCAAACAAGAAGTTTCTGCTATGTTTCTGATTTAATTGATGGTATGATCAAACTGATGAATACAGGAGATGAAATTACAGGACCAATAAATGTAGGAAATCCGGGTGAGTTTACCATTAAAAAATTAGCTGAGAAAGTCATTGCACTTACCAATTCAAAATCACAAATCATTTATAAACCACTTCCGGCAGATGATCCTATGCAACGTCAACCCATAATTGATAAAGCAAAAGAAATACTCAAATGGGAACCACGTATTTCTCTGGATGAAGGATTGAATAAAACAATAGACTATTTCAGAACTGTCATATAACATGAAGCATATATTAATCACTGGTAGTAAAGGACAATTAGGAAGTGAAATTCATAATCTTTCTGTAAAGTTCCCTGAATTTACCTTTGCGTTTACCGATGTTGACGAGTTAGATATTACCGATAAGAACACCTTAGAATTATACACAACCAATCATCCTGTAGACGCTATCGTTAATTGTGCAGCTTATACCGCAGTGGATAAAGCTGAAGAGGACTTTAGCACTGCCCTGAAAATAAACCATCTTGCAACAAACAATCTAGCGGAAATAGCAGAAAGGAAAGGAATTGTTTTTATACATATCTCTACTGACTATGTGTTTAATGGCATGAATCATAAGCCATATATAGAAACTGATCCGACAAACCCGGTTTCTGCCTACGGAAAAAGTAAACTCAAAGGGGAACAGGTAATCAGGGAAAAGGACATTACAGCATTGATCATTCGCACTTCATGGCTTTACAGCAAATATGGCAGGAATTTCGTAAAATCTATGCTAAGCTATGGCAGGGAAAAGGAGCAGCTAAAGGTGGTATTTGACCAGGTGGGAAACCCAACCAATGCTGCTGATCTGGCAAAAACCATATTGCAGATCCTGCAACAGGAAAATAAAATAATCCCCGAACCAACTATATATCATTACTCCAATGAAGGGGTGTGCAGCTGGTACGATTTTGCAAAAGAGATTATGGAAATATCAGGGATCTATTGTCCTGTCATTCCTATCGAAAGTAAAGATTACCCGCTACCAGCTGCCAGACCTCACTATAGTGTCTTAAACAAGGCCAGGATAAAAAGTCATTTTAACCTTGAAATACCCCATTGGAAAGATAGCCTAAAACGTTGTTTGCAAGAATTAATTAAAAATTGAAAAATATGGATGCTCAGATACTTGAAAAAGCAAAGACCTGGTTAAGTAATCAATTTGACGCAGAAACACGCCAGGCAGTGCAATACATGATCGATAATGATCCACAGGAAGTAATAGAATCCTTTTATCGTGACCTCGAGTTTGGTACCGGTGGGTTAAGAGGAATAATGGGAGTTGGAAGTAACAGAATGAATAAATATACTGTAGGTATGGCAACTCAGGGATTAGCCAATTATCTCCGTAAAATGTTTGACCCGGAGAAAGGTATTAAAGTAGCTATAGCTCATGACTCCAGAAACAATAGCAGCTATTTTTCAAGAATTGCTGCTGAAGTTCTTTCAGCAAACAATATCAAGGTATTTCTTTTCAATAGTTTAAGACCAGTCCCTGAGCTTTCTTTCACAGTAAGGCATCTGAAATGCCAAAGTGGTATTGTGATAACTGCATCTCATAATCCCAAGGAATATAATGGCTATAAAGTTTACTGGGAAGATGGAGGACAACTGACCAATCCACACGATATAAATATCATTAATGAAGTGAAGTCTATTTCAGATGTTGGAGAAGTGAAATTTTCCGGAAATGAACAAATGATAGAATCCATCGGGAAAGAAATTGATAAGGTTTATATTAGCAATATTTGTTCATTGTCATTGTCATCTGACATCATCAAAAAACAAAGCACCCTTAAAATGGTATATACACCTATACATGGGGCTGGTGTTGAATTGGTTCCGAATGCGTTAAAGGCATTTGGATTTAAAGAGGTATACGGTGTTGAAGAACAGAATGAAGTCAATGGGAATTTCCCTACTGTTCACTCACCTAATCCTGAAGAACCTGCAGCCCTGGATATGGCTATAAAAAAAGCAATAAATATTGATGCAGAATTGGTCATGGCTACTGACCCTGATGCTGACCGGGTTGGTATTGCTGTGAAGGATTCAGCCGGAAAATTTGTTCTCCTGAATGGGAATCAAACTGCCTCCCTCTTAATTTATTACCTTTTGTATCGCTGGAATGAAAAAGGAATGCTCAAAGGAAAGGAATACATTGTAAAAACCATCGTAACAACAGAATTATTGAAAAAAATCGCTGATCACTTTCAGGTGGAATCCTTCAATACGCTGACAGGCTTTAAATATATTGCAGATGTTATAAAAAAGAATGAAGGCAAAAAGCGGTTTATTGGTGGCGGAGAAGAAAGCTATGGTTACCTCATGGGAGAATTTGTCCGAGATAAAGATGCGGTAATATCATGTTGCATGATTGCTGAAGCAGCAGCATGGGCAAAAGAGCAGGGATTATCTCTGTATGAGCTTCTTATTTCCGTTTATCTTAGGTTTGGAATGTATAAAGAAAACCTTATCTCTGTTGTAAAAAAAGGGAAAAGCGGCGCGGAAGAAATTCAGAAAATGATGGATAATTTCAGAAATAATCCGTTTGTTGAGCTGGATGGTTCCAGGATTATTCTCATTAAGGATTATCTTTCATCAGAGGCTAAAAACCTGATAACCAACAAAAAAGAAACAATTAACCTTCCAAAATCCAATGTGCTGCAGTTTTTTACGGCAGACAACACAGTAGTTACCATGAGGCCATCAGGCACCGAGCCCAAAATAAAGTTTTACTTCGGAGTTTCTGCTCCGTTGGATTCGAAAGAAGATTTTGCAGTAATTGATGCAAAACTTGGTGAGAAAATTGACAGAATAATCACCCTTCTGGGATTAAAAAAATAATCCTGTCAGTATAAAGAGTATCAGAAATCAAAAAACATCCTGAATTTTAATGTCTTTATCCCTGAAATGAAATGCCTCCCCTTTGTGCTTTCCTTGCATGGATTGAAAAAATGGAACCTTAGGAGAAATGGCATAGAAAGTTTTTTCGTTTAAAGTGATTTTACCAGTACTAATGGAAATAAAAAGATTTTGCTCATTGGTGATTACAACAGAACCAAATTCAACAGTGTCATTGATTCTGTCTGTTTGTATTCTTTCCAGAATGTTTCGTTCATCCATGGCTTTTTTCAATTGTCCGGCAAACAGATCCCTTTTGCTCAGTAATTGTGTGCGATGGGGGTCATATAAATCCTGTTCCTGCCCATAATCATTTGCATTTTGCTGGGAATCCGACATTTCCTTCTGAAGATTGCTAATGGTATTATCCTGAGCATCTTTGCATAAATCCAACAAAGCTTTTTTTATTGATAATTTTTCCATTTTTCTCTCCTTCTCTTAATCTTATTCAGGTTGAATAATTAGGATGAAACCAAATATAAGAAATTTTATATATACTATCAATACCTTAGCTTTTGTATCTTTGAAAAAATTACCAGCACTAAATGAATATTGAGGATAATAAAAATAATGCTGTTGATTCAGCTTTTGTTTTAGAACTTTTTACTGTGGCATCAGAATTTTGCTTGTTTATTGAAAAACTGGAAAAATGTGACAAGAACCAGATATTAGAGTACTTCCGCAAGATTTCACCAGTTCTTTATGTAAAAGGTGAACTTTTGCCGGAAATCCAGGTAAGCGATGAAAGTGCCAATGAAAGATTTGTAACTGAAGAAGACTATGAAATAATTTTCAATGACCTTCGCACAAAATTATTTGAAGAGGATACTTTTTATTATATAAATCCGGCAGATAAAAATGATTTTAGTCCTGTTAAAGCAAGTTTATCAGAATTTTTCTCAGACATATACCAGGATTTGAAAGACTTTTTGTTGCTCTATCAAAAAAACACCTTAGCTGCAAAAGAAAATGCTGTTTCAGAATGCAGATATCTTTTCACGAGCCACTGGGGCTTCCGCCTGGTTAATGTTTTGCAATATTTGCATAACATCAAGTACGATCCCAATGAGTTAGACCTTGACCGCTTGCTCGATGAACCCCAATTCTAATCCCTAAAAATATCACGTCTGCTGCTTTTGCAATTAAAGTACATTTTGTACTTTTGTAAGCTTATTTATAATAATTCTAAATTAATGACCTTATTTGAAATCACCAAGGGAGGTAAAGCAGTTGTGACGAAAGTCAAAGGCAGGGGTTCTTTTAGGAAAAGAATCATTGAGATGGGGTTTGTGAAAGGTCAGGTTGTGGAAGTGATCAAAAAGGCTCCTTTACAGGATCCTGTTGAATACAAAATAATGGGATACAATATATCCCTAAGAAATAGTGAAGCACGGCTTATAGAGGTAATCAGCGAAGAGGAAGCAAAAGACCGCAAAAAAAACAACTATAGCAATGGTTTTAACGGAATAATAAGTGAAGAAGCATTAAAAGAAAAGGCCAGGGAGAAGAGTAAACTGATTGACATTGCCCTGGTAGGAAATCCAAATTCGGGCAAGACAACGCTTTTCAACTATGCTTCCGGATCCAGGGAGCACGTTGGAAATTATAGTGGTGTTACGGTAGACATCAGAAAAGCTAAGTTTAGATTTAATGGATATACATTTAATATTACTGATCTCCCCGGTACGTATTCATTGAGTGCTTTTTCTCCGGATGAATTATTTGTGCGGAAATATATTTTCGCCAACATGCCTGATGTTATTTTAAACGTTGTTGATGCTTCCAGCCTGGAGCGTAACCTTTACCTGACAACTCAACTTATTGACATGGATCAGAAAATCATACTTGCCTTAAATATGTATGATGAACTGAATAAACGAGGAGACAAGTTTGATTATGATTCCTTGGGAAAAATGATGGGAACCCCTATTGTCCCTACAGTTGCTTCAAAAGGAAAAGGTATTTCAGAATTATTCCGGAAAATTATTGAAGTTTATGAAGATAGGGATGAAGATGTTCGGCATATTCATATCAATTATGGAAAGGATATTGAAAATTCCATTAAGGTTTTACAGGATAAATTGTGGGAGAACAAGGGCCTTACAGTTAAAATTTCCAGCAGATTCTATGCATTAAAATTGCTTGAGAAAGATAAAAGCGTTGAGTTTTCCACATCAACACAGTCCAATTTCAAAGAAATTATTGAAGAAAGGGACAAACAGCTTGCACAACTAGAGGCCTCCTATTTGGAAGATTGTTCAACGTTAATTTCTGATGCTAAATATGGATTTATTAATGGTGCATTGAAGGAAACCTATAAAGAAAATCCACAAAAAAGGAAATTAAAAACAGAAACAGAAGTCATTGACACGTTTATTACCCATAAAGTTTTCGGTTTTCCCATTTTTCTTTTCTTTTTATGGTTAATGTTTCAGGCAACATTTCGCCTTGGAGCCTATCCGCAGGAATGGATAGAGTCATTAGTAGACTCAGGAAGTAACATCCTCAGGAATGTCATCCCAAATGGTATGCTGAAAGATTTGCTTATTGAAGGTGTAATAGGCGGAGTTGGCGGCGTCATTGTTTTTCTTCCGAATATCCTGATTCTGTTTTTCTTTATTTCATTTATGGAAGATACCGGATATATGGCAAGAGCTGCCTTCATTATGGATAAACTAATGCATAAAATAGGCTTACATGGAAAATCATTCATTCCCCTCATCATGGGATTTGGATGCAATGTACCCGCCATAATGGCAACAAGAACAATAAAAAGCAGAAATGACCGCCTGTTGACCATGCTAATAAATCCTTTCATGTCATGCAGTGCACGCCTGCCAGTCTATGTATTAATTGCCGGGGCTATATTTCCTGTTTATGCAGGAAGTATTATTTTCATGATCTATTTAACAGGAATTTTATTTGCAGTAGTTTTTGCTATTCTGTTTAAGAAAACCCTTTTTAGAGCTGATGAGGCTCCTTTTGTAATGGAACTTCCTCCCTATCGGATGCCAACACTTAAGGCTATTTTAAAACACATGTGGAATAAGGGTGAGCAATATATCAAAAAAATGGGGGGTGTTATTCTCATTGCCTCCATTGTTATTTGGGCTTTAGGCTATTTCCCACGGAATATTGAATATTCCAGAAACTATGATAAACTAATAGAAAAGGAGATTAGCATTTATAATGCTAAAATCAATACTATAAACAAGTATGATACCCTTTCTGCTCAAATACTATCTCAACAAAAAAATCAGGCTGTTCATGAGCTAATCATACAAAAAAGAAATGAAAAACAAGCAGAATCATATATAGGACAGTTGGGGCTTTTTATTGAACCTGCAATAAAACCACTTGGATTTGACTGGAAAATGGGCATCGCCCTACTTTCCGGAGTAGCAGCAAAAGAAATTGTTGTAAGCACTATGGGTGTATTATACAATACTGATATTGAACCGGATAAGAAATCTGACAATCTGCAACTTAAACTACAGCAACAAGTCCATCAAAAAGGAAAACTTAAAGGTCAGGCTGTTTTTTCTCCCCTGGTCTCTGTTGGGTTTATGATATTTATATTGATCTACTTCCCTTGCATCGCTGTTGTAGCTGCGATTAAGAAAGAATCCGGACATTGGGGTTGGTCAGTTTTTATGGTCTTTTATACAACTACGTTTGCCTGGTTAATGGCTTTTTTAATATATCAGATAGGAAATTTATTCTAACCTTATGATACAAGATATCCTTGCATATATAATAGTTTTTACAGCAGCAATATATACTATCTATAAATTTATACTTTTGTTTCTGCCAAAGAAAAATGAGAATGTTTGTGGTTTGCATTGCGGCACATGCATCCTTAAAGAAATAAAAAAGCACAAATAGTTTTGATAAATATTTAAGCCAATTTACAATTATTAGATTATTTTTCCGCATATCAAAAAAAAGCATTGTATCTTTGTAAATACAACTAAAATGAAAGGTATATGGTTGATAAAGATGCTTTTCTGGAACAATATGGTGAGATAGACAAGGATGTCATGCTGGATATTTTTGACACATTTTTTACTGAGTGCCCCCAGCGTATAGATGAAATCAGAAACAGTATTGACTCTGCCGATTTTAACCAACTGGAATTTAGCGCCCACAAATTAAAAGGGGCAGTTGGTGTTTTTTCAACTTCTGATCCTTTTGAAACTTCACAGGAACTGGTAACCCTTGCCAGGGAGAAAAAATATGACGACCTTCAGGAAATCTTTAATAAACTTGAAAAATCGATTCAGGTATTGCTTGTCGACCTTAAAAAGCTCCGCAAAAACTTCGAATAAATTAGTTTCCGATTTATTGAATCATTATGTCTTCACGTTCCAGCTGATTTAAACTTTGAATGGCTAAATTATAATCAGGTTTAATTTCCAATGATTTCTTCATATCTACCCGTGCTTTATGGACATCCCCCATGGATTTATAACTTAACCCCCTGAATAGATAAGCCTCAGCATAGTTGGGGTCAGCCTGAATCGCATCCGTAAAGTGTTTTACAGCAACATTGAAGATATCTAATTCGGTAAGATGTAAAAACCCAAGGTTAAAATGACTGTATTTATGTTTTGGATCAATCTCAATTATTTGAGTATACATCTCTATCGCTTCATTAAAATCCTTTTCAACCTGCTGATAATACATTGCTAAGTCATACATTGCTTCCGTATTGTTAGGGCTTACTTTCAGGGCATTTTTATAATACTTTTTCGCTAATGTATCATTTTGGTAAGCATGCAGAATTCCCAACCATAAGTATCCTTCATAAAACTCCTGATCAATATTTACAGCCATCTGCAGATTCTTTATCGCTTTTGCTGTATCCCCGATTTCTTTATGTATAAAAGCTCTTAGGAAATAAGCATCCAAATTGTTACTGTTGCTGTTGATGGATTCATCAGCAAGTTCCAGAGACTTCATATGATTTTTTCTATAAAACTGCAATTCTGCCATTTTCAGTAAGACTATATCATCATCCGGATCAATTTTCAAAGCTTTCTCCAGAATAGCCTGAGCCTGACCAGCATTTCCTAATGTTAAGAAGATTGATGAGAGTGTTATATAATAATCTGTTTTTAATGAATCCAGCTGAATACTCCTGCTTACATCATGCATTGCATTCTCATATTGACGGCTTTCAATATAATACAGCGCTCTTTGATGATATATTGGAGCATTATCAGGATCTTTAGAGATTTGATCGTTTAGTGATTTCAGGTCCGCATCAATTTGCGGAAGAGACCTGTTTTTTTCTTCTTCTATTTTACCAACATTATTACAGGAAATCCAAAAAAACAGGGCAATAAACATCCCTGCACCAACAAAAAATGAAAACTTAAGCTTCATCTATTATATTCAGATTATTTAATATTTTACTTTCCAATTCTTCAGCAAGCTCCGGGTTATCAGCTAAAAGGTTTTTTACAGCATCCCTGCCTTGTCCAAGTTTGGTTTCTCCGTATGAAAACCAGGATCCACTTTTCTTAATGATTTCCATATCAACGCCAAGGTCGATAATTTCACCGGTTCTGGAAATTCCCGTTCCATAAATAATATCGAATTCTGCCATCCTAAATGGTGGAGCTACTTTGTTCTTCATTACTTTTACGCGCACCCTGTTTCCAATTATACTATCGCCTTCTTTTATCTGGCTTGTTCTTCTGATATCAAGGCGAACACTGGAGTAAAACTTCAGGGCATTTCCACCTGTTGTAGTTTCAGGATTACCAAACATGACACCTATCTTTTCCCTCAACTGATTAATAAAAATGCAACAGCAGTTCGTTTTACTAATAGTGGATGTAAGCTTACGGAGTGCTTGAGACATAAGGCGGGCTTGCAAACCCATTTTGGAATCACCCATTTCTCCTTCGATCTCGCTCCTGGGGGTTAGGGCAGCAACTGAATCAATGACGATTATATCAATAGCACCGGAGCGAATAAGGTTATCGACTATTTCAAGTGCTTGTTCCCCATTATCCGGCTGAGAAATTAATAAATTTGCAATATCAACTCCCAATTTGTTTGCATAGAATCTGTCAAAAGCATGCTCAGCATCAATAAAAGCCGCAATGCCTCCTTTTTTTTGCGCCTCAGCGATACCATGCAATGCCAGGGTAGTTTTTCCTGACGATTCCGGGCCGTATATTTCAACAACCCTGCCCCGTGGAAATCCGCCTATGCCCAAGGCCCGGTTTAACCCAACAGAACCTGTGGAAATATAGTCAATTTCAACAATGGCATCATCCCCTAATTTCATTACTGTACCTTTGCCATAGGATTTCTCTATTTTGTCAAGGGTTAGCTTAAGAGCTTTTAATTTTTCTGAATTCTGCTTATTCTCCTCTTGTGATTTTGCCATAACACTATTGTTTATATTGCTTATTGATATTAATGTTTCTGATAACTGATTCGTTCCGGCAAAATCAAAAATATAAAAGAAACCACTAAAAAAATTATCTATTTATAAACATTGTGCTATAATGTTTAAACATAAATATTCTATGAATAGCCAAGTGCCTCCAATATTTGTTGACTATGGTCTTTTGTTTTTACTTTATTAAATATTTTCTCAATTTGTCCATTCTCATCAATAATAAAGGTTTTCCGGTGTATTCCGTCAAAAGTTTTACCCATAAACATCTTTGATCCCCATACACCATAAGCTTGAATAATGTTTTTTTCAGTATCCGGGATCAGAGGAAAAGGCAAATCAAACTTTTTAGAAAATTTTTGATGAGATACTTCTGAATCAGCACTAACACCTAAAATATTAAAGCCCTTTTCCAGCAGCAAATCGTAGTTGTCTCTAAGATTACATGCCTCCGCATTACATCCCGGTGTATTATCTTTAGGATAGAAATACAGTATTAGCTTTTTCCCAGCAAAGTCATTCAATTTAACAGTGTTTCCGTGATGATCTAGGGCTAAAAAATCAGGTGCTTTCATGCCTTCCTTCAATTGTTCCATAATTAAATTTTATTATGCTAACAAAAAGTCAGGCATTATTGTTTAACTTTTTTACATAAAAATCGCACAAATCATTGACACCGCATTCATCACATGCAGGACTTCTCGCTTTGCACACATATCTCCCGTGCAATATCAACCAATGGTGAGCCAAAGGAATAATTTCTTCAGGAATATATTTAACCAATTGCTTTTCTGTTTCCAGAGGTGTTCTTGCCCGATAACTTAAGCCTATTCTTTGGGCTACCCTGTATACATGTGTATCCACAGCAAGAGCCGGCTTATTAAATACGACAGATGCTATAACATTGGCTGTTTTCCTTCCAACACCGGGTAGTTTTTGTAGTTCAGATACTTCAGAGGGAACATTATTATTGAATTCATTAACAAGCATCCTTGCCATCCCAACTAAATGTTTACTTTTATTATTCGGATAAGAACAACTTTTTATCAGTTCAAAAACATCTACTATATCCGCATCTGCTAATAAATTTGCATCCGGATAAGATTTAAAAAATTCCGGAGTAAGCAAATTAACCCTTTTATCCGTGCACTGAGCCGATAATATTACAGCTACCAGCAATTCATAAGGACTTCTGTACTCCAGTTCAGTTTCAGCTATGGGTCTTGCCTTCTGAAAATACGCAATAACCTTCTCAAACTTTTCCTTTCTAGTCATAATATTTTTTGCTGCATGAACGCCAGATCTGCAAAAGTAATTGACTTTGGCAAATAAAAAAAGGGGGCATAAGCCCCCTCGCTTTACTTAATTAAGAATCATTCCGAATTCTCCTTCAGGCAGCTTAAGTACCTTAAAGGCTTTTGAATAATTAACAATTTGTGAAACCATAGATGCTGATGGAGCTTCATTCAAATCATTTCCTTCCTGATTTAAATAATGCTGCTCAGCTTTCTCAAGGTCATTCATGGCAAATTGTAAAAATGAGTCAAGGGTAAGGTGTTTGTCCATAGGCAAATCATCAGATTAATAAATTTGTTAACAAAAACCTAACGGAGGTTTAATAGGATTATTATTTTTCAGGAAGAAAGAAATTTCAAAATCAAAAAATCCTTAATAGGATGTTAAAATCAGATTCTTATCTTTAATAAGCTTTCTGAGATTTATTAATGCGTAGCGCATTCTGCCTAATGCTGTATTGATGCTAACGTCTGTTTGTTCAGCAATGTCCTTAAAACTCATTCCAGCATAATGCCTCATTTTCAGTACTTCCTTTTGTTCTGATGGGAGCAATTCAATAATTTCTTTCACATCTTTATGAATCTGCTGTACTATCATCCTGTCTTCAACTGAATCATCAAACATTCTGATTGTTTCAAAAATATCGTATTCTTCGCTGTTTTCAATGGTTGGTATTCGTTTGGATTTTCGAAAATGATCGATGGTAAGATTATGGGCAATCCGCATAACCCATTGAAGAAATTTACCCTCTTCCTTGTAGGAACCAGATCGTAAGGTTTTAATAACTTTAATAAAAGTGTCCTGGAAAATATCTTCAGCGAGTTCTTTATCTTTCACAACCATGATGATATAGCCGAAGATGCGTTTTTGATGCCGGAGAATTAATTTTTCGAGACTGGCTTGGTTACCTTCCAAATATTTACCAATCAGCTCTTGGTCGCTTTGAGCATTTGCTCCCATAAAGCCTCCTGTTTTTAGTTAGTGATTATTGAATGGTAAATATTTAGTCTATAGTAATTCTCCTTTATTTATGAACGTTTCAAATAGTTTAATTATTTTATTTCTCTAACGCAAATCTATGGATTAAGTTCCAAATTGTAAAATCATTTAACACTTAATAACAAATTTTACTTGTTATAAGTAGGACTTTTTGTATCTGCAAATGTTTAAATACTAGAAAAAATTATTCCATTTTTGTTATACCTTTGCATTTCTTTCGTTTTTTCCGAATAAAAAAAGGACTCTTTCAATGGATTTTGATCAGTTAGATCCACGGGCTTATATTCTAGTCAAAGGGGCGAGGATGCATAACCTGAAAAACGTGAACATAGCCCTGCCCAGGAATAAATTTATTGTTATCACAGGAGTTTCCGGCTCCGGAAAATCATCTTTAGCCTTTGACACCTTGTATGCTGAAGGTCAGCGAAGATACGTTGAAAGCCTTAGTTCATACGCCAGGCAATTTATGGGAAGAATGTCAAAACCGGATGTAGATTATATCAAAGGAGTGTCTCCAGCTATTGCCATTGAACAAAGAGTAAATTCACGAAACCCCCGCTCAACTGTTGGAACGTCTACAGAGGTGTATGATTACATCAAACTTTTATTCGCAAGAATTGGAAAAACCTATTCACCCGTATCTGGTGATATGGTCAAACGACACACTGTAAGTGATGTCGTTGATAACATCCTTAGGCTTCCAAAGCAGGCAAAAGTTCTTATTACAAGTTCTATAAAGCATCATAAAGACAGAAGTATTGCCGATCAACTGAATATTATACTGCAACAAGGCTTTACGCGTATTTATGACGGTAAAAATATTATAAAAATTGAAAAGCTTCCGGAAGATCAATCTATACAAAAAAAAAGTATAGAACTATTAATAGACCGATTGATAGTTACAGATAGTCTGCACGAAGAAAAAGGACGAATTGCAGATTCAGTCCAAACCGCATTTTTTGAAGGAAGCGGAAAATGTAACATAACGATTATTCAATCCAATGGGAGCAAAGTAAAAAGTTTTTCAAATCGTTTTGAATTGGACGGAATAACCTTTGAAGAACCATCTATTAATTTATTCAGTTTCAATAACCCCTATGGTGCCTGTAAAAAATGTGAAGGATTTGGAAATGTTATTGGAATTGATGAAGACCTTGTTATTCCTGATAAAAGCCTTTCCCTGTACGAAGATGCCGTAGCTTGTTGGAAAGGTGAGAAAATGAAGGAATGGAAAGAGCAACTTATTCTTAATGCTTATAAGGAAGATTTTCCGGTTCACAAAGCCATTTGTAACCTTAGTGCCAATGAATATGCCCTGTTATGGAAGGGGTGTGATTCTTTCGCGGGCATTAATGATTTTTTTAAATACGTTGAAGAACAAACCTATAAAATACAATACAGGGTGATGCTGTCTCGGTATCGAGGTAAAACAAAATGCCCCGAATGCCAGGGTACACGTTTGAGAAAGGATGCTTCATATGTAAAAATAAATTCCAAATCTATATCAGATCTTGTTCTTCTTTCTCTTGAAGACCTTCAGGCTTTCTTTCAGCATATTAAGCTCAACAAGACTGAATCGAAGATTGCAAAAAACATTCTTACTGAAATTATAAACAGGCTGGAGTATCTTAATGATGTAGGATTAGGATACCTTAGCCTTAACAGATTATCGAATACTTTGTCCGGAGGAGAATCACAGAGAATCAATCTTGCTACCTCACTGGGAAGTAGCCTTGTAGGATCCACATATATCCTTGATGAACCAAGCATAGGATTGCATCCGCGTGATACCCGCAAACTTATTGGAATATTAAAAAAACTCAGGGATATCGGAAATACTGTTATTGTGGTTGAGCATGATGAAGAAATAATTCTTGAAGCTGATGAAATCATAGATATGGGGCCTGAGGCCGGTCGTTTAGGTGGAGATATTGTTTATCAGGGCAGCAAACATGATTTAATAAAAAATGCAGAAACCTATACCGGAAAGTATATTTCAAAAAGAATGGTAATTCCTCTTCCGTCAAAACGTCGGAAATGGAAAAATTTTATTCAGATAACAGGAGCCAGGGAAAACAACCTGAAAGGCATTCATGTGAAGTTTCCTCTTAATACCTTAACGGTTGTTTGTGGGGTTAGTGGCTCCGGTAAATCATCCCTGGTAAACAACATTCTATACAGAGGCTTAAAAAAATTATACGGAGGTATGGGAGATAAAACAGGCCTGCATGATAAGATGGAAGGAGATTATGATTTAATATCACACGTAGAATTAGTAGATCAAAACCCCATCGGAAGGTCCAGCCGATCAAATCCAGCAACTTATGTGAAAGCCTACGATGACATAAGGGCATTATTTGCCGAGCAAAGTTTGTCAAAAATGCGGGCTTATAAACCTGGGTACTTCTCTTTCAATATCCCCGGGGGAAGATGCGAGGAATGCGAAGGAGACGGGTTTGTTAAAATTGAAATGCAATTTATGGCAGACTTGAAATTGATTTGTGAAAGCTGTAAAGGAAAACGTTTTAAAGATGAAGTGTTAGACGTCAAGTTTAAGGATAAAAACATTACTGAAATATTAGATATGACAGTAAATGAATCCATTGATTTTTTTAGCAAGCATGATGAATTATCAGCCAGTGTTAAAAGAATAATCAATAAACTTCAACCTTTAAAGGATGTAGGGTTGGGATACTTAAAAATTGGACAAGCCAGCAGTACATTAAGTGGTGGCGAAGCCCAACGAATTAAGCTGGCTCATTTCCTTTCAAAGGGTCTTTCAGAGAATCCTACATTTTTTATCTTTGATGAACCAACTACAGGGCTTCACTTTCATGATATCAATAAATTACTGGTTTCCTTTAATGCCCTGATTGAAAAAGGCCATACTGTTGTTGTGATCGAACATAATACAGAAGTCATTAAATCAGCGGATTACATCATAGAACTTGGGCCTGAAGGTGGACAGAAAGGAGGGGAACTGATTTATACAGGCATACCTGAGGATTTATTATCCATAGAGAAATCCTATACCTCATCATTTTTATCTAAAAAGCTATGAGGTATACCCATCATGCAATTCGAAAAATAACAGCTACCTGGATGGGTAGCTATTTGGAAATCTATTATGCATTAAAGAAAACAAAAAAGTTTCTGATTCCTATATTTGCAAAAAGTGATAATTCTTTTCAACCCGGCTTTCCATTAATAGATCGTAAACGAATCCAACTTTATGCATTAATGGGATATTTATTTGGCAAGAATTACAGTAAAATTCTTCAATACAAACCTGATGCTGAGATGGAGCAGATGTTTGTTTTTCAGGGCGCCCTGACTCCCATTTTTGATGATTTTTTTGACAACCAGAATCTTGAATTTCAGGAAATTTTGGATAGGGTGAATGAATATTCAAGTTTTCAACCAAAAAATCATCTTGACTACCTGTTTAAAATATTCATTTCATATATCCATGAGCATCATCCTAATATGCCTCAGGTGCTCAATGCTGCTGAAGATGTGTTTCATGCACAGATATTAAGCATGAAACAAAAAGAACCCATTTCAACGGAAGAAATAAAAGAAATCACACGCCTAAAAGGAGGTACATCTTTCATCTTTCTACGTAGCATTATTCCATATCCAATTTCATCCGAAGAAAAAGAAATCATCATGCAATTGGGTTTTACGCTCCAATTACAAAATGATCTTTTTGATGTGTATAAAGACAGCCGGGAAGGCATTAAAACCTTAGTAACTACAACGAATGACCTTAATGAGATAAAGGAACTGTTTACTGATTCAATACACAAAACTGTGAAGGTTTACATCTTCCATGATCTCCCTGTTAACCTTAAAAGATTTTACCTCAGTAAAATACTTTTTATTTTTAGCAAGGCTTATGTTTGTTTTGATCAACTTATGCAATTGCAAAACCAGTATTTATGCTGGGATCCTTTAAATTATGAAAGAAAGGATTTAATTTGTGATCTTGAAAAACCTGAAAATATCTATAAAACCCTAAGGTATTTTCTCAAATTTAGGTATTAATTACTTCCTCATCATTGCTTCAATATCCTGTATAGATTTCGGTATAGGCTTACCCAAAATCCTGCAACCAACATCTGTAACCAGAATGTCATCTTCTATCCTTATACCTCCAAAGTCTTTAAAGGATTCAACTTTATCATAATTGATAAATTCAGTGAATTTCTTTTCATTACGCCATTTATCGATTAAGGCAGGAATAAAATAAATGCCAGGTTCGTTTGTTAATACAAAACCCTTTTTCAGTTTTTTACCTAATCGCAAATAGGCTGTTCCGAATACGTTGCTGCGTTGTGTTTCTTCATCATAACCGACATAATTTTCTCCCAGTCCTTCCATATCATGCACATCCAGTCCCATCATATGCCCAAGTCCATGAGGAAAGAACATGGCATGGGCACCCTGTTCAACAGCCTGCTCAACATTTCCTTTCATTAAACCAATATCTTTAAGCCCATTGACTATAACATTGGCAGCAAGTAAGTGGACATCTTTATAACTAACGTCAGGTTTAATCGCTTTGGTTGCTTTCAGGTTTGCATCCAGTACAATCTGATAAACATCTTTTTGCCTGGCATTAAATTTTCCGCCCACTGGAACGGTGCGTGTTATATCACTGGCATAGCACATGACAGATTCAGCACCTGCATCGGTAACCATCATGCGACCTTCTTTAAGCATATTGCCATGATAATGATTATGTAAGGTTTCACCATGAATACTTAAAATTATCGGAAAACTAACCATTCCGCCATACGCCAGTGCAATTCCCTCAATTGTGCCGGCTATTTCCTGTTCAATTACACCAGGATGAGCCATTTTCATTGCAGTTGTATGCATTTCATAGGCCACATCAACCATGCGCTCAATCTCATCTATCTCACAATCTTCTTTAATTTCCCGCAGGCTCACAACAGCTTCTATTAGCTGCGCAGAAATAAAGGAAATGATTTTAGAATGATGCTTGCCCATCAGATTTTCTAGTTGAATCAATGTTTCTCCGCGATAAGGGGGCAAAAGATGTATCTTTCTTCCTTGCTCAATTGCATCATATAAAAGAGTTTCCAGATCATTCAGGGGATAAGTATATTCAACCCCAACAGAAAGCGCCCTTTCTTCCATTTTAGGCTGAACCCCCATCCAGATGATATCAGCAATATCCGCATCATTACCAAATAAATAATCTTTATTCTCATCCACATCAATAACCCCCGCTAAATCGGCCTGGTTTAATCCAAAGAAATACAGAAAAGAACTATCCTGGCGGAAATGATATGTATTTGCAGGATAATTATAAGGTGCTTCCTGGTTTCCGGGTAAAAGAATGAGGCCGGTTTCCATTATTTTCCTGAGCTTATTTCTTCTGTTAATGTAAACTTTCTTATCAAACATAATATTTGTTATTTTATGTAGTTTTATTCCGTTATTTTTACTGATAAATAAGAATAGAAAGCAAAATTACGAGAATACATCAGAATATCATATTTAAACGAAGAAAACTTTTTCCCGTGCATAAAACCAATTCTATGAAACCTTTCCTTTTGTTTTTTTTAGGCGCAATACTCAGCACTGGGCTATATGCTCAAACCGAATCAGATACAAATAAAACCGAACAATTAGAGTTCTGTCTTGAAGTATTTGATGTAATAAGTTCAGGAGGTAATATTTACAAGGGTTCTATTGCGAAAGGCAGTGATTTCGGACTAAAGAACCGAATGAAAGGCAGTTTGCTAACCCGTTATGAATCAGGACATAATGCCCACAACGAATTGAAAGGAACCGCTGTAGTTACTGACGTGTCAAAGAATCAAGCAATTATCAATATTGAAATTGATGATGATGCCAGCTCAGAGCCCCGCTCCGGTGATCTGGTCATCTTTCAGATAGAAAAAGAAAAGGTTGATCGAAGTATTTTTTTTGATATGTATCGCCTGCAAATTGGCATTAATGATATTAATTTGTCTCCATTCTACTCAGAAGAAGAAGTATTAGAATCCAATGGAGGATTTCAGGAATACATTATTCAGAAAATAGTTGAGGATATCATTTATGTTGCAGGAGCCATGAAAGAACAAATGGAAGAACCAATGATAGAAGGTGGGTTATACAATGGCACAGGATTGTTTGATGCCATGGAAGCATCTACTTCCCGTAACCTTCTGAGCTTTTTTCTTTTTGTGAAAGAAAATCCACAAAAGTATATCGGTGGCGACTGGAAAGTATCAGAAATATATGCTACATGGCTGTTCAGCAACTCTCCTCTCGAATGTATGGATTTTTTCGATCTGTATCAGGATATTTCCGGAAAAAATGACAGGATCTCTTTTGTAGATAAAATTGGAGGAGAAAGAATATACGATTGCATTGATACCTGGAGGCAACATGCAGAAGCACTTATAGAAGCGCGAAAATTCGGGAAAGCAGAACATGTTCTTGATTTGAGCCTTGAAATTGCTATGCACACAATGGATAACAATAATACTGCTTCGTTATTTTATTCTTACGCTGACCTTTACCATAGTCAGGAAAAATATAAGAAAGCTATAAAATACTTTGAACAAGCTCTGGAGCTATTTACAAAAACTGAAAATTATGCCAGCAAATTATTTGTATTAAATGACATGGGTATCTCATATAAAATGATGGGGAAATCGGATAATGCTGCATCATGCTTTTCAGAAGCATTAAGATTAGCAAAGGAATTGAATGAACTTGCAGAGAGTAAAATATTAAATCCCATTATATCACTAACAAGCAGAAACCTCGGTGACATTTATACCGATAAAGAAGAATATGAGACGGCTCTGTCGTATTACAACGAAGCCGTAAGCCTTGATAAGGAACTTAACACGACACTGTCAGTAAAACGATTGGCAACTACCTATTTAAGTTTATCAGAATTGTACCGGAAGATGGGTAAAATTGAAAAAGCAAACGAGTACGAGAATAAAGCCATACGCACTTACAAAAAGATTATGTAATGCGATTGATATAACTAATCAAAGCAGAGCATGGATCGCAACTTCCTTCAGCGGAGCCACAAACAGCACCATAGTATCAGGAAGGTCAAAACCAGCCATTTGAGCAACAACTTTAACCGGTTTTCCTATAAGTGCCGCATTCATTATTGAAGGCATTTTACTAAGCCTGACAGTAAAATATACTACCTTTACATACATTAATAGTAGCACATATGCCATTTTATCATAAACCTGTTTTTTTTATTATTGGCAGGCCTCGTTCAGGTACAACCTTATTAAGTACCCTGTTAGATGCGCACCCGGAAGTAATTTTACCTCCTGAGAGCCGCATAATAATGCAGTTGTACAGAAAATACAGAAAGAGAAAAACATGGAAAGAATACCAAATAGATGAATTTCTGGATGATTTGTACGCAATCAGAAAATTTGATTCATGGTTTATTGACAGAGGACTATTGAAGCAAAACCTGACACAAGCCCTCCCAAACATCAACTTTCAGGAAATTATTAATCTAATATATATCAGTTACAACTCCTTATTCGAGAAAGAAGAAATAAAGATACTGGGCGATAAAAATCCGCATTATTGCTTCTATCCGGAGAAATTGCATAGCATCTTTCCTGAAGCAAAATTCATTGACCTAAAGCGCGATTATCGTGATAATGTCATGTCTCTTTTAAATTATGACTTTGAGGCACCCTGGGTTAGCCTGCTGGCCTATCGCTGGAAAATGGCTTCCAGGAAAATGCATGCACTGAAAAAGAAAATTCCGCAACAGGTGTTAAGTTTGAGATATGAAGACTTTGTTAAACAGCCTGCCCATCATCTAAAAAACATTTCTACCTTTCTTGATATAAGCTACCAACCTGATATCCTGAATTTTTACAAACAAAAAGATGAATTTTACAATAAATATCCGCCGGAAATCCTGGACACATATTTTTCAAGTCTTTTCAGCCCAATAAATGCTGATAAGGCTTATTTGTGGAAAAAGAAACTGAAAGATGATTATGTAAAAGTCTGTGATTATGTTGTTGGTAATTGGGCAGAAACCAGAGGGTATGAAAGAAAATATTGTAAAGTGGGCATCACCATTCGCCTAAAATGCCTTCCGGGTATTTTCTATGCACTCTTCATGTATTATCGAAGAATGGCAATTGAAAAACTTCCCTACGTAATCAAACGGAAATTAAAACATCGAAAACCACTTTTTACAGGTAAAAATTTGATTAGCAAACACCTGGCATCCAAAAATCAATAAAGAATGCAAGAGGAAAGTGTGAAGCGTATATTGCCTTTCTTTTTCATTATCGGAAGGCCCCGATCCGGAACAACTTTGCTCAGCACCCTCTTAGATGCACATCCTAATGTTTGCATACCTTTTGAATGCTCTCTGCTTATTAATTTGTTCCCAAAATATGGGAAAGTAAAAACATGGTCAGAACAAAAATTGTCAAACTTCCATCATGATGTAATCAATCATCGAAAGTTTAAGACCTGGCGGGTGGATAATGATCAGCTCCTGAGTAGATTTATGCAATGCCCACACGATACCTCATTTCACGAACTGATACAGCTTGTTTATTTATCATTTCAATCTTTTTTTCTGAAACAGGAAATTCAGATTATTGGTGATAAAAATCCCATTTACTCCTTTTACACATCACGACTAATGGAAATAAAGCCCGATGCAAAGTTTATATACCTCAGCAGGGACTACCGGGATCACATCCTGTCGATGAAAAAAATAGATTTTGAAGCCCCTGTAACGCCACTCCTGGCACAACGATGGAAAATAGCAGCAAAGCATAATCTAACATTGCTGAAAAAATCTCCGGATAATACATTATTTGTTCGCTATGAAGATCTTGTTAAGGATCCCAAAACTATGCTGAAGACCATTTGCTCATTTATTAACATTCCTTTTTCTGAAGAAATGCTTGATATTCAACGAATAAGAGCTAAAATACAGGATAATTTCGGGAAGGAAGCCATTGATAGATATCACAGTAGTTTGCTGAAACCTATTGATGATTCGAAAATCGGACTTTGGAAAAAAGACATGTCAGAAAAGGACATTTTCATATCGGATATAATCGTTGGTAATTATGCTGAAAAACATGCCTATGAAAGAAAATATAAAAGCCGTTTTTCCCCGGGGATATTGATGAACTTACCCTGGATTTTTTATGCTATGTATTCTATCCGGCTCAGGAAATTGACCGATTACTTTCCACATAACATTAAGCTTGCCATCAGAAATAGAGGTCCTGTACTGGCTCATATATTCAACAAACTCATAAAGAAATAAGCTGACAATGAGAAAATCCTCTTTCTTTGGAGATATTACTGGAGTTATCAGCAGCAATGCTTTTGCTGAGGCACTGAGGTTTATCATTGGTATATTGTTGGCTCGTGCACTTGCTCCTGAAGGAAGAGGATTATATGCTGCTATTTTAGTGGTTCCCATGATGATAGTTAGTCTGACCGAACTGGGTATCAGGCGCTCAGTCATCCAGCATATCGGAGAAAAAAAATATGAGCTTAAACAACTCATGGGGGTGTTAAGCATTCTTTTCTCACTGAGTACCATTTTAGGTATAATCGCCTGCTACCTGGTATATATTAGCATAGGCATGGAAGGGATGACACAGATAATGATGCTCATTGTTCTGCTTAATATTCCCTTTAATATATTGTTAAAATTTAGCCGCGGCGTATTTACGGGAAAAGAAATATACAGGCAATCCAATTTGCTAAACTGGATGCCCATATTTCTTCAGGTTCTGTTTCTCTTGTTATTTTTGCTAATAGTGCCCTTGTCTGTTACCGGAGCTTTGTTGGCCTTATTACTCTCTAATTTGTTTCTTTCCTTTTATGCCCTGGGCAAAATAAATAAGATAAATCCTATTAGGTTGAAATGGGACTCACGCGTGTCTCGCGAACTGTTGCAATTAGGATTAATTTATGCTATCGCACTGTTCCTTGTCCGATTGAACTTCCGGGTAGATATCCTGTTGCTTCAACTGCTATCAGATTCAGAACAAACTGGTTTATATGTCGTTGGAAGCAATTTTGCTGAGAAATGGCAGGTTCCGCTAACAATTGGAGGTGTTATCATATCCAAAAGCGCTCATTACAAGCAGGATACACAGCTAAACAGAGACATTAACATCTTGATCAGAAATGTACTATATGGCGGCATTGTCTTATCTGTCCTCGTATTTTTCCTGTCTCCCTATTTGATCAGGTTATTATACGGAAATGACTATTCAAACAGCATTATGATTACTAAAACAATCCTGCCTGCTATCCTGTTACTGGCAGTGGGAAGAATCATGAGTACACGCCTTGCCGGATTGAAAAAAACACTATTGGTTATCTGGGTGTATCTTCCTGCACTACTGATCAATATAGCACTCAACCTGGTTTTTATTCCGAAATATGGTGCCATGGGAGCAGTGTATTCAACCAATATCAGTTATTTTCTGGCTTCAGTGGCCATTGGCATGATCTATTTGTATCAAACAAACAGTCGCCTTAAAGACATCGTTCATTATCGCAAAAGTGATTTTTTTTCTTTGTTTGATAAAACAACTTAAGATCAAAAACTTAGTCTTCAAACCTATACATATATATCCGTCTTTCCCTGTCTTCAATTTTCTTCACAGGTAAATTCCATTCCCTGATATAATTTTCATACAGAGCGGCAATGCCATTCTCAAAATCTTCTTTCTCCAGAATAAGTTTTAAACTATTATCCCCCCCTGAAAGCTGCAATGCTGCTTTGCGCAATTTTGCCGTTTTGCTTTCAAAACTTTGTTTTGACATCTCATACCATTGATTTTTAACACTTTCCTGCCCTGAACACAACTCATACCCCAGGCTTCTATTATATTTTATTGCCTGGGCGTTTGTATGCAGGATTTGAATTCTGGATGTACCGGTTTTCAATAAATAAAATCCATTCTCAATTAAAAGTAAAGAAGCACAGACAGGTACAGGAGATTCGTAATATTTCGGATCAAACAAGAAAAGGCCTGAGTTCATGGAATTTTGTTCCTTACTGACCTCCTTTTGGCTTATCAACCCCACTTTTTCATTCTTGTAAATGATGATATAATAGAAATTCTGAAGATTGTTTATTGAACAAAACCATTTTTTTTGCATCTCTGGAGTAATATATTCCCGGTATTCCATAAGATGTCTCAGTTTATTTCTTTTTTGACGCACCAGTTCTAAATTCTCTTCTGTAAGTCTTTTCAGCCTGATACCATATCTTTCAAGAATCATGATGTCATTTGTTTAATCAGGTAGGGCATTTTTTTGTTTTGGTTTTCATATACCCTGCGAAGGTACTCGCCAATAACTCCTAAACTAATGAGTATCAAACTAGTTGAAAAGAATATACTAACGATAATGGATGTATAACCTAGGGGTACATTGAAAAAAATCTTACGAATAATAAACCTCATGCCCAGCAGAAAGCTTATTACAGATGTAATAAACCCGCCATAAACCAGAAGTTTCAATGGAACATCCGTAGAATAAAAAAAAATCTTAAGATACAGTTTGAAAAGTTTGAACCAGGTATACCTGGATTTTTGCAATCGTGACTTATGATGGGTAACCTCTGCAAAACATATACGTGCAGTATGCCATAATACTAATTCATCAATATATACGCTGTTTTGATGATGTTTAATCATCTTATCAACCAATGATCTCGTTAAAAGCCGGAAGGAAGAACCTTTACCCGGAGCCCGGGTGAATAATTTAGTGGATTTTTGAATGCTTTTACTGCCTGCATTTCTTAGGTTGGAATGCTTCTTATCCGGGAAATAACCATAAACAACATCTGCATTTTCCTTGCGAAATATTTCTATCAGCAAAGCAATATCCTCCGGCAGCACCTGCAGGTCATCATCTATTGTAATAATAATTTCACCTGATGAAAAATTCAACCCACAAAACGTAGCATTGTGTTGTCCGAAATTCCTGCTTAACCTGATTCCATGAAATATGGCGGGATTACTATCTTTTATGTTACAAATCTGCTCCCAACTACTATCTTTACTGCCATCATCCACAAAAATCACCTCATACCTTTCACTCAAATTATCCATGGTTTTCTTAATTAAACCAAAGAGTTCTATTAAGAGACAATCGCTGTTAAAAACAGGAACGACAACCGAATATTTTACACCGTCATCTACCATTTCAAATACTTCCCATTTGAAGGTTTGCCCCTGTTATCCATCTCGATTCATTAGAAAGAAAAAACAAAGCTGCATCAGCAACATCTTTAACATCTCCTTTACCCAGAGGCTGAATTTTCTTTATATTCTCTTCTGTTTCCTGAGACATTCTTTTTTCTGTTTCTCTGATCAGATCAGTTTCAACAAAGGACGGCGAGATACAATTTGCCCTAATTTTTTTTTCAGCCACTTCAAGAGCCAATACTTTTGCAAAACTTTCAAGGGCAGACTTAGAAGAGGAATACACAGCTCCACCATAATAAGGATATTTGGGGGCAACAGAAGAAAGAAACAACAAGGATGCATTCATTTTAATTTTCTTACTTTTTAAAAGCTGAGAAACAACATAAACAACTGCATCAAAATTAATATCAAATATTTTTCTGAAGTGTTTTTCCCGAATATATTTTACAGGCATTTGCTCTGTAATGCCTGCAGAGTAGACCAATCCATCCAACTGATCAACAGATTCAACCAATTTCTTCCTATCCTCTTCCTTGGTAAGGTCTGCCTGAATCCATAAATGTTCTTTAGGATTACTGCATGCTTTCAGGGTTTCCTTCAGGTTACTAACATTCCTTCCGGTAATAATCAGTACTGCTCCAGCTGATGCTGCTTCAATGGCTATTTTTCTTCCAATTCCGGAAGATCCACCTGTTATAAGGATTTTTTTATTCTTCAATCGGGTTGACATTTGAACTATTCTTTTTGTTCAAAAAATAAAAAACAGTCGAAACAATCACTTATTTGCTGTAAATAAGCACCTTAGGACAAATTATTTTCTTGGTTTCAACAATCACTGATCCCCAGGATAAACCAACCCCAAACCCGGACCAGATCATTTTTAAGTGTTTATCTGAAATTTCATTTTGAAGTTCCGTAACAATAGTCAGGGGAATGGAGGCAGAACTTGTATTACCATATCTGTCAAGAGATATAGGCACCTTTGTTTTATCCAGTTTCAATTTTCTCCTGATGGTATCCAGGATCAGTTTATTGGCCTGGTGAAAAATGTAATAATCAAATTCCTCCACACTTCTATCCTTTCTGGCCAAAAGCTTCATAATATTCGGACTAACTTCCCTTAAAGAGAAATTGAAAACATCAATCCCATTTAATGCAACTTGAAGCTGGTGACGATGAACACCTTTTGCATATTTTTTAAAATCAAAGGATTTCCTGGTAATCGGATAACGAAAACCACTATGTGGCACTATGATAGCCTCATAACCAGCACCATCCGTTTGTAAGTTAAAGGATAAAGGATTTGCCTTTTTATCTAATGATAATGCCGTAGCTGTACCGGCATCACCAAACAATGGATACGTGCTTTTATCCCTGTAAGAAGCATTCAGCGTAGAGATATCCCCCACCAGCAGTAAAGCTTTAGAAATACCGCTTGTATTCATTAAGCTTCCTATAACTGATAGTCCATACACATACCCAGAACAACCAAGGCTTACATCAAAAGCAATGCAGGATTTAGGCAGGCCCATTTTATGCTGTAAGATTCCGGCTGTAGCCGGCAACGTATAATCCCTTGACTGAGAAATGAAAAGAAGCATATCTATCTCCATACGATCCCACCCAAGTTCTGTAAGAAGTTGCTCAGCAGCTACCTCACACAAGTCTGCCGTTGTTGTACCCCGCTCGACTGCACGTTTCTTTAGCACACCCACATTTTTAATCAGGCTTTCCCTCTCCTTTTCTGAAACCCACTTATAATCCTTATTGGAAATTTCCTTTTCAGGAACGCAGGCAGAAATGCCTGCTATTCGTATATTGGGAATATCAAACAGGGCCATTTAGGATATTTTTTTCTTTACAATCTCAAACAGATCTTTTATTGTTTTTGCCTTACCAAGGTCATCTGCGCTCAATTCAACATCATACTCTACGTTTACCAAGGAAATCATTATCAACGCATTTACAGAACTCCATTCAAAGTCTTCACGAATAATACTTTCAGGTTTCAGAGTGCCGGAATCTATATCATCATACTCCTCTTCAATTATGGCAATAAACTCTTCAATCGTCATATCATTATGTATTAGTAGCAATATTAATAAACAAAGGTAATTTAATTTTACCAGTTCTAAATAAGAACAATTGAAAATAAATTTAGCTTGAATTATTCATAAAATAGTTTAACGTACTAAAATAATGCAGGTTAATCACGACATAGGAAAGTTTACAAATTGATGCACTTCGTTTTCAATTTGTAAGCTTTTATTTTTCGTCAGGATAATTCTGAGTTTCACCCTTTAGATTTATGAATTATCGGGGTATAAATCCTTTATTTTTGAAAAACGATGCAAACTGGAGCAATTTACTCATGGCATTTATGATGGGGTATGTCATGATTTTGAGGTTGATATTCCGTTAAACATCTCAGCTTTAATGCTGGATCAATAAACCAGGTTGCATGCTGCCCAGGAAAATCCTACCCCAAAGGCAGCTAAAATAAGTTTATTTCCCCGCTGAATATCCCCTCTTTTTAATGTATATTCCAGGGCAAGAGGGATAGTGGATGCCACTGTATTCCCAACACTTTCAAGATAATACACATATTTCTCTGCAGGAACATCAATCTTTCTTCGTATGGAATCCAGGATTAACTTACTTGCCTGATGTAAAACATAAAAATCTACTTCTTCTTTCCGCCAGTCAGATTTTTTCAAAATTTCTTCAATAAGCGGAGGAGCAGTTTTTATTGAAAAGCTGTATACTGCCTGACCATTCATGAAAAAACTATCATCATTTCTAATGTTTCCATATTCATCCATATGTGTTTCAGCACTGGAAGCAGTTTTAGGATACCTGGCACCGCCATGCTTAATAATAATGTTTTTCGCACCGCTGCCATCCGTGCCGAAAACAAATTGGTCTATGCCCTGATCGCTTTTATCACTTTGACTTATAAGGCTTGCTGTTGCCGCATCACCAAAAAGCACCCTGTTACTTTTATCTCCCTCATATATATAATCGCTGATCTTTTCAGAAGTCAGCAATAAAACCTTTGAAGCTGAACCGCTGGAAATAAGCCCATTAGCAAGACTTAATCCATAAATATAACCCGTACACCCCATTCCAACATCAGTAGCACCGGCCTTTTTGCTGATCTTTAGACGATCCTGCATCAAACAAGCAGTGGAAGGTGTTATGAAGTCAGTAGTCTGGGAACAATGTATAATAAAATCAATCTCCTGATTATTTATGCCGTGCTCATCGAATAAACGTTCAGCCGCTTTTACAGCCATATCCGAAGCAATTTCACCCTCAGCAGCAATCCTTCTTTCTTTTACACCGGTAATCTGAAATAAATCATGAACCTTCCAATGGGGGTATTTCACATCTATCTCTTCATTGCTTAATATCTTCTCCGGCAAGTAAACTGAAATTGCCTCAATTTTCGCGTTCATCTTTTAAACTCCTCCCTTGATTATCAATGGTAACATATGAAAAATATTTATTTGCTGCATCCAAATCATTTTTATTTATATAATAATGGTATAAATAGTTTGCGGCTTTGCCTTTCATCGGATATACATTAAAGGCACGGGAATAATAAATCACTGCTTTATTTTCGGCCTTGTTTTTTACAGCCAGATTTCCCATAATAAGATTATGCCGGACTGATTTTTTTAAAGACTCCCCATCCACATTCAGAAGTTTTTCACTGGACACCCAGTCCATACTTCGTTTGTAATTCAAATACCCCAATGGCAGAGCAACAAGCAGCAATAAAATGATAAGGGCAGGTTTAGCGCTGAGGGTTTTGGTATTCACAGAAAGATGCACTTTAAAAAGCCTTAGAAAAGAAGCTACAACAATAAGAGATAATCCCAAAATTGGGGTATATCCAAAACGATCAGCAAAAAGACCGGGTATAAGGAAAAACAAATTTGAATACATCCATAGGAATGATAATAAGAATACAGTTCCAAAAACCAGAACCATGTATTGTTTTCTGTATCTAAGGGCGAGTATAATAAGAAGGATGAAACCCAAAAGAACATAAATAAATGAAGCATTTGTCCATACAATCGGATTGAAATATTTAAGCCCGTAGTAATACAATTGCTGTTCCGGCCATATCATGCTTTTTAGGTAATGCAATAAAAAATGCCAACTGGCAACAAAACGCTCTGTATAAGAAGCAGCAATTAACGGATTGTCATAATAAGCAAGAGGGCGGTTTGCTTCAGGAAGGACTAGCAGAACCGCAAGAGTGATTAATACAACAAGGTTTAATACAAATAGCAGCCAGACAAAGGAACCTCCTACCGGTGAACGCATCAAAAATAAACCGAAACAAATCATAAATATCCAGCCAATCGTTGCAGGAAAGCATAGCATAGAAAAAAAGACAATAAGAAACGCAGCAAACAGATAAGCCAGTTTGTGTTTTAAAGTATACCTGTATATCAACCAATAACTTATCGTTCCCAATAGAAACGACATAATATGTGTACGGTACATGAGGCAATTTACAACCTCTGTTTGCATCGGGTGAACAGTAAAAAGTATGGTAGTTCCAAGTGCTAAAAGAAAATTATACTTCTTAAAAAAGTCTTTCAAAAAGAAGAATAACACAATAACACTTAATAAAAACAGAATAAAATTACCATAAACTGCTATCCCTGAAATATTCTTAGCTGCAAAAATTTCAGGAAATACAATATAGCGGGTAAGTTTGGTAAATGTTTTACTCCATACGTTCACCGGTATAAAAGGGAAATCAGCTTCTGACACACCTGTAATTATTTTTACAGACTCATCATAAAATGCATTGGGGGATTTGGCGGTATTCCAGTAAAGAATAAAAACAGTAAACACTAAAAGTGAGACAGAAAAAATATAGCTGGAGAGAATATTTTTAAATCCAATAGCTTTTAGCTTGCGAACCTTGTTAGCTGGGGAAGCATTGAAGATGTTATTAATTTGACTCATATCATTTTGCTTGCTGTGCTAAAACATAATAGTGCTGGGCTTTCTCCGTTTCGCCCCTTTCATTAAAATGCTCACTTAAATACATACACAGGTCATAATTTGCAGGATATTTTTCAACCGCAATCACAAAGTTTTCTATTGCCTCTTCAATATTTCCCTGCGACATATAGTAATTCCCCAGGTTAACGTAGGGCATATCAGAATCCGGACGATTCTCTGCCAACTTATTATTAAGTTCAATTATCTCCTTCTTATTGTTTTCATCTATTAATAGTTTGTTGAGTCTTTCATAAGAATCTATTTGTCTAGGCTTAAGGTTTACTGCTCTATAATAATTTTCCTTTGCTTTTTCAAAATTCTTAATCATTTCATAGGAATAAGCAAGGTTGAAATAAGCATCCACATAAACAGGATTGGATACTATTGCCTTTTCAAAATACGGTATTGACTTTTCAAATTCTCCAAAAACGCTGAAGTATATAGATCCTATGTTATTATTTGCCACATAATAATCAGGGTAAATCTCAACTGCTTTGTGGAAATGTTTGAGAGCCAGATCAATCTTGGATTTTTGCTGGTTTATATTTCCAGTTTTTTCAATCTCATGATACGCATCAGCAATAAGTCCGCCAGCATATAACACATTGGCTTTTGCCGAATTATCCAAATATTTCATATCGTGTTCCCATAAGGTCATATTGTTTTCCCATGCTTCATTTCTGGTAATTGTTTTAATGGAATAAGCAACTGTTATAAGGGAAATAATCAGAAGGAGGTTATATTTTACAGCATGTGGTATAAATGGCACACAAATATCTGTCTTAAAAAGTTTATATATCAGGATAACAAAAATAATAACAAAGCCAAGAGATGGAATAAGCATAAAACGTTCTGCAACAATGCCCATCACAGGCGTTAAAAAGTTGCTATAAACAGCTATGCTCAGCAAGCTAAACAATATGGCAAAGGAGAGCAGGCTTCTTTTCTTGATTTCACGCAGTGCTACAAAAAATAATGCAAGGTATATTATTACAGACATAATTACCCAGGCATTTGACCAATCCACCACAGGTATCATATCATACCCATAATAATACCTTAAGGGATGGGGAAAAATCAAAAGTTTTATGTAATACAAAAGAATATAAAACCCTGTAGAGAATCGAATAAATATGTTTTCCTCAACCAGCAGCGGATTCTCAAAGAATAACTTTGTTCGTTCCGGATTGGGCAGAAAGGTCCTGGGAAGATAAAAAGCCAATACTGAAGCTATCAACAGCAATGTAAATACAAGCAAAAAAGATTTTAACCTAAAACCCTGTTTGAAATATATCGCAAGGGGTATGATAAAAATGAATGTTACAACAGAAGGTTTTGATAAGTAGGCCAGAAAATAAAAGATTAAAGCAATTGGAACAGCAAAGAATTTTCCTTTATCAAGATAATTAATAAAATACCACAGGCAAAGGATGCCAAACAAGAAGGCCAGTATTTCATCCCTGTTTTTCAAACTGGCAACAACTTCGGTATGAACAGGATGGGCAATAAAAAGCAGGATAATCATAAAAATTGCATAAATATTGACATCCGGGAATAGGCGCTTCAACATGCGAAACAGCATAATGCACAGGAAGATATATAGCAAAACATTGATAAAGTGACTGATATGCGGATTGAAACCAAAAAATTGATTTTCAATGGCAAAGGTGGTCTGCACTATTGGACGGTAGCCGTAATTAGCTTCCTTTTCCTTTGCGTATAAGGAAGAAAAAATATCAGGAATCCCGGCAAAACCCTTGCTTACAAGAGGATTATTATTGGTAACAAACTGATCATCCAGGGCATATTCATTTGGAATGGTATTCCCATACAAAACAAAACCCAATAAAACTAAGATCACATAAATCCATTGTGAGGCAAGCTGATCTCTCAGGATCTTCTTCTGCCCTGCGCTTTTATTGCGTCGTTTATCAGGCTTATTGAATTTTGTTTTTGTATGCTTTTTGGATCTTGCCAGCATGATATTTTCAGTTTAATAACAAAACTAAGTTTTTTTCATTTTACTTGCATCAATGAATACAATTTGGATTTGTATTTTTACGCATAAATTTACTTACATGAACAAAATAAAGCAATATCAGTTAGAGCACCCTCTCAGCTTTGTATTATTTATCGGACTCATTATCAGACTGGTTTCTGTGATTTTTTCAAAAGGCTATGGCATGTTCGATGATCATTTTTTAGTGATAGAAGCCGCCCAGTCCTGGGTGGACGGAGAAGATTATAATAACTGGCTGCCCGGAAGTCCGGGGAATAGTGGCCCCCAGGGACATAGTTTCTTTTATGTAGGATTACATTTCTTATTGTTTCACCTCATGGAGTTATTTGGCATTTTTTCTCCTGAAACAAAGATGTTCTTAATACGCACCCTTCACGCTTTTTATTCCCTACTGGTTATTTACTTTGGTTATAAGCTTGCTTTAAGATTTTCAGATCAGAAAACAGCTTATAAAACAGCGATGCTCTTAGCCTTACTTTGGTTCATGCCCTTTTTAAGCGTTCGAAATCTGGTTGAAATAGTATGCATTCCATTGCTTCTATGGGGTACATGGATAATATCCCAAAATAAACAAAAAATAAATTGGAAATCTGCACTTTATGCAGGATTTATTTTAGGTCTGGCCTTTTCTGTTCGCTTTCAAACAATTTTTTTCACAGCTGGTATTGGATTGGTGCTATTTATCAGAAAGCAATGGTGGCAAAGTATTTTGTTCGGAGGAGGCCTTATTATGAGTATTTTCCTGATCCAGGGGATTATAGACTGGATCATTTGGGATTACCCTTTTGCTGAGTTTTACGCCTATGTATCTTATAACTGGAACCATGCACAGGAATATATTGTATCGCCCTGGTATACTTATCTGTTGCTTATCCTTGGTATTTTTATCCCTCCCCTAAGTATAATGTTATTATGGGGTTATATTCGCTATTGGAAGAAATATTTACTCCTGTTCTTACCTTCATTGATATTCCTTGTTTTCCACAGTTATTTCCCCAATAAGCAGGAACGGTTCATTTTTCCTATCGTGCCTTTTATTATAGTGATGGGGATGATAGGCTGGGAAGAATTTATTAAATCCTCGGCTTTCTGGAAAAAAAGAAAAACACTCATTCGCTCAAGCTGGATTTTTTTCTGGACATTAAATTTATTGGTATTGCCGGTTACCAGTACTGCCTATTCGAAGAGGGCCCAGGTAGAATCCATGAAATACCTTTCCCAATATAAAGCGAAAATTAATTCTATTGTTCTCGAAGATAGTAATAACAGCAATGTGAGCATATTACCTGAATTCTACCTTGAAAAATGGGTATATGTACATATTATTAGTTCTGAAAAACCTATTGGTTCAATTAATGCGCAGGAAGAAAATCCCAATTTCCCTCAATTCATTTTATTCTTCGGAGAGAAAAATATAAATAACAGAATAGAGAATGCGAAAAAATTCTTTCCTCTGATGGAATTTGAAGCCGAAATAAAACCTGGTTTTATTGACAGCCTGGTTCACTGGTTAAACCCAGTCAATGCCAATCAAACCATATACATTTATAAAACAAAGTGATGAAAGATGGATAAAGAAGATGCACAAAAAAGAATAGGTGAGCTCAATGACCTTCTTCATAAATACAATTATCATTATTATGTATTAGACCAGCCATTGGTCTCTGATTTCGATTTCGATACACTTCTCAGAGAACTTGAAGCCTTAGAGAGATCATATCCTGAATTCATATTTCCCGACAGCCCCTCCCAAAGAGTGGGTGGCAGCATTACCAAAATGTTTAAATCATATCCGCACCGTTTTCCTATGCTGTCATTGTCGAACACCTATTCTGAGCAGGAGATAGTTGATTTTGATAAAAGGATAAAAAAAAGCCTGCAGGGGCCTGTTTCCTATGTCTGTGAGTTAAAATACGATGGCGTAGCCATTAGCCTGCGCTATGAAAAAGGAATATTAACAAGGGCATTAACAAGAGGAGACGGTGAAGAAGGCGACGATGTAAGCAATAATGTCAAAACAATTAACAGCATACCTTTGAAACTTCACTCCGGTAATTTTCCGGATGATTTTGAATTGCGTGGCGAGATTGTAATGACGAAGGATGGGTTTGAAAAACTAAATAAATTGAGAGTTGAAGATGGTGAAGCTCCATTCGCAAATCCCAGAAATTCTGCATCCGGAAGCATTAAAATGCATGATTCCTCCCAGGTAGCAAAGCGTCCGTTGGACTGCTTTATTTATGGTATGGCAAGCAATTCCTTTCCTGTCAATAATCATTATGATATAATGGAATCTGCCCGAAAGTGGGGTTTTAAAATATCATACGACAGAAAACTATGTCATTCAATAAAAGAAGTTATGGAATTCATTCATTATTGGGATACGGAACGAAGCAATCTGAATTTCGATATTGATGGCATCGTGATAAAAGTTAATGACTTTGAAAAACAACAGCGATTAGGGTTTACGGCAAAATCACCCCGTTGGGCCATCGCATACAAATACAAAGCAGAGCAGGTATCAACAAAACTGAATTCCATCTCTTATCAGGTTGGACGCACAGGTGCAATAACACCTGTCGCTAATCTGGTGCCGGTTTCCCTGGCAGGGACTATTGTAAAAAGAGCCTCTCTGCATAATGCCGATGTAATAGACAAGCTGAAAATCAAAACCGGCGATTATGTTTTTGTAGAAAAAGGCGGGGAAATTATTCCTAAGATCATTGGTGTTGACCACAATATTACAGCCTCAGATACAGAAGAAATAAACTATATTACACATTGCCCTGAATGTGGAACCGAATTAATAAGGAAAGAAGGAGAAGCCATACACTATTGCCCGAACGAAGAAGGTTGTCCTCCCCAGATCAAGGGGAAAATCGAACATTTTATTAGCAGAAAAGCGATGAATATTGACAGCCTCGGAGAAGGAAAAATTGAATTATTATTTGATAAAGGCCTTATTAAAAATGCAGCTGATCTATACAGCCTGAAACAGGAAGACCTTCTCGGCCTTGAAAAAACATATATTGCTGCTGACGGAAAATCGCAACGGACTGTAAGCTTTAAAGAAAAAACTGTTGACAACATCCTCAAAGGGATCGAAAACTCAAAATCTATTCCCTATCCGAGGGTTCTTTATGCATTGGGCATAAGGTATGTTGGTGAATCTGTTGCTGCTATTCTTGCCGGTCACTTTAAGAACATACAAAACCTGATGGTTGCTGATAAAGAAAAGCTGACAGGCATCGATGAAATTGGTGTAGCCATTGCAACAAGTGTAATAAACTATTTTGAAATGGCAGATCATCATCTGCTGATCAGAAAACTTATTAATGCCGGCCTGCAATTCGAAATAGAAGAAAAGAACAATGATCCAAAAAGCGCAGCACTATCCGGGAAATCTTTTGTGATCAGCGGAACTTTTGAAGCTTTTTCAAGGGAAGAACTGAAAAATCTCATCAAAGAAAACGGAGGCCGACTGTTAAGTGCAATCAGTAATAATACGACCTATTTAGTTGCAGGAAAGAATATGGGGACAAGCAAAAGAAACAAAGCAGATGCATTAGGCATAAATATAATTGATGAAAATATGTTCATGAATTTATTGAATTCCTGATATCTAATAAATTCGTATTTTGCAGTAAGAAAAAAAAACTATAAATTCGTTCAGAGATTGTTGGTTAAAACATATATCATTTATGAAAAAACTAGTACTACTTAGTGTAATATTCATTTTTATTGCAGGGGCATTGGTTGCACAGGATGATGATGAAGATAATAAAAGGCCCTCAAAAAAGGACAGACAGAATGCACGTGAAGAGCAGCGCAGAAAAGAACAAGCTGCTATGAAGCTTTATCCGCAGGAAAGACAAGACCTATATGGATATGTTGATGAAAAAGGAAGAAGAAGAATAGATTACGAATTCGACTGGGGTGGGAATTTTTCTGAAGGGCTTGCACCTGTTATGAAAAGAGATAAGTATGGATTTATTAATAAACTCGGTGATGTAGTAATCAGGTATAAATATGATGATGCCTCTGAGTTTTCAGAAGGCCTGGCGGTTGTACTGGACGAATATAAATACGGCTATATTGATCAGAAAGGCAATCTTAAAATTGACTATCAATACGACGATGCAGGATTATTCAATGATGGCGTAGCCTACGTTATGAACGACGGTTTGGTCGGATATATAGACACAGCAGGGAACCTATTGTCAAATAGCTGGTATAACGATGTTGGTCCGTTTTTCCGCGGAATATGCGAAGTTGAGCAAGACGGTGTTATTAAGCACATGAATAATAAGGGCAAAATTGTAAAAGTTGACCCCATGAGTTGCTATGATAAAGTATTAACCAGGGCAGAACAAATGCCGGAATTCCCTGGTGGTATTGACTCATTGTATCATTTCATTCAACGTAAATTACAATACCCTGAAGAAGCTGGTAATAAGAGAATTGAAGGCACTGTTTTTTTAACTGCCGAAGTCAGAAAAGACGGGAAAATTACCAATATTGAACTGGTAAATGGAATAGGATATGGTTGTGATGAAGAAGCCATCAGGGTAGCGAACCTCCTGCCTCCATTTAAACCCGCCATGGATAAAGGAGAGAATGTTTGTGTTTCCATGGTTGTTACAGTAGATTTTACCCTGGACAAATACGAAAAACAACTAAAAGAAAAAAACACCCAATAGTTTCATTCAACTGAAAAAAAGGATTGATTCTATTAACAAAAACTTAATGCGGTATCTTTTCGGACCTCTGCATCATTTTATACTTTCATCACCTCTAATATTCGTTAAATGATAAAACTGCTTGTAAATAATAAGTTTTTTACAATTCCTTACAGTATTTTTATCATTATCTGTCTGCCTGTATTGTTTGTTTTTTCTAAAACAGAAATCCACCTTTATGTAAATCAATTCCATTCACCTATAACAGATGACATTTTCAGAACTATTACCTTTATGGGAAGTGGTTGGTTCATAGCCATTGCAGCCCTCCTCTGTTTGCTTATTTCATTCAGAATATCTTTTATCATCGCTATATGCGGACTAATAAACGGAATTTTTATTCAGTTTCTAAAGCGGGTTGTATTCCCGGGCTATGATCGTCCATCAGGCTTTTTGAAAGACTATGAACAACTATACCTGATACCGGAAATGAAATTGCATGCTCACTTTAGTTTTCCATCGGGGCATACAGCAATTGCCTTTTGTTTATTTTTCTGCATTAGTATCTTTTTCAAAAACAAATGGATTCAGTTCCTAAGTTTTGTTTTTGCTTTAATAATAGGATTCTCCAGGGTTTATTTATCGCAACATTTTTTTATTGACATGTATTTCGGATCTATCATCAGCATTCTCCTAACCTCAGGAGTTTTTCTGTTGTTGGACAAAAAAACAACAAATCCATCCTGGCAAAGATCCCTGCTAAAAAGAAATAGCTGATCAAAAAATATTGATTTTTCTTTTTCCCTTTATTTTTTATTTTTGCTAAAACACCGCAACGATTTGAGGGGGAAGCAATTTAGAATTTATGTTTTTGCTGTTCTGGCAATGCTTTTCTGGGGCATATCTTTCATTTGGTCCACCCTGGTCCTTAAGTATTATTCGCCCACTGCTACCATTTTTCTTAGATTGTTTTTTTCAACAGTTTTTCTGATAATAATCCTATTCATAAGCAAGCAACAATGGAGGATACAAAAATCCGACAGAAAATTGTTTTTGTTATCTGCATTATTCAGCCCTTTTTTATATTTCATAGGAGAAACATACGGGCTGCAATTCAGTTCGTCCACCATAACTTCAGTGGTTATCGCTACCATACCTGTATTCACTCCTATAGCAGCTTATATGATCTTTCGCGAACAACTCAGCCTGCTTAACTTCCTGGGCATATTTATTTCATTCATCGGCATATGCTTCGTAATGATAAATCCGGATTTCTCGCTCAACACCATACCAGTGGGTTTTATTTTTTTAGCCCTTGCAGTAATATCCGCTATTGCGTATTCTGTTACAGTAAAAAAACTTACGCGTACATACAGTCCGTTGTTGATTATAACGTATCAGAATCTGATAGGCCTCATTTATTTTTTACCGATATTTCTTATAAAAGACCTTACGGATGTTATTACAGTTAAAGTTAACTGGGAGCTTGCTGGCTCCGTGCTTGCACTGGCTGTGTTTGCATCTTCCCTTGCATTTTTATTGTTTGTAGAGGTCATACGGGAACTGGGGATCAGCCGTGCAAATATTATGGCTAATTTGATCCCGGTTTATACGGCCCTCTTCTCATACTATCTTTTATCAGAGATATTCAATCGCAATAAAATACTGGGTATCTTATTGGTCATCACAGGTGTAATATTCTCACAAATAAAAGCGAAACAACAGCAATCAAAATGTTAGTAACATGATAAAAATTGGAGTACTTGGTGCAGGATTAGTTGGTAGTGCAATTGCCCTGGATTTAATTAAAGATTTTGAAATTACAGTCATTGACCTTGATCTAAGCCGGTTGGAAAAATTGTCCTCACAAGGCATCGACAAATGTCTTCATGCAGACATGACAGAATATGGCAGTTTGAGAAAAACCTGTTCTGCTTTTGATTTGATAATAAATGCCGCCCCGGGAAAAATTGGTTTTCAGGTATTGGAGCAAGCTATTTTATCGGGCAAAAACATTATTGACATTGCTTTTTATGATAACGACCCATTCAAAATGGATGCTTTGGCAAAAGATAAAAATGTTTGTGTTATTTGTGATATGGGGGTTGCTCCTGGAATGAGCAATTTATTATCAGCAAGCATAGTAAAAGAACTTGACGAAACTAAAAGCCTGGAGATTTATGTGGGAGGATTACCTAAAATTAGGACCTTGCCGTTTGAATACAAAGCTGGCTTTTCCCCCTCTGATGTGATAGAAGAATACATGCGTCCTGCCCGATACATAAAAAATGGGGAAATTGTAATTATGCCTGCCTTGTCCGAACCGGAATTAATAGATTTTGAAGGCATCGGAACCCTGGAGGCATTTAACAGTGATGGTCTGAGAAGCATGCTAAAAACTTTTCACGTTCCGAATATGATTGAAAAAACGCTTCGTTACAAGGGTCATATTGAAAAAATTGCATTCCTGAAAAGCTGTGGCTTTTTTAGCAAAAAAGCCATTGATATTAACGGCCAACAAATTCTTCCGATGGATCTTACGACCAGGCTTCTATTTCCTATGTGGGAAATGCAACCAACCGATGAGGATATTACAGTTATGAAAATTATCGGAGAAGGTAAAAAACAAGGTAAGCCCACAAAGATCACCTATGTTCTCAACGATAAATACGATATTGAAAGCAAAATACATTCCATGGCCCGAACTACAGGTTATGCTGCCACTGCGGCTGCAAGAATGGTTTTAGAGGGGCATTACAATAAACCCGGAATACACCCTCCTGAATATATCGGCAAGGAAGATAAGAGCACTCAATTTATGCTGAAGGAACTTAGGAAACGAAATGTTATTTTTAATAAAGCTATTTCAACCTTAAATTAACCCTTGCCAAATCATTTTTTTTTATAATTTTGCAACCTGTTTCAAAATCGGCGAGGTAGCTCAGGAGGTTAGAGCGTCGGATTCATAACCCGAAGGTCACGAGTTCAACTCTCGTCCTCGCTACAAACAAATAAAAGAGAGCTGATACTTCAGCTCTCTTTTATTTGTTGCGGTATCTTCATCCATACGAAAGCAGGGATCTGCTATGAAACGCATTTTTCTATATGATCAGTATCTTTTTCCCCGTGAAGTATTCTTCGTATTCCGGTGGAATACCAAAAAAATTGTCCATAAACCCTTCCATTTCACCCCTGGTTTCATCAGATAAAAGCTCAGTCATTTGCTCAATCACTTCACCAGAAACCATGTAGGGCATATTTGCATAAAGCATTTTATCCCCTGCACATTGCCCGAAAATCTGAAACTCTTTCGTTTCATTCATTGATTTACCGCTCACCGCACATTGACCAATCCATGAGCTTAGTGCATAGTCCTTTTCCTGATTCAGCTTATTGGAATTCTCGATAATGTTCGATTCATGCATCATAAACCTCTCAATTCTTTCCCTGGATTTTAAAGACATTTGTTGGCGCAATTTAAACGCACATTCCATGCAAATAGCATATTCAAAGATGGTGTTTTTTATGTCCAGGTCCGGGTTAAAACGCAAAGCCTTTTCAATTAAATACAATTCCTGACTCACCAACAATTCCTTCTCACAATATATGCAATATTTAAAGGGCTTCTTGCCAAGATCAGAATAGAAAAGTTCCGGTATATCAGTTGTTTTAATGTTATTGTATAAATCCATAATTTATGGAAGTATGTTTTATTCAATTAATAGTTGTGCCCCCTTGCTTCATCATGATTACTCTTAACACCTAAGCCCAAAGCAATTCTGTTTACAAAATTAAAATACGATACAATCATATTAATCTCCAGTATATCTTCATCTGAAAAACCTGCATTTCGCATCGCCAGAATATCATCCTCTGAAGTGGCCAGAGGTTCTGTTGTCAGCTTCTTTGCATATTCAAGCATAAATCTCTGTCTTTCTTCCAGAACAATGCTTTTATAATCCTGTTTAAACTGTTCAATTTTCCCTGAATCTTTCCAGTATTGATTTAAAGCAACTGCATGATGTTCAATACAATATTCACACTGATTACTAACAGAAACCAATACAGCTATCATCTCTTTTTCAAATCGTCGCAACCCTGATTTTTTAAACATCAATGTCATATAAAGGTTAAGATGATCTTCCAATGCTTTAGGATTCAAACTGTGTACCCTTAATATATTTGAAAGTTTACCCCTTTTTTCTCCGGCATCCTCATAAATATTTTTTAGGCTTCCAGTTGCATCATTCTCATGAATTGTCTTGATCCAGGCCATAACGTAATTTTTCCTAATCCAAAAGTAAATAAAATTGTCTGAATCTTTCAGACTTTCACCCTTTAGATTTATGGATTATCCGGGTTAAAATAAAAAAAGCACCGGAAATAATGGTTCCGGTGCTGCTTTATATAAAGGCTTTAATTTGGTGCTAATTGATATACACTTTTTTAGTCCAGAGATTATGGGAATTATATACAGATACAATTAAACAGGCATGTGAATCCTGAACAGGTATGCTATATGTCCTTCCATTATTAAAAGAATTTTTATAAAGAATGCGTCCATTGACATCAAAAATATTAACTTCAGAAGTACCTGCATCCGAACCTGCCGGCAATGAAAGCATCAATGCTTTGTTAATAATCTGTATTACCGGTTCTTGATTTGGTGTAATGATATCATTTCCATTGGAAAGACTTACATCGTTATTAATTCTAATCATGGTAAAGTCATAATCCTGCTGAAATTGAGAATAGCCGGCAGTAATAATTTTGCCATCAGTTTGAATCAAAATTTCTTTCAGGTAATCATGCCCATTGCTTATATCAATGCTGAGATTTCCGTTTGCCTGAAAACCCTGGTCAATAGAACCGTCACTATTCAGGCGGTGCAATAGTATATCCTGGTTTAAACCGTTGAAAGTATTTCCGGCCAGGATTATTTTTCCATCAGTTTGAACATCAATATCGAACACATAAGAAAAGGTATTACTCTGACTAAGCAATTGCCTGCCATTGTTGGCAAAATTTTGGTCAAGGGTTCCATTGGCATTTAAGCGTATAACAGACATGGAAATCTGATTGCCATCATATAAATAGCCCCCAATAAGAATTTTACCGGAGTTTAAAACATGGATAGAAGTGCCTTTATCTGAGAAATTTCCAATACTGCTGGTATATATTCCATTCGTTCCAAAAGTATAATCCAATGATCCGTCAGCATTAAACCGCATAACTATCATTTTATAATCTCCTGTATTCAACTGACATCCGGTGACAAGAATTTTTCCTTCAGGAAGAACACACATGTCTTCAACAGACTCGTCAGATCCAAGGTCGACAACAACTTCTCCTATATTACCAAAAGAAGAATTCAAACGACCTGAGGCTGTAATGGACAAAAGAGCAATATCATTGTCCTGTCCGTTGCTGCTGTTACCAGCTGCAACAATATTTCCATCAGGAAGAAAAGCAATGCTTTTGCACTGATCATCATAAGAATCCAATGCGAAAGAAGCAGCACCATTCGTTCCAAAATCCTGAGCGGCCAACCCATAACTGTTCATTTTAAAGAAAGCGAAACGATTCGTATTATTAATAAGACTGTAACCGCCAATTAAAATGCTGTTATCTTCAAAAACAAGTATATCATTAATGCCATCATTCTGTCCACCGAAAGTGGTTATTACTTTGCCATTTGCTCCAAAAGAAACATCCAAATTCCCGTCATTTTCATACCTTGCCACGGCAATCTGGTCACGTCCCTGTTGGTAGGTAAATCCAGCAGCAATTAGCTTGTTGTTTTGATAGGCCATGGCATTTATACCATCCTTTACCTGATCAAAATTAGTACTTACAATTCCATTCGTGCCAAAACTATTATCAAGATTCAAAGCTGTTTGGCCAATAAGACTTCCTGAAGATAGAAAAAGAATCAGAAAAAATATGGGTGTTATTCGTAACATAAATATCATTTTTTATCTGTACTTCTATTATTGTACCACAAACATATTTACCTGTTTGCCAACCCCTTATGATGTCCACCTAGAATAAACATTCCCATTTCGGGAAAAACATCCCAGTTTTTACACCCGTTCCCCGAAAAATACACACAACTTATACACAGTAATTATATTTGTTTATTAGAAATATTTAATTTCGTAAGAAGAAACATTAAAGCAATCCAATTATGAAAACACCGATGTATCTCCTCATTCTACCCCTGCTTATTCTTATCAGTTCATGTGAATCAGGGATAAAGCAGCAAAATATTGTTTTCGGACCTGAAACAATAGATATTGAGAGTTTGCCAGCACATATGACCCCAGAACTTATGTGGCAATTAGGCAGGCTGAGCGATATTCAGCTTTCTCCTGATGAACAAACCCTCTTATTCGGCATACACTATTATAATTCAGACTCAAACACAGGGATACGATCCCTTTATACCATACCGGCTGAAGGGGGTGAAATGACGAAAATAACTACAGAAGAAATGGGGTCAGTATTCAATGGAACCTGGCGACCAGATGGAAAAAGGATAGGGTATATCGCTGCGAAAACAGGGAGCCCACAGGCCTGGGAAATAAATATAGATGGAAGCAACGCATCCCAACTTACTAATATTGAAGACGGCATCAATGGTTTCAAATATGCCCCGAACCTCAAACATATCCTCTATACCAAAGATGTAAGCCTGGATAAAAAGGCCACCGACATTCACAAAGACCTTCCTAAAGCCAATGCCCGCATCATTGATGAATTAATGTATCGCCACTGGAATCAATGGCATGATTTCGCCTATAGTCATGTTTTTTATGCTGCATATAGTGAAAATTCAATGATTACAGAGGGAACCGATATTATGAAAGGTGAAAAATTTGATACACCCATGAAACCTTGGGGTGGCATGGAACAAATCACCTGGAGTCCTGACGGAGATAAAATTGCCTATACCTGCAAAAAGCTTAGGGGAAAAGATTACACATTAAGCACAAATTCAGAAATCTATTTGTATAACCTCAACAACAACAAAACCCAAAACATAAGCAGTAAAGGATTTGAAGGTTATGACCAGGACCCGGTATTTTCACCAAACGGAGATCGCATAGCCTGGAAAAGCATGGAAGAAGACGGTTTTGAGGCAGATAAAGAGAGAATGATGGTAATGGATCTTTCAAATAATACAGTAGTTGAACTCACGAAAAATTTTGACCAAAATGCAGCTCTCTATCAGTTCAGTACCGATGGTAAAACTATCTATTTCATCAGCGGTGTTCATGCTACATACCAGCTTTATTCCGTCAATGTTGAGACCAATGAAATAAAACAAATAACCACGGGTGATCATAATTATACATCATTTATCGCCGCCGAAGATTTTATTGTAGGCACAAAGATGAATATGAACATGCCTGTTGAGATATTTAGGATCAATAAAACCGACGGTAAAGAAACACAAATCAGCTTTGTTAATAAAAAGATATATGACAACATTAAGGTACCGACCATCGAAAAGCGATGGATTACTACAACAGACAACAAGCAGATGTTAACCTGGGTTATTTACCCTCCGGATTTTGACCCCAACAAAAAATACCCAACGCTGCTTTACTGTCAGGGAGGCCCCCAGAGTGCTGTAAGTCAGTTTTTTTCTTACCGATGGAATTTTCAGATCATGGCTTCAATGGGGTATATTGTGGTAGCACCTAATCGAAGGGGATTACCTACCTTCGGACAGGAGTGGAACGATCAGATCAGTGGTGATTATGGCGGACAAAATATGTTGGATTATTTTTCAGCCATAGATACGCTTGCTGCTGAACCCTACGTTGATGAAAACAAGCTTGGTGCTATTGGTGCAAGCTACGGAGGCTTCTCTGTATTCTGGATTGCCGGCAACCATGATAAGCGCTTTAAAGCACTTATCTCGCATTGTGGTATCTATAATTTTGAGAGCATGTACGGTTCAACCGAGGAATACTTTTTTGTAAATAAAGATTACGAAGGCCCGTATTGGAATGATCCCAAACCGAAAAGTTATGAATTCTCACCACATCTGTTTGTGCAGAAATGGGATACCCCTATTCTTATCATAACCGGTGAGCATGACTACCGCATTCCTTATACTCAAAGCCTGGAAGCATTTAATGCAGCACAATTACTTGGTGTTGAAAGCAAATTGCTTTTCTTCCCGGATGAAACCCATTTTATATTGAAACCTCAAAATGCAATCCTGTGGCAAAGAGAATTTTTTTCCTGGCTGGATAAACATTTAAAATAAACCAATATCAAAGGGCTGAAAAGATTTATCAGCCTTTTTTTTATCGAATATGTATGACTGATAAGCAACTAAAAGATCTCAGAGTTACTTTTGATCTGTATACCAAAACTTTCTATTCAGGAGATCATTTTGTTAACGAAAATATAGAACTGAAAGCCAGGCATTCAAAAAGAGTTTCAGCAGAAATATTCTTCCTGGCAGATCAACTTAAATTATATCAACAAGATAAAAACCTGGCTGCATGCATTGGCCTGTATCATGATATCGGTCGATTTGAGCAATTTAGAAAATACAGAACATTCATGGATAGAAAGTCAGAAAACCATGCCGGATTAGGTGTAAAAGTATGTTCTAAGGAAAACTTCTTTCATGAATTAACAGAAGAAGATATTAATATAATAGAAAAATCCATTCTTTTTCACAACCGCGCATACCTTCCTGAAAATATGGAAAAGAGAACAAAATTATTTACCCGTATGATTCGCGATGCAGATAAACTCGATATATTTAAGGTAGTTACAGAATATTATGAGAAGATTGAAAAAAATGATAACGAAGCTATTGGACTTGACCTGCCCCATCTTCCCTATTATTCACATGAAGTTTTCAAAAGGGTAATTAATCAGGAAATGATTCCCTTTGGCATCATGAGAACACTTAACGATTTTAAACTGGTACAAATGAGCTGGGTGTATGATTTAAACTATCAGTCCAGCAAAAATAAGGTTCTACGCAACAAATACATCGAACGTATTGCTAAAACGCTTCCGCAAAATAATGAACTAAAACTGCTTGTGAAAAAATTGTTGCAGGACATACGTTTTTAAGAGATTGTTAATCATATCTGGTTTGTTTCTATTATTACAATATACTACACTCTAACCTACATTATTCACAAAATGGCATGAATAAGAGTTGTTCTTAAAGATATAAAGTAATAGCAAGGTTTTAGGTATAGTATTTGGTGTATTATCCATAAAATACCTAAAATGAAAACAAGATTCTGTATTCCTTTTTTTGCAGCCTCCCTTTTTGTTTTATTTGCCTCCTGTGATAAATGGCTCTATGATGAACCCGCAGACATTACTCAATCATCTTATATTGATGCTGAAAATCCGAACAGACCGGAAGATAATAACATAATTAAAGAAGAATATACCGGAGGTGAAAGTAATAAGCAAAGTATTTTTAATAGTCTGATTGCGCATAACAACAATCAGATTTTTTTTGCCGGCAAATATAATAGCGAATATATGGTTGGCCTGACGGATGAAAAAGCAGGCATGGTTTGGAAAAGCATATGTAGCTTCAATCCATCTATTCTTAAAACGAATGCTGATAATCTTCTTGTTTTTGGATCAGAAAACAATCATCTGCATATAAGCCTGCTTGATTATTCTGGCAGCGAAATATCCTCCGGTGTAATTGAGTTAAGCAATCCCCGGGTTTATGATGCACAGCAGCTGAATGACACCTGTTTCTATCTTTCTGGCAGTCTGGACTCCGCAGCAACGAATTACCCGGCCATTTTTTATATTCAAACCGACCGGTTAAATACAATCAGTCTTATTACCTATAAAATTTTTAATGATTATGCCGGCTATGAATTTCTGAGTTTTGCCAGAGATTATGATCAAATATCGCACGATGACAAGCAGGACAATAGCTATTACCTCTCAGCACATAAAATAAATGAACTGGATGATCCCTATTTCTTTTCAGTACTTCAATTAAAATCACCAGATTATGATGCAAGCAAACTTCATATAGCCTGGATAACAGATATTATGGAAAATATTGGTTATAGGACAGGAATATCATACCGTAAAGGCAGTTTGATAAAAAAAGATGAAAAATTATATGCCGCTGGCTGGACTGATGCCTATGAACCAAACCCGCCCCATGGAGGTGGTTATTGGAAAGATGCACTGCTATGTGGATTGTCCTGTCGGACAGGAAATATTGAATTTACAGAATCACCCAAGCTTAGTGAATATTGCGATCGTTATTACCAGATGATTTATCAGGATCAAAGAATTCTACTTTGTGGAGTCCAGTCGCAATATTATGAATACATTTCTCTGAATACCTTTGGAAATGCACTTATATCAGAATTCGACCTTAAAACTAAGGAATTCTCAGGCCATAAAACCCTTGGAAATAATAATTATCATTCAGTGTTCAGAAGCTTATTTCTCAAAGGGGGCACCCTTTATTTTGGAGGTAGCACTAAATATAAAAAATATGAGGGTAGTTTTCAAACCTGGTTGGTATCTGCCAATTTGGAACTTGAGCATACAAATGGCAGTGTAAAATCAACGATACCTGCACCTATCGGTTTGGGAAGAAAAGCAGGCAGATTATAACCAGTCGTATCAATAAAGCAATAGCTTGCTTGTTCATTTGGATTATTCCGATTAACTTCGTATGCTGAAAGGTGTATGAACATAATGCCTGTGAAGATGCGACTAAACCTGATCACATTCTTATATTTTTTTTTCATGATGATCTTCCTGAGTACATCATGCGGGAGGAAAAAAGAAAGCGCATACTGGGATAACGGAAAAATAAAGTATGAGTTAAGTTATAAGAAGGATAAGCTGCATGGAACAAGCAGCTGGTATTACAGCAATGGAACTAAGCAACTTGAAGCCGAATACGAAAATGGCCAATTATATGGATATTGCAAAAGATGGCATCGGAATGGCAAACCCGAAAGTGAAGAAACTTTCAAGAATGACACCCTGCATGGAAAGGTAATTATCTGGAATGAATATGGCGTAAAAAAGACCGAACAGAATTATGAAATGGGCGTATTACATGGCAAGACCAGAGAATGGCATGCAAACGGGCAATTAAAAAAAGAAGGATATTTCAATCAGGGTGAATACGACAAAAAGTGGAGATACTGGGATGCGCACGGTATTTTAGTGAGCGAAGGAGATTTTGATATAGGAAAAGGCACACAGAAGGATTTTAACCTGGAAGGCCAATTATTACGGATTACCCTTTATAAAAACAGCAAAAAAAACGGCAAAGAAATATGGTATAAGCCAGGAGGAAAAATTGCACGTACTGTATTCTATAAAGACGGACAAATAATTAAAGACAGCATACATTAGAATTATGAGTTATATTACAGACAAGGAAGTTAAACACAATAGCCTGCTTAAAGTGGCAGAAGAGATGCTGATAGCGGCACGTACTGCACCAAAAGCAAGGGGTGTAGATAATATTGAAATGGCAATAGTAGAAAAGGAAAGCCTTGAACGCATTGCAAGAAAAATGGAAGAAATTGGCAAAAGCCTTCATTTAAACGCCTTCATCCGCGATGCAGCTAATCTGTACAATACACCTGTTATGGTAATCCTTGGAACACACATAAAATCAATTGGTTTGATTAAATGTGGGATGTGTGGGTTCGAAAACTGTAAGGAAAAAGATAAGCACCCATCCCATCCCTGTGTATATAATACAAACGACCTGGGCATAGCCGTGGGTTCTGCTGTAAGTGTGGCCATGGACAAACGGGTTGATAACCGGATTATGTATACAGCCGGACAAGCCATACTCGATTTAAATATTATGGGCGATGGTATTAAAATTGCATTTGGTATTCCTCTGAGTGCCAGCTCGAAGAATATATATTTTGACCGAAAATAAAAACAAATTAAAAACCCTGAATTTCAATCTCACTTTTAAAGCGTATAGGCCATTCTCCACCTTCCGGAATTTGTTCTGAGGGTTTTGCGGAAATGCTACCGTAAAAAGACTGTGAAATGCTGGCTTCAATGATCCAGCCAGTGTTTTTGTCAATCTTAAACTCAGAATCCTGATCGCCTTCTATATTGTAATTCATCACTTGTCCATAAGTTGCATCCGTTTCAATGGCTTCAGCAGAAGCCTTTCCGCTTATAAAATAAAACTCCTTTCCTGCCTTTTCGAGTTTCCATTTGTTTTCAAGATTTGCTTTTACCCCTTTATCAAAAACAACAGTGTTTTCCCATCGATCCCCTTTCTTAACTTTATTTTCAGGAAACATAGAGCTTGTGAGTGCCAGGGTGCTTTTAAATGTATTTTTATCGTATGCTCCCTCCAACATCTTTTTTACCGTCATTTTCTCAGCAGGATCTAAATCTTCAATCCCATTCAAAACCCGCTCAAAATAATTATCAAGACCTTGTATATTCAATATTTCTCCTTTTTCACTCATGGTCATCTGAAAAGACTCTTTCATTAACTCGCTAAGTACATATGAGTAAAGATCAGACCCCGGATTCCTGGAGTCCATTTCAATATTTCCATAGGGAGTATTGATCTTATACTCAAACTGGGTAAAACGTATTTCCAACAAATAATTCCCCTCCTTATCAACCTCTACTACCTTGTAGGTTGATTCTGTCATCATATCCGACTTCATATTAATATCCTGACCTTTACCATGCTGACTGAGATCTATCTTATAGATAATAACCTGAGAGTAAGTCTCCCCTTCATTAAGATTATACTTTAAATCATAGAGTGTGGTATCACATGACAAACAAATACTCATTAACAAGAGTAAAATAAAAAAAATTCCTTGCTTCATAAAATAAGAGTTCAAAAATTATAGGATATCGCTTACTTCGAAATTACAGGAGTATGGGTTTCTTTAAGCTGAATAACTTTTGCTCCGTCAAAAATAAGCCCCATAAGTGTTCCAAAAACAATTAACCCAACTAATGATATCAACATTTGTGTAATAATCAAAACATCTGAATAATTAAAGACCATCCATTGGTTAAAAGCTTCAGGAACAGAACGAACAAATCCAAACACCACGCCAAAAATAAATCCTTTTAGCCAGCCCTTGCCTGGTATTGTTTTATAAAACCAGAGATAAAGAAATATGAAAACACTTATAGTTATAGCATTAAAGATCGATGTGATCAGGTACCAGTTTCCAACGCCCCCAAAAGATTCAAAACTTTTTCGGATACTGAGATCACCATGCTCATTGAATATCTCTACCACGAAGGAATTCATGTACAAAAAATATCCAAAGAATAATTGGAAAATAAGCAACACGACACCCCAGCTAATGGCTTTTTTGTAGTCAATTTTCATAATCATCAGGCTTTAGGTTTACATAAAATTACAAAATAAATCAGATATATTTTAATAGATTTCTGACCGGTACAATAAAAATGCCCCTCCCATCACATTCTTTTCCAATAGCTCTTTTAAACGAGGGGTCTTCTGATATCTCAAGAGCATAAAGAATATCTTCACCATTTTCTTTTCTGATCTTACAGGAGCTTATGGAGCCAATCCCATCAATGGCAAAACGAAATACTTTTTCCCGATCGGGGTTATACATTTTTACAAACCCACTTCCTGCATCAGCCATCCAGAAATTTCCCTGGCTATCTTTGCAAAAACAACAAAATAACTCCAGCCATTTTGATTTTTTAACTACCGTGGTAGACTTTTTGGTAACTGTATTAAAGGAAACAATACCCGAATACTTTTCCGCAATACAAAGTTCTTCACTGATAGTATCAAAAAACAGTGCACTTGAGCCTTTAACATTTTCGAGGACCAGCTCGGGTTCAGTCCAGTTACCGGCACTATCCTGCACCAGGCAATATACAGCTCCTGATGGCCTGATTTTACTTCTGTTGATGGTAGCAAAATACAGATGATCCTTGCCATCAAAGCTTACATCGTTCAAACCCGGAAAAAAGGCACTTAATTGCTCAGCCTTGTTCAGGGAGGGATCCACTTTATACAGGGCTCCCCCATTCTTATACCAATCCTCCCAATCATTTGCTGAACATCCTACGATAAGCGAACTATCCGGTCCCATGGTAATGCCTAATCCTAATCCATTAGAAATTTTCAGTGCCCTTACCAAATGCATATCCTGATGCTCCTTTCCGTCGATCATGTATACATAGGCCCCATCCTCAAATGAACTAACGTAAATTTTCATAGAAGATGGATCCAGGTGCATGTCAAACCCTGCCATCCCGCGAATAAGCGTTAATCCATCAAGGTCTTCCATGCTGAGTTCAATAAGCTGTTGCTCCTGCTTTGGAATCCCAATATATAAGGCAATAAAAGCGACGAAGACAATAATAATCAAAAGTGGTATTATGGCACCCCTGTATTTCCTCAATTTTAGTATATTAATAAAATGAAAAAAAGTTAAACTACCATGCGTAAAGTTATGAATCTATATTCTCTTAACCAATGATTTATTGAAGTTTTATTGCATCACTCCTTATTTCTGCAAATAATATACCCGTTTTTTCATTAAATTCCTCTACATATATTTCTTCCTTATCCGATAAGGCATAATCCCTGTAGCTTGACTGCGCATAGCCTAATAAGGTAAAAAATCAAGGTATTTTACCATGCTTTATACAACTTATGGAAAATTCCCGGGCAGTAAAAATCGATGGGTCTATGGTTTCAGTATAGGCAGCCATAAACGTATAAATGATTAATTTTGTTTAAAAAATGCGTTCAATTCTGATATTGATAGTTTTTATCAACACCTTTGTGCTGTATGCACAAAATAGAGATGATTTTCCGGAAATACACCAGGCTGTAAAAGCAGGGGATTATGATAAAATCAAAGCCCTTTCAGAAGATGAGAAAATCATTAATCTTAAAAATTATTTCGGTGAAACACCTTTACACATTGCCGTTGAAGAAGGTCAGTATAAAATAAGCCGGCTTTTATTGCGCAAAGGAGCCAAAGCAAATGCCCGTGATCGGTTAGGATGGACACCTCTTATGCTTGTCCGCTCAAAAAAACTCACAAAATTATTACTACGGCGCAATGCTCAGCCAAATGCCCTTACCCACGATAGTGTGAGTGTTTTAATGATAGCTGTTCAGGAGAACAATATGGAAAAAGTAAAAATTTTGATACGAAAAGGAGCAAATGTACATTATACAGATAAAAACGATAAAACTGTGAGTGATTACGCTATTCAGGAAGAAATGCACCGCTTTTTAATTAAGAAGATGGATGATATTTATTAACAAGCTGAAGCGGGGAATGGCCCGAAAAAACCCAGAATAGCACTTTCCGGAAAGGGATTATTAAAAACCATTGATATTCATAAGCACTGTTGGAAGAAGCAGCAACCATCCCAAAATCATTAAAATTATCATAATGGGGGTGATCCATTTTACCCATTTCTGATAAGGTATTTTTGCAACGCCCAAAACACCTATCAAAACACCACTTGTGGGTGTAATCATATTGGTAAATCCATCCCCGAATTGAAACGCCATAACGGTCGCCTGTTTAGACAACCCAATTAATTCAGAAAATGGAGCCATGATGGGCATGGTAATAGCTGCTTTTGCAGAACCTGACGGAATTACTACATTTATTACTGTTTGAATAGCATACATGATGCTCACTGTTGCCACATTATTGAAGCCATACATGGCCTGTGACATATCATGCAATATTGTATCTATCACTTTACCATCTTCCAAAATTACAATGATACCCCCTGCAAGACCTACAACCAGAGCAGCTGACATGATATCTTTAACTCCGTCCAGAAATAAACCGGTAATTTTGTTTGCCGATTGATTCATGGAAATACCGGCAAATATACCCATAGCAAAAAACAGCGTTGCTATTTCCATGATATACCATTTGTAACCCATCACGCCGATAATAAGAAATATGATTGTAAACAAAAGCAAATTCAGGATGAAGAAATGGGCCGATCGTAGCAAACTTATTACGCCTAAAACAACAAATAAAGCTGTTGCTATTGGTAACATAGGAAGAGTTTTGGAAGCATTACCAATTTCCATGGTTGTTCTGGGCTCTATATAGGAAAACACACCCAGGGCAAGAGCAATAAATACATAAACCACCCATGCTACCAGAGGAGTAAAATATTTAACAGATTCCGGGTCTGTACCTCCCTTTTCCCTCCAATATGCATCTTCCATATAAACAGGTGAAGATTGCGGATGGCGTTTAACCTTATGGGCATACCGCAACACCCAGGTTATCCCAACCAGGTTTATTACAGTCCAGCAAAACAAACGATATTCAAAACCAGAAAATAAGGGAATCCCTGATAAACCCTGGGCAATGCCAATAGTAAAGGGATTTAATACAGCCCCGGCAAATCCAAGTCCGGCAGCTACAAAAACCATAGCAACACCAGTAATTGAATCATATCCCATTGAAATAGCAAGAGGAACCAGAATGATAATAAAGGCTATGGTTTCCTCACTCATACCAAATACAGCACCAAAGATACTGAACATCAACATTACCAGGGTGATGATGATATTCTGGACACCCAGCATCTTAATAAATCTAAAACGCTCAAGTTTTTGCGTGAACTTCAGAAATGAAAAAATACCAACATCAATAGCTTTACTGGCATTCATAATCCAGAAAGCCCCCCCTATCATTAATATAAAAACAATAATACCTGCCTGCCGCTCAAAACCTTTAAACAAAGCTGCAAATACATGCCATGTCTGAGGCTTGCTGTCAATCTCTTTATATACCATTTCTTTTTCGCCATTGACTTCCTGCTCAATATATTCTCCACCCGGAATTACCCAGGTTAAAACGGCAGCAATTATAATGATGTAAAAAATAATTACATAAGTGTGAGGGAACTGTCTTTTTTTTGCCATAGAATAAACCAATTTAAATGTCGAGATATAATTTTTTTAAAATGCGGTTTCCATTATATTTTAAAGCTGATGATCCACTAAGCACTACCACCTCAAGAAGGTCAATCAACTCCTGCTTAATATCCCTGTATTCGCCGGACAACCGGAATAAAATTTCCATGGAATAATATTTTACAGCTACACTTTCACCTGCTGAACCAAGATAATTGAAACATGCATTAAGCAATATACCCCTACTATCTAAGTCTTCCGGCATTCCCAAATCCATGACACATTTTAATATGCCCCGTATTATTGCATCTTCCTTAAGCGTTTTAAGTTTATTTATCAAATAGCTGAGACACGGAGTTACTTTTTCCGGAGAAGCATCACCGCATTCACATATTACCCTCATAGCTCTGGCAGAATAGATGCCTTTGCCGGCAAAAGCATAATTCATCATATCCCTGAACAACACCTCATTTTTCAGAGAAAACTTAGTGGCTTCCAAAATTGTTTTTTTTGAACTATCAAACAATATTTTATCCAGGCTTTCCATAAGGTTGAAAGCCGGTAAAAATAGCAAAAAATAGGTAAATACAAGAAAAGAATTATTCGCTTTTATAAGAATTCAAACATCTAACCCGGATAATTCATAAACCTAAATCGTGATAACCTGAATTATCCTGACAACAAAGAAAAGCTAACAATTTGAGGCACTTCGTTTTTCAAATTGCAAGCTTATCTAAGTCGGGGTTAACCAACATTATTTGAGCACATTATGCCATTTTGTGAATAATGTAGGCTAATAACAACCAGGCACATTAGTCCATATTTTCAATGATAGCTGTTCCAAACTCAGAACATTTCAGCAAGGTAGCCCCTTTCATTAATCTGTGATAATCATAGGTGACCTTTTTCAAAGCAATAGTCTTTTCCAGCCCTTTCCAAATCATGTCATGAGCTTCGTCCCATCCTAAATATTTGAACATCATGGCTCCTGAAAGGATCAATGAACCAGGATTTACTTTATCAAGGTTGGCATACTTTGGAGCTGTACCGTGTGTTGCTTCAAAGATAGCATGACCTGTTTCATAATTGATATTTGCACCCGGAGCCATACCGATACCTCCAATTTGAGCAGCCAAGGCATCGGACAAGTAATCACCATTAAGGTTCATGGTAGCTACTACATCAAATTCACCTGCCCGGGTCAGCACCTGTTGTAAAGTTATATCTGCTATAGCATCTTTAATAAGCAGCATATCCTTCCACTGATCATTTCCGTGTGTAGGCATTAAATCAAAAGCTTTCTCCACCTCAAGGATTATATCCTGTTTTTGATCTGAGGTCATCATATCATAACCAGGTTCAACAGCTCTGGCATTCTCTTCACGTGAAATATCAGGATTCCTGTCTTTGTTGCTGATAATCCAGCTCTCACGTTGTGTGATAACTTTGGAACGAAACTCCTGAACAGCCAGCTCATATCCCCAATTCTTAAACGCCCCTTCAGTAAACTTCATAATATTGCCCTTATGAACAAGGGTCAGGGATTTACGCTTCTCCTTCAGTGCATATTCAATAGCACTTCTAACCAGACGATGGGTTCCTTCAACAGATATTGGTTTTACTCCGATCCCGGAAGTTTCAGGAAAACGTATATTCTGAATACCCATTTCGTGCTTAAAAAAATGAAGGACTTTTTTAACTTCATCTGATCCGGCCTGCCACTCAATTCCTGCATAAATATCCTCTGTATTTTCCCTGAAAATAACCATATCTACTTCTTCAGGCTTTTTTACCGGAGAAGGTATTCCATCAATATATTTTACCGGACGCAGGCACACATATAAATCTAAAATTTGTCGGAGGGCAACATTTAAAGAACGAATACCTCCACCCACCGGTGTTGTCAATGGCCCTTTTATCCCAACTAAATACTCACGATAAGCATCAAGCGTTTCCTCAGGCAGCCACTCTCCGGAGTGATTAAAGGCATACTCTCCTGCATAGACTTCTTTCCAATGAATTTTTTTCTTTCCGGCATAGGCTTTTTTAACAGCTGCATCCAAAACCCTATTCACGGCACGCCAAATATCAGGCCCTGTACCATCACCTTGTATGAATGGAATAATAGGGTAATCAGGCACCTGAAGCCTGTCGTTTTGCATTGTAATTTTTTGACCTTCCATGGATAAAACTATTTATTTGGTTAATGTAAAGATTTTTTTTCGCTTGTATTCTGTTTAATTTGCTTAGCAAGATATACTGAAAAATTTTATCTTCTTATAAACAGTATGATACAATAATCTAACAAAGTATACAAAAAATGGTTTTCAAAATTTCTTTTTTAGAAAAGTGCTGCAACATCTTCAGATTAATTATACTTTTGTGGATCAAAAAAACAATTAAATTCATTTGCCCATGACAGAAAACATTAAGCAAATTGCTCAGAACCTTACTTCTGAAAAAGCAATAGGTCTTGAAGATAAGTTTGGCGCCCACAATTATCATCCTCTGCCGGTTGTCCTTTCAAAAGGAGAAGGCCCCTATGTATGGGATTTAGAAGGGAAACAGTATTATGATTTCCTTTCAGCATATTCTGCTGTAAACCAAGGCCATTGTCACCCTAAGATCATTCATGCACTTACTGATCAGGCGAAAACACTTACCCTTACTTCCAGGGCATTTTACAATGATGCATTGGGTCTCTATGAAAAGTATATCACAGAATATTTTGGTTACGATAAAGTACTGCCTATGAATACAGGTGCTGAGGGAGTTGAAACAGCGCTTAAAATATGCAGAAAATGGGCGTATGAGAAAAAAGGAATTGCGGAGAACCAGGCAAAAATAATTGTATGTCACAATAACTTTCACGGCAGGACGATCACTATCGTATCTATGTCTACTGATCCGGATGCAAAAAAGAATTTTGGTCCGTACACTCCTGGATTTATTGAAATCCCCTATAACGATATACCTGCCCTTGAAAAAGCACTGGAAGATCAAAATATAGCAGGATTTCTTGTAGAACCTATTCAGGGGGAAGCCGGTGTTTTTGTTCCGGATGAGGGCTACCTGAAAAAAGCCTATAACCTCTGTAAAGCAAAAAATGTACTTTTTATTGCTGATGAGGTACAAACTGGTATTGCCAGAACAGGAAGATTACTCGCAAGTGATCATGAAAACATTCGCCCTGATATGGTTATTCTTGGAAAGGCTCTTTCAGGGGGTGTTTATCCGATATCTGCTGTTCTTGCGGATGACGAAATTATGCTGGTCATTAAACCCGGTGAACATGGTTCTACTTTTGGAGGCAACCCTATTGCAGCAAAAGTTGCCATTACAGCTCTTGAAGTAATAAAGGAAGAAAAGCTGGCAGAAAATGCAGAGCATCTGGGTAAAATCTTCAGAGATGAAATGAAAGCAATTGATTCAAAGATGATTGAACTGGTGAGGGGCAAAGGATTGCTTAATGCTATTGTTATTAAACCAAAAAATGGCAAAGAAGCCTGGGATGTATGTGTAGAAATGAAAAATAACGGGGTACTGGCAAAGCCAACCCATCAGCACATCATTCGCTTTGCACCCCCATTGGTTATTAATGAAGACCAATTGATGGAGGCTGTTGGAAAAATAAGAAAATCAATTTTATCCTTTGAATAGAGGTAATCCTGATAAGAAGAAAAGGTTGACCAATATAGTCAACCTTTTTTTTTAGGCTTAATAAAACAATCCCGGCCGAAGCCGGGATCATTCCCAATTATTAACCAAATGAAAACAACATTAATGAGATAAACTCATCTATCACTTAACAATTTTAATGTAATTTTTGTTTACTTCTTCCCAGTTAATTACATTCCAAAACGCGGAAACATATTCAGGACGCCTGTTTTGATACTTTAAATAATATGCATGCTCCCAAACATCAATTCCTAAAACCGGAATTCCGTTTTTCTCAACAACATCCATATACGGATTGTCCTGGTTAGGAGTGGAAGAAATAAATAGTTTTCCGTTCTCATCAACATTCAACCATGCCCAACCACTGCCAAACCTTGTCAGGGCAGCCTGCTCGAATTCATTTTTGAAATTCTCAAAACCACCAAATTCATTATTGATAGCATCTTTAATTTCGCCCTGAATATCAATGCCGTTCGCAGACATAACCGACCAGAACAAATTGTGATTAAAGTATCCTCCCCCATTATTTCGAACACCGGCAGGGTATTTACTGATGTTTCTCATGACATCCATAAAGTTCTCATTCTCGGTTGCCTGTCCTTTAATAGCAGCCACCAGTTTGTCATAATATGCCTTGTGATGCTTTGTATGGTGAATTTCCATTGTTTTTGCATCAATATGAGGTTCCAATGCATCGTATGCATATGGTAAGTCCTGAAATACTAATTCTTTCGCTAACGTATTCATTATATACTGATTATTTAATATTTATACTCGTTTATCATTTTAAACAAGCTGCTTTATTAAATGTTCGATCGAAATGCAAATTATTTATAATCATTACAAATAAAAACCGAGACATAAAAAAAGGGCTGTCAAAACAAATAAATGAAAGACAAACCCCTTAGATTTTTGTAATAGGCGGACTTAGCTTAGTTTTACCAATGCTGCGTTATAACGTATTTTTACTTCCTCCCAGTTAATGATGTCCCAGATATTGTCAATATAGTCTGCACGTTTATTTTGATATTTCAGATAGTAAGCATGTTCCCAAACATCAATGGCCAGCAGGGGTATTCCCTGTTCAGCTGCAACATCCATCAATGGGTTTATCTGATTATTTGTAGCTGTGATAAACAACTTACCTTCATTGTTGAGGCACAACCAGGCCCATCCACTCCCAAATTTTGAATTAGCGGTATTTTTCAATTCCTCCTTAAAGGCGTCAAAAGAACCAAAATCATTTGTAATAGCCTCCCTCAGGGCACCTTGAGGTTCACCTCCACCATCCGGTGACAGGTTATTCCAATAAAGGATATGATTATAAAACCCACCGCCGTTATTTTTAACAGAACCTTTATGTTCGCTAACGTTTCTGAAGATATTTTCAATACTTAAAGATTCCAGTTCAGTCCCTTTAATAGCGTTAACAAAACGTTTAAAGTATCCTTTGTGATGCTTGTCATAATGCACTTTTACGGTTTCTGCGTCAATGAAAGGTTCCAGGGCATCATACTGATAGGGCAACACCGGAAAATCAAACCCTTTATAAGAGAATTCTTCTGGAATAGTAGAATAATTCTTATTGTTTTTCTTTTCCTTTGCTTCGTTTTTTTCAATTTTATCCGCTTGATCCTGCTCCTGTTCTTCTACAACCTGCTCGCAGGATGTAAATGCAATAAAAAAAGCAATAATTGAAAGCAATGTAAATTTTCTCATAAGAACAATGTTTTTATTTTTTTAACAAGATTAAACTATGTTTGTTTGTGATGCAAATAGGAATAATCCTGAAGGCCTCAAAAAATCTGAGGTTATTTCAAAAAAAGAAGGATCAAAACCTGGCATTTAATCTCAGATTAAGCTGTCGCGGGGTTAAATAATTAGGAACGGGATACTGCAAATTGGTAATATCCCTAACCCATATATATGATATGGTATTGCTCACCTGCAATAGATTAAGAACTTCCAGGCTTACCCACATAGAGGCTATATCTCCGAAAAATCCTTTTCTTTTAATACCCCCACTGGTTACCAACTCTTTCGAAAAGCCAATATCTACTCTTCTATAGGTTGGCATGCGGAGGGTATGGGTATATTTTGGTGTTTGAGGTGCACCAAAAGGGAGGCTGCTTCCGAAAACTAAGTTCAGATGCATTTTAAATGTTGAATTTTTGGGCAAATAATCCTGGAAAAATAAATTAACCGTAACACGCTGGTCTGATGGTCTGGGAACATATCCGTGACCATCCCCTTCAATATCTTCTTCTGTTTTGAGTATCGACAAACTTGCCCAGGATTCCACCCCGCTCACAAATTCACCATTGACCCTAAAATCAATACCTGCAGCATATCCATGGCTTGTTTCATCCGGGTAATAGCGAATCAGGAGATTATCAACTTCATAAGGTATTAAATCATTAAGGAATTTATAATAGATTTCTGTAACAAACTTGAAGGGCCTGTTCCAGGCCTGAAAGTAAAGATCCGAACCTGCCAGCAAATGAATTGACCGTTGTGCTTTTATGTTTTTATTCAAGCTTCCGTCAAAATCGCGTAATTCCCTGTAAAAAGGAGGTTGATAATAATATCCCGCCGAAAATCTGAATACCATTTCATTTTTCCAGTTTGGTTCAAATGCTGCTGAAATCCTCGGACTAATCAACAGATCTTTATTCACATCCCAATAATGAAATCGTACTCCACTTGTAACAGAAAACTGGCTGCTATCCCTGTCAAAATTCAGGGAGTTTTGCACAAAACCGCTCAAACGTGTTGCCTGAAGAATATTTTCTGTTTTCAATACTTCAAATAGTTCAAGGGGGTGGTCCGGTTGAGCACCCGGATCGGTATATGCAATTGAATCCGGTGGATTGGGCAATGTATATCCGGAAGAATCAAGCAACTCCCACTCACTGATTCTATCTGTAATATATTCCCTTTGCAGATTAAATCCCCAATCAGTATAGCTGTTTTTTCGGATATAGCTGGCACGAAACTGTGTATTATAGACACTCGCATCCAGGTAATTTCTTGCATGATTTAGAAAAGTCCCCACGCCTCTGGTAAATGCTTCCTGGCCAAAATCATCCTCTCCAAAATCAACTTCAAGCTGATACAACCAATACTGCCCCTGTATATCATATGTTTCACTTTCAATGGTATTAAAAGCGGAAGCAATTATCTTATAAGTGGTGGTTCCTGTATCCTTGCTATATTCTGCAGTGAATGCACCAAAATAAGTGTTAAATAAGTCCAGTTCCTGCCCGTCAAAATAAATCCTTAACCTGAGCGCTTGCGTAATTGATCCAAAGTTTGTTTCCCTTGTTTCCGGGATAAGGCTATATGAATTTCTTGAGTAATTACCTAAAAAAGAAAATTTCCACTTTCCTTTTGGATTGAAAGAGATTAACCCCTGAACATCTGTAAATGAAGGTTTATAATCTCCTTTAGTTTCCAGGTTATTAAGCAGGTACTGTGTTCTTTTGTGTCTTACTCCCAGCAAATATGTTAGGCGTGTACTGTCAATCAGGCCTTCAACATGAAAACTACCGCCCAATAAACTCATTGAAACGGAACCTTTAAATTCTCTTGGCTCCTTATATTTTATGTCCAATACCGATGACATTTTATCACCATACTTGCTCTCAAATCCACCAGCTGAGAACAACACCGATGAAACAAGGTCTGAATTCACAAAGCTCAAACCCTCCTGCTGCCCGGCGCGAACAAGAAAGGGTCTGTAAACCTGAATATCATTCACATACACCAGGTTTTCATCATAATTCCCCCCCCTGACCGAATACTGCGAACTCAATTCAGATGTACTAACTACACCAGGAAGTGTTTTAATGATGGATTCAATATCTCCGGACAATGTAGGGATTACCTGGGCAGTTTTCTTATTGATCCTTCGATAACCTTGTGTTCGCAATTGTTTATCACGCACCTCAAAACCAGGAAGTTGAGTGATTTTTGCAGGCAGGCTTTTATTGTATTGATGTCTGGATCCTGGGGTCAAATATAATTTGGCAAGGTGATTCTCATACCCTATCATTGAAACCTGGATATGAAGAGTTTTTCCTGCCGGAACGTCGAATTGATAATTGCCATTTACATCAGTAGATGTACCATATGAATTATTTAAATTGATGACCCCAATATTTACATATTGCAATGGTTCTCCATTCTCATCGGTTATTTTTCCGTAAATAACTGCTGTTTTCTGGGCATATGCACTCAGGCAAAAAATAATAAACAGCAAGGTTAAACAAGCTTTGCCGTGTGCTATTCCGGTACTATTCACTTTTGTCATCTTTCTTAAAATCCCCACGCTTCCAGGCCTTTATAAACTCAGCCCAGGCAAAAGGATTGAGCAAGGATATGGGCTGATACTGACCTACATAATAATTTCTTGATATTTGTTGATCTACGTAATTCCGATAATTCATGGCACCATCCATGCTTGTATAGCTGGCTCTCTCTTTCATTTCTGCAAGGGCCAGATTTTTCATAGCACGCTCATAATCATCGTCAGGCACTTCCAAAGAAATAAATGCTTGTTTAAACTGCTCTACGGAAGGCCATGGATAGATCACAGTTTCTTTAAGCAAAATAGTGTCAATGGTCATTACCTGTATTAGGGAATACCTATTCTTCGTAATGGTATCAGGGATAACAAAGCTTCCCTTCTTCAGTCCAACTGCAGAAAATATGATGGTATCCCTTTTTCGGGCTACAAAAGAGAAGAAACCATAATAATCAGTTATGGTACCCCTGTTTATACCTTTGATGATAATATGCGCAAACGGAACTGGTGTTAAGCTATCTCCTTTAACAACAACACCACTGAACTGAACCAGTTCTTTATTCTCTTCCTGAGAAAACAGGAAGGAAGACACCAGCAAGAAAGCTGTTAAAATGAAAACCTTAGCGGTTAAATTCATGTGTGCAAGATAGCGTTTTTCTAAAAATTATTTTTACAACGGCCAAACTAACTTATTATTCTATGTTCTATCGATAAGGGAAAAAAAAATGCTGTTGCGCAATACAACAGCATTCATAATAAATGTCGTTTTTATTATTTCTTGAAATACCCTTTTTCTTTAGCTTCCTTAAGGCAAACAGAAATTCCTTTTTTATCAATATTCCGCATTCCTTCTTTCGAAACAGTCAGTGTAATCCATTTATCGTCTTCAGGCACATAGAACTTCTTTGTTTGCAGGTTTGGATAAAACTTCCTGCGCATCCGCTTATTAGAATGAGAAACTGTATTTCCTGATATCACCTTCTTTCCTGTAATTTCACATATTCTGGCCATTGCTGTTTTTTTTAATATTTTTATAAAAAAGGTGTGCAAAGAACGTAATAATATTCGAATTTATCAAGTCTTAGCTCTTCTTTTTCATTAATAATCTTTTCCGCAGCATATTAAGGGCGGTAATAGCAGCTATTTTTATGTTTCGCTCCCTTGAATTTCCAAACTGAAATTTTTTAGCAACGACTTCTTCAGGATCTTTAACAGCAATCCAAACCGTACCTACTTTTTTTTCCGCAGTTCCTCCTTCGGGACCGGCAATTCCAGACACAGCAACACTATAATCGCTATTCATTATTTTCGAAACAGAAACAGCCATTTGCTCAACAACTATTTTGCTTACTGCTCCATATTTTTCAATAAGCGATGGATGTACATAAAGTTCATTCGTTTTAATGTGGTTATTGTATGCAATCATGGAGCCTAAATAATACCGGGAAGCTCCGGGGATACTCGTGATCAATTGGCTGATATAACCTCCGGTACAACTTTCAGCAGTTGCCACAGTACAATTTTGGCTAACAAGAAGTTGGCCTATAATTTGTTCCAGTTTATCCTTATCATACCCAAAAATCAGATCGGGTATGTACTGATGCAATGCAGCCACCTCATTTTCAATCAATCGCTTCAATACTTCTTCTGAGCCACCTGTTGCGCTTAAACGCAACCTGACCATCCCCGGGCTTGGCAAATAAGCCAATGCAATGTTTGCAGGCAGATTATCTTCCCATACTTTTACCTTGCACGCTATATATGACTCTCCCATGCCTTGGGTTAAAACAGTTTTATGCACGATAGCTTCCTTTTGTCTCTTTTTGAAATATGGCAGCACATGGTTTTCCATCATCGCTTTCATCTCATAAGGTACACCCGGCATGGAAATAATTTGGGTATTGTTTTTTGCAAACCACATCCCGTATGCTGTGCCATATGGGTTCGGAATAGCTTTACATGATGCCGGTATTTCAGCTTGTCTGCGGTTCTCTTCCAATACTTTCTTTTCCCGGGAAGCAAATAATCTCAAAATGTGCTGGTAAGCTTCTTCATGAAAGATCAGCTCTGTTTTAAAAAAGCTGCAAAGAGCTTTTTTTGTGATATCATCCCTGGTTGGGCCAAGCCCTCCTGTTAACAAAACAAAATCTGCCAACTCAATTGAGTGATGAATAGCTGAATGAATATCACTTTCCTTATCAGCTATAACCAATTGCCGGACAACCTTTATTCCGGCAAGATTTAATTTTTCTGCCATCCAGGCAGCATTGGTATTCACAATCTGGCCTATCAGCAACTCATCCCCAATATTAATAACCACTGCTTTCAAACCACTCTCCTACATTATGCTTATATATTCAAGCTCCATCGGGATTACAGACAGCACGGGAATCTCAGACAAGCGGATCAGATCATGTGCCGAGGGACTTACAAAAAAATCAGAAATACTCTTTTCATGTTGGGTCATTATTATTATCAGATCCACATCACCCTGTTCTTTAGCATATTTAAGAACAATTGGCACTAATGATTTTGCTTCCGGTGAACTGTCAATAATTTCAGCCGTGCAGTTAATACCTGCTTTTTCAATAAATTTTTTTACCTGTTTTAACTGAACCAACAATTGATTCATGATAACCCTGTCTCCTTTTGACCATAAAGCTGAGATGACTTTTATTTTCGCCCTCATAATTTTAGCCATCTCAATAGCAAGGGTTACTTTTTGCCTGGTTTCTCTGGTCAAATCAAGGGGCAATAAAATGGATCTGACCCCTCTGTGGTTATGCTTACTGTTAATTGTGATTACAGGCCGTTTCGCTGAACGAATAACCCTGGATGTATTTGCGCCTAAACTTCTGATTACCTTGCCATTTTCATCTTCCACAGAACCTTTGGTTCCCATCACTATAAACTTAGCACTGATTTGCTCAGCAATTTCCCTGATCTGTGCATGAACCTTTCCCCGTACAACCATTGTTTTAACCTTTACTCCTGATCTTATTGATGATTTGCGTGCCAATTCTTCTAATTTCTCCTTCACTTTTCGCACAACATCTTCATTTTTATCCTTTGGAAAAAACAGTCCACTTAAGCCACTGTCTTCGATCACATACAAAAGGGTTATCTCCAGCTTAAGCAATCGGGCCATGTTATATGACTGCTCCAGGGCAACGAGAGATAAGTCCTCAAAATCAACCGGTACAAGGATATTGTTATAATGTTCCTTCATTTTGCTATTTTTGTTTAACATGTACAAAAATAAACGAATAATTTTACACACACAATGAATTCATTTGGTGCTTCAGAACTAATTACAAATCCTGACGGAAGTATATACCATCTGAAACTTAAGCCCCATCAACTGGCTAAAACAATTCTGCTTGTTGGTGACCCCGGAAGGGTTGAAATGGTATCAGCTTTCTTTAAAAAAACAGAACACAAAACCAGCAACAGGGAATTTGTGTGTCATACAGGTATTTACAACAGCAAAAGATTATCAGTTATTTCAAGCGGTATTGGGCCTGATAACATGGACATTGTAATCAATGAACTTGATGCATTGGTTAATATTGACCTTAAGAATTCATGCAAAAAACCTCAACAAGAATCACTAACATTTGTTAGAATAGGTACAACAGGAAGTATTCAGGAATCGCCAGATATAGATGAGTTTGTAGTATCAGAATATGGGATGGGCCTGGATGGTGTTCTTTATTTCTACGAAAGGTGCGAAGAAATAATACAGCAAGATATGAGCTGCGATGTTGCAGATTATTTGAAAGATTCTGCACTTCCCAATAAACCATACATAGTGGCAGCAAACCAGGCATTGCTGCAACAGTTTTCAACAGTTAAACAGAAGGGAATAACGCTGACAGCTCCGGGATTCTACGGTCCACAAGGGAGGAGTTTAAATGCAAAAAGCCGCTTTGAAAAGTTAATAAATAAGCTGGCAGCATATAATTACACCGGCCATAAAATTACTAATATTGAAATGGAAACATCAGTGCTTTATGGATTGTCAGGTTTATTAGGACATAAAGCCCTGACAGTTTGTGCTGTTATGGCTAACCGAAAAAATAACACTTTTAGTACGAATTATAAAAAAACGATTAACAATTTAATTCAAATGGTGTTGGATATTATTTAGATCATGATAAAAAAGCAGGAAAATAAGGAACTGGAAGCGTTGATAAATCTGCTGGATGACCCTGACAATCAGATTTATGAACAAATACGTGAAAAGATTTTTTCATATGGTGCTGATGCCATTCCCTCCCTGGAATACGCCTGGGAAAATACATTTAATCCTAACATTCAGGAAAGAATTGAATATATCATTCACAAGCTTCAGTTAGAAAGCCTTTATGCTGAGCTTCAAAACTGGAAATATCTCGAATCTCATAACCTGATTAAAGCGGCATACCTTGCTGCAAAATATCAATACCCTGACCTAAGTTTCGATCAAATTACAAAGCAGGTTGATGATATCCGAAAAGATATCTGGCTGGAGTTAAACGAACATCTTACCGGACTGGAAAAAATTAAGGTTCTCAATCATATTTTTTTCGATATCCATCAATTCAGAGGAAATAAGGAAAACATTCATGCCCCTCAAAACAACTATATCAATAACCTCCTTGAAACTAAAAAAGGAAACCCTTTGAGTTTAAGCATTCTCTACAGCACTCTTGCTCAACAACTGCAGATCCCGGTTTACGGCATAAACCTTCCCAATCATTTCATCCTTGCCTACCTGCATGAAATGGTTGAAGGCCCCTTCAGGTATACTAATGAAAGAGAAGTGCTCTTCTATATTAACCCATTTAATAAAGGAGCTATCTTTACCCGTAAACAAATTGATCAGTTCGTGAAACAGCTAAATCTGAAACCTGAAGATTCATTCTACTATCCTTGTCCAAATGAGATTATCATAAAACGGCTTTTCAATAATCTGATCTTTTCTTACGAAAAATTAGGATACCCGGAAAAAACCGATGAAGTAAAAAAAATTATGCGCAGCCTCGGTTGAACTACGCAGAAAATAGTTCTTACTTTCTTAACAGTATTTTTAGTAAGGTTTTAAAAATGATTTTGATATCTGTAATAAAGCTTTTATCGGCAATATATCGAATATTTAATGCAAGTTTATCCGGCATTATTTTCTCAATATAGTATTTCTCAGGATCTTCTGCACCAGCCAGCAAATTACTTTCATCAAAATATTCCAGTGATGCATAGTCTGTCAGACCGGGTTTTACACTTAAAACTTTCTTTTGCTCCTGATTGTATAAATTAACGTATTTGGGCACTTCCGGCCTGGGCCCGACAAAACTCATATCTCCTCTCAAAATATTGAACAACTGCGGGAGTTCATCCAGTTTATATGATCTCAGAAAAACACCCATTCGGGTAATTCTTGCGTCCCTGCCACCTACCGTTAGTAATCCTTTACGGTCAGAACCGGGTTTCATGCTTCTGAATTTATACAAATTAAAGAGCCTTTGGCCTTTTCCAACCCTTATCTGCTTATAAAAAACCCCGCCTTTCGATTCAAGGATAATAAGAAATGCAATGAATAAAAAAACCGGAGCAATAATCAGGAGGGCTAAACTAGAAAAAAAGATATCAAATATGCGATTAATCATAAATTTTTCTTTACCGCTTTGACTACCACTTCAATAATTCGTTCGATCATACCATCAGTCAGATCATAATACACCGGCAGGGTTATTTCCCTTGAGTAAGAATCATAGGAAACCGGATAATCCCTTATATCATATCCGGCATTTTTATAATAGGTCATCATAGGCAGAGGAACAAAATGCACATTTACTGAAACACCCTCCCGGAATATATCCTCCATGATCATATTTCTTTTTGCTTCAGAGATTCCCTTAATTCTCAGGAGGAAGACATGATATGATGTTTCTTTGTCTGCGCTATTATGCAGCGGCAATTCCGCCCATTCAAACACAGAAAATGCTTTTACATACCTGTTAAAAACATCTTTTCGTTTAGGAAGCATATCGCTTTCATATCTTTCCAGCTCAACTATACCCATTGCAGCTGCAATATCAGTCATATTAAACTTATACCCAGGTTCTATGACATCATACTTCCATTTACCTATTTGTATTTTAGAAAAAGCATCTTTGGTTTGCCCGTGGAGAGATTTTGTGTTTAGATAATCATACAATTGATCATTATCGAATTCATGGTAAAAATTCAGACAAACAGCACCGCCCTCTGCCGTTGTAAGGTTTTTTACAGCATGAAATGAAAACACAGTTATATCCGTGAGTGAGCCTGTTTTCTTGCCTTTATAAACAGCACCCAATGAATGGGCAGCATCTGATACAATAAGGATGCGGTTTAAAATTTTTTGTTCTTTTGTAGCTGCCTGAAAGAGTTCCCTTACATCCGATAACTTCACCAACTCATTCAGCTCATCATAATCACACGGCAAGCCGCCAATATCAACAGGCATAATTACTTTGGTTCTGGAAGTAATACGCTTTTTAACGTCGTGTAAATCTATATTAAAATCCCGATCACTATCCACAAAAACGGGTTTTGCGCCGCAATGCACCACTACATTGGCTGTAGCTGAGTATGTATAGGCAGGCACGATCACTTCATCCCCGGGACCAACTCCATACCATCTTAACATAAGTTCCAGTCCTGCTGAAGCAGAACTAACACAAAGCGTTTTCTTATGACCTGCATATTTAGTAAGCATTTCCTCAAACTTTTTTGTCCTTGGTCCGGTAGTAATCCACCCTGATTTCAATGCTTCCGCTACTGCTTTGATAATAGCATCATCCATCCTGGGAGGTGAAAAGGGAATGCTCTTCCGTGTCATACGCTATTGAATTCCCCGCTCTTTTAGATAATTTAATATGTTTTGTTCAACCCTTTCCAAAACGTTGCTAACATCAGCGGGTTTAAATGATTCGCCGGTAATTTGCTCATACAGCTCAATATACCTTCCAGAGACACTATTCACAAATTCTTCAGGCAAGTCGGGCATGGGTTGGCCTTTTTTTCCCTGAAATCCTTTTTCCATTAACCATTCACGAACAAATTCTTTTGATAATTGCTTCTGAGCTTCTCCGCTGTTTTGTCGTTCATCATAACCTTGCTTGTAAAAGTAGCGGGAAGAATCAGGAGTATGTATTTCATCAATCAGATAAATATCATCCCCGATCTTTCCAAATTCATATTTGGTATCTACCAGGATCAGTCCCATCATATCTGCTATTTCACCTCCTCTCTGAAACAACCCCCTGGTATACCTTTCCAGTTTGAGATAATCTTCTTCACTTACCAGGCCGGCAGCTAAGATTTCTTCCCGTGAAATGTCCTCATCATGACCTACTTCAGCTTTAGTTGTTGGTGTGATAATGGGTTGCGGAAAACGGTCATTTTCTTTGAGGCCTTCCGGCATAGGCACACCACAAAGGCTTCTTTTTCCGGAACGATACTCCCTCCATGCATGACCGGATAAGTATCCCCTGATAACCATTTCAACCTTAAAAGGCTCACATTTTAACCCGACAGTAACCATGGGATCCGGAACAGCTTGCTTCCAGTTAGGCACAATGTCTTCGGTAATATCTAAAAACCGGGCTGCTATTTGATTAAGCACCTGGCCTTTAAACGGTATTCCTTTAGGCAGAACAACATCAAACGCAGAAATGCGGTCAGTAGGTATCATTATCAACAGCTCATCATTGATAGTATATACATCCCTTACTTTTCCGTGATAAACCCCTTTTTGTCCGGGAAAATTAAAATTTGTTTTTACAATTGCATTGCTCATAAATAGTTATCTTTTGGTTTATTCATCCTTGCCATAAGCGTTTAATATTTTTGCAACCAGCTTATGACGAATAATATCTTTATTATTTAAATAAACAAAACTAATACCTTTAATGTTCTCCAATAATTTTGCTGCATGAACCAATCCTGATTGTTGGTTTTTCGGGAGGTCTATTTGAGTGATATCTCCGGTAACTATGAACTTGGCAGACTTGCCCATTCGGGTCAGAAACATTTTTATCTGACTGGACGTAGCATTTTGAGCCTCATCCAGGATAACAAATGCAAGGTCAAGTGTTCTTCCGCGCATAAATGCCAGAGGAGCTATTTCTATAGTTCCGTCTTCAAGATAAGATAACAGTTTTTGCGGGGGCAGCATATCACGCAATGCATCATACAACGGTTGAAGATAAGGATCCAGTTTATCGCGTAAATCTCCGGGTAGAAAACCAAGGTTCTCACCCGCTTCCACTGCAGGACGGGTTAAAATAATACGTTTAATTTCCTTGTTTTTCAATGCTCTTACGGCAAGCGCAACGGCAGTATATGTTTTCCCGGTACCTGCAGGCCCTATGGCAAATATAAGATCATTTATATCAATCCCTTCCACCATCTTTCGCTGATTGATGGTTTTTGCCTTTATAAGCATCCCGTCTCTTCCACGTACCAATATTTCAGACTTGTTTTCAATAATAACTTCGCTTCTTTCCTCACATTCACTTTCCATCAACTCGTGGATATCGTATTCATTAATCCTTCCAAATCGTTCGTAATGTGCTAAAAGAAGTGAGAACCTCTTTTCAAAGGCAGCAATATCTTCATCATTTCCGAATAAGCTTATAGAGTCACCACGGGCAACAATTTTTAGTTTCGGAAAGATCTGCTTCATAATATTCAGGTTGGAATCGTTAACCCCGAATATTTCAACCGGATTCACCATTTGTAGTTGCAATGTCTTTTCTCCCATATTCTCTATGTAAAATCAAACGCAATTTATTTTTTCCGCGGCATTAAAGCTGAAATTATTATTTTTGGTAAACAAAAATAGAATAAATTACAACGTACATCAAATAATCCAGCTCCTATCTTATGCCTGTATTAACGCTTACCACTGATTGGGGTCATAAAGACCATTACATAGCAGCCGTGAAAGGCAGCATTTTATCTCAAATTCCTGATGCTGTCATCGTGGATATAAGCCATGAAGTCCCCCCCTTTAATACCGAAACAGCCTCCTTTGTTATTAGGAACTGTTACAGAAACTTTCCGAAAGATAGTATACATATTATCGGTGTTAATACATTAGCAGACATTGAAAGCCCGCATCTTGTGATAAAATATGAAGACCAGTATTTTATCGGGGCTGATAACGGAATATTTTCACTGATCTTTGATGAAAATCCTGAAGAAATATATGAAATCGAGGTAATGCAGGATAGCGATTATTTTACCTTTTCCACCAGGGATGTTTTTGTAAAAGTAGCTGGTATGATTGCGCAAGGAGTAGATTTAAAGGAATTTGGGAAAAAAATCGATAAGATCAACCAGAAATTAGCTTTTCATCCGGTAGTTGAACAAAATACTATTAAAGGCATTGTTATTCACATCGATAACTATGAAAATGCGATTTCCAATATCCATGAAAAATTATTCAGGGACATACTAAAAGGAAAACCATTTAGTATAAGCTTCAGGGGATATGAAATTAAGAAAATAAGCAAATCCTACGATGATGTACCCGTAGGTGAAATCCTGGCTATTTTTGGTTCAGGAGGCTTTTTGGAAATTGCTATGAACCAGGGAAATGCAGCAAGTTTACTCGGACTGCATTTTAAGGATACCATACGCATTGAATATTCAAATACATAAATACAAAAACGATGAGCAAAACAAACAGTATTATCAGCATCCTTCTTCTCATATTACTTTTAATATTTGCTATACAAAATGTAGCTTCAACCCAGCTTAAATTCCTTTTTTGGGATTTTAATGCCTCTCTTGCTCTTGTCATATTCATAACACTCATTATAGGAATTCTCAGCGGCATTGTTCTGAGTTTATCTACCCTTAGAAAAAGAAAAAAGATTATCAAAGAAAAAGACAAGATCATCAAAGAAAAAGACGAGATCATCAAAGAACGCCAGCTTTCCTTTGATACAAAAAAAGATAATTCCTGATGCAATCCTGTTTTCCTGTAATTAAATGATTTTTCAATTCATCCCGAATATTTCATAATGAAATCGTATTTTTACAGTTTCTTTTGAAAAGACAGGATAGTTATATGCGAACATTATTATTCAAAGAACTTAGCAGTTTCCTGAGTTCCCTCACAGCCTACATTGTTATCATCGTTTTTCTGCTAATCAATGGATTGGCACTATGGGTCATACCTGTGTATTTCAATATTCCTGATTATGGCTATGCAAACCTTGACGGATTATTTCTATTAGGGCCAATTGTATTTCTTTTTCTGATACCTGCCATCACGATGAAAATGTTCTCAGAAGAAAACCGTGCAGGAACCATAGAATTGTTATTAACCAAACCTCTTTCTGATTTTCAGATTGTAACAGCTAAATATCTTGCAGGGCTGCTGCTCGTAATTTTTTCACTTCTGCCAACCCTTGTTTATTATTACTCTGTGCATCAACTGGGGATGGAAAAGGGCAATATTGATACCGGGGGTATGTGGGGCTCATACCTTGGGTTGCTTTTTTTAGGAGCCGCCTTTGTTTCCATAGGGCTGTTTTCATCATCCATTACGGATAATCAGGTTGTATCCTTTGTTATTGCCCTTCTATTATCTGCATTTATTTATTTCGGGTTCGATCTCATATACACACTGGAAATTTTTGAACCTATCGATTTGTTTATTAAATCACTTGGAATAAGCACACATTATGCATCTATTAGCAGAGGAGTAGTTGATACCAGGGACCTGATCTACTTTCTCAGCCTGATCGCCCTATTCCTGTTGTTAACGAAAATATCCCTGCAGAGCAGAAAATGGTAATATCCGGAGCTTACTACTATGAATAGGAAAAAAAGAAATATCAAACGAAATAATATTATTCAGCTCTTTTTGAGCATCCTTATAATAATCCTTTTAAACATTATATCTTCATATGTTTTCACCCGATTTGACCTGACATCAGAAAAACGATATACATTAAGTGATGACACCAAAGAAATTCTAAAGAATCTGGATGACCAGGTGGTTTTCACGGTTTACCTTGAAGGCGATTTCAGAGAGGGGTTTAAACGCCTTCACAATTCTGTAAGGGAGATGCTGGATGAGTTCAGGGCCTATACAGATATGATTCACTATAAATTTGAGAATCCAAATGATATTGAAAACAAGGATGAACGCCAGAAATTTTATCAATACCTTGAAGAACAGGGATTATTTGCTACTACTGTTTACACGAAAATCAACGAAGCCTCTTCACAACAACTGGTTTTTCCGGGAATGATAATTGAATATAAGGGAAGAAAGTTCCCATTGAATCTGTTAGCAACAGAACAAATGATGTCAACACAAGAACAGATCAATGCGGCCATTCAGGAACTGGAGTATAACTACGTGTATGCCATTCGTAAACTTCAGATGGCCATGCCTTCCAAAATTGCTTATACAGAAGGCCATGGAGAACTTGAGGCCATTTGGGTGCATGATTTTACCCGAGAACTGAAAAAATATTATCAGGTTTCAAGGCAAAAAATTCAAGAGAAACTCACAGACCTTGCAGAAAGAGATAAAGATTCTCTTTTTAAAAATAAATACAATTTGCTCATCATTGCAAAACCTGACAGCAGCTTTAGCAATAAAGACTTATATAACATTGATCAGTTTGTCATGCGCGGTGGGCGAGTACTATGGCTCATTGACCCGGTGTTTGCATCTATGGATAGCCTGCAATATGCAGAATCTACAGTTGGTATTCCAATGAATTTAAGACTGGAAAAACTTTTGTTTAAATACGGAGTCCGGATAAACAACGATATGATTCTGGATGTTTTTTCCCTGCCTATTAAACTGGTAAGTGGCTTTTCCAATAACAAGCCTGTATTCAGCATGCTGCCCTGGGATTACTTACCCGTTGTCCGACCAGCAAGTGACCACCCAATTGTTAATAATTTAAACCTGATTAAAACGGAATTTGTAAGTAGCATTGATCTGGTAGGAGACAGCCGCATAAAGAAAACAGTCTTACTGCAAAGTTCTGATTACTCCAAAACACTTAACACACCCGCATATATCACACTTGAGATTGCCGGGATGGAACCCGACCTGAGTCGATATAGTAAAAAGCATCTTCCGGTTGCGGTTTTGCTTGAAGGAAAGTTTGAATCTCCCTTCAAATTCCACCTCCCACCTGAAATTGCCCAAAATAAAGATATGGATTTCAGGCCAAACGGGCTTGAAAATCGCATGATCGTTGTTTCAGACGGGGATATAATAAAAAATCAACTTAGCCGCTCATCGGGTAAACCTCTTGTTTTAGGCTATGATATTGATAATAGAAGGTATTTTGGTAACAAAGATTTTCTTTTAAATTGTGTAAACTACCTCATGGACGATGTAGGCCTTATGAATATTCGTTCAAAAAATACTATTCAACTTAGGTTGCTTGACAAAACTAAACTTAATAATAATAGTGTTTATTGGAAAATTTTTAATACTGCTGTTCCTGTTTTGTTTATAATTATTGTTGGCATTGTGGTCACTTTCATCAGAAAAAGAAAATACCGGCGAATTTCCTGAAACAAGCATGATGTACTATGAAAAAAAACCTTTTTATCATTATTATCACCATTCTATTATTGATCGTTGCCCTTGTTTTAATACTTAATAACAGAACATCCACTATTAGGGGAGAATACAGCAACTTTGCCATTAAGGATACTGCCAGCGTAACGAAAATTTTCCTGGCTGATAAGAAAAACCGGAAAATTTTGCTGGAACGAAAAAACAATAATGAATGGACTGTAAATGAAAGTTACAAGGCAAGACCTGATGCAGTGGAAAGCATACTTGATGCATTGATACGTGTGGATGTAAAATCACCCGTAAGCCCAGCAGCACATAACAATACAGTTGCCAGATTGAGCAGTACCGGAACAAAAGTGGAGGTGTACCAGATGGCACACCAGGTCAATATTTTTGACTGGATTCGTCTGTTTCCAAAAGAAAAACTCAGCAAAGTTTTTTATGTGGGGGGGCCTACACAGGAGAATACAGGAACATATATGTTACTGGAAAATTCTACTAAACCCTATGTTACCTATATTAAAGGCTTTATGGGGTTTTTAACACCCCGGTACTCTACCCTTTTAAATGACTGGCGTGATCACACAATCTTTAGCCATAGTATCCCGGAAATTGCAGAGGTTCGGGTTGAATTTTTCAATAAACCTGAATTATCTTATCGAATCAATAAAGTAAATACCAGGTTTTCAGTCACAGAATTACGGAACAATAAACTTATTCCGGATTATGATACCCTAAAACTTATTCAGACTCTCTCCTATTTTAGAGATGTAAACTTTGAAGCCCTGCTGGAATATCCGGATGAAAAAACTGATAGCCTGATTACTAATAAGGAATATGTAGAGCTGAGCCTCACAGATACTAGCGGACAAAAAAAGACCCTGAAAACATTCAGAAAAGATCCACCTGAAGGCCAGGTCGACCTGGAAGGAAATCCTGTACCTTATGACCGCGATCGGTTATACGGATTAATGAATGAAGACGAAGATTTTGTTTTACTGCAATATTTTGTTTTTGACAATATTTCCAGACCACTTACATACTTTGCTAAACCTGAACAACAACTCCCATAAAATAATATTCATAAATTATTAATAGCCTGCTTCACAGTATCATTTTTTACCTATTTTTGTAAAGGATCAAGAAAAATATTTTGACATGAAATTTATTGTATCAAGTTCAGTATTATCGAATAATTTGCAATCCATCAGCGGAATCATTAACACCAGCAATACATTGCCAATTCTTGATGATTTCCTTTTCGATTTGTCGGAAGATCAGTTAAAGGTAACAGCCAGTGACCTGGAAACTACCATGAGTGTCAGAATACCGCTTGACAAGGCTGAAGAACCAGGATCCGTAGCCATTCCGGCAAAAATCCTGCTAGATACCCTGAAGTCTTTTCCAGATATCCCCTTATCATTTACTATTAATACGGACAAGCAATTAGTAGAAATATCAGCCGGTGACGGAAAGTTTAAACTTGCAGGCCATAATAGCGAAGAATATCCACAAATGCCCGAGCTTGAAGACACAATAGACCTTGAGATTCCTGCAGAAGTGCTTTCAGAAGCAATCCAAAAAACCATTTTTGCAGCCGGCAACGATGAGCTTCGACCCATTATGTCCGGTCTGCTTTGCGAGTTTTCACCCGAAGATACTACTTTTGTTGCAACAGATGCGCATAAATTGGTTCGCTATAAGCGCACAGATATTAAATCAGAAAGCAACAACAACATTATTCTGCCAAAAAAGCCTATGAACCAAATAAAAAATCAGCTTTCCGGCAAAGATTTTCATGTAAAAGTCAACTATAATCAAACCAATGCTTCCTTCACGTTTGAAAATATCAGCCTGGTTTGCCGGCTTATTGAAGGGAAATATCCAAATTACGATGCCGTTATTCCCAAGGAGAACCCAAATGTCCTCACCATTGAAAGATATCCTTTCCTGAGCGTTATCAAGCGTGTTTCTATTTTTGCCAATCAATCAACACATCAGGTAAGACTTAAAATAACCGGAAAAGAGCTTGAAGTTTCAGCTGAAGATATTGATTACTCAAACGAAGCAAAAGACAGGCTGAATTGTAACTATGAAGGGGAAAATATGGAAATAGGATTTAATTCCAGGTTCCTGCTTGAAATGCTTAATAATATTGATGATGATAATATTAAACTGGAAATGTCAGCACCAAACAGAGCAGGAATTTTACTCCCCGCTGATCCTGAGAATAAGGATGTAGATATCCTCATGCTTGTAATGCCAGTTATGCTGAATGCTTAAAATAATGAGATTTTTTTTTCTGATTTCCTTTTTTCTCTTATATTTCTTCCATACCTTCTCTCAGGATAATCACTGTATAAAGTTTGAATCTTATGATATTTACCTGGGTGTTTTCAAACAGAACAAGGAAAATATTCAAACCAATTTTATTTTCACCAATGAATGTGAATTAGAAACTGTTATCAGTAAAATTAATGTAAGCAGTGGGCTCAGAATATTACATTACAGCAAGTATGCAATACCTCCCGGCACGAATGGGATTATCAGTATTGCCTACAATCAACCCCAGCGTATTGGGAAATTCACAGAAAGCATTATGGTATATACAAATGTGCCTAATACAAATGACATTGAACTTACTGTAAGCGGGGAAATCATCCCAAAAGATAAAACTACCAGAGACCAATATCAATACCATGTTGGAAACCTTTATTATAAGAATGAAGTAGTTTTCTTCGAAAAGATCTACGATACAGAAACACGGAAAGAAAAAATGTTCATCTATAATAATTGGGATAAAATCTTAAAACTGGAAGCAGAAGATAGCTGTCGGTATATAGAAGCACATATAAAAGCATCCTCCCTGGAGCCGGGTGAAGAAGGCGAAATCGTTATCACGTATAATGCATACAAAAGAAAAGATTACGGAATTGTATACGATACGCTTTGGTTGCGAACCAATGATGAAACTGATTCTTTAAAGCCATTGGTAATAAAAGCTGACATCTTTGAAGATTTTTCTGTTATCCGTGAATCCAGGAAGAATATTTCTCCAAAAATTTCCTTCAGTAACACCTATTGGGATTTTGGGCTGGCTAAAGAAGGAGAAGAATTAAAGCATGTTTTCGAGATAAAAAATAAGGGGATCCGCCAGCTACACATACGAAAAATGGATCCCAGTTGTTCCTGTATCAGTATATTACCAAAAAGATTAACACTCAGGCAACAGAAAACAACCGAACTAACTGTTTATGTTTCAACCAAAGGATATGTTGGGAAGCATAAAGCCTATATAACCGTTATAAGCAATGATCCGGAAAACCCCCGCATGAAGCTCTATATTCACGGAGAGATACAATAAAAAAAGGGACTGCTTTCTCTACAGTCCCTGATCTGATCCTTTAATCATATTAATGATTAATATTTGCTTGTGCTGCTGCTAATTTGGCAATGGGTACCCTGTAGGGAGAACAACTTACATAATCCATACCTACTATATGACAAAATTCAACAGAACTGGGTTCCCCACCATGTTCACCGCAAATACCTACTTTAAGATTATTCTTTGTCATGCGTCCCTTTTTAACCCCCATTTCAACAAGCTGACCAACACCTTCTCTGTCAAGCACCTGGAAAGGATCATGTTTTAGTATGCCTTTCCTGATGTATATGGGCAAAAACTTTCCAGCATCATCACGCGAGTAACCAAAAGTCATCTGGGTAAGGTCATTTGTACCAAATGAGAAGAATTCGGCAGATTCAGCAATATCATCAGCAGTTAAGGCAGCCCTGGGAACCTCAATCATAGTACCAACAAGGTATTCAATGTTCTCATTTCTTTCTTCGAATACTTTGTTAGCCGTATTCCGTACAATTATTTCCTGCATTTTCATTTCCTGAATGGTACCGGTCAAAGGTATCATGATCTCAGGAATAGCTTTAATATTCTTCTTTTTAAGATTTAAGGCAGCCTCAATAATCGCTCTGGTTTGCATTTCAGATATCTCCGGGTATGTATTGCCCAGGCGGCAGCCTCTGTGACCAAGCATTGGATTGAATTCCGATAACTCTTCAACCTTATCCTTGATGAACTTCAGGGTTACATTCATTTCATCTGCCATCTCCTGTTGGGATGTATAGTCGTGCGGCACGAACTCATGGAGTGGCGGATCAAGCAACCTGATCGTTACAGGAAGATCATGCATGGCTTCAAATATTCCTTCAAAATCCTCCCTTTGCATTGGAAGAAGTTTATCCAGAGCCTTTCTTCTTCCATTTTCATCTTCAGCAAGGATCATTTCCCTCATGGCCTTGATACGTTCACCTTCAAAAAACATATGTTCTGTGCGGCACAGTCCGATACCTTTTGCGCCAAAATCCCTGGCAACTTCAGCATCATGGGGAGTATCCGCATTCGTTCTGACAGCCATTCTGGAATGCTTATCAGCCAGATCAATCAGCTCACCAAAGTTACCGCTCAAATCAGGCTTACTGGTCATTACTTCCCCGGCATATACTTCGCCTGTTGTACCATTGAGTGAAATCCAATCACCTTCCCTGATTTCCTTATCATCAATCTTAATGGTTTTTGTTTTATAATCAATTTTAATACTTCCGGCACCACTGATACAACATTTACCCATGCCACGGGCAACAACAGCAGCATGACTGGTCATTCCGCCCCGTGCAGTTAGAATACCCCTGGCCACATTCATGCCTTTCAAATCCTCGGGTGATGTTTCAATTCGAACCAGAATAACGTCCTTTCCCTGCCCTGACCAAACTTCCGCATCATCAGCATGAAAGACAACCTGTCCGGTTGCTGCACCTGGAGATGCAGGCAAGCCTTTTGCTAAAACTTCCGCATTATTGAGTGCTTCCTTATTAAATACAGGATGAAGCAATTCATCCAGTTTGTTAGGTTCAACACTCAAGAGTGCTTCTTTGTCATCGATCACACCCTCATTCAGCATATCCATAGCAATCTTCACCATGGCTGCTCCAGTACGTTTTCCGCTACGGGTTTGAAGAATCCATAACTTTCCATCCTGAATTGTAAACTCAAGATCCTGCATGTCAGCATAATGCTTCTCCAGTTTTTCCTGAATGGCAAATAACTCAATATACACATCAGGCATAGTTTCTTCAAGAGAAGGAAAATTAACCTTTCTTTCATTCTCCTCAACTCCTGCAAGCTTAGCCCACCTATAAGAACCTTCTTTGGTTATCTGCTGAGGTGTGCGTGTACCAGCAACAACATCCTCCCCCTGCGCATTGATTAGGTATTCACCATTAAAAATATTTTCACCTGTACCGGCATCTCGTGTAAAAGCTACACCTGTTGCCGAACTTTCACCCATATTTCCAAAAACCATTGCCTGAACATTGACGGCTGTCCCCCACTCCTCAGGAATATTGTTTAACTGCCGGTAATATATTGCTCTGTCATTATTCCAGCTGTCAAATACGGACAAAACAGACCCCCAAAGTTGTTCCCAGGGATCATCCGGAAAGTCCTTGCCGGTTCTATTCCTTACGGCTTCTTTAAATAATTTTACCAACTCTTTCAGGTCATCCGTTGAAAGTTCAGTATCGTTCAACACACCCTTGTTTTCCTTCATTTCTTCAATGATCTCTTCAAAAGGATCTGCATCTTCTTTACTTTCCGGCTTCATTCCCATAACAACATCACCATACATTTGAACAAATCTTCTGTAGGAATCCCACGCAAATCGTTCGTTATTGGTTTTTCTGGCAATGCCCTCAACTGCTTTCTCATTCAGTCCAAGGTTTAACACAGTATCCATCATACCCGGCATAGAAGCCCTGGCACCAGATCTTACCGATAAAAGACAAGGGTTGCTCTCAGAGCCAAACTCCGTGCCCATTATCTTTTCCACGTGCCTTACCCCGTTTTCCACTTCGTCCTTAATTTTGCTGATGACATTTTCACGTCCCAATTTATTGTAATCAGCACAAACTTCAGTGGTGATGGTAAATCCAGCAGGTACGGGCACACCTATTAAAGCCATTTCTGCAAGATTGGCGCCTTTTCCGCCCAATAACTCTTTCATTTTCGAATTTCCGTCGGCATCCTTATTGCCAAAAAGATATACTGATTTAGGTTTATTTCCACTTGTCATTTAGTTTTCCTCCTATTTATGTTTAAAATTTATCTAATTTATTAATTACCAAATTAATATGTATTTCTAACCAAAACGATTGCAAAATTATAATAAAATTTACATGCTTTGTTAATTTATAATTAAAAAAGATATTACTGCCTTAGATCTTCTACGGATGGTTTGTTTAATGGTGAATACCTCCATTATCTTTTTAAAAAGAGGATAGTGGTATATCCAAACATCCACAAAAAAATGCCTGAATGCAGGAATGAATGACTATCTAACTAAACCAATGAAATCAAAGTAGTTATACATAATCCTTGAGAAATATCTGACAGGGAAAGCAGAAAATAATGACTAGATTATTGGCATAATTTGTAAGTTTGCTTTCTGTTAAACCTTACCAAATAATATTGGCCTATGAGTGCATGCATTGGAATCCGACACGAGGATAAGTATAAAATGGAAAGAAGGACCCCCCTTACTCCTAAACATGTTAAAAAACTTATCCAAAACTACAATCTGAAATTTTGCATAGAAAAATCCCAAAAGCGAATATTTAAGGATAATGAATACCTTGAAACCGGGGCAAAAGTATGTGATCACCTGGATGAATGCTCAGTAATTATGGGTGTTAAGGAAATGCCGGTGGACTTTTTTCAAGAAAACAAAACCTATATTTTCTTTTCACATGTCATTAAGGGACAGGCATATAATATGCCCATGTTAAAAAAAATGATGACACTAAAATGTAACTTAATTGATTATGAAAAAGTAAGCGATGAAATGGGGCGCCGGTTGATATTTTTTGGGCGATATGCAGGACTGGCTGGTATGATTAATACACTATGGTCATTAGGGTTACGCCTTAAAGAAGAAGGATTTGAAACCCCGTTGCTCAATATAAAACAAACCTATACATACGACTCCCTGGAAGAAGCCAGAAAGGATATCTCACGGGCAGGACAGGAAATACTGGAAAAAGGGCTTCCAAAAGAAATTTGTCCCTTAACCATTGGATTTACAGGTTATGGCAATGTCTCCAACGGAGCTCAGGAGATTGCCGCCCTATTGCCTCTTAAAGAAATTGAACCTTATGAATTAGCAAACATCGCCCAAAAAGATATTGTAACGAATGTTATTTATAAAAGCATTTTCAAAGAACATCATTTGGTTAAACATAAAGATCAACAGGAATTTGATCTGCAGGAATATTACACTCAACCAGATAAATACAGGAGTGTTTTTGAACAATATATCCCGAACCTGAGTGTCCTCATGAATTGTATGTATTGGGATGAAAAATACCCTAAACTCCTTACCAGGGAATATCTAAAGGATACTTTTAGAAATGGAAAACCCAAACTCATTGCCGTAGGTGATATTACATGCGATATAGATGGTTCCGTTGAATCAACAGTAAAAGGGGCGGAGATTGAGGATCCAGTGTATATGTATAATCCGGAAAATGAAACAATACAGTCTGGTGTAAAGGGTAATGGATTGTTAATGATGACAGTAGACATTCTCCCAAGTGAACTTCCCAGGGAGTCTTCATTTACTTTTGGAGATGCTCTTTTTCCTTTTGTAAAAAGTATTGCAGAAACAGACTTCAGTTTACCAACTGATGAACTCCCTCTTCCCGGCCCTATAAAAAATGCATTAATCCTACACAACGGAAAATTAACCCGCGATTATAAATATATTGAGCGTTTTCTATAATTAATAAAAAGTATAAATCTTTATAATTTTTAATAAAAATAATAAGTAATTATGAAAAGAGTATTGATTCTGGGAGCAGGAATGGTTGTAAAACCTATTGTAAGTTATCTGTTAAATAACGATTTTCAGGTAACTGTAGCTACACGAACAAAATCCAAGGCAGAGAATATGATTGGAAATCACCCGAATGGAACTGCTTTGGCCTGGACTGTCGACAAGGAAGATGAGCTGGATAAGATGATTGAAAAACATGACCTGACAGTGAGTTTGCTCCCTTATGCATATCACGTGATGGTGGCAAAAAAGTGCATAACGCATAAAAAGAATATGGTTACCACGTCGTATGTGAAACCGGAAATGAAAGCACTGGATCAGCAAGCAAAAGATGCAGGCATCATAATCCTGAATGAATTAGGTCTTGACCCGGGTATTGATCATATGTCGGCCATGAAAGTTATTGACCACGTTCATCATAAAGGCGGGCTAATAGAAGAATTCTATTCTATTACCGGTGCTTTACCTGCACCTGAAGCATGCGACAATCCTTTCAACTACAAGTTTTCCTGGAGCCCAAAAGGGGTTGTTATGGCCAGTAACAATGATGGAAACTATCTCAGGTATGGTAAAAATATCTATACACCCCCTGCTGATCTTTTCAAGAAACCCTTTAACGTAAGCTTTCCGAATGTTGGTGAACTTGATATTTACCCTAACCGCAATTCCATGCCGTATATTGACCTGTATGGCATACCTGAGACAAAAACCATGTTCAGAGGTACCTTCAGGCATAAAGGGTGGTGCGAATCACTGGATACCATGAAAGCCCTTAAGCTGATCACAAATGATAAATATGATTTCACCGGAAAAACATATGCGGAGTTTATTGCAATGCTGATCGGTGAAAAAGATGCCGCTGATATCAAAACAAAAGCTGCTAAATTCCTTAACATCCCGGTTGATTCATACGGATTAAAAGCCATCGAATGGCTGGGTTTATTTAATGATAAACCTATGAACAGATTTGAAGACACTCCTTTCGAAATCACATCGGATATTATGATAGAAAAAATGACCCTGGGACAGGAGGAAAGGGATATGGTTGTGATGGAACATACCTTCCTGGCATCCTACCCGGATGAAACAAAAGAAGTCATTAAATCACGCATGCTCGATTTTGGAACATTACGCACTGACACCGCTGTTGCCAGAACAGTAGCTCTTCCGGCGGCCATAGGTGTTGAGTTGATATTAAAGGGTGAAATAAAGTCAAAAGGAGTGTATATTCCGGTCATTCCTGAAATATATAATCCGGTATTGAACAAATTAGCTGAATTAGACATTATGCTCACTGAGGAATTTGGTTTACCCTTATCTGAAAATATAAAATAAATTCTATGGCTATATATGGAAAATGGATTGGAGGAGGGCTCGGATGGGCTCTTGGTGGTCCTATTGGTGGTATTTTAGGTTTCGTATTTGGGTCGATGTTCGATAATATGCAGAAAGGGGAATTTGAGTACAAACCAGGAAGTACACCCACCCAACAGGGAGATTTCGCCGTTAGTCTTCTTATTTTATCTGCTGCCGTCATGAAGGCAGACAGCCGGGTTCTTAAATCAGAACTCGATTATGTCAGGCGTTTTTTTCTTCAGCAATTCGGAAAAGGCAAAACTGAAGAAAGCATGCTTATGCTCAAGGATATCCTGAAACAAAATATTCCTTTGAACGATGTTTGCATGCAAATCAACCGCTTCATGGAATATGAAGTTAAACTCCAATTGCTCCATTACTTATTTGGCATAAGCAAAGCTGACGGACAGACGCATTTACGGGAAATAAGGGAAATTGAGGATATTAGCAACAGAATTGGAATTAAGGCAGCAGATATGAAATCAATACGCTCCATGTTTGCTGCGGATATAAATGCGGCCTATAACATCCTGCAAATAACTCCTGATGATTCTGATGAAGAAATAAAAAAGGCTTACAGGAAGCTGGCTGTCAAGTATCATCCTGATAAAGTAAGTCATCTCGGGGAAGATATCCAGCGAGCTGCAAAAGAGAAATTCCAGAAAATCAATGCAGCGTATAATGAAATAAAAAAGCAAAGGGGAATGAACTAAATACATTTCATCAAAAAAGGGGCTGCATCCAATAACAGCCCCTTTTTTGTTCCTTTTTTAAGCAAAAATATTCTCAAAATTTAATCTTTATGCTCACCATAGGTTGATTAAAACGTGGTTCATAATCATAGCCAATAAACAGCTTCTTTTTCCCGGGCTCTACAAATGAATAAGATTTAGATTTTTTATTAATTTTTACCAACCCTGAAGTTATATCCAGGGCCCAAATAGCCACTGCAGTGCCGGCAAAAATATATGACATTGTTTTGAACTTCCTTGCATTAGAGTACTTTGAGTCTCCGACAGCAATAGTCTCTGCAAGCAAGTAATCGTCATACGAATCGCTGGCCTTCTGATTATATAAAATAGCTGCAACAATAGAACCATAACCAGCTACACCATATAAAAAATAAGCGAACTCCTGATCCCTGATCTTATAATCACCCCATCCTGGATATAGTGTAGTTAACAAAAGATGCCTTTTGATCATATATGATTTTGTCAGAAACTGCTCCACTTCAACAACTGCAGTTAGCTTATTCACTTCTTCCTCTGTCCATTCATCTTTTGCAAAATACCAGGTAATCCTCTTGTTGTTACCTCCATTTACCGTTCTGTAAACATCTCCGCTTATATTCTCAGGATCAACCCTGTCACCGTTAGGCTCATATAGGTATATCGTTGGGTAAAATAAATCTACCTTGTTATAATCAATAATGTTGTATGTAATAATGAGCTTACCAGAGGATATTCTGGTTTTCACATCAGTAACATAAACCTTCTCATCATCTTCTTCCTGTGCAAAAAGATTTTGTTTACTTATTATCCCGGATACAAAAAATAGGAGCAATCCAAATATTATTATCTGCTTTTTCATATGAATGTATTTTTCGAATTAATAGTTATTGGGATTGTATACCCAAAAATCCTTTTGATTATTTGTTGTTAAACCTGTACCCACATATGCCTTATCGCCCAATGAGAATCCTACTGCCTTCCATCTTGCTGCTCCTGCAAAATCCGATTTTTGCACCCATGCATTTGTTTGAGGATCATATGCCCATAGATCAGTAAGATATGCAGAACCATCCCATCCCAGGCCAATATAGGCCAGGCCATTTATTTCAAATCCAACTGCATCAGACCTTCCTGATCCACCCAGGTTTGCTTTTGAGGTCCAGGAGTTCGATGAAGGATCATACTCATACATATCATTATTATAATTCGTACCATCATATCCCCCACAAACATATCCTTTTCCATTAATACCATATCCTACCGCATCACTACGTGCCGTGCCGGAAAAGTCTGCCTTTTGTGTCCAGGAATCAGTATTGGGGTTATATTCCCAAAAATCATTTTTAAACGCACCTCCGTCAAAACCGGTTCCAACATATCCCAAATTACCAATAGCAAATGCCACAGCACCACTGACTGAATCACCGCCATAATTTGCTTTTGAACTCCATAAATTGGTTGACGGATCATATACGTTTAAACTCTTTGAGAAGAAGTTATTTCCTAATCCGGTACCAAGGTAAGCTTTGCCACCAATAACAAACCCTACTGCACCCACAACTGAATCATTATAGTTAGCCTTTTGCGTCCATGCCCCGCTTACAGAATCATATTCCCAGAAATCATTCTTCTGATAAATTTCAACACCCAAGCCCAAATAAGCTTTAGTGCCCATGCTCAAAGCAATAGCATCATTTCGTGGAGAACCGCCAAAATCACTGATTTGTGTCCAGAAATTTTTGACAACAAGGGTATCAACCTTACCATACTTGGTTGTGCTTCCTTCAGTGGCATATGCACGCACATAATAGGTTGTATTAGGCATCAGGTTCGTTAAATTGCTTACAAAGCCAGTATTTGAACTGGAAGGGCCTAATGAAGCTTTGCTGTCATTTACCGTTGGTGGATAATTTGTTGAAGACCAGCAATGCCCATGATTATCTATCTCGTATGAACCTATGCTAAGGGTTCCGTCACCTTCGGCTTCATCATCAGATATCAGCTTAACGCCATCTGAAGAAACATCAAATGCCTGAATAACAAAAGTTCTTTCATTTCCATATGTTGTAATGCTGGCATTAGTCGCATAAGCCCGTATATAGTAAGTAGTATTCGTATCAAGATTTGATAAATTACTGACATAGAAACCGGTTTGGGTGGCTGGCCCCAGGGCACTGGTATTATCATTTATTGTTGGTCCCGGATTTGTTGACCAGCAGTGGCCATGATCAGAAACTGCTGAGAATCCCAGGCTGTTAATAATCCCAACAATGTTTATGGTAGAACTTCCTGTAATAATAATAGAATCAGTTGTAACAGACAAATCAGATATACTGAAACTAACTGTATCACCATAAATAACCGTAGAATTATCTATTTTGGCATAAGATCTTACATAATATTTTTTCAAAGAGAGCAAGCCAGTCATATCACTCTCAAATGCAGTGTCATTGCTGAGGTTTGTATAGGTAGTCCGGTTACTGCTAATATCGGGGTTCATAATAGTATCCCATACATGCCCGTACTCCGCTATGTTTATGCTCCCAACTCCCTGGATACTGCCACTAATAGTTGCCGAATTGCTGGTTTGAACAATTACATCATTATTCGTTGTAACCGTGATTCCGTAAGCAGTGATCATAAAACTGACCACATCGCCGTATAGGATGTCATCACCGTCATAAATAAAAGCACAGATATAATAGGTTTTATTTAGTTCCAGGCTCTTAAATTCATAAGAAAAATGTTTGGCCTCACTAATAGCACCAAATGAAATGACATTTGCTGTAAGATCAGGATTGGCCTGCTCCGACCAGCAAAACCCATAATTCTGATGACTTTTATCACTTACATCAACAATTTCTCCCTTAGCAGTTGCAATTGAATTCTCAATTTCAACCGGTTTTGTTTGAATATTTGTAATTCTCTCGAGGTCAATTTTTTTACAAGAATTGATCGATGTAATAACCAAAACTGCCAATAAAAAGCAAGCAGCAGATAAGTAAATCTTGTTACGTTTCATAAAAAATTAAGTTTATGGCTCTAAAATTACGAAAAACTATATATTATTCTCAATAATGTTGTAATCTTATTAACCTACATTATTCACAAAATGGCATAATGTGCTCAAATAATGTTGGTTAACCCCGACTTAGATAAGCTTGCAATTTGAAAAACGAAGTGCCTCAAATTGTTAGCTTTTCTTTGTCGTCAGGATAATTCAGGTTTTCACGATTTAGGTTTATGAATTATCCGGGTTAAATCTAATCATGGAATCTCCATGAAATTCCAAACCTGATTTTAGCGTCCTGTTCAGGATAATGGGGTGTTATGATATAATTATAATTATTAAAAAACGATCCTATATTCCTGTATTTGAGAAAAATCCGTGCACGTTGAATTTTTAAATTTACAAATACATCCACATATGGATAATTTCCGGTCTTTTCGGTGTTCTGAAAATAAAATACAGAAGTCGCAGGCATGTATGCATATGTATGATATTGTGTATAATAGTTCAGGTCAAGTCCGGATTGCACAAGCAATGCATTATTAAACAATGAAAAGTCTGCCAGGAATGAGTGCCTGCCAATCAAATAGGGCAAACGCAAATATTCATATGTATCTGAATATTGCGCCACCAAATGATTTACTAGAGTAAATGGACCAAATCGGAATAATTTCTTAAACGCAGCTTTATACAGGGTAATTTCATTATTGTATTGATCTGGCTGACCAAATAAATCAAAATAAGGAAGGTTTATGACCTGATTAACCTCCCCGTTCAGGTGATATCCTGCAATAGAGAGCTGAATTCCTGCCTGTTTATGAATAACTTTATCAAAAGAATTATCCCATTTAAAATGATTGCCATAATAATGTTGATAGATATAGTCTGCTTCATACGACTGATTCAATAAGGTAACCCCTATTTTGAACTTTCTATCGGACGTATAATACAGGCCTGCATTGAATACAAAATCCCCCTGATTAAGCTGCCCGTTTACATAGGCACCATGCGCCATTAATTGAATACGTTTTCTGATATTCAAAGACCAGTCGAAAGAAGGTATGACCTGCTGCGCTTTATGATTTATCTGCTGATCTTTGATATGGATATACCTGTGATTTACATGAAAATACACTGCCATGGCCGGATAATGTTCATTAAAAACCCGGCTATTGCTTGACCACGTCAATTTATTATCCACAATAACATGACTCAACGTATCAAAACTGGAAGCAGAATCATTATAAATATATAAATAGAACCCTGAAAGCGGATCATCATAATATGAACGGGATATTTTCCGGTAGTGAAAAGCATGAGAAAATGTTCCTAAATCAATTCCGTTCGATTTTTCGGATGTATCATTCTTTGCTCCGAAAACATCCGAGAAGCTATAATATTGCTGTAAAAACAGCTGTTTATTTCGATATCTGCCTTCTGCACTGTTTAAATTTACAGGAATTCCATCCCTTCTGCTCTCTAAATTCTGTGTGAATAAACTGTCATTTGCAATACCTCCATTCTCCTCATTTTGCAGATAATTGTAAATAAAATGGCCTAATAAGCCATATCGCCTATTCTTGCTCTGATAGTCAGAATGAATAACAAAATTTGTGTGTCTGGATTCCTGTTGAATATACATACCTGGTGCATGTATCACCCTGTAACGAAAGCCGGCATTCAATCGTTCCCCGAAATTTTGAGTATGCAGAACATCCAGTATTTGTTCCTTTGTTGGACCCATTTGGTATAATAATTCAGTTAAAGGAGATGAGACATGGAAATAGTTAACATTCTTTGATAAGAATGTATATTCGTTTAATGAATGTAACCCATATATAAAACCGGCATCCTTTTTCAGGTTAAAAACCATATTGTAATGCGCCTGCCCGATATTTCCAAGGGATTGATAAAAACTTCCTTTTGCCAATAAAGGATCAGGCTTATGTATATCCTGAAGACTGGTATCATATTTATGCAGCTTAAGGAAGAACAAACTATCTGATTTCAACTGAAAATACTGATAAAACGATGTATCCTGTATTTTCACAATGCTGTCATTTACAGATGAAATCCCCCATAGGGGCAAACAAAGCAGCAATATAATAATACAGCATTTTCGCATTTTATTTTGCAGTTTCAAACATTTTAATCGTAAATATATCACACCCCCTTATTCTCCGGTCCATATCAGTCTGAGTGGTGGAACGGGCAAGTCCTTACTTCCCCTGGATTTTCCAATTTTGTATACCTGTGCATCCATTGTATCAATCCTTACATCTAATCCGGCCATAATAGAAGCTGCTGTTGGTGTACACAACTCAGTTTTCACTGAACCTTTGTAATAAGGTATTCTATATTTTTCAAGAATTATTTTTGTTGCAGGGGCTGGCACATCCAATTCACCATGACTGAATTTCACCTTACCCGACCCGGTATTAACGGGATCAATCAGGAAAGCTGTATCAGGCAAATCAAGGTATTGTAAGGCAAACATACATGCACTGATATCCATTATTATATCCTGAGCTTCATGGAGGTGGACATTCTCACCATGACCATGATGAGGCATATCAAAATGATGTGTTTTATGTGCCTGGGATTCTGCTTCTATCAGAATCTGAAGTATTTTGTCTCCCAGGTTTTTATATTTATCTCTGATTGATAATTCTTTAAAAATCTCAGAAAGATAAAATTTAGCATTATCTGCCGGTAAATGATCATTATTTTTATTCAGTTCAATAAACAATTGCCCCTCATTAAACTTATTTGTTTTATATGAGATTTTCGCATTTCCAATTTTTGAGGCTGCAAGCTGCATTGCATCTATGCATATGTTTTCATTTGCACCCATTGAAATCAATGCTGCAATAATCATATCCCCGGCAATACCTCCTGAAGCGTCTATAAAAAGTTTCATTTTCTGTTCTTTGATATGAGAGCAGCAAAAACAGCAGCCCGAATTCCACCATCTATATTAACAACACATAAATTAGGCATACACGATGCCAGCATGGTAGTCAATGCAGTTTCACCTGCACGAAACCCATAGCCTACTGAAGTAGGGACACCAATAACAGGAACAGGTATCAGGGATGCTACATAAGTTGCTAAGGCCCCCTCCATTCCGGCAATCACAATAACGGCATCTACATCTGATTCTATTCCCGCCTTTAGAGCTTCAATAACCCTGGTTGGATGAGCCAGCCCCCGGTCTTCAAAAACCAATGGATGCACACCCAGGCAGATTAGGCTTAAACGGACCTCCTCTGTAATATTAAAATCTGCTTTGCCAGCACTAATAACAAGCACGTTACCATCACGAGGCTCAAGAGAACGACCGGCAATAAGAATATTCCCGGAATATTGACAATTACAATCAGCCGTAATACGTTTCGAAAGATTTGCATTATCGGGATAGCGAGATACTATTACTTCTCTATTCTTAGCAAGAATGCCTTGCATGATCTCAACAACCTGATCTTCGGTTTTATATTCTCCATAAATGATTTCAGGAATACCCGTTCTAATCTCACGGTGAATATCAATAATTGAATTATTGACCGTTTTCAGGTATTCCAGGCTTACCGCCCGCCTGGCTTCTTTACGCGAAATACTGCCATTTCTGATACCATCATACAATTCGCTAAAATCCATTATTTAAATATTTATCATATTCATTAGGTCTGCTATCCATTAAATCCACAGTAATAAACATCGACAGACCATTGGTCAAAGCTATTATTTTTTTTCTAAATCCCGGATTAGAAATTTGCATAAATGACTCACTCTTTCCAAATTCAATACGAATATATTCAGATCCGTCCAGTCTGCAGCGGACATCATAATCTTCTGTTGCTGAAATAATAAATCGTTCCACATTTCTCACAGCAATTATTCTGTCAGGGGTTATTTCATATCCATACTTAAAGCGTGTTGCCAGGCAACTTTCCAATCCGGCAATATGAGTGTCAGCTCCATAATATTGAGCAATTTCAACGGAATCATGTTTTGTTATGCCGGCTTCAGCCAGTGGAGACAAAACGTGAAACTCCTTTAGTGCTTTGGCACCCGGACGGTAAGAACCAACATCATCAGCCTGACTGCCATCCAGAAGAATGCTTTTTTCATCCCGGATTCTTTCTAACATATTGCTTTTACAATAATAACAACGATCGGCAGGATTTGCACACACATTTCCGGCAAGATGATGGTTCAGCATATTTAATTCTTTACCCCCCAATTTTTTAAATTGAGTCGTTATTTCATGAGTATAGGCTCTGTTAATTGTATTATCTATCCAATATGCCTTCAAATTTAGGTTCATTTCCAGTGCAATTCCAAGCAGGCAACTACTATCCAGTCCGCCGGAAAACAAGAGAATATACTTCTTATCCGGCTTCAGTAAATCTTTTACGTTATCTATTTTATTTTGTATCGCCATAGAGACCAAGCAATTTTTCCGATTCATTCTTTAATGTTTCCAGTCGGCTTACTATTTCATTAGCCCTCTGCACGGCATCCTTATCAAACTTGTAAGAAGTATGTATCTGTGTTGTTAAGGCAGATTTCTCAAAAACAGCATCGTCCGGCTTTTCTGAAATACGAAATTTCCAATGCCTGGACATATAATAAAACAAGGCAGAAATATTGAGTTCAATATCTTTAACCGGCAGGCAAACGCGCGGAATATGCTGATATTTATCTAAAGTGTCCAAAATTTTACTATGGTGCAAAATCCACATAGATAAGTATTTATTTGCATAACTATGCAGTCTGATATTAAATTCCTGTTGCTGCAGGAGGCTAATAAATTTGTTCTTTCTGGTGCAGATTCTTTTTCTATTTCTTCTGATAAGAGAGTCAACCACCTGAGAATAGTCTCGGTAAATAATAAGAACATATGGATTTTCGAGGAGAGCCAGGTATTCATCGGCAAACAGGCAACTTCTGGGTTCTTTCCAACCCCATTGCATTTGTTTTTGTTTAATAATTATCAAATTCTTCATTCTTTGCCGGTCTTGATCATCCAGCATAAGTGTTGAAACATTTTTTTCATGCACCAAAAAATCAAGATCATTTTTTTTCAAGATTTCTTCATGAAGCCTGATAAAATCCAAATCTTCAAAATGACCGGCAGGATTGGAATAGTTTTCACCCAGCAATTGGTCGCCAAGGTTAATACCGGCATTATGTATCCATTTAGCGAGCAGGGAAGTACCGGATCGATGCATACCGAGAATAAAGAGAGCTTTACTCATTTACAAGGAATTAATAAGGAGCAAAGATAAAGGAAAAGATCAGACAGAGAGAGGCAAAGGAAAAAGGAATAAAAAAAC
>CAZZLL010000007.1:106089-107456 GCA_964654725.1 uncultured Lentimicrobiaceae bacterium | reverse complement strand
GAATAATCTGAGTAAAATTAAAAAATAAGTTAAAATGAAACGATTTGTACTTCTTGTCTTTGCTGTGCTTTTAGTAAACCTGATCTCAGCGCAGACTATCGTATTTTTGGAAACTTTTGAGTCACCTTCTTATGGTGACAGTGTTACATCATCCCAAACAACATCTGGCACAGATGATTGGGGCATCACCACAAATTTTTATAACAGTGGTGCTGCTTCCGATACCTGTACTATTGTTACCAGTCAGACTACCTATCTGACAACAGACACCTTCAGCACATTGAGTAATTCCAATGTATTTCTGGAGTTTGCCCACATCTGTAAAGTAGATTTTTCAGATGCCGCTGAAATAGAAGTCTGGACAGGGGGCAACTGGACCAAGCTAACCGGAACAAATTATATGGGTAGCGGCCAGTTTTCATCCCTGGGTGATAAATTCAGTTCAGTTTCTTATGTGAACGACTGGAACCCGTCAAATGCTTCTGCGGTGCCAACCAATGCATGGTGGAAAACCGAACAGTTTGAAATTTCAGCTTTAGCTGGTAACCAGTCGCAAGTCGCTATTCGTTTTAAATTAACCGATGGTGGCATTGCCGGTGGTGGTGGAAATTATGGCTGGTTGATTGACGATATTAAGGTTACCATGTCTTTTTCTGAATTGATCCCGCCTACCATCACAATGCAAACCCCAATATTACAGGATTCAGTGTTTTTTTTCGGACCCTATGACATATATGCCGATATTTCGGATGCTTCCGGAATTGACACCGCCTTGCTGGTTTATACCAGGAACGGGGGTGCTCCGGATACACTGGGAATGATGAATTCAGCCGGTACTATCTTTATGGCAACCATTGATACCGTACCAACATTCAGTTTGAATGATTCTGTTTGTTATCATATCATTGCTTATGATGCTTCTCCCGGAATGAATATGGCCGTTGAGCCTTCTTCGGGATGTATCCAGTTTAAAGTATTGTCTTCTCCTCCGCCTCCGGGATGTACTACACCCATTACTGCTTTCCCCATTATTGAAGGATTTGAAACCAGTTTTGGTAACTGGGTCAATATTACAGGCGATCAGATGGACTGGACAAGACATTCTGGTGGTACATCATCATCCTCTACCGGGCCGAATGGTGCTAACGGGGGTACCTATTATGTTTATACAGAAACGTCGGGTTACAATAATATGACCGCGTATCTTTTAGGGCCATGTGTAGATTTAACAGTGTTGTCTGCACCTACGATAGAATTCTATTATCACATGTATGGTGCTACTATGGGCACCCTCGAATTACAAATATATTATGGAGGTGCCTGGACAACCATCTGGTCCAAAAGCGGCCAGCAACACACCAGCAATG
>CAZZLL010000007.1:0-105989 GCA_964654725.1 uncultured Lentimicrobiaceae bacterium | reverse complement strand
GTGATCCCTGGACAAAAGCTGAGGTAAACCTTATCCCTTATAAGAGTATTACACAGCTCAGGTTCATGGCGCTTACGGGTACAAGTTTTACTAGTGATATGGGTATTGACGATATCAAAATATGGCAGCCACCTGACAATGATGCCGGTGTTACAGAAATTGATTATCCGGTGAATCCTGCCATTACAGGATGGCAACCCATACATGTTACTTTTAAGAATTTTGGGGCACTTAACCTCACCAGTGCTGATGTGATGTACTCTGTTAACGGAATTCTACAGGATACTTTACAGTGGACAGGCCTGGTTGCTCCCGGAATGACTGCAGACTCTATTCAGATTGATACATTTAACTTCCTCCAGGGAGGTAACTATATTAAAGCCTGGACGGCAAACCCGAACGGACAAGTTGATGGATTTGCTTACAATGATACTGCTACTTCAAGCATTGTTGCCTGTACAGGTCCGCTTAGCGGAGTGTATACGGTTGGTGGTTCCACACCAGACTATGCTGATATAGCAACAGCCTTTTATGCCTTATTAAATTGCGGCATCGACAGCCATGTGGTTTTTAATGTTAAGCCCGGAACCTATACCGGTCAACTCAGCCTGTCAACAGTAATAGGTGCCGCCGATACGGCCACGATTACTTTTCAGTCATCTACAGGGAATCCTGCCGATGTAATGGTTGATTACAGCGGTGCAAGCTCAACAACAGATAACTGGGTGTTGCAGTTGAACGGAGCAGATTATGTTACTTTCCGTGGCATCACTTTCAAATCTACCAACAGCAGCAATTATGGTGGTGTTATCCAATTGGACAATGCCGCAACAAACAACCTTTTTGAAGATTGTAATATTGTTTCAAACGGCTCCACGAGTAGCTATGCTCGTGGTGTTTACAGTTACAATACCCTGAACCACTATACAACATTCCGAAATTGTAATGTAACCGATGCCTATTACGGCTTTTATGTGCGCGGTACCAGCTCTGCAAGCTCAGGCCTGGTGAAAGGATTTACCGTTGAAAATTGTAGTATTACCGATTTCTATTACTATGGAATGTATTTCTACTATCAGGATTCGGTGCAGATCATCGGAAATTATATCAAAAATGGGAGTGGTTCTGCCGCTTATCCACGTGGGATTTATGCCTATTACTGTGATGGCATGAAACAGATTGTCGGAAATACTATTGAACTATCCCCAAGCTCTTACGCATATGGAATATATGACTATTATAATGATGGTATTTCAGGTAAACCGGGTATCATTGCCAATAACTTTATATCTATTAACGGTGGTACAAGTGCCCATTACGGATTATATTTGTATAGTTCTACCTATCAGAAGATTGCCCATAATAGTATTAATATTAATGGTGGATCTACCACAAGTTATGCATTTCGTCAATATGGATCTGCTAGCAACATAGATGTCGTGAATAATAATTTTGTCAGTAATTCGGGGTATGCGTATTACGTTAATACACCAACTGCCATCAATGTTTCTGATAATAACAATATTTATTCAACAGGAAGCAATTTTGCCTATTGGAGCGGAGCGAGTTCTAACTTATCAGCGCTGCAATCGGCCAGTGGTAAAGATGCCAGTTCTGTTTCCGTTGATCCGGGCTTCTTGTCTGCAACTGACCTGCATATCAATAATGTCACCCTTGATGGAGCAGGTATGCCATTAACATATGTGACAGTCGATATCGACGGTGAACCAAGAGATTCACTCACTCCGGATATTGGTGCAGACGAATACATGCTGGTAACGGATGATGCAGGTATTTTTGCAATGACTGAACCGGTAACGGCTTGTCCTGGTGATACTACCGATATTAAGGTGGAATTAAAAAACTTTGGTACAGATACCCTGTTCTCAGCTACGATTAAGTGGACGATGAACGGAGTGATGCAGGACAGTGCCGTTTATAATGATACGCTGCTGCCCGGCGCTTCTGCTGATGTTTTGCTTGCTACATATGTTTTTGCCGCGGGTGTTCCCCATGATATGGTGTTCTGGTCTGAAAACCCAAATGGCATTGCCGATCTGCAAACAACCAATGATACGCTTGCTGTACTTGGTTTCAAAACAGCCCTTCCGGCAGGAACATATACCATAGGTTCTTCTACAAGTGCTGATTATGCAACTTTTGTAGCAGCTATTGCTGACCTCAATCAGTTTGGTATTTGTGGCCCTGTTGTGTTCAATGTTGAAACAGGTACTTATAATGAAAGTGTGGTTATTGATGAAGTATTAGGAGCTTCCTCCGTAAATACAATTACTTTCCAATCGGCTACAGGAAATAATACAGATGTAACGCTCTCAGCTACATCCGGAGTTATTCTAAAACTTGACGGTGCTGATTATATCACCATTAAAGATATGACCATTTCCGGTGCAGGTGCTACTTCGGCCATTGAAATAGCAAATGGGGCAAACTACAATACAATTCAGGGTAATATATTATCCCTGACAGGTTCAAATACCAGCTCAACATACCGGGTTGTGTATGATTATAACTCTATTAATGAGTTTAATTCATACATTGACAACACCGTTTCCGGTGGATATTACGGAATGTATTTTTATGGCGGAGGTACCACTTCACTGCAAAAAGGAACACACGTAGAAGGCAATGATATTTCCGGATTTTACATCTATGGTATGTTCGTCTATTACCAGGATTCAGCCCAGGTGATTGGCAACTATATCCATGATGGTACCAATTCCTATTGTTATGGCATTTATACCTATTATAATTTTAACGGATTTAGTTTTTCCAAGAACCGTATCATCCTCGATAACTCTAGTTATTGCTATGCATTGAGGGTGTATTACGGAAACTATTATTTATATATGCCAACGAATGCTGCTCCGGGTTTGGTTTCCAATAACTTTATCAGCGTATCAGCAGGTACAGGAACTATATATGGTATATATGCATACTATTCAAATAATGTTAAGTATTACCATAACAGTGTGCATATTTCAGCCGGAGGAACATCCAGCCGTTGTCTGTACCAATACAATACGCCCTCTAATACATACGGGCAGACCTTCTATAACAATACTTTCAGCAATACCGGAGGTGGTTATGCAGCCTATTATAGCTCTACAACTTACATTAACGATGTTGATTATAATAATTACTATACAACAGGTTCTTACCTTGCATACTGGAACGGCAACCGTGCTGATTTAAGTGCCCTTCAAAGTGCCAGCAGTAAGGATGCCAATTCGGTATCTGTTGACCCTCAATTTGTAAGTGATACAGATCTACATACGAACAATATCAGTTTATGGGGTGCGGGCATGCCGTTATCAACCATCGTACCTGATGATATTGACGATGAGCCCCGCGATACAGTTGCCCCTTGTATAGGTGCGGATGAGTTTGACGTATTGCCGTATAATGCCCAGGCCAGTGTGCTCTGGACATTGGGTAAACTGCCCAAGGATGCAGCTTCACCCCATACGGTAAAAGCCGTTGTTCAGAATATGGGACAGAACTCATTGCCCGATTTTGATGTTATTCTGAAAGTAGTAGGTATCAATAGCTTTACAGACACAGTTACTATCGATACCTTATTCCAGGGAATGATAGATACTGTTGAATTTGCACCCTATTCACCAACAAATTACGGTAATACTACGGTAAGGGTTTTGCTTCCGCCGGATGATGACAATACCGACAACATTGCAGAATACATGCAGGTTGTAACGGATACTGTATTTGGTTATGCGGATACGTCTGCCAAAGTGACCAATCTTGGTTTCAATACAGGTGAAGGCTTCTTCCTCACCCGCTATACCATGAACGGTTCCAAGGTGATCAATGCGGTAAACGCATATATTACAAACAGTGGTACACTAGGACAAGTTCTCTATGGTGTTGTACTGGATACTGCAGGCAATGTGCTTGCTACTTCCCAGCCCGACACCATTGATGCTTCCGAACAGGAAAGCTGGGTGACCTTCCCGATCGATAATGTTCAGGCCACTGCCACGGTAAATTCCGACTTCTATGTTGGTTTTGCCCAAACAGCAAGTTCTTTAGGGTATCATCCCTGCGGGGTGCAGGAAGAAACACCCGGACGTCCCGAAGCTTTCTATTATGCTTCCGGCCTAACCGGTGGTGGCCTGATAGAAGATGCCTCCTTTGGCCGTTTTATGATTGAAGCAGTTATTGGCGACCCGGGCAATAAAGATGCTACAGCATCTCAGTTTACACATCCTGTAGCAGATTGTGGTATGACAGCCTCAGAAATTGTTGCCCTTAAGGTTCTTAATACAGGTACGGATACTATTTTTGGTGGCGACAGCACCTTGCAGGCTACATATGTGGTGGTGGATAACAATGGTTCTCCTTTATTACCAGCTGTTACAGAGTATGTATTTGATACGATTCCTCCTGCTTCAGGGGTTGATCATAGTTTTGCGGTTACCGTAAATATGGTTGCTTCTGCTGCTGACAGTTCATTCAACTTTAAAGGCTGGATAGACTATACAGGAGATCCTTTCGCAGCTAATGATACTGTAAGCGTTAGCATGATCTCTCCAAAAACCCCGCTAGATCCGACTGTTGTATCGCCCATCACTGTCCAGTATGGAACATCAACAACCTTATCAGCCATTCCTGCCAATGCTGCCGATTCATTGTTCTGGTTCGATTCACTGATCAGCCAAAACCCTGTTGGACAGGGAGTGGTATACAATACCCCGGTATTATTTAATACTACAACATTTTATGTGCAGGCCGGTGGTGTTGGAAAACCTGATAGCATTGAGACTATTTTTAGCGGTGGTAACGGCCAGAATGGTAATATGTTTGATATAACTGCCTATAATAATTTTACCATTGATTCCTTTGCTATATTACCAAACACTACAGGAACTCATACAGTGGAGGTGTATTATAAATCAGGTACTTACCTGGGTTCGGAGAACAATGCTTCGGCATGGACATTGCTGGGACAGGCTACCGTTACAGGTGGTGGAACAGCAGTGCCTTCTTCCTTATGTGTGGCTGATATCGGAGGCCTTCAGGTACAGGCAGGTCAGACTTATGGTATTTATGTTACCCTGACCTCCGGATCTGTTCATTATACCAATGGTACAGGTTCCAATCAAACGTTTACCAATACAGACATGCAGATAACGGCTGGTGCAGGTATTGCCTATCCTTTCAGCAGCAATTTCACACCCCGTGTATTTAACGGAAAACTCTTCTATTCTTCCGGTGTAGGCGGATGTGCCTCTAGCCGTGTGCCGTTGGTTGTTAATACAACTATGCCTCCTCCGGATGATGCCGGTGTTTACATGGTTAACAGTCCGGTTGGTTCTACTACATCCAATGTTCCAACAGATATTATCGTTCAGATAAAGAATTATGGTACAGATTCATTGTACAGTGCTGTTGTTAACTGGACACTGAACGGTACAGCTAAATCACCATATTCATGGACTGGTGCCCTGGCTCCGGATTCTATTTCTGCTCCGGTTGTTATCGCTACCGATACTTTTATGGGTGGTGTTTACTGTATGGATGTTTGGACTACTATGCCAAACAGTGTTGCAGACACAGTTAATTTTAACGATACGGCATATAACTGCTTTAATGCCTGCCTGAGTGGTACGTATACCCTGGGTGGCACCAATGCGGATTTCCCAACATTCCTGGATGCCAGGAACGCATTGGATAGCGCCGGTATTTGCGGTGCAGTTGTATTCCTGGTTGATTCAGGAATGTATAATGTCGGTCAGCTGGAATTCAAGGAAATATCCGGTGCTTCAGCTGTTAATACAGTAACTTTCCGTGGTGCTACTGGCGACAGTACCGATGTGGTGGTCGTTGGTGCAGGTACTTCTTCTTCTTCAAACTATGTTATTTACTTAAATGATGCTGATTACATGCGCTTTGAGAAAATGACATTCAAGACAACAGCAACCTCATATTCAACCGTATTCTATTTTGATAACGGTGCTGATCATAACATACTATCAAATAATGTGATTGAAGGACAGGCTTTAGCTACTTCTTCCTATGCACGTACCGTTTATATTTATTATAACGGTGGAAACCATTATAACGAATTGTGGTACAACCGCATAACCGGTGGGTATTACGGTATTTATAATTATGGGTATAGTTCACTGCCGAAACAGGGTACTGTTATATACGGGAATGAAGTTGATGGATTCTATTATTATGGAATGTATAACTATTACCAGGACAGCCTGGTTCTCCGGAACAATACCATTATCAACGGTAGCAATTCAAGTTACCCCAGGGGTATGTATAATTATTATTGTAACAATGAGTTTGAAGCCATTGGCAATAAGATTCTCCTGACCCCGACTTCATATGGATATGGTATGTATGTATATTACAGCAGCGGTTCTGCCTCTTCTCCGGGAACAATTGCCAATAACTTTATTGCTATTGATGGCGGAACAAGTACTAATTATGGCTTCTATGTTTATAATTCAACCTACAGGAATTTTTATCATAACAATGTGAATATTGCCGGTGGAAGTACATACAGCAGGTGTATCTATCAGTTAAGCGGATCTAACCTGAGGTTTGTGAACAATAATATGGTCAATACCGGAGGCGGATATACCTATTATGTGTATACACCCACTGCTATTATGGAGTCTGATAATAATAACCTTTATGCAACAGGATCATACCTGGCCTACTGGAACTCTGTTTCTCATGCCAACCTGGCTGCTTTGCAGAATTCAAGTGGTATGGATACCAACTCCATTTCTGTTGACCCGGGTTACTTGTCAAATACAGATCTCCATGTCAGTACCTTTGATCTGAATGCAGCTGCAAAACCAGGTACTGGTATTACTGTTGATATTGATGGCGATCCACGTAATGCCACTATGCCTGATATCGGTGCCGATGAATTCGATCCCCCAGCCAAAGATGCAGGTATTGTTTCCATTGATTCACCGACCAACCCGGCAGTAACTGGTTCACAAAGTGTGCTGGTTACCTTGCGTAACTTTGGTTTGGATACCCTTAATAACGTTACCATTAACTGGACGGTGAACGGCGTACCACAGACGGGATATGCCTGGACAGGAACCCTTGCTACCGGTCTTTCTCAGTCCAATGTAAACATTGGAACTTACAACTTCACAGTAGGCCAGAACCAGATCAAAGCCTGGGTAACTAATCCGAATGGTGCTCCAGACCAATGGGCATACAATGATACAGTTGAAGTCACTATCATTGCATGTACAGGCCCGTTAAGCGGAACCTATACTATAGGTGGTACAACTCCCGATTACACTACATTTACTGCAGCCCTTTCTGCACTGGTGAATTGTGGCATTGGTGGCCCGGTTACATTCAATGTTGCTGCCGGTAACTATCCGGAGCAGTTGACTGTGGATACTATTCCAGGTGCTTCAGCAACGAATACCATTACCTTCCAGGGCGCCACCGGCGACAGTACCGATGTAATCCTGAATTATGGTGCTTCTTCAACTGCTGATAACTGGGTGGTTTACCTGAACGGTGCTGATTACGTTGCCTTTAAACATATGACGATCAAGTCTACTGCAACAGGCAATTACGGACGCGTAGTTGTTATTGAGAATGGGGCAGAATACTGTGAGTTTTCAAATAACGTGATCGAGTCTGTTACAGCTACAAGCAGTTATGCTTGTCCGGTATACAGCAGTGGTTCTAATGACAACTATTTTATCCTGCGGAACAACAATATCCTGAATGGATATTATGGATTGTATCTCCGTGGCTCATCAACAAGCAGTCTTGAAATGGGTGACCTGATTGAAGGCAATTCAATTACAGGCTGGTATTATTATGGCGCATACCTCTATGGTCATGATGCCATTCAATTCAGGGGCAACTTTATTGAAAATGGGCCGAATACCGGATACTGTTATGGCTTGTACCTTTATTATGTCGATAACGATATGCAAATCGTAGGAAATGAGATTCACACACATGGATCATCTACGAACTATGCCATGCGTGCCTATTATTGTGATGGTACAGCACTGAAGCCTGGTTTGGTAGCTAATAACTTCATTACGGTTTCAGGATCAACTTCTTCAACGACCTATGGTGTATATCACTATAATTCACATTATACCAATTATATATATAATTCTATTAATGTGGCAGCCGGTTCAACTTCTTCAAGTAGGGCTTTCTATATTAGCGGAAGCTCATCGTCTGGAACAGGGGATGTAAGTCTGCTGAACAACATCCTGGCAAATACCGCCGGTGGATATACCTATTATGTTGCTTCCAACTATCTCCTGGTATCTGATTACAACAACCTGTATGCAACGGGTGCTAATTTGGCATACCTTTATGGTTCTGTTACTACATTGCCTATGTGGGTAATGAATAGCGGTATGGACTCCAACTCTGTTTCTGTGGATCCCGGATTTGTTACTGATATGGATCTGCACGTTGTATCCAGTGCCATGAACGGCATCGCTTACCCGGCACCTCTGGTAATTGATGATATTGATGGCGATATCCGTGATACATTGAACCCCGATATTGGAGCCGATGAATTTGATCCGCTGAACCTTGATTTGGGTGTTACAGCATTCCTCGAGCCATCTGCTACATATAGTGCTGTTGGATCCCTTACGGATGTGAAGATTCTGATCAGGAACTATGGTATTGATACCGTATCCAACTTCCAGGTGGGATATCAGCTTCCGGGACAGACTGCAAATATGGAAACCTATACGGATACCCTGTATCCGAACATGGTTGATACCTTCTTGTTTACCAATAAGATGAATCCGGCAGCCGGACAATTCAACTTCTGTGCCTTTACCGGCCTGGTTGGTGATCAGAAAAATATCAATGATACCATATGTATGACTTATACCGGTGTGCCGGTATTCCCAACACCCTATGCAACTGACTTTGAAGGAACGATAAATTATTGGTTCCGTGCAGGTGGTACAGCAGAATGGGAGTTTGGTATTCCTAACGGGGCTACCATTGGTAGTGCCCACAGTCCGGTGAATGCATGGGTAACTGATCTGAACGACTATTATTCAAACAGTGCGGTAGATTATCTCTACACACCTAAGTTTGACTTGTCGCAATACGGCATCGACAGCCTTAAGTTCTGGCACCGTTTTGAAACCGAGTTAAATAATGACGGTGGACGTATACAGTACCTTAACATTCAGGGCAACTGGGAGACATTGGGAACAACCAATGATACCAATGCTTCGAACTGGTATAATACATTCCAAAGCAATATTTATAGCTGGACAGGAAGCAGCAGCGGATGGATGTTATCGACTTACGACCTGAGTGCAGTAACAGACTTTGGTGCCATTACACAGTTCAGGTTTGTATTTAGCTCCAATACATCAAATAATGCTTATGATGGTTGGGCGGTTGACGACTTTGAGGTTACTATTCCGAAGTTGCCAGAAGATGCAGGTGTCATTGCCGTGCATACACCAACCGATACCACAGCATTAGGAAGTACAGTGACTGTTTCTGTTGATCTGCATAACTTTGGAACAGATACCCTGTTCACGATTCCGGTGAAATACTTTAAAGCAAATAATCCACCGGTTGCAGAAACCTGGACGGGTACCTTGCCTCCGAATCAGACCACTGTCTTTACGTTTGCAACGCATTATATTGCTCCTATTACAAACTATAACTTCTGTGCGTGGTCGGATGTAACAAATGATACTTACTTCTTCAATGACTCTACCTGTAAGTATATAGTTGCCCAGCTGCAGGAATACGATGCAGGTGTGTCAGACATCCTTAATCCGCATGATTCCACACTGATCAACCAGAACTACCAGGTTACAGTTCGTGTTAAGAATTACGGACTATATACACTCTCCAGTTTACCAATTACTTATGTTTTCAGGACCAATCCTCCTGTAACAGAAAACTGGACCGGCAGCCTGGCTCCTGGTGATTCAGTGGATTATACTTTCACTACTCCGTATAATTCAACCTTGTTGATCGGTAACTACAGCCTGTGTGCATACTCAGAGCATATAAATGGTGTGTATCATATGAATGATACCGTTTGCTATAACCTGGTGAATTATATCGGAATCACTGAGCATGAGCTGGAGAACTTCTGGTTAGGCCAGAATATACCAAACCCTGCCAATGATTTGGCCATAGTGAATTATGGTGTTCCTAACCGGGGCGAAGTAAGATTCACCCTCGTGAACATGATTGGTGAAATCATGTACAATGAGATCATTGACGCTTCTGCAGGCATGAATAAGATAGAGCTTGATGTATCCAATATTGCCGATGGTATTTATTACTATGCGATTGAATACAAGGAAGCCCGCCTTGTGAAGAAGATGATCATTAACAAATAGGAAAAAAATAAATCCACTATACAAGGGGTTGTCCTGCAGGGCAACCCCTTGTATAGTGGTAAATGTTTATGGATATCCCGACAATTGTCGGGATATCTTATATGATGGTTTTCATACTTAGTATGGTGATATTGAAAATGAAGGTTCTAAATAAGGATATATCATTGAAAAAACTTTGAATAGTTCATCGAATTGTATATTTTTATCATTCCAAACACAAAGTATTAAATTATTATTATGAAAAAAGCTGTACTCTTTTCCTTTATCCTATTATTGGCAGGCATTTCCTATGCCCAAACTACTGTGTTTCTTGAAACCTTTGAACCACCTTTGTATGGTGACAGTGTAACTTCTTCTCAGACCACCACCGGTGTGGATGACTGGGGGATCAGCACTGCTTTATACAACAGTGGATCGGCTTCGGATACCTGTCAGGTTATAGCCAGCACATCTGCTTATCTTACAACAAACTCATTCAGTACATTGAACAACTCCAATGTTTTTCTTGAGTTTGCCCACATTTGTAAGGTAGATTTTCAGGATGCAGCTGAGATTGAAGTTTCCATAAACAACGGTCAAAGCTGGACCAAGCTTACTTCGTCCCAATACATGGGGTCAGGTCAGTTTGGAACACTCGGTGATAAGTTCTCTGCCGTTTCTTACGTGAATGACTGGAATCCTTCCAGTGCAACGGCTATTCCTACAAACTCCTGGTGGAAAACAGAACAGTTCGAAATATCTTCATTGGCAGGAAACCAGGCAAACGTTAAAATACGCTTTAAACTTACAGATGGAGGTATCTCCGGTTCAGGGGGTAATTACGGATGGCTGATAGACGATATTAAAGTAACCATGTCTTATTCAGAGTTGGTTCCTCCAACGGTTGCATTACAAACACCTGTTATTATTGACTCTGTTTATTATTTTGGCCCTTTTGATATTTATGCTGATATTACAGATGCATCAGGAATAGATACGGCTTATCTGATCTATTCCCGCAACAACGGAGCAGACGATACCCTGGGCATGCTGAATACCAGTGGAAATACTTATTTGGCCACTATAGATACAATTCCTGCCTTCTCTCTGGGTGATACGGTTTGCTACAGGGTGTTGGCTTATGATGCATCACCGGCACAAAACTATGCCGGTGATCCTTCCAGTGGATGCAATCAATTTGTTATCTACAGCTCACCGCCACCTCCGGGATGTACTACACCCATTACTACTTTCCCCATCATTGATGGATTTGAAACGGGTTACGGAAACTGGGTCAATACTACAGGCGATCAGATGGACTGGACAAGACATTCTGGTGGTACATCATCATACTCTACCGGGCCGAATGGTGCTAACGGGGGTACGTATTATGTTTATACTGAAACGTCGGGTTACAATAATATGACCGCCTATCTTTTAGGGCCATGTGTAAATTTGACAGTGCTGTCTGCACCCAAGATAGAATTCTATTATCATATGTATGGTGCTACTATGGGCACCCTCGAATTACAAATATATTATGGGGGTACCTGGATAACCATCTGGTCCAAAAGCGGCCAGCAACACACCAGCAATGGTGATCCCTGGACAAAAGCTGAGGTAAACCTTATCCCTTATAAGAGTATTACACAACTCAGGTTCAAGGCGCTTACGGGTACAAGTTATACCAGTGATATGTGTGTTGACGATATCAAAATATGGGAACCTCCTGCTAATGACGCAGGCCTGGTTGAGATCGTGTATCCGGTGAACCCGGCGCTAACAGGGATACAACCAGTAGCTGTGAAAATGGTAAATTATGGCTCGGCTAACCTTACCAGTGATACTATCTTTTGGATGGTAGACAGTGTTATGCAACCTCCTTTTGTCTGGACAGGCATGCTGCCTCCCCAGGATACAGTTGATTCCCTGGCCATAGGAACCTATAATTTTCCTGTAGGCCAGTCTAGTATCATTGCCTGGACAGCTTCGCCAAACGGGCAACCCGATGGTTTTGTATACAACGATACTACTTCAGCCAGCATCATAGCTTGTACCGGACCACTTTCCGGGGTATATACTTTGGGCGGTAGTAGTCCGGATTATACAGATTTTGATGCTGCTTTTGAAGCCTTAACAAATTGTGGTGTTGACAGCCACGTTGTGTTTAATGTGGCCAGTGGTACATATACAGGGCAGTTGTCGCTGGATCCGGTTTTCGGTTCCGCTGATTCTGCAACAATAACTTTTCAGTCGGCAACAGGAAACCCGGCTGATGTGACCATTAGTTATAATGGTGCCAGTTCATCCACTGACAACTGGGTACTTCAACTAAATGGTGCCGATTATATCCACTTTAAGAATTTAACAATAAAATCTACAAATACAGGTAATTATGGTGGTGTTATCCAATTGGACAATGCAGCAACCTATAATGTGTTCGATGGTTGTAATATTATATCCAATGGGGCTACCAGTTCTTATGCACGTGGTGTCTATAGTTACAATACCCTAAACCATTATACAGCTTTCAGGAATTGTAATATCACCGATGCTTATTACGGCTTTTATGTGCGCGGTACCAGCTCTGTAAGCTCAGGCCTGGTGAAAGGTTTTACAATCCAGAATTGTAATATTACTGATTTTTACTACTATGGCTTGTATTTATATTATCATGATTCTATTCAGGTACTGAATAACTTTATTAAAAATAGTTCAAATTCAGCAAGTTATCCACGTGGAATTTATGCTTATTACTGTGATGGGATGAAGCGTATTGTCGGAAATAATATCCAGATGAGCCCACCGAGTTATTCCTATGGAATGTATATTTATTATAATGATGGTGTGGCCGGAAAACCGGGTATAATTGCTAATAACTTTATATCCATTGACGGAGGAACCGGTGCTCATTATGCCATGTATTTATACGGATGTACCTATCAGACTGTAGCCAATAACAGCATCAATGTGAACGGAGGGTCTGCTTCCAGTTATGCTTTCCGATTGTATAGCACATCCAGTAACAATATAGAAATACTGAATAATAATTTTGTCAGTAATTCGGGTTATGCATACTATGTATATACACCATCTTCAGTAACTGCTTCTGATTTTAATAATATTTATTCCACAGGAAGTAATTTTGCATACTGGGGTACTTCTGCTTCCAGTTTGGCTGCCTTGCAGTCATTAAGTGGTAAAGACACAGCCTCGATTTCAGTTGATCCTGGTTTTGTATCAACAACAGACCTGCATATTAATAGTCTGGATCTGGATGGTGCTGCCATGCCATTACCTTATGTTCTGGATGATATTGACGGAGAGCCCAGGGATACAGCCAATCCTGATATGGGTGCGGATGAATTCATCCTTCTTGGTGATGATGCCGGCGTAATAGCTTTTGAACCACCTAGTTTATGTCCGGGTCCTAACCTGATTTTTGCCCGGGTGAAAAATTATGGTACAGATACTCTCTTCTCAACCACAGTGAAATGGGCAGTGAATGGGATTATGCAGGACAGTGCAGTGATGAATGATACATTGCTGACTTTACAGGAGGTGCTGATACCGCTGGATACATTTGTATTTGTGGCCGGAACAAATTATAACCTGGATTTCTGGACGGTGAATCCAAACGGTATTCCTGACCTGAATACCGGAAATGACTCCCTATCAGTAATTGGTTTACAAACGGCCCTTCCGGCAGGTATTTATACCATTGGCCCTGATCCTAATGATGATTACAGTACCTTTAATGGAGCAGTTAGCGACCTGAATGCCTATGGGATTTGCGGCCCGGTGACCTTCCTTGTTGATTCCGGATCATACAATGAGAATGTAGTTTTCAACGAAATTTCAGGGGCATCCTCTGTGAATACCATTACCTTTAAATCATTTAGCGGAAACAAAAATGATGTTATCCTTTCCTATGGGGCTGCTTCTTCAACTGATAATTACGTGCTCCAGTTCGACGGTGCAGATTATGTTCAATTTAAGCAAATCACCCTTAAGGCTACAGGAGCCTCTTACGGATATGTGGTGTATTTGTTGAATGGAGCCACCAACAACCTCATCTCAGGATGTACCATAGAAACTGGTCAGAGTACCAGTAGTAATTTTCGTGGTATATATAACTATGGGGTTTCCAATTACGGTAATACCTTTAAGAACAATGATATCAAAAACGGATATTACGGCATTTATGCATATGGTGGCGGTACAACCAGTTTGCAGCCAACTAACTACTATATAGACAATACCATTACTGATTTTTATTACTATGGCATGTATATGTATTATATGGATTCAGTTGTTGTAAGGGGTAACTATATTGCCAACGGTAGCAATGCAGCCAGTTATCCATATGGAGTTTATATGCGTTATAACGACAATGGGTGTATATATGATGGAAATACCATCGAAATGTCAGGTTCATCCTACAGCCGTTGTATCTATAGCTATTACTGCGATGGCACTTCTGCAGAGCCAAACTACATTATGAATAACTTTTTTATTATCAATGCCGGTACATCTACCAATTATGGTATCTATATGTATTATGCTTACTATACAAATATTTACCATAATTCTTTCAATATTACATCCGGAAATACTTCAAGCAGGGGTATTTATCAATCCAGTGGAGGCAATATCAATATCATGAATAATATCTTTAGCATGCCTTGTGGCGGTTATGGTTATTATTTAAATACACCAACAGCGATAAGTAATTCAGATTACAATGACTTCTATTCCACAGGAAGCTATATTGCTTACTGGTCTGGAAGTCACAGTACATTAAGCTCCCTGCAGTCAAGCAGTGGAAAAGAGGCTCATTCACTGAATATCGATCCATCCTACATGGCCTCAGATGATTTACATATAAATAATATGTCACTAAAGAGTGCCGGTACCGATGTAGGCGTTTTATTTGATATTGACGGAGATACAAGGGACTCCCTTCCGGATATTGGTGCGGATGAATTTATTGTATTGGCAAATGATGCAGGTATTGCCAGCATTGTGAACCCAACAGCTCCCTGTCCGGGTATTCCGAATGACATCATTGTAGAACTAAAGAACTATGGAACAGATACATTATTCAATGCATTGATCCAATGGACCTTCAATGGTGTTCCTCAGGGTAACTACCCGGTTACCGACACTATTCTTCCCGGAAATTCAGTTAATGTGCAACTGGATACTTCCTCGTTCTATTTTGGTCAAACCTACGATTTGGTATTTTGGTCGAAAAACCCCAATGCTGTTCCGGATTCAAACAACGCCAATGATACCGCAGCGGTTTACAATTTGAAAACGGCTCTGAGCACTGGTAATTATACGATTGGTGGTGATCCGAATGATGATTATGCCAATTTTTCGGCAGCCATTTCAGATCTTAACCTTTACGGTGTTTGCGGTCCTGTGGTATTCCTCGTCGATAGCGGTTCCTACAATGAACAAATCGAAATTGGGGAGATTCTCGGAGCTTCAGCTGTTAATACGGTTACCTTCAAATCTGCAACCGGCGACAGCACAGATGTGGAATTATACTATGCCAGCATTTCATCATCAGCTAATTATGTTGTTTATCTGAACGGTGCTGATTACATACGTTTTGAGAATATGACCATTAAGTCAACTGCCTCATCTTATGCTTATGTGGTCAGGCTTGAAAGCTCAGCTACGCACAATGAATTTACAAGTTGTATTATTGAAAGCATTTTCTCTACAAGCAGCTATGCCATGGCATTGTATATTTATGGTGCTGATGTAGGGCATAATACCTTCAGGAATAACGATATCCTGAACGGGTATTATGGAGTATATGCTTACGGAAGTAGTTCATCTTCTCTTCAACCATCCAATGTTTATGACAATAATAATATTACCGGATGGTATTATTATGGGTTGTATTTGTATTACCAGGATTCTGTGATTGTGAATGCTAACCATATCCAACATGGAACTACATCTGCCAGTTATCCCAGGGCAATTTATGCCTACTATTGCGATAACGGGCGTGAGATTACAGGTAATAATATCGTTTTAAGTGGTTCCTCCTATAGCTATGGAATTTATTCCTACTATAATGACGGAACGTCTTCTGAACCCGGTTTGATCGCAAATAACTTTATTTCCATTAGCAGTGGTACCAGCACCAATTATGGCATTTATTGCTACAGCAATAATTATCAGAATATATATTATAATTCCATAAACATTACGTCCGGAAGCACTACAAGCAGATGTTTGTATGTTTCAAGCGGTGGCAATATTACTTTATTGAACAATATCTTCTCTGCTGCCGGTGGTGGGTATGCTTATTATGTAAGCTCAAGCTATGCGATTTCACAAAGTGATTATAATAATATTTGGTCAACCGGTGGTACACTGGCGTATTGGTCCGGAACCCATTCTACTTTAACATCATTACAATCGAGCAGCAGCCAGGAGTCTCATTCTGTCAGTACCGACCCGATGTTCTTTTCTGCTTCTGACCTTCATACAGTAGCCAGTGGTATCAATAACCTGGCAACCCCCATTGCTTTAATTCAATATGATATTGACGGACAAGTGAGGGATACGGCTAATCCGGATATTGGTGCCGATGAGTTTGTACCTACCGGTTTGAATGCTGCAGCCATTGAATTCATAAAACCGGTTGATGGTTGTGGATTAACAACAGATACGGTTATTCTGCGCATTTCCAATGTTGGCGGGGATACCATTACAGATAGCCTGAGTGCCAGTTACCAGATCTTAGGATCAAGTACGGTGGTTACAGAAAGTGTGACGGATACACTCATTCCCGGAGATACGTTGGCTTTTGCCTTTACAACACTTATAAACCTGAGTACAACAGTAGATACAACCTTTGATATCCTCGGATGGGTTGATCTTGCCGGAGATCCTATGGCAACGAACGACACTACAAATACATCTGTATTTTCAGGAGTTATGCCGCCGGATCCTATCGTATCTGATACTACTATACCTTATGGTAGTTTTGTTACCATATCTGCCCAGGCCTCAGATACGATCTTCTGGTATGCCGATCCAATGAGCGATAGCATAATTGGCGGTGGCTCAACCTATACTACACCGGTGCTTTATGATACAATAACGTATTGGGCACAGGCTGTGAGTGGTACAGCAGGTGGAACCCTAAAGATAACTGAGATCAATACAAATTCACCTGACTTTGTTGAAATCCAAAACGTTGCAAACACAACAGTGGATTATACAGGTTGGAAAGTGATCATCAGTGATGATTATTCGAATATCAATGATGTAAATACCCTTACCTGGGACCTTGGTGTTATGCAGCCCCATGAGGTACAATATCGCGAAGACCAAACAGGTTCAAACTACTGGGGCAACAATATTTTCTGGAGTTCCGGAAGTAGTTCATGGGCAGCGATTATCAATGATCAGGGAGAAATAGTAGATTATATAGCCTGGGGATGGACAGATAATGCTATTCAGGGACAGAGCATTTCTATTGCAGGTTACACTGGTATTACAGTAGGTTCCCAGTGGACAGGTAATGGTCCTTCTGCTTCTTGTTCTTCTTCCATTGCACGACAGGGAAGTACGGATAACAATACTGCTGCTGACTGGTCATGTATCACAACCAGCAAGGGCACGCAAAACTCAGGATATACACCAACACCTGGTGGTGGTGCAGGAGGAAGCCTTGGATGTGGCAGTAATAAAGTACCCCTCACTGTATATGTGATGGCTATTCCACCTTATGACCCCGGAATAACGAGCCTTTCAGTGAACAGCGGCTGTGCCCTTACACAAACAGAACCGGTGACTATAGGTATTACAAACATTGGTACAGATACGATCACTTCTTCTCAGGGACTTACAGCAACTTACAGCGTAAATAATGGCCCTTATATTACGCCTGAAAGTGTGAGCATGATGATACTGCCTGGAGATACTGTTTATTATACATTTACTGCAACAGTGAACATGCAATCACCAACAACCGATTCAGTTTTTAACTTCAATGCACACATTAATTTAACTGGTGATCCTAATCAGTTAAACGATTCTATACAGCTTGACTCTGTGGAATCCCTTGCTACACCCATGCCGCCAACTGTTGTGAGTCCGGTGAATATTCCTTATGCATCACCTGCAACGCTCACGGCAACACCAGCCAATGTTCAGGATTCTCTTTTTTGGTTTGATGTGCCTGCTGGCGGAACGGAAATTGGACAGGGCAGTACCTATGTTACACCCTTACTATATGGTAATACAACCTATTATGTGGAAGCTGTGTCAGGAGGTGTCGGAGGTACGTATACCCTCGGAACAGGTACAACACAAAATACAACAACATCTTATCCCTGCCCATACGGGCAATGGTACAATGGCACAAAGGAACAATTCCTCATCCTGGCTTCAGAACTCAATGCTTTAGGCATGACAGGCGGGGCTATACATTCCATTGCTTTTGATGTGGTAACTCCTGCAGGTGCATCATTGACCAATTTTGAAATAAAGATTGGAAGCACCAACCTTACATCATTATCAAGCTGGGTTACAACTGGCTTAACAAGCGTATATAGTAATTCCAGTTATACTACAACAACCGGCTGGAATACCCATCAGTTTTCAATACCTTTTGTATGGGACGGTACAAGCAATATTGTGATCGAAACCTGTTTTGATAATTATCCGACAGGATATACTACGAATGCATTAATGAACCAAACATCTACCTCCTTTACTTCTACGCTGGATTACCATTCAGACGGAGGTGGGGTATGTACAAATAGTGTTTCTTCTACATCTTATCAGCAGCGGCCAAATATGCAAATTGTTGCTTCTGGTGGCAATTGTCCGAGTACAAGAGTGCCGGTACAGGTCAATGTGAGCAATCCGCCACCTATTGACGCCGGTGCATGGGATGTTGTGAACCCGGTAGGCACTGTTCAGTCGGGTATGGCTACACCTGTGCAGGCCAGGTTCAGGAACTTTGGTACTAATACATTAACGAGTGCTACCATCCATTGGGAAGTGAACGGTGTTCCTAAAGCTCCGTATAGCTGGACGGGCAGTTTATTGAGTGACTCTATTTCAGCACCCATTACTGTTGGTGTTGATACCTTCCCCGGTGGATTTAATTGTGTAAAGATCTGGACTTCTATGCCTAATAATGTGGCAGATACTTCCAATTTGAACGATACAATTATCCATTGCTTTACAGCATGTTTAAACGGCACCTATACGCTGGGTACTTCCACAAGTGACTTCCAGACATTTGGAGAGGCATTGCTGGCCCTTGACAGCATTGGCGTTTGTGGCGATGTAACCTTCCTCGTTCAGCCGGGAACATACAGCCAGAGCCTTACCATTAACCAGGTGAATGGCGTAGATGCAAATAACACGGTAACTTTCCGGGGATCTACCGGCGACAGTACCGATGTTGTTATTACCTATGGTGGAACATCCGGCTCGGATTATACACTGAAACTTAACGGTGCTGAGTATTTCCGGTTTAAAAACCTAACATTCAAGAATACGAATACGAGTAGCGGTGTTATTCAGATCTATACCGGAGCGAATCACAACATTATCTCAAATTGTGTAATTGAATGTGCGGTAAGTTCCAGTTCGCTGGCACGTAATATTTATGATTATTCAGGTATTGAATCCTATAATGAAATCAGATACAACCATATTAAGAATGGGTATTATAGTATTTACCTCTATGGCAGTTCTACGGCAAGTCTTGAAAGTGGAATTATCATTGAAGGAAATGTTATTGAAGATTTCTATTATTATGGAATTTATGCCCGCTATATGGATTCGTTGATCATTAAAGGCAATACATTCAGCAATGGAAGCGGCAGTGCCGCTTATCCACGTGCCATGTACCTGTATTATTGTGATAACGGCAGAGAGATCGTTGGGAACGATATTCAGCTGACTCCTTCTTCTTATGGATATGGTATTTATTCATATTATAATGACGGGAACTCAACAGAGCGCGGATTAATAGCTAATAACTTTATTAGTATTCAGGGGGGTACCAGTACGAATTATGGCATTTATATGTATAATAATTCCTATCAGGATATTTATTATAATTCCATTAACATTACTGGTGGCAGTACTTCCAGCCGGTGTTTCTACCTATCCAGCGGTAGTAATATAAATAATAAGAATAACATCTTTGCAAATACAGGAGGTGGGTATGCTTATTACATTAGTACTACTTCAGCATTGCTTACATCAGATTATAACAATCTTTATGCAACAGGCACTAATCTTGCTTACTGGAGTGGTAACCGCGCAACACTTGCAGCGTTGCAGTCAGCAAGTAGTAAAGAAACTTATTCAAAATCGGTTGATCCACAATTTGTTTCAGCTACAGAGTTGCATATAAATACCATTGATCTGAATGCAGCAGCAACTCCTGTTAGTAATGTTACGGTGGATATCGATAATGAGCCCCGTCATGCCACTACACCCGATATCGGAGCAGATGAGTTTACACCTTCACCCAATGATGCCGGTATCGTTAGCATTGATGCTCCTTTGACCCCTGCATTTACCGGATCACAGAATGTTAAGGTAACATTGAGAAATTACGGAGCGGATACCCTCAATTCCGTAACCATCAACTGGAGTGTAAACGATACCCTGCAAACACCCTATGCCTGGACAGGAACCCTGTTAACCAGTCAGCAACAGGATACCATTACAGTCGGCCAATACAGTTTCAATGCCGGACAATCCTGCATTAAAGCCTGGCCAACAAATCCTAATGGTCAGCCCGACGGATTCCCGTTCAATGATACGGCCGAGTCTTGTATCATTGCCTGTACAGGTATGATGAGCGGTACGTATACTATTGGCGGTACATCCCCTGATTTTATCGACTTTAATGGCGCACTCTTAGGAATGACCAGTTGTGGCATTAACGGTCCGGTAACCTTTAATGTGGCAGCAGGTACGTATGTTGAACAGCTTACAATAACTGCAATCCCTGGTGCATCCGCTACGAATACGGTTACATTCCAGAGTGCCAGCGGGGATAGTACAGATGTGGTGCTTTCTTACGGTGCAACTTCAACTGCTGACAACTGGGTTGTTATGTTTGACGGTGGGGATTACATCACATTCAAGCAAATATCTATTGTTTCAACATCTTCTGGTTATTACGGCCGGGTAGTCATATTTGATAATGGAGCAGATAACAATACCATTACAAATTGCGAACTTGAAAGTGTTTCAGCTACAAGTAGTTATGCCTGTGTGATCTATTCTTATCCTACAAGCACATACAGTAGTTATAACATCATTAAGAACAATAAGATGACGAACGGGTATTACTCTGTCTACTGGAGAGGAAGTTCCTCTTCTGCACAGGCCAAGAGCAACCGTTTTGAAGGCAATATTATGACAGGTTGGTACTACTATGGCATGTACCTCTATTATCATGATGCTGTTCAGGTTGTGGGTAATGAACTTGAAAATAGTTCGTCTTCCGGATACCTTTATGGTATGTACCTGTATTATTGTGATAATGATATTGTTGTCAGCAAAAACAAACTGAACCTGCATGGTTCAAGTACGAATTATGGTATCCGTCTCTACTATTGTGATGGAACATCCATTAAGAACGGATTAATTTCCAATAACTTTGTTGCTGTTACAGGTACGTCTACCAGTACACATTATGCAGTATACTGCTATAATTCTAACTGGCAGAACTTTGTATATAACAGCATTCATCTTGCAGCCGGTGGTTCTTCCGCCAGGGGATTGTATTTCTCCAGCGGTGGCAACATCAAACTGATTAACAACAATGTGGTGAATACTTCCGGCGGATATACCATTTATGCAAGCTCTTCTTACGCTATTACGTATTCAGATTATAACAACTGGTACACTACCGGTTCGAACCTTGGGTATTGGTCAGGAACAGCAACCAACCTTGCTATGTTGCAAATCCTGAGCCTGAAAGACAGCAATTCTGTTTCTGTTGATCCGGGCTTTAACACAGATGCTGACCTGCACGTGGTAACATCAGCCCTGAATGCGCTGGCTACCCCAACTCCGCTGGTAAGTGATGACATTGACAACACCTTGCGCGATACGCTCAGTCCGGATATTGGTGCGGATGAATTCACCCCGCTTAACCTGGATGCGGCTCTCAAGGAAATTGTTGAGCCTTCGGATGGATGGGATGCAGTTGGTTCTACGAAAGATGTAGTTGTGCTGGTGCGTAACCAGGGTATTGATACCATATCAAACTTCAGTGTAGGATATATCGTTCCCGGACAAAGTGCAGTTCTGGAGACTTATACCGACACATTGTTGCCGGGTGTTATTGATACCTTTAGCTTTACTACACAGATGAGCCCGATTGCCGGACAATTTAATTTCTGTGTGTTTACCGCTCTTACGGGTGATCAGAATAATAACAATGATACAAATTGTATTACTTATAGCGGTGTGCCTGTACTTCAGATTCCTTACTTTGATGATTTCGAAAGCACCAATTATTTCTTCTCATCCGGAGGTTTGGACGAGTGGGAGTGGGGAGTGCCAAATGGAGGAACCATTAACAGTGCTCACAGTCCGTCGCATGCGTGGGTTACTAACCTGAATGGATATTATAGCAATGGTGCCAACGGGTATCTGTATACCCCTAAATTTAATCTCTCTACTTATGGTGTTGATTCCCTGAAAGTATGGCACTGGATGTCTTCTGAGATGACAAATGACGGAGGTAATATCCAGTATCTCAATATACAGGGTAACTGGAATACACTTGGCGGACAGAATGACACCAATGCCTATAACTGGTACAATACTTATAGCAGCGGGCAGGAGAGGTGGTCCGGGCAAACCGGTGGCTGGATGTTAAGTACGTATGATCTGAGTGTGGTGAATGACTTAGGCTCTATCACACAGTTCAGATTTGCCTTTAACTCTAACACATCGAACAATAGTTACGATGGCTGGGCAGTTGATGACTTTGAACTGACCATTCCAAAAATCCCCGAGGATGCCGGCGTTATTGATGTGATACTTCCTGGTGATACTACAACCCTTGGTGCGACCGTTACGGTGCAGGCAGAGATCCATAACTTCGGACTTGATACCCTCTTTAGTATTCCTATTAAATATGTCAGGAATCAGGGTATACCAAAAACCGAAACCTGGACAGGGGTGCTACCACCAAATGCCAGTTTTACATATACCTTTAACACGACCTACAGCGGGCCAACAAACGACTATAACTTCTGTGTTTACACCGATGTTCCGAATGATGTATATTCATTCAATGATTCACTGTGTAATTACATTACTGTTCAGTTGCCTGCTTTTGATGCCGGTGTTGTGGAAATACTTTTTCCTACAGATACCACTCTGTTGAATACAGACTATAATATCCAGGTACGTATTAAGAACTACGGTTTGAATACAATAACCAATACACAGCTCTCTTATAAGTTCAAGTCCAATCCAGCAGTTGCAGAAACATGGACAGGTACCCTGAGCCCGGGAGATTCTGTGGATTATATTTTCCAAACACCGTATAATTCAACCTTGTTGATTGGTAATTATAACATCTGTGTTTTTACAAATCTGTCGAATGATGGTTATCACCTGAACGATACAGTGTGTGAAAACTTACTGAATATTGTTGGTATGCATGAGCTTGACCTGGATAAATTCTGGCTGGGTCAAAACCTGCCTAATCCGGCTAATAAATTCACAAGCATTGAATACCATATTCCTCACTCAGGAACGGTACGCTTTGAAGTACTGGATGTTCTTGGTAAGCTTATGATTGCAAATGAAACAGATAGAAGTATTGGTAAACATACTGTTGAGCTTGATATTTCCGATCTGCCTTCAGGAATTTACTATTATGCATTAGAATTTGAAGGGGTGCGATTAGTCAGGAAAATGATAATCAGTAAATAATCATTCATTCAAAATCAAAACAACCAACTATGAGAGGCTGCCCCAAAAGGGCAGCCTCTCTTTTATTGGTGCTTCTCTTTTAAATATTCGTAAAATGCAAACTGGCTTCTGACAATTTCCTGTGTGCCCGTATCTCTGTAAGTGTTTGGATTTTTAATGCTGATATTTCGGGCTTTGACATTATCTATAAGTTGTATCTGAATATAATCCCAAATCTCCTTTTGAATGCTTGTATCATAAATAGGGCAGGCCAGCTCAACCCGGTGATCAAAGTTACGTTGCATCCAGTCAGCTGATGAAATATAATACCTTGGACTGCCTCCGTTCGCAAAAATGTAAATGCGGCTATGCTCCAGAAATTTGTCTACGATGCTGAAAGCTTCAATGTTTTTGCTTTCAGGTATTTCCGGATTAAGAATACATATACCCCGAGCAAGGAGTTTGATATTTACTCCTGCCTGGCTGGCCTGATAAAGTTTATCTACAATTTTATCGTCAACAAGGCTGTTCAATTTTATTACTGCCCAGGCTTCCTTGCCGGCTTTTGCATTCCGTATCTCCTGGTTCAGAAAATTAATAAATCGTTTGCGAATATGAAAAGGGGCAACGATCAGATGCTTGAAATTTGGTGGGTTGAAACTTTCTTCCAATAAATGGAAAATGCGGTTAACCTCAGTAGTAATGCGCTGGTCTGCGGTAAACAGACTTATGTCGGAATAAACTTTAGCTGTGGACTCATTATAATTTCCGGTACTCAGGTTTGTATAATAAATATTCTTTTCATTTTCTTTTCTACGAATGAGTATCATCTTGGCATGCACTTTAAACCCCGGAATAGTCTTGATAATATGTATCCCTTCTTCCTGCAGTTTTTCCGACCAGTAGATATTGGATTCTTCATCAAAGCGGGCCTGCAACTCCATAAATACTTTTACCACTTTTCCGTTTCTAGCCGCATTTATCAGGGCATTCATTAGGCTTGAATCTCTGGCTGCCCTGTAAAAAGTCATTTTAATGGCCCGAACTTTCGGATCAATGGAAGCTTCTCTCAATATGTCAATTACATAGTGAAACGACTGATAGGGATAGTGTAAAATAAAATCCTTTTTTCGGATAGCATCCAGTAAGCTTCCCTGCTTGTTTAGTTCTTTATGTTCTAAAGGAGGATGATTCGGGAAACGCAGCTCGTCTGATCCAATTTTTGGAAAGTTCATAAAATCTTTGAAATTGTGGTACCTGCCGCCACCCCTCACTTTATCATGCTCAGAGATGTTAAGCCTTTTCATGATTTTCTTAAGAAGCCTCTCAGGAATATCCAGGTCATAAACAAAGCGCACAGTCATTCCTTTTTTACGTTGCTTCACACTTTCACTCATTATCTCCAGGAAGCTTTTGGAGATATCATTATCAATATCCAGCTCTGCATCTTTTGTGAATTTTATGGTGAAGGCTTCGAAATGGGTATACCCATATATTGAGAAAATATCATGTAACATGAATCGAATTACATCGTCCAGTATGATGATGTACTTTTTCCCTTTTTCTTCCGGAAGAACGACAAAACGCGATATTTGTGAAGTAGGTACTTTGATCAGGGCATGATTTTCCTTAATTTTTGGATCTGAACTTTTCAAGACTACTGCAAGGTAAATTGAATTATCCTTTAGGGTGTTCCAGTCTTGTAAATTGCTGATAATTAATGGGAAAAGATGCACCCTTACATGCTGCTTAAAATAATCGGCAACAAACTCTCCCTGCTTTTCTGAAAGATCTTTTTCATTAAGGAGGAATATATGGTCTTGTTTTAGTTCTTCAACAATCTGGTTATAGGTTGATGTAAATTTTTCTTCCTGCCTGGAAACAATTTCATTTATTTGTTGCAGGGTAACTTCCGGATCACCTGCAGTGTAATAATTTCGTCTCTTCAGGTGAATCATCCGGTTGAGTGTTCCAACACGTACCCTAAAAAATTCATCGCGGTTATTGGAAAAAATCCCGAGGAATTTTAATCGTTCTAACACGGGTGTTCCTTCATCCATTGCTTCCTGCAATACCCTTTCATTAAATTGCAGCCAACTGATCTCTCTGTTTATATATTTTATCTTTTTCCTCATTAAATGTCGGTTGTTTTTCAGTGATTTGTTCTTTTGAGCATTTTGGGATATATATAAAACCTGATTTTTGCACTTGCAAGATCAATTGTTTCCCATGTATCTGTTTGAATATCGATGGCAACAACAGCTGATGTTGGCATATAGTCGACTTTAGGTATCAAATAATGATTTGCCATTTGGGTAATGGCAGGATTATGCCCAAAAAACATGACAGAATTCAGGGAATTCTCCCCTTCATAAAGGATATTAAAAAAAGCAGACATGCCTTCATAGTATATGCGTTCATCTATTTCAATACGTTCTGCAGGATAAGAAATGGCTTCAGCAATGACTTTTGCTGTTTCATGTGCCCTTACCGCATGGCTGGAAATCAGTTTTTCCGGAATGTGATCGTTTTCTTTCAGATAGCGGGCTATCAGTTCTGTTCTTTTGATTCCTTTTTGAAGTAACGGACGTTCATCATCCCTTAAATGGAGAAAATCCCAGGAAGATTTTGCATGCCGGACTAAATAAACAGTTTTCATAGTATTATGTGTTTTCCTGTGCCAAGATACAAGAACATCATACTTTATAGCAAGGATAATCTGCTTTATGGTCAAAAAAAAGCTGTCTCAACCATCTGAGACAGCTTTTTTAATTTTAAGTTCCTAATCTTAATAAGCAAAAAGAGGAAAAACTTTCATCATTTTATTTACCCTGCTTCTAACGCTTTCTATTGTTTTTTCATCCTCAATATTGCTGATGACTTCATCTATCATTTCCACGATTTGCGGCATATGTTCTTCTTTCAGTCCGCGTGTTGTAACTGCAGGAGTGCCTACCCTGAGGCCTGATGTTTGGAAAGGTGAGCGGTCATCGAAGGGGACCATATTTTTATTAACTGTAATATCAGCTTTTACCAGGGTATTCTCAACGAGCTTTCCGGTTATATCGGGAAAATTCTTTCTCAGGTCGATAAGCATCAGGTGGTTATCAGTACCTTCTGAAATTACCTTATACCCTTTGTCAATAAATGCTTTGGCCATAACAGCAGCATTTTTTCTAACTTGCTCCACATATTGCAAAAAAGAATCACTCAAAGCTTCACCAAAAGCAACAGCCTTAGCTGCAATAACATGCTCTAAGGGGCCACCCTGTATTCCGGGGAAAACAGCAGAATCAACGAGTGAGCTGAACATCCTGATCTTTCCTTTTGGTGTTGTTTTGCCCCAGGGATTCTCAAAATCCTTTCCAATGAGAATTAATCCGCCACGTGGTCCGCGAAGCGTTTTATGCGTAGTAGTAGTAACAACATGGCAATGTGGCATTGGATCATTCAGGAGTTTTTTTGCAATCAGGCCGGCAGGATGAGCGATATCAGCCATTAGAATAGCACCCACTTTATCTGCAATATATCGCATGCGCTCATAATCCCAGTCGCGGGAATATGCGGAGGCTCCGGCGATGATCATTTTAGGCTTTTCCTTTAGAGCTGTTGCTTCCATCTGATCATAGTCAATCAGCCCGGTTTCTTTATTGACACCATAAGCTACAGGTTTATAAAGGATTCCGGAAGAATTCACATGGCTTCCATGGCTTAAATGACCGCCATGCGCCAGGTTTAGGCCCATGAAAGTGTCGCCTGCATTCATAACCATGAGGAAGACAGCCATGTTGGCCTGGGCACCAGAATGAGGCTGCACATTGGCATGCTCGGCACCAAATAGTTCTTTTATCCTTTCTATGGCCAATTGTTCGGTTTCATCTACAAACTGGCATCCGCCATAATACCTCTTTCCCGGATAACCTTCCGCGTATTTATTGGTCATCACCGAACCCATAGCTTCCAAGACCTGAGAACTTACGAAATTTTCAGAAGCAATAAGTTCAATACCATGCGATTGACGGTCAACTTCCATTTGAATGATATCAAAAACTTTATTATCTCTTTCCATGTTATAGATATTGGTATAATTTATAATTTCGATCTTTTTATGAAGTTTCAAAGTTAAGAATTATTTTTGATTCGATTTCCGGGAAAAGCACCTTAATATTCCTGTTACCTTATGATTAATTACACGACATATACGCTTGATAACGGACTAAGCGTAATAGTTCACAGAGACATTACCACACCTTTGGTTGCTGTGAATGTCCTGTATCATGTTGGTGCTAAAGATGAGCATCCTCAGAAAACAGGTCTGGCTCATTTGTTTGAACATTTAATGTTTGGAGGCTCCGAAAACGTTCCAAAGTATGATGAACCCCTTGAAAACGTTGGAGGTGAGAACAACGCTTTTACAAACAATGATTTTACCAATTATTACCTGAGTTTGCCTGTACAGAATGTAGAAACAGCCTTTTGGCTTGAATCAGACAGGATGTGTTCCTTGTTGTTTTCAGAAAAAAAACTGGATATACAGAAAAACGTTGTTATTGAAGAGTACAAACAGCGTTACTTGAATCAGCCCTATGGAGATGTATGGCTGAACCTCCGTCCGATGGCTTATAAAGTCCATCCCTACCAATGGCCCACTATCGGGAAGGATCCGGCCCATATTGAAAAACTTAGCCTTGAGGATGCCCGTGAATTTTATACAAACTTTTATGTGCCTGGCAATGCTATTCTTACCGTAGCGGGCAATATCTTACCGGATGAAGCTTTGCGGCTTTCTGAAAAATGGTTTGGCTCCATACCTCCAGGAAAAACAGTGAGGGAAAAAGTGCAGGCAGAACCAAAACAGACAGAAGAAAGATCACAGCACCTTTATAGCAATGTGCCGGCAAACGCAATTTACAAAGCATATCATATGTGCCGCCGCAATGATCCGGCCTATTATGCAAGCGACCTCATTACAGATATCCTGGGGAATGGTCGTTCCTCCCGATTTTATTCCGAACTAGTACAAAAACAACGCCTTTTTTCTGAATTGAATGCCTATATTACCGGTGACCTGGATGAAGGCCTGCTGGTGTTTTCAGGAAAATTATCGGATGGTGTATCCATGGATGAAGCTGAAAATGCACTGTCAAATCAGGTGGAAGTCCTTAAAAATAAAGGTGTTCAGGAAAAAGAACTGCAAAAAGTAAAGAATAAAGCGGAAGCCGTTATGGCTTTTTCTCAAATGCGTGTGCTCGATAAAGCTATGGCATTGTCTTATGCCGCATTATTGAAGAATGTTGATCTGGTTAACACAGAAGTAGAAAAGTATATGCAGGTTAATACACAGAATATCATGGAACAGGCACATGCTGTTTTACAAGCAGATAATTGCACAACCCTGTTTTACCATGCTAAAGAAAATTCCTGATCGGGTGTTTCTTTCCGAATGGTTTTGATTGGATCAGGATGGTATTTTATCGCTATGGAAAGCATTGTAACTGCTTATGTATAATGATTATAAGTAATTCGGTTGTCCCTTAAAAAATTCAAATACAGACACCATTTTAAATATTTATTGTGTCTTCATGGTAACGAAGAAGGATTTAATGATATCTGATGCGGAAATAGTCAAGGCTTGTTTGGAGGGAGACCGGGAGAAGCAAGGGCTATTGTATGAAAAATATGCACCTTTGATGCTGGGCGTTTGTATGCGGTATTTCAGGGACAGAGACGAGGCTCAGGATGCTTTGCAGGAAGGATTTATAAGGGTGTTTACGAAGTTAAGGTCATTTAAAGAAAAAGGTTCTTTGGAAGGTTGGATAAGAAGGGTAATCATAAATACGGCATTGAATTATTACAGGGGTAACATCAAACACTATTATCATGATGATATCAATGAAATGGAAGAGTTTATTGAAGATGACAAAGCAGTCGGAGACCAGTTTGAACGAGAAGATTTACTCAATATTATTAAAAGCCTGCCGGATGGTTACAGGATCGTATTCAACCTGTATGAAGTAGATGGATACAGTCATAAAGAAATCGCTGAAATGCTAAATATATCTGCCAATACATCTAAATCACAACTATTAAAGGCCAGAAAACAATTACAGAAAAAGCTGGCTAAATTAAAAGAAAATGAAAGATAAGAATAATATAGGTAATTTGTTTAAGAATGCTTTTTCAAAGTATACCGAGCAACCTGACGAAAGGGTCTGGAATGCCATACAGCAATCCGGTGCCCTGAAACCAGTTAAGAATCCCTGGTATGCACAGCCTCTTTCCTGGATAGCCGCAGTTGCTGTTGTAACACTTGCCGTGTGGATGATCTGGCCGGGTGAAACTGAGGAGCAAGGCGCTATTAGTGAAAATGCTGAGCTTATTCAGCACAAAAGCGAAACACGTGCCGCTGATGAAAACCAAAAAAATGCTTCTTTACCCGAGGCAGAGGATATCAGCCCTGAACAGGAGCAGCCTCAAAATACCTTTATTACTGAAGACTCTCCTTCGTCAGGAAATAAACTGAATACCAAAGAAGCAGCAGACGAATTCCTCGAAGAAACAGAGCCGCTTCCTTCCGGCACCCTGGAAAATATTCAAAATACTTATTTACCTGATGCCGCTTCAAACATCCTGACAGATAAGGAGAATGCAGACCGCTATACCAATGATCAGGCACCCGAACCTGAAAATCAATTGAACGCTCCGCAAACAGATATTCATGAAGTGATCAACATCTCATATTCTGAAGATCTTAAAATTTGTAAAGGAGAAAAAGCAATGATATATGCGGCAGGTGGAGCAACATATCATTGGAGTAACGGAAAAGTGGAGGATACACTTATTGTTAATCCCGAAATAACCACTGTTTATAATGTGAGCGTTACAGATGCCAACGGAAGCTTTCATGTTGGAAGCATTAAGGTAGAAGTTGTTAATTGTTCCCCCTTGTTTGTGCCTAATGCTTTTACACCCGACGGGGATGGATTGAACGATGTATTTAAACCAAAAGGCACAGAAATTTATAATTATAATTTACAAATCGTTACCCGTGCCGGTCAGGTAATATTTACAAGTGATATGCTGGAAATAGGATGGGATGGATATATTAACGGAACACAGGCAAATACAGGTGTATATTTCTATCAGATCAGATATGAGGATGCCATGGGGAAATCACATACCCTAAGTGGCCAGTTATATTTATACAGATAAGAACAGGATTATCTTATGAGCGAAATACTTAACAGAAAAATACAACCACCAAGCCGGGGAATACAAGAAATTGACTTTTTTTACCCGGAGAAATATACCCTCTCAAATGGTATTCCTGTTTATTTGATTAATACCGGTTCGCAGGAACTGAGCCGCATTGAACTTATATTTAAAGCGGGTTCCTGGAATCAGCGAAAACCTTTTGTAGCATCTTCTGCAAATCAAATGCTAACCGAAGGTTCTGCTCAGTTTTCTGCCGGAGATATTGCTGAAATGCTCGATTTTCACGGGGCTTACCTTGATACAACACCGGGCCGGGATTTTGCTTCCCTCAGCCTCTATGCTCTCAATAAGCAAATGGATAATGTTTTACCCCTCTTCGAAGATGTGGTAAAGAATCCATCTTTTCCTGATAATGAACTCAGGATATTCCTGGATAAGCAATCACAGCAATTAAAAGTTAACAGGCAGAAACCCGGTTTTCTTGCCCGTACCTACTTCAGTGAATTGATATTTGGTAAAAATCATCCATATGGGAAGGTATTGCTTCAGGAAGATATTGATAGTATACAGCGGAAAGATCTTATTTACCATCACAGGTACAATTACCTGCAAGGTTATTGTGCGCTGATTGTTGCCGGAAAGCTTAATGATAGGACTATCCGCCTGGTGGAGAAACACTTTGGAAGTAGCGATTGGTTTGAACAAAAGGATGATGGTTTACATGCGAAACCAGAAGATCCTTATGGACAACTTAACGGAAATAGTGTATTTATAGAGAAAACAACGCTTGTTCAGAGTGCCATACGTATCGGACGAAAATTGTTTACGCAAAAGCATGAGGATTTTGCTCCCATGCAGGTGTTAAATACTGTTTTGGGCGGTTATTTCGGATCACGATTGATGAGTAATATCAGGGAAGATAAAGGCTACTCATATGGTATAGGTTCAGGGGTTATGAGCTATCAGAATGCTGGATACTTCTTTATCAGCACTGAAGTAGCATCGGAATCTTGCGATGATGCCCTGAAAGAAATATTTAAAGAAACAGAGCGGCTCATACAGGAAGAAATACCAGAAAAGGAACTGAACCTGGTTAAGAATTATATGATGGGTTCTTTTATGCGGTCCATGGACGGTGCCTTTGCAATAGCCGAAAATTTCAGGAAATTGCTCATGTTTGGATTTGATGAAAAATACAACCGTGAATACCTGGAGAAGATCAAATGGGTACGTCCGGATGAACTGAAACGTATAGCTGAAAAGTATCTTAGTAAAAGAAATTTGAAAGAATTGGTCGTTGGCAATCAGTTGCAGCTAAGCACCGTTAAATTATAATATTATTTTGTTAAATTTGCTACTATGAATATGTATAAACATCAAAAACCTAATAAAATGATCAGGAAGTTTCTCTTGGCATTTTTTGCCATTATGTTTACCTTTTCCCTGGATGTGAACGCTACCCATTACATGGGTGGGGAGATCACATGGGAATGCTTATCGTCAGGATCGGGAGCCGGTCGCTTTCGTTTCGAGCTCAAGTATTATCGCGAGTGTTATACTTCCAATGGCAGTTCAGCTGCCAATTTTGGTACTACTGTAACATTAGCATCTACATCACCGGCCGGAAGTATGACGCTTAGTCGTATTTCCTGGATAGATATTTCACCGGTATGTAATACCAATCCGTCTTTTCCTCACATTATTTGTCCGACCAGCGGTCCCGGAATGCCTAATGGTGCTGCTAATATGGGAGCTGTACAGGAACATCATTATACCTCGGATGCCAATTATCCTAACGGAGTGTTGATTAACGGGGTTCCGCCTACGACCGGTTGGGTGTTCTCAGCCAACAGCTGCTGCCGAAACCCGTCAGCTAATGTACAGGGGCAGCCATCCTGGTACCTCAGGGCATATATGTACCCGTATAACAACCAGAATACCTATCCCTGCTTTGACAGCTCACCTAAGTTTAGCGAGATACCGCTAACAGTTATTTGCACCGGGTATCCGTTTACCTATAATCACAATGCTACAGATGCAGAGCTGGATTCTCTGGCATATGCCTGGGATTATCCCTGGCAGGGCAATAATAACCCCGTACCATACCAGTATGGATATAGCTATACCAGCCCGTTACCAAGCACAACGCAGAATGTGAACAATGTTCCTGCTGCCATTGATCCTGTTACCGGGGAAATTTCTTTTGAATCATATACCCAGGGAGCATTTGTTACCATGACAAGGGTGTCAGCCTACAAATGCGGTATTAAAGTAGCTGATATTTTCAGGGAGATGCAGATTGTATTGCTGGCTTGTGGTACCAACAACCCACCTAACGTTACCCCGCCTTTCCAGAATCCAGTTACAGGCTTGTTTACTGATTACAAAGATACCGTATATGCCGGGGATTTTGTAAGTTTCCCGATGTCAGGAACCGACTTTGAATTCCTGCCAAACGGTACCCCGCAAACAATGACCATTACTGCTTCAGGCTCGCAGTTCGGTACCAATTATACCAGCACTACAGCAGGTTGCCTGAACCCACCCTGTGCCACCCTTACACCGGCACCTCCGGTTATTGGTCAGTTTGGGGTGCAGACTACTTTTAACTGGCAAACGGATTGTAGCCACCTGGCTACTAATATTGGTTGTGGCGCAACATCCAACGTGTATAACTTCCTAATCAAAACAATGGATGATTTCTGTCCAGCTCCTGCCATTAACATTGCCACCGTTACAATTGTTGTTCTTACAAAACCTACATACAATGCTCCGGAAATTAAGTGTGTTGATGTTCAGCCCAATGGGGATGTCAACCTTAGCTGGGAACCGCTGGTAGATACCATGAGCGCATTCTTTAGTTACAATATTTGGCACTCCGATACCCTTAATGGCACCTATACACAACTTGACAGTATTGTCAGTATTAATACGACAACATACAGCCATGTGGGTGCAAATGGTCAGAATAAGCAGAATTTTTATTATTTGACCGTACGCTCAGGCTGTGACTCTACGTCTATGTCGCAACCCGGTGATACAGTGCGAACCATGATAATGGATGTGGTGAATACCGGTAACGGCACAGCCATGCTTAACTGGAACGAATTTGTTACTCCAATGCCTTCATCAAGCATGGGATGGTTTAATGTGTATCGGGAGTTTCCTGCCGGAACATTTGTGCTGATTGACTCAACGCAGTCGCTCATGTATGAGGATACCATCACATTGTGTAACCAGTTTCTTAATTACCGCGTGGAAATATGGGATTCATCCGGCTGTAGCTCAAGAAGTTCTGTGGCTGGGGATTTATTCCAGGATGCAACAGCTCCGGTATTGTCTTCTATAGATACAGTAAGTGTTGATCCGGTTAGCGGAAAAGCTGTTCTGGGTTGGCCAACAAATGCCTCTCCTGATGCTCTGGGCTATTATATCTATCAGAATGTTACCGGAATTTGGACCATTATTGATACAGTATATGCTCCTGTAACATCTTACATAGACCCGATTAATGATCCAGGCTTAGGGGTTATTTCCTATAAAATTGCTGCTTTCGACAGCTGTGATAATACCTCTGTCTTAAGTGCAAACCATAATACCATACACCTGCAAACATTCCTTGCTGTATGTGATTATCAGATTGAACTGAACTGGACTGAATATGTGAATATGAAACCTGCATTGGGAGGATATAATGTGTATTATTCTGAAAACGGAGGCCCGTTGACCCTGCTTTCTACACATGCTCCCGGTGATACAACAACTGTTCATAGCGGTTTGACAAAAGATGCACAATATTGTTATGTTATTCAGGCATATGACAGCTTGCAGGAGAAAACAGCCCTTTCCAATGTGGCTTGTGAAATAGCTCATCAACCGGGACAACCGGAATTCGTTTATATCCGCTACGCAACCATTGCAAATAATGATCATGTCAACCTCAGAATTCATGTGGATACAGCTGCATGGGTAAAGGAATACAGAATATGGAGATCAAGAGATACAGCTACCCAACTGTATCAGTTACTTACCACGATTGCACCCACAGCTCCAACAACAGTTGATTATATTGAATACGATGATTATGATGTGTATGTCCACGATAACAGCTACTGGTATAAAGTTACAGTTATTGATAGCTGCGGAGTAGAAGTTCTGGAATCAAATGAAGCAAGAAGTATACTTCTTGAAGCAGGTGCTATCGATAACTTTACCAACAGGATAATCTGGAACAATTATACCCACTGGTATGGTGGGCTTGCAAGCTTTAATATCTACAGGGCCATTGATGATGCCTGGGATCCCATACCATTGGCAAATCAACCTCCTTCACTGGGTGGAAATGAGTATATTGATGATATAACCAATTATGCAGAAACAGGGGGTAAGTTCTGTTATTATATCGAAGCCCTTGAGGGTCCGGGTAATGAATACTTCTTCCAGGAAGTGAGTATCTCAAACACAGCTTGTGTGGAACAACCTCCCAGGGTATTTATACCAAATGCTTTTTCACCGAAAGGATATAACAACGTATTCTATCCGGTTGCCGTGTTTGTAAAATCTGAAGATTATGTGTTTAAAATCTATAACCGCTGGGGTGAACTAATTTATGAAGCAGATATCCCGGGTCAGGAACACGGATGGGATGGTAAATACGAAGGAGAATTTGTTCCGGCTGGTGTTTATGTATACTATGTGAGATTTAAAACAGCAACAGGAGACTATTTCGAAAAGAGAGGAACAGTTACTGTTGTTAAGTAAGATAAATCATTCATAATTAGGATTTAAAAGGCGGGTTTTGCCCGCCTTTTTCATGTAACAGCTCTGTGCTTTTTTAAGGCCTTGTTTAGCTATTTTTCATACATTTGCATCAAAATTCTGAGAAATGCTTATAAATTCCAATAAAGTAATGGGTGAGGGGTTGACATATGATGATGTGCTACTGGTGCCATCTTATTCAGAGGTTTTGCCAAGAGAAGTTGATACCTCCACCTATTTTACGAACAACATAAAACTGAATATTCCGATAGTAACAGCTGCAATGGATACAGTTACCGAATCCAATATGGCTATTGCAATTGCTCAGGAGGGGGGTATTGGTGTGTTGCATAAGAACATGACCATTGAGAAGCAGGCAAATGAAGTGAAGAAAGTTAAACGGGCCGAAAGCGGAATGATCATTGAACCGATCACTCTTAATGAAAAAGCTTTGGTAAAAGATGCCCTGAAGATCATGGAAGAATACCATATTGGAGGGATCCCTGTGGTGAACAACGAAAATATCCTGGTAGGGATTGTAACGAACAGGGATTTAAGGTTTAATCTGAACATGAAACAGCCGGTGTCAGAAATCATGACCAGAAAAGTAATTACAACGAATGAATTTACAGATTTTGAGAAAGCACAGGCTATCCTTCAAAAGTATAAGATCGAGAAAATTCCGGTGGTTGATAAGCAGAATAAACTGGTAGGTTTGATTACGTATAAAGACATTATCAAAATAAAAGCAAAACCCTATGCATGTAAAGATGAAAAAGGCCGCTTGCGGGTTGCTGCCAGCGTAGGGATTACTCCAAATATGCTCGACAGGGTGCAGGCACTGATAAATGAGGAGGTAGATGCCATTGTTATTGATACAGCACATGGCCATACGAAATCAGTCCTGAATGCTTCTGTGAAGATAAAATCTGCTTTTCCTGATATTGATCTTGTTGTTGGTAATATTGCTACGGAAGAAGCTGCAAAAGCCCTGATTGAAGCAGGTGCAAATGCCCTTAAAGTTGGTATAGGCCCCGGATCTATTTGTACTACTCGGATTATTGCCGGTATTGGTATACCTCAGCTTAGCGCGATTTTTGAAGCTGCCAGATTTGCCGGAAAACATAATATTCCTGTTATTGGCGATGGCGGTGTTCGTTATACCGGAGATATTGTAAAAGCCATTGCAGCAGGAGCCGATAGTGTTATGGCCGGATCGATGTTTGCCGGAGTGGATGAGTCTCCGGGTGAAACCATTATTTTTGAAGGACGAAAATTTAAAACATACCGGGGCATGGGTTCCATCGAAGCTATGCAGGAAGGCTCAAGCGACAGATACTTTCAGGATATGGAAGAAGATATCAAGAAACTTGTCCCTGAAGGAATCGTTGGAAGGGTGCCTTATAAGGGCTCTTTGTCGGAAGTAATATTGCAGTTGGTTGGCGGGCTTCGCTCAGGTATGGGCTATACTGGTTCACCGGATATCGCCGGACTTAAAAAAGCACGTTTTGTTAAAATTACCTCTGCCGGTGTGGCTGAAAGTCACCCCCACGATGTAACTATTACCCGGGAAGCTCCGAATTATAGCCGATAATTTATTGTTTAACCTTAAATACGTATAAAATGCTGAATTCCACCGAAAAGAAAAACCGTCGAAGCCAAATTGTTTTTTCTTTTATTTGCCTGATTCTTTTTTTGAGCATAAGCCTGCAGTCTATGGCGCAGAAATCAGGCGATGATGTGTTAATGACCATTGATGGTGACGAAGTGACCAAATCAGAATTTCTGAATATTTATAATAAAAACAATACCAGGGGTGATGAAAATGAATCAGTGGAGGAATACCTGGAATTGTTCATTAACTTTAAACTGAAAGTCAGAGAAGCTCAGGAATTGGGCTATGATACCACTGAGGCTTTTGTAAATGAATTAGCCGGGTACCGCAAGCAATTAGCCCAACCATACCTTACCGATAAGAATATGATGGGTAAATTGATGGAAGAGGCTTATGAACGTATGAAATATGATATTCGTTTTAGCCATTTGTTGGTTAAATTGGAAAGAAATGCAAGCCCGGAAGACACCCTGAAGGCATATGATAAAATCATGAAAATTCGTAATAGGATTGAAAATGGGGAAGATTTTAACACCCTCGCCGAAGCCCTTTCTGATGATATATCTGCAAGAGATACTGTGGTGAACGGAAGAGAATATAAGGGAAACCATGGTGAGCTGGGGTATTTTACTGTATTTAATATTCCTTTTTATGACTTTGAAACAGCTGCTTATAATACCCCTGAAGGTGAAGTTAGCATGCCTGTCAGAACAAGCCTGGGATACCATCTTCTTAAGGTACATGAAAAACGCCAGGCTCTGGGTAAATTCCAGGCGGGGTACATCCTGTTAATTCTTAGGAACGATTCTAAAGCGGAAGATAGCCTGAAAAAGGAAAAACTTATCAATGATTTATATGCACGTCTTCAGCAGGGAGAAAAATTTGAAGAATTAGCTAAAGAATACAGTGAAGACAAAGGAAGTGCCGCAAAGGGAGGTATATTGCCCTGGTATGGTGTGAATAAACTTGTGCCCGAATTTGTTGAGCAGATATATAACCTCAGTGGAAAAGGCAGTATCTCCAAACCTTTTCTGACCCGGTTTGGCTGGAACATTGTAAAACTGGTTGATACCAGAGAGATTGGCACCTACGATGAAATGAAAGGAGAAATAAAACAAAGCCTTAACAAAGACAGGCGTACCCAAAAAAGCAAAGTAAGGTTTATTAATCAACTGAAAAATGAATATAAATTCAGTCTTGATGAAAAGGCACTGGATCAATTAATTGCTGTAGTTGATACCACCATTTTTCAAAGGGGATGGAAATTAGAAAAAGCAGCTGGCCTGAACGATATGTTGCTCAGGATAAATGATAAAATATTCAGCCAGCAGGATTTTGCAGCTCATTTGCATGAGAGACAAACAAACAGAACACCGGAAGAAATAGACGTTTTTGTAAACAGGGTATTGGAGGCCTGGATAGAGAAAAAGCTTATTGAGCATGAAGATAGTAAACTGGAAGAGAAGTATCCGGAGTTCAAAGCCTTAATGAAAGAATACCATGATGGTATTTTACTGTTTAACCTGATGCAGGATAAAATATGGACACGCGCGGTAAAAGATACAACAGGGTTGAAAGCATTTTATGATGAAAACAAAGAAAACTATTTGTGGGATGACAGGTTGTTGCTTGTAAAGTATTCCTGCGCAACGGATGGTATTGCAAAAGAGATTCGGGAAAAGGTCAACAGATCTACCAGTGTTACAGATACTGAAAAGTTGCTGGAAGAATACAATGCAGATACCACCGATATGAAACTTGGCCCGGATCTCATTATTACCGGTGGTAAATACGAGCACGGTGCCAATGAATATGTTGACAGACTTACCTGGGAGAAAGGCCTCACGGATATCAAAGAAATTGAAGGACGCTATGTTTTTTCTTGGGTAGATGGTGTTGTTAAACCGGAAATGAAAACACTTGAAGAGGCTCGTGGCCCCATTACCAGTGACTACCAGGATTCTTTGGAAAAAGAATGGATTAATGAATTGCGTGAAAAATATACCGTTGTGATCAATAAAAAAGTTCTAAAATCAATTAAATAACACGATTTGAACATAACTAACAGACTAATTTCAGGCATTATAGTTCTCTTGCTGTTTTGCTGTTCCTCATGTAACCGAAAGAATGATGAGGTAGCTGTAGCACGCGTGTTCGATGAGTATTTGTATCCGTCAGACCTGGAGGGGATTGTGCCTAAAGGTACCAGTGCCGAAGACAGTATAAAGATCATTCAGACATATATTGATGGCTGGATCAGGACAAGTTTACTGGTGCATCAGGCTGAGAAGAACCTGACGGAAGAACAAATGGGTTTTGCGGATAAACTGAAAACCTATGAAAATTCACTCATCATTTATACCTATGAATCTGAATTGATCAGGCAACAGCTGGATACCAATGTCAGCCTGAAGGAAATCAGCGAATATTATGATGCACATCCCAATGATTTTGTACTGAAAGATAATATTCTCAGAGTGAATTATGTGAAGTTGAATAAAGATTCTGAACATATAAACACAATTAAGCAGATGCTCAGATCAGAATCAGAATCTGAACGCGAAAAACTCGCAGCCCTGTGCATTCAACATGCAAGCAATTTTTACCTGGATGATCACTCCTGGTTGCTGTTTAACGACCTGTTAAAAGAAATACCTATCCAGACATACAACCAGGAACAATTTTTAAAATACAACCGGTTTATAGAAACATCAGATTCTTTATATGCCTATTTGATGAATATATATGATTTTAAAATAAAGGAAAGTCTGTCACCACTGAGTTTTGAGCGAGAAAATATTCGAAATATCATTATTAATAAGCGGAAAGTAAGCCTTATCAATAATATGAAAAAAGAAGTGTATCAGCATGCTCTGGAGAACAGCAACTTTGAAATTGTTGAATAGTATTTTTGATATCCGGGGCACAATAAAACAAATCCGAAAAGGTTTAAAAATCATGTTTAGAAAAATTAATTCCAGGCCTTTAACCTACCATCTTATTTTATTGCTAACAATGGGAATTGTATTGCAGGCAGAATCTCAGGATAAGGTAATTGATGAAACGGTGGCTATTGTGGGGAGTAATATAATATTATTGTCAGACATAGAGAATCAATACACGCAGTATCGGATGCAGGGAAATATTTTAGGGACAGAATCTGGCGTTAAGTGTGAAATTATTGAAAACCTTTTAATGCAAAATCTCCTGTTGCATCATGCAGAGGTTGATAGCCTTGAGGTTACGGAGGGGATGGTTGAAAGTGAACTCGACAGAAGATTACGCTATTATATTATGCAATTTGGCGACAGGGCCAAGTTTGAAGAATTCTACAAAAAAACGGTGGAAGAGTTTAAGGAAGAATTCAGGCCAATTATTCGTGACCAATTGTTGCAACAGCGAATGGAACAGGAAATAACAGGTAGTGTGGGAATTACACCTTCGGAGGTGAAACGCTATTTTATTAATATCCCGAAAGATAGTTTGCCCAATATTGAAGCAGAGTATGAGATTGCACAGATCATCATTAAACCCCCAATTTCAGAACTGGAGCGTGAACGGGCAATAATTAAGATAAATAACCTGCGGGAGAGGTTGGTTGACGGAGAGAATTTTGAGATCCTGGCAACATTGTATTCAGATGATGCCGGATCTGCTGAGAATGGAGGGAGATTGCCTACATTCACCCGGGGGGTTATGTATCCGGGGTTTGAAGCTGCCGCCTTTAGCCTGAAACCGGACGAGATTTCTGAAGTGATAGAAACCAGGGTAGGTTATCACATAGTACAATTAATTGGCCGAAGAGGAGAATACGTTGATGCAAGACATATTCTCATAAAACCAACAGTGTCGTCTAAAACACTTCTGAAATCCAGGGAAAAGCTTGACAGCATTGCAGGTTTGATAAGGAAGGATTCCATGGATTTCGCAACAGCTGCTGATCTGTTTTCTCAGGAAGAAGATAAGAACAAGGGTGGGATTATGCTTAATCCGATGACCCAGACTACCACTTTTGCTGCTGATGATATTGATCCCTCTGTGTTTTTCGTTGTTGATAAACTTGAAGCAGGTGAAATGTCGAAGCCCGCATTGATGCAAACACCGGAAGGAGGCAAAGCCTATCGTATGTTGTACCTTAAAAAAAGAACTGAGCCCCATAAGCCAAATCTGGAAACAGATTATGATAAAATTCAAAATGCCGCCCTGGACGAAAAGAAATTCAAAGTCATGAAGGATTGGATAGCAGAAAAAATTGATGAGACTTTTATTAAACTGAATGAAAAATACCAAACATGTAATTTTGAATACGCGTGGCTTAATAAATAATTCAAACCCGAGCAATTTACTATGCATTATAAATCAGATGTTGAAGCCGTTGATGCTTTTGTAGAGAAATTTAATACATTACAACAAGAAGTTTCTAAAATTATCATTGGGCAGGAGGATGTCCTAAAGGGAATCATTATTAGCATTTTTAGCCGGGGCCACGGCTTGCTGGTTGGTGTTCCCGGTCTTGCCAAGACCTTAATGGTTACAACCATTTCAAGGGCACTGGGACTGAAGTTTCATCGGATACAGTTTACACCGGACCTGATGCCTTCAGACATCATAGGAACAGAGATCTTGGACGAAAGCAGGCAGTTTCGCTTTGTGAAAGGGCCTGTATTTGCCAATGTAATTCTTGCCGATGAGATAAACCGTACCCCTCCCAAAACACAATCAGCATTATTGGAGGCGATGCAGGAAAAAGCAGTGACAGTTGCCGGAAATACCTATACCCTGACAGAACCCTTCTTTGTTCTTGCTACACAGAATCCTATTGAACAAGAGGGTACCTATCCTTTACCCGAGGCCCAGCTCGACCGCTTTATGTTTAATATACTTCTTGATTATCCCAGCTTCGAAGAAGAAGTGAATATCGTTAAAAGTACGACTGTTGATAAGGAAGTAGACATTGACATGATCCTTACCGCAGAAGAGATTGTTTATTTTCAACACCTGATCCGAAAAATCCCCGTTGCTGATAATGTGTATCATTATGCTGTAAATCTGGTATCTCAAAGCCGACCAGGAACGGAGTCTGCGCATGAATGGGTCAACAAATATCTTTCATGGGGAGCAGGGCCTCGAGCGTCGCAATACCTGTTGATTGGTGCAAAATGCCATGGTGCGATAAACGGAAAATACAGTCCGGATATTGAGGATGTAAAGGCTGTTGCCAATGCCGTATTACGCCATCGCCTGGTAAGGAATTACAAAGCTGAAGCTGAAGGTATACGTATCGAAGATATCATTCAGAAACTCATGCATTAATTGAACTTACTCAGGGCATTTTAAAATGACAAATTAATACCTAAACTGGGCATTAAGGGCAATTGATAGATAATATCATTAGCAACACGATCTATATAGAAAATGTTTTCCCTGTCATAAAGATTTGTTACTGAAAAAACCGCTTCACCTTCAATGCTTTCACTGAGGTAAAATTTTTTCTTGAGGGTAAAATCCAGGCGATGGTATGTGGGAAGCCGTCCGTCATTTAGCGAGGCATATTGTATTCCAAGGTTTTCGTTTGTTCTTGTATAGTCTGTAAAGATACCGTCTTCAAAAACAATTTTACCATAAAACCCCTGGGTTTGTGTGAATGGAAATCCCGAACCAAAGTTCCAGCGGATATTGATCTCCCATCCATAATTTTTGCCCAGAGTGTAGGATCCAACGAGGTTAATATTATGCCGCCTGTCATAATGAGGTACATATTCTATTACGCCATCATACCGATGAACATATCCGAGAGAATATACAGCCCAGAGGTAAATTCTTCTGTAATCATATTTAAGAGAAACATCCAGCCCTTGTGCATAACCGTTCTCAACTATAAAATCCTTCTTTACGTAATCCGGCTTATCGTAATAGAGGTCGTTATCGTCAAATATTTTATTCCTGTTGATATTGGTTAATTGAGAAAAGTTCTTATGATACGCTTCAATATTAATGGTTACCTGTTTCGTAAGGTCAAATTCCACACCAGCGATTAAATGTTGAGCTTTCTGTAAGAAGGAGCTTACTTCTTCACCGTCAAATTCATCCTGTAAGTTGTCTGTACCGGAAAGGAAGCCATAAAACAAATTCACCACATCCCTGTCGGAATTGGCACTGATCAGGTTTTGTGAATACATGCCGGCAGCGAATTTTAATCTGAGCCTGTCGGTAGCATTGACCTTCATGGCAATCCGTGGTTCCGGAGAAAACTCAGAAAGGGAGGCGTAATATTGTATCCTGAAACTGGGCTCAATAAGCACTTTGTTTGTTTTTCCAACCGCCCATTTATATTTAACAAATCCGGCTAATTCTGTAGTATTCTCTTTTTGTTCAATAGACCTGTTAACCGAATTAATAAAGTTGAAATCGGTTTTAAACCCCGAAAGCTCAATGCCATACTTAACGTTATCGTTTCCCAGGAAATATGTGAAGTTCAACCCCAGGTTAAATCCGCCTATCTGGCTGCTTCTTAATGTGTTGGATTCGTCTTCCATGGTGATTTTGTAATCGGAGTATGCAAAGTGCCCTTCAAACAGCACAGGGGATTTTCCGGGGATAATAACGAAGTTGCTGCCACCACCGAGGGAATGCCAGCGAAATGTATTAATGGCTTTATAAGTGACTGCATCGTTGAAATTAAATCCAAAGAAATTTATCTTGCTTCCATTGTCTCCGTTAAAACTAATTTTACCATAGAAATCGGAATAGTTAAATGGTAGTCCGGCAGTATCAATGTATTCGTAAAAGGTTTTTGAACTTTGTTCAAGGTATGAGTTCTTATACGATAAAATAAATGAAGAGCTTCCCCCGCCTTCATCCGATTGCTTTTTAAAGGGCCCTTCAAGCAGGAATTTTGAGCCAAAGGTGCTGGCACTTACTTTGCCGGAAAGATGTTTTTTATTTCCGTCTTTTGTAGTCAGGTCCATAACGGAAGAAATCCTACCTCCGTATTCAGCTCCAAAACCCCCGGTGAAAATTTCTGCGTTCCGCAAAATATCGGTATCAAAAACTGAAAACAAACCGATGGAATGAAAGGGGTTGTAGATGACCATTCCGTCCAGTATGACTTTATTTTGTATGGGGGATCCTCCCCTTATGTATAACTGGCCACCCTGGTCTCCGGTATGAATAACTCCCGGGAGAACTTGTAAATATTGAGCTAAATCACTGATGCCACCGTAAGAGGGTATCATTTTTATTTGTTTAGGTGTAATGGTATTTACCGATATCAGCGTCTCTGTTTTTCGTTCCTGTCTTTCAGCTGTGACATTAAAAATAGCAAGGTCTACACTGGATTCTTTTAAAAACAGTTTTTGTGTAATAATGTCGCCTGATTCAACGCTTACGTCCATGCTAAGGGTGTCATATCCTATAGCAGTGACCATCAGGGTATATGTACCGGGTTTTATTCTTGAAATATTGAAATACCCGTTTTCATCCGTGGCTGCTCCAATGGATGTTCCGACAAAAAATACATTGGTAAATATCACCGGTTCACCGGTTTCTTCTTCATAAACAAATCCCCTGACAGTACATGTATTCTGCGCTGTGGCTGTATGTGACAAAAGAATGACTGATACAATTAAGTTTAAATAGTGTAGTTTTCTCAAAACAGTAGATATATTTGAAATCGTGAAAAAAATTGTGACAAAAATAATCATTATCTGATTACTAAGAGTATTAAAAGGTAGTAATCCTGAATTTATTGAAACAAATCAGGAGCCGGATGAATTGAATCAGTAAAGGAAAATATTTTTCTGAACCTTTGAAAATCCGAATGAGTTTGGCAGCTATGGTGATGATGTTTAATCCGGAAGCTCATTGAGCAACAACCAGTAAAGGCCAATATCGGACACGGCTTTAACAAATTTATTGAAATCAACAGGCTTAACTATATAGCTGTTGACACCTAATTTATAGCTTTCAATGATATCCTTATCTTCCCGGGAGGTGGTAAGGACAGCAACGGGTATGGTTTGAGTTTTTGGGTTCTTTTTTAGTTCAGCCAGAACCTCAAGTCCGTTTATTTTTGGCAGTTTTAAATCCAGCAATATAACTTTGGGTTGTATGTTAACATCACGATCTTTGTAATCTCCCTGCCCGAAAATAAATGCTAAGGCTTCTTCTCCGTCTCTGACAACATGAACTTTGTTTATTAGATTATGCTTCTCAAAGGCCCTGAGGGCTAACTCGATATCATTGGGATTATCCTCAACTAGCAATATCTCAATGGCTTTGAATTGTTGCTTCTCCATTTCAATTAATTTGATTTAACATGTTTACGGATTTTATCCCGGCATTGTTGATGTTACTTTGCAAAACAAATATAGTCAAGAATATGCTGACAGGCAAGTACCACCATAAAGTTTCCGGGTTTATTTCGGATTATGTGTTAAGTATTTTGTAGATAAGTTCTTTGAGCAGTTCACCATGGGTTGTTGAAGCATTGTTTACACCCTTGCTTCGCAGGTCATATTCACGAAAAATTGAAATAATACTTTCCAGTTTTTTCAGGGGATAATTTGAGGCAGCTTTTACATAGTCATTCATAAAGAAGGGATGTATACCCAGGCTTGCAGTAACATTGCTTTTTGATTTGTCTTTTAATAGATGATAGATCATAAGTTTACTAAAGAATTTATACAAAACAGCTGTAAGCATCACAATAGAATGGTCTTTTTGATTTGCGGCAAAATACAAGGTGATTTGCATGGACTTTTGGCTGTCTTTTGCCCCCAGTGCCTTCTGAAGCTCAAAAACATTAAACTCTTTGCTGATTCCTATGTGTTCTTCTATATGTTGGGTCGTTATTTCGGTGGCTTCTGTCAGATTGATGAAAAGTTTCTCCAGTTCGTTTATTATTTTGGATAGGTCTGATCCTAAATACTCTGAAAGCAAAAGACTTGCCTTAATGGAGATTGTATAGCCTTTCCGGGATACGTGATTGTTGATCCAGTCGGGAACCTGGTTATCATAGAGTTTTTTAGACTCAAAGTATATGCCGTTCTTTTGAAGATTCTTTGCCAGCTTTTTGCGTTTGTCGAACTTTTTATGTTTAAAGCAAAAGACCAATATGGTAGATTTTAAAGGCTTGGCAGCATATTCTTCCATTTGTTCCAAGCCATTCAGGTCCTGTGCTTCTTTTACAATGATAACCTGGTAATCAGACATCATCGGAAAGCGTCGGGCATGATCAATTATATGCTCAACCTGGCTGTCTTTGCCATAATATATGGCCTGGTTGAATTCTTTTTCTGTTTCTTCCAGCACATTCTCCCGTATGAAGTCAGCAATGCTGTCAATAAAATAACTTTCCTCTCCACTCAGGAAATACAGGGGGTGATAGATCTTGTTTTTTAAATCCTTAAGTATTTGTTCGTACTTCATATGTTACGGCCTTCATGTTTCTAAAACAAATCTTCTTCAAAAATAGTGGATAATTTCTAATATTTATATATTTACGTCAAATGCAGGCTCTATGCTTCAACTGAATTTTCCGGAATATACTTTCACTACTCAAATGCATTCAGGTCAGAAAATGATTTTTGATGTTATCAGGAGAAAGTATGTTGTATTGACACCTGAAGAATGGGTCAGGCAGCATTTTATTCATCACCTGGTAAATGAAAAGCATGTGCCTGAAACACTTATTGCTATTGAAAAAAAAATTGTTTTCAACCAGCTTCTGCGTCGTTGCGATCTGGTGGTATACAATCGTAAGCATAAACCGGCAATGATCATTGAATGCAAGGCTCCTACGATCAGAATTAGTCAGAAAACGTTTGACCAGGTTGTAAGGTATAACATGGTGCTCAATGTGAAATACCTGGTTGTAAGTAATGGCATGGATCATTATTGTTGCCGTATTGATTATAATAACCTTACTTATGAATACGTGGATTCCATTCCCGATTATTCCATTTTTTAATCAAAATATTTTATTCATAATTCTTATTCATTTCCTGAAACCTCTTTATTATCTTTGTTTAATTCAAGGAGTTTTTTAAAAGCTCATTTTCTTATTATACGTACATAATTGTAAAAGAATACAATGATCCACATGAGAAAAATTCTGCGTTTTGTCTTGACCCTTACAACAGGCTGTTTTCTGTTTTTATCAATTTCCAGTGGTCAATCAGTTGGTTATGAGTGGCCTGAGGGTATATCCTCTTCTGATTACATGGAAAATACACTTATTATTAAAGTAAAAGAAGAGTATCGAGACTTATGCAGTATGCAGGGATTGGAAATTCCTGCATTGGATGCTATTTTTGCTGAACTGGAAGTGGACAGGATTCAAAAGAAGTTTCCGGGGCAACAGCAACCTGAAAAAAGATACAACAGCAAGGGCTTTGTTTTTGCGGATTTATCTTTGATATATGAGGTTCATTATGAGGCAGATGTGCATGTTTCAATTGTCATGAAACGTTTAATGGCAAGCGGGGTATTGCAGTATGCTGAACCACATATTATTCCGAAACCCCTCTATATTCCAAATGATCCTGCTAATGCCGATACGCTGTTGCCAATGAAGCGGTATTACCTTGAGCGTATCAGAGCCTTCGATGCCTGGGATCTCCATAGGGGAGACAGCTCGGTTGTTGTTGGAAATGTTGATTCCGGTACGGATACAGACCATCCGGATCTGAAGGACAATATCTATTACAATTTTTATGATCCTATTGATTCTCTGGATAACGATAATGACGGATATGTTGATAATTATATGGGGTGGGATTTAGGTATGGGTGATAATGACCCTAATGCTTTTGCTGATTTGCATGGAATTCATATGTCCGGTCTTGCCTCTGCCCGAACGGACAATGCGGTGGGAATATCTGGTACGGGTTTTCATTGTAAGTATTTACCGGTAAAAATTGATAATGAATACGGACATTATATTTATGCTTATGAAGGGATAGTGTATGCAGCTGACCATGGATGTGATGTGATTGTTTGTGCATGGGGAAGCATTTATGGTAAAGGCCAATACGGGCAGGATATTATTGATTATGCCACCATTAACAGGGATGTCCTTTTAGTGGCGGCTGCCGGAAACGATAATGATGACGGCATTTTTTATCCGGCATCCAATAAATATGTGTTGAGTGTTGGAGGGTCAAACAAATATGATGAGAAATCAGGACTGTCTAATTACGGATATTATCTTGATTTGGTTGCTCCGGCTGATTCCGTGTATTCGACATGGAATAACGGAAACTACCTGTTTTCCAGTGGCACTTCAATGGCCGCATCTATTACAGGAGGTGCTGCAGCTCTTTTGCGATCCTATTTCCCGGGTTATGATGCCCTTCAAATTGGTGAAAAGCTCAAGGTGTCTGCTGATGATATTGATACTATAACAGCGAATTCGGCCTATAACGGACTGCTGGGCAGTGGCCGGTTAAATATCTTTAATGCCCTGTCTGATACAAGCTTGCCTTCAATTGAGTTTATGAATTATACAGTTATGGATAATAACGGAGGAATGGCGTTGAACGGGGATACCATTTCCATAAACGGTGATTTTTTTAACCACCTTTTTGCGGTGAACTCACTGTCAGTAAATATTTCTTGCCTTTCCAACTACTTGCTGCCCCTAAATAATACTGCAAACTTTCCGTTGATAAACGGAGGAAGTGCTGTAAGCAATGCATCCCAAAAGTTTTACTTCAGGGTGATTGCAGATATTCCGCCCAATCAAAGCATATATTTTAAACTTGAGTATTCGGCATATTCATATTCTGCCCATCAATATTTTAAAGCAGAATTCACTAATGACCTCGTAGATATTATCACTCCCCGTTTAAAAACAACGATAACCAGCAAAGGAAGACTGGGTTATGATGATTATTTAAATACCAAAGGACTGGGATTCGTATATAATAATAATGGCCAGTCTGTACTTTTTAACGGGGGATTGTTAATAGGTGTTTCCAGTCTGAGGGTTTCCGATAATACTTTTAATGCCAGCGCAGAATATAATAACGATTTTATGTCTGTTGTCCCGGCTCAAAAAGTATCTCCACCGGTATTCTCCGATCATGATGTTCAGGGTGTTTTCAATGACGACAGCGCAGGAATAAGTAAATTAAATGTAAATGTTGTTCATCATGCATATGCATGGGACAACCAGGGAGAGGATCAGTTTGTTATATATGAATACGAGATTATCAATGACGGATTGAATACCCTGAACGACTTATATGCCGGATTAATTACTGATTGGGATATTGCAAATTGGGCAAAGAACCATGCTTCTTATGATCATGCCAGGCAACTGGGGTATTCTTACACAAATGAAATACTAAGTTTATATGTTGGAATAAAACTTCTGGACGGAAATGGAGGCACACATTATGCCTTTGATTTTAACGGAGCTGACGGAAGCATAAATCTTTCTGACGGATATACTGATTATGAAAAATATGAAATCCTCAGGGGAAACGAAGTGCGTGATTCTGCTGGCTTTTCAGGTGATGGCAACAATGTTCTGAATCAAATGAATGTGGGGCCATATAATCTCCAGCCCGGAGATACAGCAAAGATTGCTTTTGCCCTGGTGGCAGGTGACCACCTGGCAGAATTACAGCAAATGGCAGACCTGGCTGAAAGTAAATTTTTTAATACAAATTCTGTTTCTGAAAACCTTCAAAGCACTTCAGGGGATCACTTTTTGCCTCCCTATCCGAATCCTGCAAGTAAATCGGTTTGTTTGGATTTTTATCTGTCAGCATCAAAATCAATATCCTATTTTATCTATGATCATTCCGGTAAGCAAGTTGCAGCCGGGGACATCGGTATGAGGCAAAAGGGACGGAATCGCTTAACCCTTGCCGTACAACCTTATACTCCCGGATTATATGTTATTTCATTGAAGACAGAAGGATACACCCATAATTTTAAATTTCTGGTGGCAGAATAGCCTTTCCTTTCTAAAAATAATGAAACACAGAGGTTACTTTTCGTTTTTGGTCAATACTTAATAATACTGACTAAACAACGAAAATTGATGAGTAAGAATCTTCATATAGCTGTTAGCGGTAGTTTTAATCCTGTTGCTTTTAATTTTTACTGCATGTGGATGGCTGCCAAATGCGATATTAATGCGAATTTTGAGAAGTTTTTCATGGATACTATTTTTTTTGAAGCTACTGGTGATGAAGATAACCTAAAAAAATTTCTTGCATGGTGCCAGAAAGGTCCTGAAGATGCCGAAATAAAGCACGTGGTTGTTGAAATCCATAACGAAAAGGCTGGGTATAAACGAAAGGGTATTTTTTCTGGTTACCTGAAGCGCAGCAGGCAGATTCTGGAAAAGATGCATATACTCTGAGAATTCTCATTCTTATATGCAGTATAACCTTAATTTTTCAATTCCCAGAGTGAATCGGTGAAGTATTGTTTACAATCGAAATAATTTTTAATTACCCTAAATCCCTCATCCGTAAATCCTATTTCATAGATGCCGCTTTCACATGTCAATAATTCTGTTTAAAGAACCGTTCCCTTAAAAAAACATTAAATACAGGTTCAAAATATATTTTGAATAAAAAAAATTTTAAATTTGCAGATAGTCAATCCTTATAAAAACCTTTAAATTATTTATATATGGCACTTTACGTTATCCTGATCTTGGTCTTAGTTGCCCTCCTTGTTCTTCTTGCATTTTATATTCCTCGCTATCCTAAATTAAAGATTCCTGTTCAGGTAGTTTTATCTTTAGGTATTCTTTTACTTGCAATTATGGTTTATCTGAGTATCATGAAGCCAGTGCGTTTTAACGCTGAAATGGATAAACGCAAGGCGGTTGTGATAAAAAGACTGGAAGCCATACGTACAGCTGAATTAGCATACAAAGATGTATTTGGTGATTATACGGCAAACTTTGATACACTAATGTTGTTTGTCCGGGACGGAAGATTGCCCCTGGTTGCCAAATTGAGCACCTTGCCTGATTCATTATCTGAAATGCCTGTATCCAGACAGATTGAAGAAGGTTATCTGACATTTGATACAACCTATGTCAGTGCATATGATTCGCTGTTTGGTAAGGTTGAAAATTTTAAACTGGAGAAGTTACCCTTTATCCCATTTTCTGAAGGAGAGAAATTTCAAATTGAGACCGGTCATATTGAAAAGGGACAGGTTCTGGTGCCGGTTATATACCTGCTGGCTAAGAAAGAACAATACCTAAAAGGGCTTGATGAAGACTTTATCAACCGTGACTATGTGAAGGATATTGAAATGGGAAGCCTTTCTGAGCCGAGCACGGATGGAAACTGGGAGTAATTAAACCCATACCATATGCCGGGTACTAACCGATGTATACATACATATAATCATCCGACCTTTACTTTAGATTTCTCCGGGAAAAAGTTGAGTTCAAAAGCTGTTCAGCAGGTTAGATCAGCATGTTTGAGCATTGTTCTTAGTGAAACATCCCTTAGTTACATTGTTACCGGGCCTCAGCCCAGGCAGCTACTGTTATTCCAGGAATATCAGATGAATGCTGCAAGCTATCCCATGTCATCAGGAGAATATCTTTTTGAAGTGAAAGCCCTGCTCGCTGATCTTCCGGTCTTTTTACAGCCATTCCAAAAAACAGCTGTCTATATTGAGGATATGAAATATACATTGGTCCCATCAAATTTATTTGATATTACCCGGAAGGGCCAATACCTTTCTTTTAATCATGAATTAAACGATAACGAAGAAGTTCAGGTTGATTTTTGTACTGCTTTTGATGCCTATGTGCTGTTCTCTTCCGTTGCCGGATTGAAATCTTTACTTCAGTCCTCTTTGCCGGATTGTAGGATATCTCATCATACATCATTATTGTTGGCGATTTCGGATAAGGGCATGGATTTTAGTTCCGGCAGATATAAGCTGTTCTTATCTTTTCGGGAAAATTGCTTTGATATGCTGTTGCTGGAACGTAAACAACTAAGGTTTATGAATAGTTTTCATTGTCTAAGCCCGAATGATATGTTGTATTTTTTTCTGAATGTTCTTCAGCAATTAAATATTATTCCTACTGCTTGTGAACCTGTAGTTTGTGGCAAAATTGAGGAAAATTCTCCGGAATTGGAATTACTTACCCAGTATGTAAAAAAGATTCATTTCGGAAGTATTGGATTAATAGCAAAGGAATTTTTGAATTCCATTAACAAGCCCAAACATTATTATTATAGTTTATTAAATAGTCCACTTTGCGAATTATAAGCGGAAGTCATAAAGGAAGGAGGATACATCCGCCTTCTAAACTGCCTGTCAGGCCAACAACTGACTTAGCCAAAGAAAGCTTGTTTAACATTCTTACTAACCGCATAGATCTGAGCAATGTGAGCGTACTGGATCTTTTTGCCGGAACCGGAAGCCTCTCGTACGAGTTTGCATCAAGGGGGGCACGCAGAATTCTTGCTGTGGAGGTGAATCATGCATGCTGCCGGTTTATAAAGAATACCTCCGAAAAATTAGGATTTGAAGCCATTGAAGTTATTAGGGCTGATATTAAAAAGCGCATGTCAGGTATACAGGAAAGATTTGATGTTATTTTCGCTGATCCGCCATATCAACTTCATTGGCTGGAAGAATTACCGGTCATGATAGCAAATGCAGGCTTGTTGACTGAAAGAGGCATTTTTATTCTGGAGCATCCCGGAACTATCAATTTTAGGGAAAACAAAAGATTTTTGGAAGTGAGGAAATACGGAAGTGTGCACTTCAGCTTTTTTACCTGCAATGAATCATTGCCCTAGCCCGGATTCTATGATTAGCTCTCTTATGGAGCGGTAACAATGCTTCAGTATATCATCCATGTTTTCCAGTTTTATCCACTTCACCTCTGTAATATCCTCCTCTTTCTGCGGAAGTAGTTTTTGGCCTTTCTTTGCATGCATGAAAAACCAATAGGTCTTCTTTAATACCTCCTTTTTTTGAAGCTGATATGTATGGTAGGTTTCTTTGGCTTTTCCTTTTATTTTTACTTTTGTCAGTCCCGTTTCTTCCATAACCTCCCTGAGGGCTGCGTCTCGGATTTCTTCCCCTTTATCAACTTTCCCTTTTGGTAAATCCCATTTCCCCCGACGGAAAATAAATAATAACTCATCGTTTTCATTGATTACCATACCACCTGCAGCTTCCAACTGTTCGTACTTTGCAGTGAGTTCCCTGAATATCTTTTTGCGGGGATGGCTGTTACTCAATACGAAGAGGTTGTTTTTTTTGCTTTCCCGGATGAACCTGCGTATGGCTTTCTTAAGTTTGGGAGCGGATTTGTACTTGTGATAATTATTATTCTTATCAGTACAATTTTTAATATTTTTAATAATTGCTACTGACTTGTCGTTAATAAAAACTTTATACTTTTGCCTCATGAAAACAAGTGAAGATACAGCAAGGGTAATTTCTGATTATTTATTACAAATAAAAGCAATTAAATTGGATATTGCTAATCCGTTTACATGGTCATCGGGAAAAAGATCACCTATTTATTGCGATAACAGAAAAACCTTATCATATCCTAAGATCAGGACATACATACGCCAGGAATTCGTTAAAATCATCAATGAAGAGTTTGGTGTTCCGGAAGTAATTGCCGGTGTGGCAACAGCAGGAATACCTCATGGAATACTGATAGCACAGGATTTTGGGATCCCATTTGTGTATGTAAGGTCATCCCCGAAAAAGCATGGACTGGAAAATTCCATTGAAGGGGTAGCCGAATCCGGGCAGTCGGTATTGGTTGTGGAAGACCTGGTTTCTACGGGTGGTAGCAGCTTACGTGCTGTTAATGTGCTGAAAGAAGCGGGCTGTGAGGTGAAAAGTATGCTGGCGATATTTTCTTACGGCCTTAAAGTTGCAGAAGAAAATTTCAAAAAAGCAGGAATATCCCTTGTCACTCTTACGAATTATGATACCCTGATCCAAACAGCTGTTGAAGGGCAGTATGTTAAAGAAGATGATATACAGTCCCTTACTGAATGGAGGTTGGATCCTGATAAATGGGAACAAAACTATACAGGAAAATGACTCAGATCAAAAGCAGGCAGTTAGAAATCCATCGTTCGCGGGAACAGGTATATGATTTTTTGGTGAATTTCGACAATTTTGAAAAACTAATGCCCGAACAGGTTACAAACTGGCAGTCGGATGGTGATTCCTGTTCCTTTGAGATTAAGGGAATGGCAAAGCTGAGCATGGTCATAAAGGAAAAGAAACCGCATGAATATATACTAATGGAGGCTGGTGAAGATGCTCCTTTTCCCTTTACACTGTCGGTATTTTTTCTTGAAAATAATGCAGATACATGTGATACCTCTATGGAAATGCACGCCAAGCTGAATCCCATGCTTCAGATGATGGCTAAAACTCCCCTGGAGAATTTTATTAATATGCTGAATGATAAACTTAAAGAAGTTGCCGAAAAACCTGATTTTTCAAATAACATCAATTGAACAGGTATTCTATTTCTTTGAAATCACAGCGTAGATCTCTGCCTTCTTCGTCTTTCAATACCAAGATGCCATCCTCTTCTACATTAATAATCGTAGCATATATGAGCGCATTCTTGTAGATGTATTTTCCTTTTTTATTGAAAAATAGCAGGGCATCCCGATAGGCATGCATTAAATCATTAAATCGTTGTTCTTTTAATTGCTGGTAACGTTTATCCAGATATATGCAGAGTTCCTTCAAGCTTTTTTCAAGATCATAATGTTTCAGGGTGATGCTTTTCAGGGAGATAGGATTGGGTGCATTGCTGCGAAACTCCATTTGATTCATGTTCACGCCCAATCCGAGTATAGAATATTCGATTTCATTCCCCTTGACCCCGTTTTTTATTAATATACCCGCAAGCTTACTGCGGTTAATATAAATATCATTAGGCCATTTTATAGCTACAGGAAAGGATGTGATGCTTGCAGTGACATAATCAACAATAGCCAGACTTGATATAATATTTAAATAGAAATGTTTCTCAGGCGGCAGAAATATGGGGTACAGAATTACACTGATAGTGATGTTTTTGTTGGATTCACTTTCCCAGATGTTTCCGTTCAGGCCTTTTCCCTGTGTTTGGGAACGGGCAAAGATAACCGTGCCTTCTTCAATTTTTTTATCCTTCAATAAACCTATGCCGTAAATGTTTGTTGATTCTACTGAGTCTAACTTGATGATTTTATGACCAATAACTTGTTTTTTCATGGTGCTTGAGAATCAGGTCGGGAATGACACGCTTATAATATATGAAAAGAGAATAACTTTAATTTTATACATTTGTAGTACAAATTTAAGCAATTAATGGCCAAAGAAAAAGAGGATTCTTCACATTTAAGCAATATCATTATTGGCGGGATGCAGGAGAAGAAGGGGATAGGGATTACCAAAATAGATTTAAGGAATATATCACAGGCTGTGGCAGATTATTTTATAATTTGCCATGGAACTTCAAAAAACCAGATTGAAGCATTGGTAGATGCGGTGATTGATAACACCCGGAATGCATTGCAGCAGAAGCCCTGGCACAAGGAAGGATTTCAAAATGCGGAATGGATTTTGTTAGACTATGTTGACGTTGTAGTACATATTTTTAATCAGGAAATGCGAAGCTTCTACAACCTGGAGGATTTATGGGCAGATGCTGAAATTGAAAGAATTCCTGAAGAGCGTTAATTTTTTATTGTTGTTTAATAATTAAGACATAATGGCAGATCAACCTAAAAACAATATACCCGGCCCTGAGAGTGGTGACAAGAACCCCAAGAAGAATAAGGGAAAATTTAATTTTTACTGGATATACGGCGTATTGGCGATATTATTTATCACTTCCTATTTCTTAAACTGGCAGGGAGAGATAAGAGAAATAAACTGGAGTGAGCTGAAAAGTATGCTCTTGCAGCGTGATGTGGAAAAAGTAGTGGTAGTGAATGGAGAAACAGCAGAGATTTATATTAAGGAAGATAAAATTTTTGCTGATACCTTATATAGAGAGTTGGTTCCTGGTGATGATGCAGATGCCAAACCAATACCAGGACCGCATTTCAAGCATAAAATATTGCGGGTGGAGAACTTCATCGATGATGTTGATGAGGTGCAACAACAGCTGAATGCCCAGGATACAACGGGTAAATCAGAACTGGAAAAGAATAAGATCATGAACAGGGAGATCGTTCCCATTATTCCTGAAAAAAGAAGAAACTGGGGCAACGAAGTCCTTGGCTGGGTCATTCCGATTATTTTTCTTCTGGTTATTTGGTTTTTTCTGATGCGCATGATGGGGCGCGGTGCCGGTGGCGGACAAATATTCAATATCGGTAAATCAAAAGCCCAGCTTTTTGATAAAAACACAATGGTGAACATTAATTTTGATGATGTTGCCGGTTTAGAGGAGGCAAAAGCAGAGGTAATTGAAATTGTTGATTTTCTGAAAAATCCCAAAAAATACACCGAGCTTGGTGGTAAAATACCAAAGGGAGCATTATTGATTGGCCCTCCGGGAACAGGTAAGACTTTATTGGCAAAAGCTGTAGCCGGTGAAGCAAAGGTGCCGTTCTTTTCTATTTCAGGATCTGATTTTGTTGAAATGTTTGTAGGTGTGGGTGCCTCGCGTGTCAGGGACCTGTTTAAGCAGGCAAAAGAGAAAGCTCCATGCATCATTTTTATTGATGAAATAGATGCCATTGGACGAGCAAGGGGAAGAAATCCTATGACCGGTGCCAATGATGAACGGGAAAATACCTTGAATCAATTGCTTACTGAAATGGATGGGTTTGGAAGTAACCAGGGAGTGATTATCCTGGCAGCAACTAACCGTGCAGATATCCTCGACAGGGCACTTGTAAGAGCTGGCCGATTCGACAGGCAGATACATGTGGAATTACCCGACCTTAAAGAAAGAGAAGCCATATTCAAGGTGCATCTGAAGCCTATTAAAATTGCCGATGTTATTAAGCTCGATTTCCTGGCAAAACAAACACCGGGATTCAGCGGAGCTGATATTGCCAATGTGTGTAATGAAGCCGCTTTGATTGCTGCACGAAGAAATAAGAAAATTGTGGAAAGACAGGACTTTCTGGATGCAGTTGACAGGATCATTGGCGGACTGGAAAAAAGAAATAAGATTATTTCTCCCCAAGAGAAAAAAGTGATTGCTTTCCATGAATCGGGACATGCTTCGGTAAGTTGGTTGCTGGAACATGCCCATCCCCTGGTGAAGGTTACTATTGTGCCTCGGGGTAAAGCACTTGGTGCTGCCTGGTATCTGCCTGAAGAAAGACAAATAACTACCTTAGAACAAATGTATGATGAAATGACAGCTGCTCTCGGTGGTCGGGCTGCTGAAGAAATAGTCTTTGAAAAGATATCTACAGGTGCATTGAATGACCTGGAGAAAGTTACCAAGCAAGCTTATGCAATGGTGGTCTATTTTGGCTTGAACAAGAAGATTGGAAATATTTCATATTATGATTCTTCCGGGCAGCAAGAGTATTCATTTACGAAACCTTATTCTGAGAAAACTGCAGAGATCATCGATGAGGAAATCCATGAATTGGTTGAAAAAGCATATGCCAGGGCTAAACAAATTCTGCTTGATAACAGGGAGAAACTGGATATACTGGCCAATGTCCTTCTTGAAAAAGAAGTCATCTTCCGCGAGGACCTTGAAGAAATATTTGGGAAAAGGCCTTTTGAAAATGAAGAACATATCCTCACCGATAATTTAAAAGATGAAGAAAAGAAAACTGAAGAAGAGGAAATACCTAAGAAGGAAGATGCAACTTCAGTGAATAAGGAAGACGACAAGGATGATCCTCCTAAAGAATAATATACATGAAAGAAGTAACAGGAAAAGAAGCTATCCTGAAGAATATTAGAAACGCTTTGCTGTATAAATCAGAGAATCCCTTTGCTGAAGTGGATTTTATAGGTTCCGTGTATAACATGCCGGAGGATACCTTGGATCTCATTTTTGCTGAAGCCTTTACGAAACTTTCGGGTAAATTTGTGTATTGTGGTAACCAACAGGAACTGAAAGAAAACCTGTTTTCTCTGCTCCAAGCGTTTTCAGACGAAGAGGTGTTTTGTTCCGATTTGGAGCTTTCAGCCCTTCTGAAAGATGCTGGTATCAGGTTTGCCGAAAAGGAAGAGAAATTTAAAGGATTGAAAGTTGGTATTAGCAGTTGTGAGTTTCTGATTGCCCGTTCTGGAAGTATCATGGTTTCATCATCGGGAAAAAGCGGACGAAGGCTGAATGTATATCCCGAAATCCATGTGGTAATTGCGAAACGTTCCTGCCTGGTACCGGATATTAAAGATGCATGGAAAGCTATTGAAGAAAAGTATGAAGGGAAAAGGCCTTCCATGATATCTGTAATCTCAGGCCCATCCAGAACAGCAGATATTGAGAAAACCCTGGTTATGGGTGCTCACGGCCCCAGGGAACTTTATCTTTTCCTCCTGGAAGACCAAAAATAATCCCGTTGGATATGTTGTTTTTTCTTAGTTTTGTTGTTGAATAAAAACACTGTCATATGGATGAAAACTGGGTGAATGTATATTCAGGAGCGACATTGTTCAGAATGGAAATTTTTAAAGATGTGTTAGAAAGTAACGGAATCTCAAGCGTTATTCTGAATAAAAAAGACTCTGCGTTTTTAACAGGTCCTGTTGAGCTTTATGTTCACAAGGACAATGAAGAAAAAGCTAGAAAGATCATCAGTGAAGCCGAAAGCAAATAATTTTCTTCTGCGCACGTTTACAAGTATTTTTTTTGTGATTTATATGCTTGCAGCAATCTGGCTGCATCCATATGTTACACTCGTTTTATTTCTGGCAGTTGCCGTATTGGCCGCTTATGAATACCTGAATCTTTCTGGTAAAAATCTTTCCCTGTTATCCTTAGCTATAATACTCCTGGTTTATGTATTGATGTATGTATTGCTGGTAAGTATTAAACTTGATGTGCTGGGGGAAAAATGGATGATTTTATTGATACCATTGGTTTTTATACTGTTTCTTCCGGCAGTTTTCCTGAAGAAATGGGATTTTGGGTATACGGTCTGGAGCCTGGCCGGATTGGCATACATTGTTTTGCCTTTTGTTTTAATCGGCTTTGTTCGTTTAGAGGATTATAGGAATTCTCAGATTGAAGGCAGGGAAGTCTTATTAGGAATTGTATTCCTCATATGGAGCAATGATACTTTTGCCTATCTCACAGGATTATTCATTGGAAAACACAAGCTGGCTGAACATATTTCTCCCGGGAAAACAATTGAGGGTATGCTGGGCGGGTTTTTACTGACTGCCCTGATTGCATGGATCAATTCAATGTTGTTTGCTGGTTTTACCTTAATTCAATGGTTTATAATTGCCCTGATTACTGTTCTGGCCGGAACTTTAGGGGATTTAACAGAGTCAGTCCTGAAACGCAATGCCGGGGTAAAAGACAGCGGCATATTGCTGCCAGGCCACGGAGGTATTTTGGATCGATTTGATGGACTTCTTTTTGCTGTGCCAATTATTTATACATATTTAAATTTAGTATGCCGATAAAATTCCACAGAGAGGCCTTTCCTTTTATATTTGCAGCTTACGCTGTAATTATATTGATTGGGATAATCCTGAACTTGCTCTTTCCTGTACAAAGCGTTTTTCATTTTTTTGTATATGCAGGCATGATATATTTATTCACCTACTTTATTCTGTTTTTCAGGTCTCCCAAGCGTAAACTCAATTTAAGTGAGATGCATTGTATTAGTCCGGCTGATGGGAAAATTGTGGTGATAGAGGAGGTAGAAGAGACGGAATTCTTTCATGGAAAAAGAATCTTGTTGTCTGTTTTTATGTCTCCCTATGTACCTCATGTGAACAGGGCACCATTATCAGGTAAGTTAATTGCCCTCGACTATAAACCGGGCAAACATATGGTAGCTTTTCACCCGAAATCATCGATCCTGAATGAAAGAAACAGTCTCCTTATTGAGAATGATCATTGTACTGTTTTAATGAAACAGATAGCAGGTGCTGTTGCCAGGAGAATTGTATGCTATGTAAATGAAGGCCAGATGATTCAACAGGGAGAAGAGGTTGGATTTATTAAATTTGGTTCACGAGTTGACCTGTATTTACCTTTAGAAGCAACTATTCAGGTTAAGTTAAATCAGAAAGTGAAGGCAGGAACCAGTGTACTGGCAAGACTTGATCAAAGGAAAAAGGACGTGCTACAATAGATCCTCTAATTCTTTCAGGTGTTGAATTTCATAGGTGGCTGTAATATCTGACTGCTGCTTTTCAGGATTAAACCACACCTGAGCTATTTCGGCTTGTTGTGCCCCCCTGATATCTATTTCTGAATCATCACCGATCATCAGGCTGTCCTCAGGACGTGCAGTGCAAAAAGCAAGGGCATAATTGAATATTCTGATGTCCGGCTTTTTATAGGAGGCTTTTTCCGAAGTGATAATATGTTGGAAGTATTGATCAATATTGCAGGCTTTTACCTTTACCAGCTGCACTTCCTGAAAACCATTGGTGATGATATGCAGGTGATAATGAGGCTTCAGGTATGTCAGTATTTCATGGGTATACTCAAAGAGATTGGTTTGTCTCGGGCTTTGATCAAGGTAATCATCTGCAATCTTCTCCGCGAGCAGCTTGTCTGCTATGTTATATTCCAGTAAAGTATCAGCAAAACGTTTCACACGAAGAACTTCTTTTGACAATTTGTTAAGCCTGTATAGACCCCATAATTGGGTGTTATGCAGGCGGTATGTGCTGATGAAATCATCAAAAGAAGGAATTCCTTTTTTTTGTAAACCATAATAACTGAAGATCTCTTCCAGGGTAATGAGGGTATTTGTTTCAAAATCCCATAAGGTTCGGTCAAGGTCGAAAAAGATATGTTTGTATGTTTTCATAGGTGGCCATTTCAATCCTTGCAAAAATAGAAATATTTATATCAACATGATTTTAAGAATTGAAGTCAGGCACAATTTAGCAGTTGTTTCTTATCGGTTCGATAAATGAAAAATAATTATTGACTACAAAGCATTATTTTGCTATCATTGTAGACTTTTTTTAGATAAAATATAAATTTAATTACCTAAAGTAAAAATGAAAAAAAGCTATTTGAAAATTGCAGTAATTGCTTTACTATCAGTCTTTATGGCCAGTTGTTTAACCGTTGAAAAGAAACAATATTCTTTTACTGTAAAAAAAGACGGCTCCGGTAGCGGAACAATTAAATTCATAAATATTGTTTCACAGGATGATGAAGATAAAGATGTTTCATTTGAAGATTTTGGCGAACTTATGAATGATTACTATGAAGGTGAGCAGTTTGAAACGGATCATCCGAACATGACTGTCACGGATAAGAAGCTATATGAAGAAAACGATGTTTTATGTGCTGAAGTAAGCTTTACATTCACTCATATTGATAGCATCGGATTTATGAAATTTGAGGATTGTTCATGTGCACCGCTCTTGTATTATTTGGGGTCATTAAGTGAGACTTTTAATTCAACCAATGGCACTTACCTTGGCGAGAATACAAATATGCCATTTATCAAATGGGGCGGCAAAGAAACAAAGCTGAATTTTGAAACTATAGTGCAGGAGAATTTATCAGATTGCCGCAGTTTATTGGACTTGTACAATGTTTGGCTTGAAAGCCATTAGCATCATAAAACCTCTGCCATTTTTGTTAAATCCAGCTGAGTATAAACATATTTCAGGCAGTTTTTAATATCGGCATTTTTTGGTTCAAGTTTAAAGGCCTTTTCAATATAGGGAAGGGCTTTTTTATATTCATCTTTTGCCTGATCTTTATTTTCAGTTTCCTTGCCGGTTTGGATATAATAGTGCGCCATCTGGTAATAAGGAAAAGCATACTGGCTGTCGAGCTGAATGGATTTATGGAATAATTCAAAGCCTTCCTCTCCTTTACCCTGATTGCAGGCAATGATACCCTGAAAACAATAAATATCTTTCAGTTTATTGATATCATTGATAAAATGCTCTTCTGCTTTTTTGGCAATGTTGGTAGCATTTTCAAAATTTCCTGAATTGACAGAAAGGCTTAATTCATTAAAAAGCAGGTTTTTATCATCCGGATATAATGTTCGTGCTTTAGCAATTATAGACATACCTTCATCATAAAAACCGAACCGGATATATAAAGTAGTCAGTAATCCGTAAATAAATTCATCAGCTTCTCCCATCAAATGGAGTTCATTTCCGTTTGTCAGCATTTTTCCATAATCATTCATGTAATATGCGGCATAGAAACTGGTTGATATTTCGTTTACCAGATTATAATTCATCTTGCTGTATTTTTGTGCAAGCTTTTTAGCTTTGATCGATTCTTCCAGCTTGTATAAAGCGGTGCGGTAGTCTCCTTTGTTATATGCCCTGTAACCTTGATTTGCCAATACAAGAGCTACGCTAACCATTTGATGGACAGCTTCATTCTTCAGGGGAATATCATCGATGGTATTCAAGCATTGAGTCAAAGCATCCAGGGAGGTGTGTGTAGCCTCATCCCGCATAAACTCAAACTCCATGGCCTGATTTGTTGATATATAGTAGTAAATGTTTCCAAAAATAAACCATGATTTGGCATCTGTTTCCTGAAAGTTGTTTAATTGTTCATCGGCAATGAATTTTGCCTTTAACAATGATTTTACTGCCTTTGAATTATTACTCAGGGCATTGGAATTAAAAAAATCATTAAGATGGGAGTTGGCTTCTTCCATTTCTTTTAGCTGGCAATATGAACTAGAAGAAATAAGAATGATGAGGAGAAAAGGTACAAAAGCTTTCATAAGCAGAAATATTTATAAGTAGTTAGCTTTCAAAAGTTTCTTTTTTATTTAAAGTAAAAATAAAACGACTGCCCCGACCTTCTACAGACTCTACCCGGATTTTACCACCATTTTTTTCAACAAATTCTTTGCATAATACCAGTCCGAGTCCTGTACCTTCTTCATTGTTGGTTCCGGAAGTGCTATGATGTACATCTACCCGGAATAGTTTTTTCTGATCTTCATCTGAAATTCCAACACCATTGTCCTTCACCTCAATTTGAACCATTTCGTCCTGATTTGATGCAATTATTGATACACTGCCACCGGGCTTAGTGAATTTTATTGCATTGCTTACCAGGTTACGAATAACGGTTTCTATCATATTATGATCAAAGAATGCAAAGGTGTTTTCGGGTACTTCTGCCAACAGTTTGATGTTTTTCTGTTCTGCATTTGTATTTAAGAGCTGAAGTTCTTCTTTAATAAAACATTGAAGATTATTTATCTGAGGATTGTATTCCAGTCGTCCTGTTTGGGCGCTGGACCAGTTAAGCAGGTTTTCAAGTAATCGATATCCTTTTTCAGCAGAATCCAATATTAGTTCATGGTATTCTCCAACGGTGTCTTTGTCAAGGTCTTTGTATTCATTAACCAGAATATTAGAAAGACCAATAATACCACTGAAAGGGTTTTTTAGGTCGTGGGCAATGATAGAGAAAAATTTATCTTTTGTGGCATTGAGCTCATGCAATTCATTGTTTTGTTTTTCAATGTATTTTTTTGAAAAACTCAGTTCAAGATGAGTAAAAACTCTTGAGAGAAGTTCTTTTGCATTAAATGGTTTTGTCACATAATCCACAGCACCAATTTCAAAACCTTTAACAATGTCTTCATATTCCGTTCTGGCGGATAAAAAAATTACCGGGATATGCCGTGTTGCTGGATTTCCTTTAAGTTCTCTGCATACAGAAAATCCGTCCATTTCCGGCATGGAAATATCCAGAAGAATAAGGTCAGGTTGACTAAACTCTACAGCTTCAATGGCTTCTCTGCCATTGGTGGCTATAGCAACATCGATGTTGTTTTTATCCAGGATTTGGCCCAGCAGCTGGAGGTTTTCCGGAATATCATCCACTATCAGGACTTCTGATTTATCTTTCCATAATTGCTGATTTTTGCTTTCCATGATTCGTGTTATTTCGTATTGATTTCTGTGAAATTCGGGAATAGTTTAATATGTTCATTAATGTTCTTGATGCTAAAGGTTGAAGCATATTGTTTAAGCTGCCTGCAGTATGTTTCCAGGTCATTCGCATTATGCTTTATGGCTTCTTCTTCCAATTGCCTGACAAAATCTTTCAAACGATTGATGTTTACTTTCTTGTTGAATTCTTCCCAAACAGGCACATATTTCTTTAGCAGGATATCTCTCAGTGCTTCAGGTACATGGTAAGAAGGTGAATTGTTTCCCTCAGAAGATTTGATCCGATTGCTTTCCTGCTCACCAACTTCTTTCAGGGTTCTGTAAGGAATATATTTCATGAGTTCTTTTACCAGGTCTTTTTTCATAACCGGTTTCCTGAGGTAAGAATCGGTTATGCTTTTTATTTCATGCACATCTTCTTTCATTGCAGAAGCGGTTATTGCAACAACAGGAATATCTTTATATTTTTTATCGTTCTTAATAGTCCGTGTAGCTTGGTAACCATCCATCACGGGCATTTGCATATCCATGAAAATAATATCGGGGCGGAAGTCTTTTAGAATATCAAGGGCAATTTTGCCGTTTTCAGCTTCAATAATCTTGATGTTATATTCTTCCAGGTAGCCCCGCATAACTTTTCTGTTTGAATCAATGTCTTCAACCAACAATAGCTTTGTTGGTTCAAAAGCAATCTTTCCGGTGTAAATATCTTCCTCCTGGCGGTATTCATCAACAAAAGTGGCAACAACAATGTTGGGCAAATAAACAGTAAAACTGGTTCCTTTTCCGGGTTCACTCTTCAACCTGAGCTTTCCGTTCATCAGCTCAACCAATCGCCTGGTGATGGTTAACCCCAGGCCGGTGCCGCCATATTTGCGGGTGCTCTGTCCTTCCCTTTGCCGGAATGGTTCAAAAATTATTTTCTGCTGGCTCTTTGGAATTCCAATACCGGTATCTTTAACCGTGAATATCATATCAATATGGCTGCATTCTTCATTAAGGTTTTTGCTGGTTACCTCAATCGTAATAGATCCTTCTTTTGTAAATTTTACGGCATTGCCTATCAGATTAAACAATACCTGACGTAAGCGTGTTTCGTCAAACAAAATACCCTTGGGTAACTTGGGATCCACGTCTATAATGAAATCCAGTCCTTTTTCTTTTATTTTAAAGGAAAATACCTGTCTGATTTCATCGATTATGCTGTGTGGGTTTATTGGTTCATATACAATGTCAAGTCTTCCGGCCTCTATTTTCGATAAGTCTAAAATATCGTTTATGAGGTTTAACAGGTTTTTGCCACTAGTTTGAATTCCATCGATATATTCCAGGTACCCTTCGTTAGTTATTGACTGTTCTTTTAATATCTCAGAAAAACCGAGAATGGCATTCATGGGTGTTCTGATCTCGTGGCTCATATTCGCCAGGAATTCGCTTTTGGCTTTATTGGCCATTTCAGCTTGAAGGCGGGCATCTTTCAGTTTCTTTTCATCTTCTTTTCGTTGTGAAATATCCCTTAAAATTCCTACAGCATGCCATTCATTTTTAATTTTTACAGATGACAGGCTTAACTCGATCGGGAATTTCTCCCCGCTTTTTCTTGAGGCTATAAGCTCAAGTGTTTTGCCAATGGCATTGCCCTTTCCTGTTTTTATAAACTTCCTGAATTCTTTGATATGCTGATCATAAAACTCCTCTGGGACACAAACCTTGTGAAATTCCTTGCCCATAATATCTTCCAGTGAAAAACCAAAAACAGACTCAGCTGAGTTGTTCCAAAAAATCACTTGCCCCTTGTTATCAATCACAATAATGGCATCAGATGCTGATGTAGTGATTTTATTGAACACTTCTTCACTGTCTTTCAGGGCTTCTTCTGCCAGTTTTTGCTCCGTAATGTCCGTTCCGGAACTGAGGGTGGCAACAACTTCTCCGTTCTTACCTGCTACGGTTGTATTATTCCAATGAATAATCCTTCTTTCACCATCTTTGTTTATGATAGCATTCACATTTTCTGAGACAGTCCTTTTGCCATACTTAACTTCTTCGGTAATGAGCTGATTAAAACTTTCCTTAAGTTTGTGCTTTTCTTCTTTGGGGATAAAATGATTAAACCAGTTTTTACCAATGATCTCTTTTTCATCGTATCCCAGAATTTCCCGACCTCTCTTGTTTATCATACTTACCTTTGCATCCTTATCAATTACCAGCAACATAACACCGGCAATATTAAGGTATTGCTGCACTTTATCCCTTTCATTAATAAGGGCCTCTTCTGCCTTTGCTTTTTCTGTAACATCCAGGATAGCACCAAAGGCACCTGCATATTCTCCATTTGAGTTTATTCGGGGCGAAATACTACAACGGATTGTTTTTTTGTTGCCATTTTTTGTGATCAGCGGTAGTTCGTAAATAGAAGTTTCTCCCTTTTTTCGCATGGAGGTTTGTTTCTTTATCCGATTTACAGTCTCTTTATCGAAGAATGATAAGAGATTTTGGCCTATTATTTCCTCTTTTCTCCGCTCAAAGATTTTGGCATAAGCCGGATTAGCAAAAATAATCCTTTCTTTGTTATCAACTATACCAATGCCTTCATGTATGTTTTTGAATATTTCATCCAGTAAGGCCTTTTGTTTTTTCATCTCCTGATTCGCCTTTTTTCGTTGCGTTATATCACGGGCAATTCCCTGCACGCCTATAACATCTCCATCCTGTATAAACGGGGTTAAGCTCACTTCAAGAAGAACCCGGCTTTTATCTTTTCTGATGCCTTCCAGTTCAAAGACTTCTACTTTCCTATCATTAATTGTTTTTTTGAATATACTCAGGGTTTTCGGATATTCTGACCGGGGAAAATAGTTCAGGAATTTGCTTCCAATCACCTCCTCGCTGGTATATCCGAATACTTGCTCTACCGCAGGCGAACAATGGATAAATTCTACATCCTTATTGATCTGAAAAATGATATCCAGGCTGGTTTGATTGATGTTGCTGAACTTTTCTTCGCTTTCTAAAAGTTTCGTTTCTGCTTTCTTTCTTTCTGTAATGTCACTGATCAGTTCAACAAATTTGAATATTTCTCCTTTCTCATTAAAAATGGGAGAACATTTTATAGCAAAATGCTTGTCGGATTCAGGTACATAGCGTTCAACGGTAATGGACTTTCTTTCTTTCATGCATTTGTTCAGTGCACAAAAGTCACCTGGTTGTGACATCTTATGAACCAACTCAAAACATTTTTTTCCAATGGCATCATCTGCTTTGTGCTTTATGAATTTTTCACCATGCTCATTGATGTTTAAGATCTCAAAATCCTTGTTGATAATCAGCATGGTGTCATCAATAGAATTGAAGGATTGACGCCATTCTTCTTCAATAAATGCTATTTTACGTGAAGCTTTTGTTCTTTCACTTACATCACGGCAAATACCTACCAATCCGATTGTTTTTCCATATTGATCTACTATGGGTGTTTTAAGGGTTTCGTACAGAATATCAACATCATTGCTATCTTTTATGGCATCTTCTTTTAAGAGGGATTTGCCGGTCAGAAATACCTCATTATCATGGGCATGATAGTGACGGGCATTCGCTGCTGTATCGACTTTATTATCTGTATTTCCTATTATTTCTTCTTTTGGTAGTTTCAGGAAATTGCAAAAAGCCTCGTTACATTCAATGTACCTATGCTTTAAGTCTTTAAAAAATATTAAATCAGGAATACCGTCGATAAGATGCTGAAAAGTAGATCCCTTGCGAATAATGAATTGCTCTAATCCAGTGTGTTCTTTGTTCTCAGTATTGATTTGGGACAAAAGCTCAATGTACGCTTTTTGTATATCCGCAATCAAACTAGACTGGTTTTTACTGTTTGTTTCCAGTGCTGAAGACCTGATCGCCTTCAATTGTGCAATGGTCTTTTCCAACTTATCGATGATAGTGACTTTTTCAGGATTGCCTTTCATTTCTTCTGATTGGAACATGTATGTTAAAATTAGTATGGTTTACAGCTTTTTTTCTGACTTCTTTTTTTACTTATAAACATTAAATGTTTAATCGTTTTCTAAAGAACAGGTCAGCATAAGTGCTTTTCGTAAGAAATCTCTTAAAATGTTTTAATATTAGTACCTGTAGAAATCATTTTCAAATAATTGTGATGATTGCGTTAGATTTGTATTTAAACTTCGAAAGAACAGGCTTATGTTTCTTAAACTATCATTGATATATACTTAATGTGTCATTAACACATTTTTTCTACAGATATACTATTTTTAGCATCTGTATTAAGTGAAGAATAGAACTTGCTAAAAATTAATTACTATCATTCGAATCCATGCCTATGTATAAAAGATTTTTTTCCGCAGGATCATTGGGTATCATGAGGTTATTAATAGTTTCTGGAATCATATTGGTTTCATGCAAGAACAATAAATTGGCCCCATCGGAAGTAATCTCAGAAGATAAAGCAGAAGCCCGGAAGGATTCAATTGAGTTTGCCAGGTCTAAGTCATTACAGGCGAGGATTAAACCTGTGGTTTTTGCCCAAAAAGAATCCGACATCGTTCATGCAAAAATTTATGAAGATGCTGTCGATGATCCCGCCATTTGGGTACATCCGTCTGATCCGGCTAAAAGCACGGTGATAGGCACAGATAAAACCAATGGATTGCTTGTTTATAATCTAAAAGGAGAAGAAATTCATTATTACAAGCTTGGCAGGGTAAATAATGTGGATGTTTGTTATAATTTCCCATTAAATGGTGCGGTGTATGATTTGGCAGCAGCAACGAACCGCTCATCTTCAACTATCTCTATATTTAAAATCAATAGGGATGATGGCTCTTTAACAGAGCTTAACGGCCCGGGTAAACTGGATGAAAAACTGGATGATGTTTACGGTATTTGTTTTTATCACAGTAAAAAATACAATGCGTTTTATGTGGTCGTTAATGCTAAAAATGGCTGGGTTCAACAGTGGAAGATCACATCCGGAGAGGAAGGAAATATCCACTGGCAGCTTGCACGGGATTTTCAATTGGAAAGTCAACCTGAAGGCATGGTAGCAGATAATGAACTGGGATTTATATACATTGGGGAAGAAGAATACGGAATATGGAAAGTAACCGCTGATCCGGAAGAAAATTATAAAAAAGTATTGATATCAAATACTACCAGTGACAATCCGGATATAACATACGACATTGAAGGACTGAGTTTATACAAGGCTCCGGATGGAAAGGGATACCTGATCGTATCGTCGCAGGGTAGTTTTTCATATGCTATATATAAAAGAGAAGATCCCAATAAATACATCGGGAGTTTTAAAATTATTGATGGTATTGTGGATGGTGTTGAAGAAACTGACGGGCTGGATGTGTGCAATAGTTACCTGGGCCATGATTTCCCGCTGGGATTATTGGTCGTACAGGATGGTTTTAATGATGATAATAAAATAAAACAGGCACAAAACTTCAAGTATATTGCCTGGCCAGATATTGCAAAAGCTTTTGAACCTCAACTTATTATTGATACATCTTACCGTAACCGATAGTATTTTAGGATTTTTTATCAGCAGTCTTTTTTGTAACTTGCAAAGAAGATTATGGCAGAATTTGGAATCATAGGTGCCGGTATCGGTGGGCTGGCAATGGCTATTCGCCTTGCTGTCAGAGGTGAAAAAGTGGTGGTTTTTGAGAAAGGTTTTCGTGCAGGAGGTAAAATATCCGAGATAAGAAAAGATGGTTACCGCTTTGATACCGGTCCAAGCTTATTTACACTCCCTGAGTTAGTGGATGAATTATTTGTCCTGGCAGGTAAAAACAGTGCGGATGCAATTCCTTATAAGAAGTTGGATTTAAGCTGCCGGTATTTCTTTGAAGAAGGACCGCTTATTAATGCATATACCAAACCTGATGATTTCTCTGAGGAAGCAGCATATAAAACCAATACACCAAAATCAAGAACCACACAATACCTTTGGAAGAGCAGGCGCATATATCGAATTACTTCTCCGGTATTTATTTTTCATTCCATTCACCGCCTGAAAGATATTTTTTCATCCCGTATTCTGAAAGCATTATGGCGTATTCCGCAGATATATCCCTTTAAAAGCCTGCATGCATATAATGTATCTGCTTTCAATAATGACTGCCTGGTGCGGATATTTGACCGCTTCGCCACGTACAATGGTTCAAATCCCTACAAAGCTCCGGCAACCTTATCGGTAATTTCGCACCTGGAACACAATGTGGGTGCTTTTTTTCCGCAAAAAGGTATGTATAGTATCGTTGAGGGGCTATTCCGGCAGGCTGAAAAGCTTGGTGTGAAGTTTCGCTTTAATTGTGCTGTGGAAAAAATCATGCATATATCCCAAAGAATTACCGGGCTTGTAGCCGATGGAAAAGAATATCTTTTTGATGCTGTAATCAGCGATGTGGATGCAGCTTATGTCTATAAACACTTGCTTCATGATACACAGAAACTACATTCTGAGCTAAGGAAAGAACGTTCTTCCTCTGCCCTGATTTTTTATTGGTCGGTAGAGAAAACGCATCCAGAATTGGATGTTCATAATATCTTATTCGCCAATAATTACCGGGAAGAATTTGAATATCTTTTTAAGCGAAAAGAAGTGTACCATGACCCGACGGTGTATATTTTTATCAGCACAAAGGCAACAGCAAGAGATGCTCCGGTAGGTTGTGAGAACTGGTTTGTGATGATCAATGTACCGGCTAATGACAAGAGAGACTATAGTGATTTTAGAAACAGGGCCCGCCTGAACATATTGCGAAAAATAAAAAGCATGCTGGGGCATGATATAGAAAAAAGCATTGTAGGAGAAGATGTGCTTGATCCGCTTATTATTGAAGACCGTACTTCATCGTTAAATGGGTCTTTATACGGCAGCAGCTCAAATAGTAAGTTTTCTGCTTTCAGGCGGCACGCTAATTTTAGCAGTAAATACAAAGGATTATATTTTGTTGGTGGCAGTGTGCACCCCGGGGGAGGTATCCCCCTGTGCCTGGCATCGGCAAAAATCACAGAGGAGCTGATTTACAAGCCTTAAATCTTAAACAAATCATGCAATTATTTGTCATTCTACTGATTATTATAAAATGTATACACTGGAAAAAATAAGAAACAATGATAAATATGCCCTGGCATTTTTGATCATTTTTTACACGGTGGGAATTCTGGGGTTTTCTTTCTCATTCAGCAGGGACCTTTTTAATAAGTTGGTGCCGGTAAACTTATTAATAAGTAGCCTTATTATGTTTTTTTATCATAAAGCCTGGAACCGGCGTTTCAATCTAATCCTTGTAATTATTGCTGTCTTGGGTTTTTTGCTGGAAATGATTGGCGTAGCAACAGGGCTGGTATTTGGCTTATATCACTACGGGGATGCATTAGGCCTTAAGATTAACGGGACACCGGTGATGATCGCTCTGAACTGGGTGATGCTGATCTATGCCACGCATATGATTGTTAGATGGCTGAAACTAAACAAAGTATGGAGAATTATATTGGCTGCTTTGCTTATGGTTATTTACGATATAAACCTGGAACCCATAGCCAGTTGTTTAAATATGTGGGCCTGGTCGGGGGGTGAGATACCACTGCAGAATTACATAGCATGGTTTGTTATTAGTATCATTATGCTGTTATTGCTGGAGAAAGAAAAGGTTCAAACCGTCAATAAGACAGGAGCTTATTTATTCCTGGTACAGTTTGTTTTTTTTCTGGCGCTGCATTTGATCTTAGACTGCCCTGGCGTTAAATCGACCTTTTTCTTATGATAAAAGCACGACATAAACCATTCTTTGTTCAATTTTTCAGGTTTTATACCCGTATGGCCTTGAAGCTAAAATTTAAGGATGTTAAGCTTGTTGGAACCTATAAAACAAAGGAACTTCCGGTTTTAATCATTGCAAACCATTTTAGCTGGTGGGATGGGTTTTTTGTGTATTACCTGAATGACAAAATTTTTAAAAAGAAATATCATGTGATGATGCTGGAAGAACAGTTGAAAGACAGGTTGTTTCTGAATAAGGCCGGTGCTTTCTCCATCCGGAAAAATCATCGTTCCTTTTTAGAATCCTTGAATTATGCAAATGAATTACTGAAGGAGAAAGACAATTTGGTGCTCTTTTTTCCCCAGGGAGTCTTTCAGTCAATATACAGGCAGCCACTGGATTTTGAAAGAGGTGTGGAGCGGATACTTCACAGGGGCAATAATATAAATGTGATTTTTGCAGCTAATCTGATAGAGTATTTTTCCGCTTCCAAACCCGGTGTCACGATGTACTTTAAGGAATGGGTGCCTGGGGATAAACTGCATGGTAAAATGCTTGAAGAAGCTTACAATGCCTTTTATGCAGATTGTGTTTTCCAACAAAAAGAAGTATGATCTTTGCAGCCTATATATTGTTTGCTTTTTTTCTGTTGAGGGTGATGGTTGTTTTAGCGAATTACATTACCCAACCGGTATTACCTGACGATAGTTCTGGTGATGAACCATTAGTATCTGTTCTAATTCCGGCAAGAAATGAGGAGGGAAATATCTCCCGCATACTGAATGATCTGCTAAACAATCACTACAAAAACATAGAAGTTTGGGTATGCAATGATCAGTCAGAAGATAATACAGCCTTTGTTTTACAGGAATTTGCACGAAGAGATGTACGCATACGATATTTCAATGGGCAGCCACTACCTGAAAACTGGTTGGGAAAAAACTGGGCTTGTCATCAGTTGGCAGCCAAAGCAAGGGGAGATTATTTGCTTTTTTTGGATGCTGACGTCCGGTTGAAACCTGTTGGCATAACAAACAGTATTTCGTGGCTGAGAAAACATAAGCTGGATTTTTTAAGTCTTTTTCCGGTGCAGATTATGAAGTCCTGGGGAGAGTGGGCAAGTGTGCCTCTCATGAATGTAATACTGCTGAGTTTTCTTCCATTGAAACTTACCCGGTTTAGCCGAAATCCGTCTTTCTCTGCAGCCAATGGACAGTTTATGCTTTTCGAACAGAAGGTTTATAATAAAAATGCTTTTCATAAAAGTGTTAAAAGCAATAAAGTTGAAGATATTGAGATCATGAAAGTAGCCAAACGCAAAGGCCTGAGATCTGAAACCATGCTTAGCAACGGCAGTGTACAATGCAGAATGTATACAGGTTTGTGGGCTGCCGCCAGGGGATTTTCAAAAAATGTTAAAACTTTTTTTGGGGATTCCCTGCTTTTTATGATGCTTTATCTCTTTGTTCACATTGCAGGCTTCGCATTTATCCTGCTTTATCTGCCAGTTTGTTTTGCAATAATGTATGTTATCCTTTTCATCAGCATGCGCGCCTTAATAGCCCATTTAAGCCGGCAATCCATTTGGAAAAATATTTTGTTTGCCATTGCTCATCAACTTTCTTTTGTCATTTTTGTTTATCTTTCAGTTAGAAACAGTTTAACAAAAAAGTACATATGGAAAGGAAGGGTGATTTCATAAGTATATATAGCAAAAGCATCATTTATTTATTTGCTGTTGTTTTTATGTTAAACCAAAGTGTTTTTGCCCAAGGGAGTTTCAAGAAGGATATTTATGACTCTTTCCTTGAAGGACGCATGGATAAATGGGGCGAAACCATAACAGCCTATGATATAGGCCCGGATGACTATAAGGAGATTTGGTCATTGTACCATGTAACGCTTGCTCAATATGGATATATAGCCTATAATCTTGGTTTAGAAGAGAAAGACAAGGCTGAAAAGATGCTTGAGAAAGCTGAAGAAAATGTGGATTATATGCTTAACAAGTATCCCTCCTGGTCGGAAGTGCATGCATTGAAAGGGGCTTTATTTGGTTTCAGGATTGCGTTAAATCCCATGAAATCTGTATACCTGGGCAGAAAGAGTTTAAACAGTATCAAGAAAGCGCTGGAGCTTGATGAAGATGATCCTGCAGGTTGGGTAGAATCAGGCAATGCCTGGTATTATATGCCGGATATGTTTGGTGGTTCTCCTGAAAAAGCTCTGGGAAAATATACAAAGGCTGTTGAACTTTTTGAGGCCAATCAACAAAAACTTAAATACAATTGGTTGTACCTGAATACGCTGACACTTGTTGCAAAGTGCTATGAAGACATGGAAGAATATGATATGGCAGATCTGACATATCAGAAAATATTATTGATAGAACCTGATTTTTCATGGGTGAAGGATGAATTATACCCGAAGTTTAAGGAGCGCAACGAGGTTTAAAGGTATTGGTGGAATAATTTTCCCTGGTACGTATTTTCTTTTTCCAGTTTCTTTTCTATCAGATTTAAAACCTGGTCGTAACGTATAGATTCCCAATTCGATCCGACAATGAAACGCGGGGGTACTTCTCCGGCAAATCGTTCTATAGCAAAAGCAGGATTCAGTTGCTCTGTGAATTTAACAATGAAGTCAATGTAATCATTCAGGCTGAAACGAATAAAGTCCTGGGGTTTTTCATGGTATTCCTTTGCCATTGCGGTATTTTTTAATATCTGCAACTGGTGGAACTTGATGGTGTTTAATGGTAAGGTAGAAAGGATGCTGGCTTCATCCATCATTTCTTCCTGGCTTTCTCCCGGCAACCCGAATATCATATGTCCCCCGGTGTCCAGCTGATATGTGCGGCAACGATTGAGGGCGCGTGTTGTATCTTCAAAGCTATGCTGACGGTTAATGCGTTCCAGTGTTTTATTATAACAGCTTTCAATGCCTACTTCAAGTTTAATGTACCGGGTATTATTCAGTTCTTTTAGCAAATCCAGCGTTTCACTGCTTAGACAGTCGGGGCGGGTTCCAATAACGAGCCCTACAACATCCTTAAATTTTAATGCTTCCCGGTATCGTTTCTCAAGAATGCTGTTATCAGCATAGGTGTTTGAGTAAGCCTGGAAGTAAACCAGGTACTTTGTTGCTTTCCGGTACCGGTTTTTGTGAAATTCGATTCCTTCCGTGATTTGCTGTGTGATGCTTTTCTCCGGTTGACAATAGGAGGGATTGAATGCATTGTTATGGCAGAACGTACATCCTCCTTTTCCTATGCTGCCATCCCGGTTTGGACAAGTAAAACCGGCATCTATGCTCAATTTTTGCACCCTTTCGCCAAATTTTTGGCGAAGGTATTCTACATAGGCGTTGAATCGTCTGTTATGTTTCCAGGGGTAAGGCATAAAATAAAGAGGCTGCACATTTAAGCATGGTCACTGATGTTGGACGTGAACGCGCTTAATTTACAGCCTCCGAAAAATAATTTTATAACTTTATTTTGTTACTCTTTCCAACCTCTTCATAATAGAGAATATAAATAGGGCAGAAATCAGGCAACATGTAATAAAGATAGTCCAGATCATCCAGAGGTCAATCTTTTCCCAGAAGAAACTACCCACTGATAAAAGCTTGTTTCCTACGGCTGTTGCCAGCAACCATCCACCCTGCATGAGTCCTTGGAATCGTCCGGGTGAAACTTTAGATACAAAAGACAATCCCATCGGACTAAGGAAGAGTTCTGCAATGGTTAGTATCAGATAACTGTTTATTAACCAGTAAGGCATTACCCTTGATGAGTCCGGAACAGGCTCATATTGTAATTTGCCAGCTTCATCAATATATTGTAATTCATGTGGAGAGATCAGGTTGAGTGAGCCTACCAGAATGATGACAAAGCCAAGTGCGGCGATGATCATACCGAATCCAATTTTCTTTGGGGTTGAAGGTTCCATGTTCTTTTTTCGCAACCAGGCAAACAGTCCCATTATTGGGAATGTAAGGGCCACGATGAATAATGGATTGAAAGACTGAAATACTTCAGGTTCAATAAAGTTTAAAGGTTTGTAAGTGCTTATCAGATAATAGCAAAAGTATCCTAAGCCAGCAAACATCGCTAACCCAATAAACTTCTCACTAATTTTCTTCCTAAGCAGCAAGATGAAGAACCCGGCAACAGCCCCGAGGAATACCAGTATTGATTCCAGGTTAAAGAAGACATTGGTAAACGGATCCACTGCTTTTACAGTGTAATCACGGGCGAACAAGGTTAACGTCAATCCGTTCTGATGGAAAGACATCCAGAAAAATATTACGACAAGGAATACCAAAAGGAGGGCAGATACCCTGGGCCTTTCTTCTTTGGATGAAATTTGCAAAATCCAGGCAACAAATACGGCAAACATACCAAAAGCAAAAGCAATATCGAAGTTGCGGCTAAAGGCAAAATAGATACCTGTAAATATAGCTGCACCAATTAAAAATGAGAATGCAATAGCGGCTGGGTTGGCTTGTATCCTTTCAGATTGTGCTGCTTTTTTACCTTCGTTGTCAACAACTTTTGGCGCTCTTTCTTTCTTAGGCAGGTATTTATTAAAGATGATATATACCAACAGGGATATTACCATTGCACCGGCAGCAATTCCGAAAGCATAATTATATCCTTTGCTAAAAGCATCAAGGTATTGCTGGGCAAATGCTCCAACATCGGTTACAGGCCCATGCATGCTGACTTTTGAAGCAAGTTCCGGGAATTCTATTAGGGCATCATTAGCAAGTTCTCCTTTCTGATAAGCATGGCAAATTGCAGGAAGCGCTCCGTCATGAAGGAATCCCTGTGATCTTAGGAACCAGTTACGCATACTGGTTGCAGCAAAAGGGGCAAAAAAGGCACCAATATTAATACCCATGTAAAAAATCATATATGCATTGTCACGGTATTTGGCGTATTTTTCATTGTCATACATTTGTCCGACAACAGCTTGCAAATTACCTTTAAATAAACCGTTTCCGAGTGCAATCGTAAACAAACCTATCAGGGTAATGGTAAGTGTCATGCCTGGAATAGCCATTATTAAATACCCGCCGAACATGATCAAAATACCTAAAAGTATGATCAGCTTATATCGGCTTGTGGCGTCAGCTATCAATCCGCCTACCAGTGCTAATCCATATATTCCAAAATAAAACCAACTATAGTAGCTGCCGGCTTCTTCGGCATTTAAACCAAACCTGGCTTGAAGAAATAAAACCAGTATGGCCATCATTGTGTAAAAGCCAAATCGTTCTCCCATATTGGAGAAGAAGGCTACCAGCAATCCTTTAGGGTGATTCTTTAACATAAATAAGGGTTTTAGTTAGTTAATCATTTATTTTTAGCAAATAATTTCGTTTTTTAATTGGCCTACAAAAATAGCCAAAAAAAAATCTTATGCAAGATTGCTATATTATTCAGAAGGATTTTAAATTCAATACATTAATTGTAATGAAATCATCCTTTTTTCGTCATTAAAAATAGATGGACAAGCAGGCTTTTATCTCATTTTGTAATCGTATACGAAATCCCATTTTTCGGTTTGCATTGAAAATGCTCCGGCAAAGGGAAGATGCAGAGGATGTGGTGCAGGAAGTCCTGATAAGAGTATGGAAAAACAGACATAAACTAACAGCATATAATAGTGTAGATGCTTTTGCCATGCTGATAACCCGGAACTTATGTCTCGATAGAATCAGAACGAGCAAAACGATGGTGCCTGAAGAACTGATCCGTTATGAAGTTAGCAATGAAGGTGTAAGCATTACTGAAGGCCGTAATATCCTCGAAATCATTAGAAAGGAAATGAATAAGCTACCTGAAATTCAATCCGGGATTATGCATCTTCGTGATATTGAAGGGTATGAGTTTGAAGAAATTGCTGAAATAATGAATATGAAAGTAAATGCAGTTAGGGTGAATTTATCACGGGCAAGAAAACACATAAGGAATAAACTAAAAGAAAGGTATCATTATGAACAATCATGAGTTGAATGTATTGATCAAAAAATATCTGAATGCTGAAACTTCTCTCCTGGAAGAAAAGCAACTTAGGGAGTTCTTTAATAATAATCCTGTCCCTGAAGCATTTCAGGAATACGCATCTATGTTTTATTTTTTTTATGAGGAAAAGCAGTTAAAATCAACAGGGGAAGGATATTTACATAAAAGAAAATCCCTATTTCAAACCAAAAAGAAAGTATGGATTGCAGTGATTTCATCAGCGGCTGCAGTGGTCCTGGTCTTAATCATGTTTCTTATTGATCCTCCCTCAAATAGAACCGAATCACTTGCAAGGATCAATACAGATACTTTTGAAAATCCGGATGAGGCGTATCATGCAACAAAAAAAGCTTTGCTGCTTGCTTCTGAAAACCTGAACATAGCCATGGAAGAACTGGAAGCCCTGGCAAATTTTCAAATCGCTACTGAGATTGTTTCAGAATAAATTAATAGCCAATTAATAAAATCTGTTATGAAAAAGATTGCTTTGTTTTTAATGACTTGCCTGTATTGCCTGGCAACATTTTCGCAGGAAACTGCGATGAAGGATGTTTTTAATAAATATATGAATAATGAGGATCTTAGCTTTGTTGTGATCACAGAGGATATGTTCGAATTAATGCGCCAAAAGAATGATCAGGATCCGGAGGATGATAAAGAATTTCAATCAACTATGCAGGATGTAAAGAAAATTGTTATTCTCAGTTATACCTGGGATTCAGTTTCCACGGATAAGAGCATCTCATACTTTAATGACTTTTATCAGCAGATTCCCCAGGAGACGTATGAGGTTCTTATTGTTGTGAACCAAAAAGGCCGTAAGATCAGATTTCTCACCAGGAAGCAAAATGAGCAAATCAAAGAACTGTTAATGTTAGTCAGGAATGGCCAGAAAACAACCTTGATGTCTATAGTCGGGGATATTCAATTGGACGCGATCTCCCGTTTGTCAAAATTATTAAAGATCAGAGAAATGCAAAGCCTGCGAAACCTGAACAAGAACTGATCCGGTTCAGAACTTCATTATTAGCTGGGCTTTAATCCTTGTTTTTGTGTTTCCCTGGATCTCATCATATCCTGTTCCAATCGTATGTTTATGAAGGTAGGTTGTGCGACCGACCTTAATCCCGATTCTTAGGGACTTGCTTAGCTTATATTTAAACAATACATAATATCTGTATCCTTCATCGAAAAGCGCCGGGATGGAGAATGTATAAAGCAGGTCATTCTCGTAAACATAAAGCCTGTCGTTATAGGTCTTTGTATCAAAAAGGCAGTACCTTAGTGTAATTTGTCCTTTATCAGCACGGAAAGTATATCGCATATCCTGTATCAGAAGGTTTCCGTAATTTTTTAGAAAGGGCCCGCTCCATGAAAGTGCCACAATATGCTGTAGAATAAGATTTTTTTGAATATTGTACGTGCATTTTATTTTGAAGCTGCTGCTTCTCTGCTCATCAACCTGATAAGCCTGATCAATATCGCTGGAAGTTGTGCACGTTTTTTTACTGTTTTTGTACCATATGCCTATCCGTAAGTTGTTTCCGATATATCTCAGGGTATGGTGGTGCCGGAATTTATGTTGTGGAACTTTACATAATGTGCTTACTAAATCAGAAACAGCATAATCAATTGTTCCGGTGTAAGTATATCCTTTTCCTGCTTCGAGAAACATTGAGGCATGATAACCACTTTCTGCCTGGATTGTATTTATTATAGAATAAGCTTTGCCGTAAAAACTATGATATTTTTTCGAATAGTTCCAATACATCGCATTTATTCTGATTCCTGAACCGGGGTAAATATTAATCCCGGTGATTCCTGCAAAACCTTCCGGCCATTTTTTTGCGATTTCTCCATAAAGGGTAAGTTTTCGAAGAATAATATTGAAATGAAAGCTGTTGTTAATATTTTTTGTGCCGGCAAAATCATAACGGTTTTCAGGAGTATCATTCCTGTTCAGGTCTGCACTTAGTTTTGTAGCCAGAAAACTTATTCCTAAGCTGTATGTCCTGCATACATAAGTCAGCACACCGCTAATGTTATTGATTCTTATTGCATCTTTATCATAAATTTCACTTTCTGTCCTGTGGTATCCTGTGTTTTGCAATGAACTGACAGATATTACTTTTCCATTGATACTATCATATTGATTGATATTGGCATCATCTTTTACACTTGAAAGGCTAATAGAACTAATAAGGGAATTAGTATTATACTGCAGACCAAGACCCCGTAAATAGCCGTTTTCGGTTGAAGATGAGTATTTCTTTATACCGCTGCCATATTTTTTTTCACTGCCAGAGGAGCCCCCTAAAGCTGCACCAAAACCTGTCCAGCATACAAGACCCTGTCCGAATTGAAGATGATGGTCTCCAAGAATGATTTTCAGTTTTTTCCCGGGATCTTGATATTGGATATATCCTGAATAGAAATCAAACCCTCCGTTTTTTGTAAACGCTTCACCTTTATCTTTTTCAGCTGTTATTCCTGCTTTGAGGGTACTATGATACGCATATTGGTATTTTATGTAGAACTTGGACGGATCCCCCTGGTATTTTGGATTCTGATTTTCCCCCTGATCATTTAAGGTCGCCTTAAATCCCGCTTGTTTTTCCGCAATGCTTTCATATTTAAAGATCAACTTGTTCCCGGGATAATCAAAGATTTTTCTAAGCTGTATTTCTTCTTTGGGCATATTTGTTTCAAGACTAATCAGTTCCTTGCAAATCAGAACTTTTTTTCGGTCAAATCCGTCAATGACCAATAATTCGAAAATGCTGAGAATGGCTCCGTATCTGTTTACATATTCTGTTATTGAAATTGCATCTCTTTCATCAAAGAAAGGAAACCGCAGTAATTCTGGTTTATCAGCCAGGTTGATACGGAGAGGAGCATGGATATAATTGGTAATTGATTCAGATATTTCACTTATATCATAACTTTCATTTATTTCTTGTTCATTCGTTTCAAGATATTCAAGAACTTCAGCAATATGCCTTTCTTCCGGTTGATTTTGTCCTTTTGTTATGCAATTTAAGACAAGCACCATGAACAGTAAACAACTACACCTTCCAATACATCTCATTTCCTGTCTTTAAATGCATATTCAAAATTGGAGTACACTGAGCTTCCCAGTTTAGTATGAATAGTAGCTGCACACAAAAAATGCATGTTTCCAAAAGGAATTCCGAAACCAAAGCATGCCTGATGCCCTTGCGAATTTAAACCTGCCAGGACAGATATTCTTTTATTCAGAAAATACTCCACTCCGAGCCCTAACCGGATTTCTGTATCCATTCTTTTTTCTACATCAGCATAAATGGTAAGGTTGTCAAGGTGGGTATATTTAATCCCAAGTTTTATGATAGCAGAAGGATGCGCCGCATAATCGATTAATTTGTTTTTATCTGCAAAAGCATCTGCCACGAAAACACCAAGATTTATTTTTTTGTTAAGTTGGAAGATCATCCCAAGAGAAAATGAGGGATAACCGCCATGACCATATTCCCCCGCAATTTGTATCCGGTGGTAATATAAATTGATCCCTGCATGGAGCACAGGGGTTATTTTTTTTGAATATATTATTCCACTTTTAATTTCCCTGTAAGAAATGTTTCCGTATTGAAGATAATGAATGCCAATACTTTCGTTATGCACAGGAATATGAAAAGCAAGGGATTGAATTTGTAAATCGGCAAGGAGGAAAGGAATTCCGTAATAGCTGCCTGCAGTAGTATGTTTAAGGACAGCGAGGCCTGCAGGATTATGGAAGGCGGCGCTCAGGCCGGTCAGACAGGTATTTGTGTTACCCAGTCCGGCCGACCTCGCACCCATAGGCGGAATACCACCAAGAACTGAAAAAGATCGAAATATAAAAAATAAGGTAAACAGACCGTAAACGATCCTAAAACTTATACTTATATTTGATTTTATCAAGTTCCTCATTGGCCTTAACCACCTTCTCCTTCAAATCGTCTTTAAACGATTTATATTCCTCCATCAGTTCTTTATCTCCTAAGGCGAGGATTTGTACTGCTAAAATTCCGGCATTTTTTGCACCATTAATGCCCACTGTTGCCACAGGTATCCCCGGGGGCATTTGCACGATGGATAAGAGGGCATCCATCCCCTCTATGCTGGCTTTAATGGGCACTCCGATAACTGGAACAGCAACCATGGCTGCAATTACGCCGGGTAAATGTGCCGCCATGCCGGCACCGGCAATAATAACTTCTATACCTCTTTCCTGGGCGTTACGGGCATAGTCTGCTACCTTTTCTGGTGTCCGGTGAGCACTTAGCGCATTTATTTCAAACGGAATTTTAAACTGATCCAGAATCATTGCAGCTTGCTCCATAACTGGCAGGTCTGATGTACTGCCCATGATAATACTTACTCTTGCATTCATACTAATCGTGTTTTATACAAATATAACCATATTAAATCGTATATTGTTTAGGGCAATTATCCTTACCTTTGTTCTATATTAAGCTTTCTATGAGAATTCGCCTGCACGATAAATATTTTGTCCCTTTTATCCATAATATGGAAATTCAACTGGCTGTAAATAATATAGCTGAAAAGATCAATATAGAGCTAAAAGGCAGCAACCCACTTTTTCTGGTAGTTCTTAACGGAGCGTTTGTTTTTGCTGCAGATCTGCTCCGAAAGATACGTGTTGATTGTGAGGTTTCATTCGTAAAATTAGCCTCATACCAGGGTACTTCATCCACAGGTAAAGTACGTTCATTGATTGGTTTGAATGAAAACATTGTGGATAGAAATATTATTGTAGTTGAAGATATTGTAGATTCAGGCCTGTCAATGCATTATTTATTGGAGGAAGTAAAAAAAATGAATCCTCATAAACTCTTTACAGCCTCCCTTTTGCTTAAACCGGATGCATTAAAGAAAAAACTGGATCTTGATTATGTGGGACTTGAAATTCCTGATGAATTTATTGTGGGTTATGGTCTTGATTATAATGGACACGGCCGGAATTTGCAGGATATCTATGTTTTGGATAATAGTTCATAAATAACATATTATGTTAAATATTGCATTATTCGGACCGCCGGGCGCCGGTAAGGGAACCCAGTCAAAATTTCTGGTGGATAAATATAACCTGGTGTATATTGCAACAGGTGATATACTCCGGCAGGAAATTGCTGAAAACAGCAGATTGGGAAAACAAGCAAAAGAAATAATTGATAATGGGGAGTTGGTATCTGATGAGATCATCGTGCAAATCATTGAAAAACGTATCATCAACTATGAAAATCACAACGGAATCCTTTTCGACGGTTTTCCGCGTACGGTGGTTCAGGCATATATCCTTGAAGGATTGATGCTGAAACTCAATTCAACATTGCGATGTATGATCAGTCTCAATGTTCCTAAAGAGGAGTTGACAGAACGTTTACTTGAAAGAGGGAAAACATCACACAGGGCTGATGATACAGCTGATGTGATCGTTCGGCGATTGGAGGAATATGATAATAAAACTGCACCTGTTGCAGAATTTTATAAAGAACAGGAAAAATTTTTCCCCCTGAATGGAGTTGGAACCATAGAAACCATTCAAAAGCGCATTGATGACACTATTGAGGAATCCCTTAGAAATGTTTGGTTCAATGTGATTCTGACTGGCCGCCCCGGATCAGGAAAGGGAACCCAATCCCAAATGCTTGCTGAGAAATACAAGCTCGTGCATATTGCTACAGGAGATATTCTGCGCTACGAAATTAAAGTTGGCAGCAAACTTGGTAAAAAAGCAAAACAATATGTGGATAACGGCGACCTGGTGCCGGATGAAATTGTCATCAAGCTCATTGAAAGAAAGATTAAAAAGAATGCGGATGCCAGCGGTTTTGTATTCGACGGATTTCCTTTAAATATTGTTCAGGCCTATATTCTGGATGGATTGCTCCGTAAATTGCAATCTTCAGTTTCCTGTGTCTATCATCTAAAGGTAAATTCAATGGCAGCTATAAAACGTCTTCTTGCAAGAGGTAAAACAGGAGATAAACGCTCTTATGATTCAGATGCGGAAATTGTAATTCACAGGATTGAAAAATATGATCAAAAGTATAAAGTGGTGAATGATTATTATAAGCTGCAGGATAAGTATTCTTCCCTGACAGGTGAAGGAAATATGAATGATATTTTCGAGTCCCTTTGTGATCGCATTGAAATAGATATGCGTCGGGTGCGCTAGCTTAGTTTTTGAAAATGCTGAACTTAATCATACATGGCCCTCCGGGCTGCGGAAAAGGTACGCAATCCGCAAAAATTGTAAAAAATTATAACCTGGAACATCTTTCTACCGGGCGAATCTTTCGTCGGGAAATCAGGAACAAAACTGCTATCGGTGAACTGATGAAAAAGTTTGTTGACAGAGGCCTCCTGGTTCCTGATGCCATCGTCTTAAGAGAATTGTATCGGGAAGCTATTTATCATATATATTCGAACGGCCTTGTATTTGATGGCTTTCCGCGTACATTCCAGCAGGCTGAAGTTTTTGATAAAATGTTGCTGAAAAAGAAAATCAGAATTAGCCTTATGATATCCATAGAGGTAGAAGAGCATGAATTGGTAAGGCGTATCCTTAATCGAAAAAATACTTCCGGGCGGTCGGATGATACTTTGGAAGTATTGAAGAACCGCCTGGATGTATACCAGAAACAAACCCTGGCGGTAATCGGGTATTATAAAAAGCGGGGCAAATTTGTGTCCGTTGATGGTATGGCTGATGTTGATAAAGTTTTTGAAAAGATCTGTCATGAAATTGAAAACATAAGATGAGTATGGCCGAGTCGAATTTTGTAGATTATGTGAAAATATTTTGTCGTACGGGGAAAGGAGGAGCCGGTTCTGCCCATTTTTTCCGTTCCAGGACTAATCCGAAAGGTGGCCCGGATGGTGGTGATGGTGGCAGAGGAGGACATATCATCTTAAAAGGGAACAAACAACTGTGGACACTCTTGCACTTAAAGTATACCAAACATATCAAAGCAGAAAATGGCGTAAACGGTGGAGATCAGCTTAAAACCGGTGCGAATGGAAAGGATGTGATTATTGAAGTTCCCCTGGGTACTGTTGCCCGATCTGCAGAAACGATGGAAGTTGAATGCGAAATTACTGAAGATGGCGAAACGCATATACTGTTGGAAGGGGGTATGGGCGGACTCGGAAATAACCACTTTAAATCACCTACAAATCAGGCTCCGAAATATGCACAGCCTGGCATTGATGGACAGGAAGCCTGGAAGGTGTTGGAACTGAAAATATTGGCTGACGTCGGCCTTGTGGGTTTTCCGAATGCCGGAAAATCTACGCTGTTATCAGTTGTTTCTGCAGCCAAACCTAAAATCGACAACTACCCTTTTACCACCCTTAGCCCGAATCTTGGAATTGTTTCATACCGCGAAGGGAAATCGTTTATTATGGCTGATATCCCCGGTATAATTGAAGGTGCTCATGAAGGAAAAGGATTGGGGTTGCGCTTTTTGAGGCATGTGGAGCGAAATGCTGTTTTGTTGTTCCTGGTCTCTGTTGAATCGGATGATATCACTAATGAATATCAGGTATTGCTGAATGAATTAAAGCAATACAATCCTGAACTGCTCGACAAAGAAAGGATATTGGCTATCAGTAAGTGCGATATGCTGGATGATGAACTGATTAGGGAAATGGATGTTGAAATACCCCGGGATGTGCCGCACGTTTTTATTTCCGCTGTCAGCGGACTGGGCATTCTTCAGATGAAAGACGCAATCTGGAAATTGCTCACGCTTTGATTTCTCCTTGCTAAATATGCATGTGAGGTGTTTATCCCCTTATACAGGCAATGTTGCTCATACCAATTGCTCCAGTTGAAATGTTACCAACAGCCCATGTTCCAAGTAAAAACATACCACTGATATTAACTTTCGCTGAGGATAGTTGTTTTTACTTTTTCTATATTTTCAACAGGACATCAATCATCCCTTCTTCCATTTTCAGGCCTGTCAGTTTTAAAGACTTTTTTATTTAATTTTCTTCATCCTAATGCAAATAGATTAATTCTATTGCAATCTGCTGTTCAGGCAGGCTTTGTCTGGTTTTATTTTGCTATTTTTACCCCTAAATTTCTGAAGCAATGGATTTTTTTCTGGAGTTGGATAAAAACCTTTTCTTATTCCTCAATGGAATACACAATGCTTTTTTTGATGTGGTGATGTATTGGATTAGCGACAAGTACATTTGGATTCCCCTGTATGGTTTACTATTATTTCTTATTATTCGACAGCATAAAAAGCATTCATTGATTTATATAGTTTTTGTGGCGGCTTTGATCACCTTGTCGGATCAGATTTCAGCCAGCCTGATAAAAAACTGGGTACAACGTCCACGGCCTTGCCATTGCCAGGAGTTGGCGGGAATGGTTCATATTGTAGAAAATCACTGTGGAGGGGCTTATGGCTTTGTTTCTTCTCATGCTTCCAATGTTTTTGCCCTGGCCGTTTATGTGGGGCTAATCTTGAAGAAAACAAAAGCCTGGATTTTATATCTGCTGGTTGTTTGGGCAAGTCTTGTGGCTTACAGCCGGATATACCTTGGTGTTCATTACCCGGGAGATGTATTGGGAGGGGCCATGTTGGGAGGGGTTTCTGGTTACCTGATGGCCTGGCTGAGTACTAATATCCTTAATCGGTATTTTCAAAACAAAGAATAATTGTTCAAAAATCTGTTGATAATAATATATTTGCATCTTATTATTCACTATCACTGGCAGTAGATTTATGAAAGAAAAAACCAGGAATAAACAAAATTAAATACAAACTTATGTTTTCCAGAATTTTTGCATTTTTTGTTGTTTTTATTTTAACTCCAATTATTATTTTTTCCCAAACTTACAATGGTCCTGAAAGTGCCATCCTTGATGACGCACACAACAGATACATTGTTGCCAATGCAGGCAATGGCATGTCAGGAGGAAGTATACTTGCTGTTGATCGCACTGATCTAAGCCTCTCTTACCTTATATCTTCAGGGGTTGATGCTCCCAAAGGAATGGTTATTCTTGGGGATACCCTTTATGTAAATGATTTAACAGTAATCCGTGTCATTGACCTGAATACCAATACACTTGTAAGATCCATTGCTGTAGCTGGCGCATCCTTTCTGAATGACCTTGCATGTGATAATGCATACCTTTACGCAAGTGATAATATTGCGAATAAAATTTTTAAAATCGATATACCTTCTGATGCAATGGTAAATGCGTACTCTGATCCCGGCCTTTCTGCCCCCAATGGCCTTTATTACGATGGATCAAACAACAGATTGCTAATTTGTTCTTTCAGAACCAATGCACCCATACAGGAATTGGATCTGGGTTCCGGAAACTTTAGTGTTGTGCTGAATACATCCGTAAATAATCTTGATGGTATATCCATGGATAATAATGGCAATCTGTATTTTTCGAACTGGGGTAACAATAAAATCTATAAAGTAGATCCTGCTCTTTCCATGATTATCGATTCCATTGATCAGGGCTTTAACGGACCAGCAGATATTTTTTATTGCCAGCAAAATGATACACTCATCGTTCCCAGCATGAATGCAGATAAGGTAGACTTCATCCATTTACCTTCTACATCAGGATTTAATTTTGAAGAAGATGATTACGGATTTCAAATCTATCCCAATCCTGCTATTTACGAAATTACTATGTCTTATGAGATTGATGACTTAATGAGTACAAGGATAGAAATATTGGATGCCAATGGTAAAAAGATGCATGAATTGATAAACAGTGTACAAATGCCCTCTTATTATCATTATACATTTGATGTTCGGTCATTGCACCTTTACCCCGGGATTTATTATGTAAATCTCCTTTTAAATAATAAAAAGGTTTCCAGGAAAATTATTGTTGCCCGATAAAAGGACTTAATAACCGCTTATTTTTCCTTTTATTGACGTTATTTCGGCAACAAAAATGCAGATGTCTTTTACTGCAGGGGTATTGTATTTGAAAATTTGATTGGTATAATGCTGCATAATAATATTTAGCGCCTCTGTTTTTTTCTGAAGATCCTGAATAAACCTGATTCTGGCATTAGCGATAACACTTCTGAATTTCATGCTGTAACTGCAAGCGACATTTTCATTTACAAACTTCAATGTTTCATCGGTATAGAAACTTATGCAGACATTTCCGTTTTTCTTTAAAATATCAATTTTTTTGCCGTTGCCGGCGCCATGGAAATATACCTTATTATCATTATAACCAAAGTTAAAAGGAAGCACATAAGGATTACCTTCTTCATCTATCATGGCGAGATTACATACAGTGCATTTATCAATAATGCTTTTAATCTCATCCGGATTTTCAGTAAAGCGGAATTTAGGCATATTTTTTTAGGTAAATATCGTAAAAATCGGATTTGTAATCAAGCATTTAAAGAATATTAGAAAGATTTTAAATGGAATTAAAGTCTATACTAAACAGGAATTCCATCATTTGTGTATTTTCTGCCGGCAGGTGAATCATTCTCAGTCCGGCATCAATGGGTGCTAAAAACCGAAACAGGTGAAAGTCAAAACGAATCTCAGCACCATATGAGTGGTATTTTCTGGTGAGAACAATGTATCTATCAGCCTCTTGAGTAATATTGGCCTCAGCTTCTGCATAATCACAGAACAGTCGGCCTTTCATCCTTTTCAGATAAACAATTGAACCGAAACTAATATCAGGATAGGCAATCGGGAAAAAATAATCTGCGGCAAAAGAATGCAACTTGTCATTTGTTTCATTCACATAGCCTCGGGGATAGTTGACATAGTCAGGGAAATTGTACACTCCTTTTTCTTTTTTCTGAAAACCGGCGTAAATTTTAAAGCCGTGGTGGTTAAAAAATCCGGGAAAGTATATGTTTGTCTCTCCTGCTGTTATTTTTCCGGTAACAGGACCTGAGAAAGGATCATTCCTGAAGTTTAGCTCCACAACCTGTCCCCATTTTGAGTAAAGGTCGCGATGGCTTTGTTTTCTCAACCTGTAAGCATAAAGCTGGTAGTCTATGGTTTTGTAAACCGACTGAATGAAAAAAACCGGGTATTTTTCAGCCATTTTAAGGAAAATATATGAAAATTGTATTTTCGGTCGGATCCCTGTAAAATAAACCCCATTTGTTAAATCCAGGGGAAGTGACAATGAAGTCCGTATCCGGTTTTCATAATAGTCAAAAGCTGAGGTTTCACCTTGTTGATTCTGATAGGTGGATGAGCGTTTTCCATATTCAAAGCGTGATTCAACCACAGGATACCAGCCATGATAGCTGTATTCTGCATACCAGTTTCCTTCATCATCCGAAGGATTATATTCATAGCCCAGGCTTGTGAATGAGGTGCTCAGTGTATTTTGAGAAAAAATGGAAAAACCGGGAAGCACATCCCGGCTGCCAGTATTTATTGAGACAGGCGCCCAACTGTGGAAATTAAATAAATGCTGCCATTTCCTGTATTTTGCGGAGGAATATTTTTTGTGTGTCGGCAGGATGTTGCCTGGTGCCTTTCCATTTTCATCATCCAGAGAAGCTTTAAAAAGGGCGGTGGAATTATCAGAAATATTATCCAGTGCATCCCAGTGCCTGGGAATAAGCCGACTTCGAACAATGCGATAACCATTTTCATGGTAATCTGAATAATAAAGAAACTGCCCATCATCAGAAACGATGGCATCTTTTGCACCATATTTTGACGAGACCACCCGGAATACTTCCTTAATAGTAGTATCATATGCATAAATGGTCTCAATACCACTGTATGATCCATTAAAAAAGATATAGTTCCGGTAAGTCCGGGGCTCACTGATGTTGCTAAAGGAGAATTTCGTCAGAAATTTGATGTTGCCATTTATGCTGTTGATGGTGACCAGTGCCTTGCCATTATCTGACAAGGCTATGGCGGCGATATGTATTTGATCAGGCATCCAGACAGGAGTAAATAGTTGGAATTCAACAGGCAAAGTGCGAATGGTTTCCCCTTTTTTACTATCCAGCAGAACTAAACTGAACTGGTTTTGCTGGTCAATAGAAATACAGGCGATTTTTTTGGCATCTGCTGACAAAGCCGGGGCGAAATACCTGCTCTTTTTGCTGATCTGCCTGGTTTTTCCTGAGCTTCCGTCCCATATTTTTATCACCGAATAATTTCGATGTTCCCACCGAGGATCAAATATCACTTCCGTCCAGCACACTTTTCCGCAGGCGGCTGAAATAAGATCATCATACATCCTGCCGGGTGTGGAGATAACAGATTCTTCTCCATTTTTGTCGATTTGCACAATTTGTTTTATATCTTCAAGTGATGATTTAATGCAGACAAGCTTATTTGTATCCAGGATTTGGCTTTGTGAATAATTTGTATACTGTTTTATTTCTCTTGGGATCTTCTCAAAAGGAGTTAGCTGCTGACCTTTTGTTTGCTTTTTCCATATACTGTCTAAATCTTCCATCAGCACCTGATATAATTGCTTTTTTGTTTGTCCTGTTGCTTTTTTAATGCCATGGGAGAACGGAGTGATCTGCCAGGGATTTCTGGCAGTATTTTTAACAGCTTTTTCCCATAGTTTTGCTCCATATTTTCCACGTGCATAACTCACCAGATGATATCCCAGGATATAACGATCCGGAATATAATCCTTATAACTTCCTAAACTAGCTTTATCATATGAATATAGTCCCTGTTCGTTTACCTGGGTTTTAATAGGGGCTTCAAAGGAAGGCAAACGACCTCTTCCTGCATCAGATAAAGCTGTTTCCATAAAAACTGCATCTCCTTCAATAAACCAGAAGGGAATAAATGTGCCTAACATAGCTGGTTTAAGTTGTTCCCCGAAAAACAATGATAGAATTTTCCCAAGGCCGTCAGACATCTTGTGATAGTGAACAACATGTCTGTATTCATGCAGACATAGTTGTTCCAGCCAATCTTGTGCATAGCTGTCTTGTGGCGGACAGGTGTAAAATTCCATGCGTTTGGGAGCCCATCCCACAAATGCATTGGAAACTATAGTCTCGTTATGAAGAACCAGGGGAATGCGTGGAGGATCGCCTTCAAGGCTATGAATGAGCAAAGAACGAATATCCTCCAGGTAATTGGCTACGAATTGGGCTTTTTTTTCAAAATTCTCAGGATAAATGATATCAAAATGATTCGTTTTTAGTTTGCACCATTTCACTGAGGCAGCATCCTGTCCGGAAATATAGTATTGTGCTTTCGCTCCCTCTGTGTGAGAAAGTAAGGAAAAAAGAATAAATACTATTCTACAAAAACGGCACATAAAACATAGTGTTTGTAAGCTGTGAAGGTATAATAAAATAGGAAGTTTTCTAAATTTAAGAATAAGATGTTTAGTGGCGAATGGTTTGTATTAACAGATGGATACAGACAAATGAATACTAATTTTTTGGAATAAAGAATTTGCCAGGGCTATTAGCACACTTTATGAAACTTTCTGAATGCGTTTATATACGCATCAGAAACCTCTGATGAACTTCCCGGAGCCGCACCGAATGGGTCTTTATTTGCTGGTTTTGAAGCAAGAACGCTTAGACTGTTAGAAATGGCAACAGGCAGGCTATGCCTGTCATAACCACCTTCTAGGATATAGGCAAGTTTGCCCCGGCAATTTTTCTCAGCAAGATCAAAAAGTTGGCGGTCAATCTGAAGAAATGTATCCAGGTTCCAGTTCAGGGGAGCCATTGGGTCATTCCAATAAGCATCGTATCCTGCTGCTACGATGATCATATCCGGTTGATATCTTTCAACTGCAGGAATCACAATCTTCTGAAAAAATTGCAATGCAGTGCTGTGCCCGCTGCCGGGAGGAAGGCAAATATTTATGTTATATCCTTGACCGTCGCTTGTGCCGTTTTCAACCATATTTCCGCTTCCAGGAAAGAAAGGGTATGCGTGTGAAGAGATGTACAAAACATCACTGCGCTTATAGAATGCTTGTTGAATACCATTACCATGGTGTGCATCGTAATCAATGATGGCAATTCTATTGATGGGTTCTGTTTGGATGAGTGCTTCAGCAGCAATGGCAATGTTGTTTAGCAGACAAAACCCCATGCCTTTATCACGCTCTGCATGGTGTCCAGGTGGTCGGCACAGGGCCATTCCGTTTTTAATATTCCCTTTAGCAATTTCCGTAACCAGCTCAATACAACTACCTGCTGCCATCCTGGCTACCAAAAAACTTTGTATGTTCAGGTATGTATCTGGGTCAAGATAGTTATCTCCGGACTCACACATGGAATTCAGGGAATTGATATATGTTTCGGAATGAATTCGGGCCAGCTCTTCGGCAAGAGCAGGCCTTGTATTGATAGTTGTAAGTTCCTGAAACCAATTCAGCTCCTGCAAATATTCAAGCACCACTATTAATCGTGTTGCGTTTTCCGGATGTATTGGGTTGTCATGATCCAGAAAAGAAGTGTCGAATAAAAATCCGGTAGAAGTGATTTTAGATTGATTCATCATAATTTTCCAGCAAATTTCTGAATTTTATCAATAAGAAATAGCTCAAAAGTTTATCATAATATGAAATAAATAATTTTCTACTTTTGAATATTGTATGACAAAAGAGTAATCTGTTATTATGAGGTATTTCGAACTATGCTTTTTGATCCTGTTAGGGGCTTCTTGCCTTAATGCCCAGCCTGACAGACTGCTGACACCTCTTGAAGAGGTTTCATACAATGAACTGACTAAAAACATTGAGGTCATGGAATATGTGTATAAACTGGATTCCATGAACGATAAGATTGAAACGGAAGTGATTGGTTATAGCGTAATGGGAAAACCAATACCCCTTATTTCTGTTGGTATGGAGGATTTGGCTGCGAAGGAAAAGCTTCATGTATTTTTCTTTGCGCAACAACACGGCAATGAGCCATCTGGTATGGAAGGCTTGCTTCTTCTTCTTTCATTTATTGCATCTGGTGAGCATCAGGATTTATTTGAACATATCAATCTCCTGGTAATTCCACAGGTTAATCCTGATGGGGGTGATCTTTTCCATCGTAGGAATGCCAGGGATATTGATCTGAATAGGGATCATCTGCTTTTAAATGCTCCGGAGTCAGCGATTGTGCAGGGGGTATTTCAGAAATACCTGCCTGAAGTGACCGTGGATTTCCATGAATATTTTCCTTACAGTAAATCCTGGAAAGAATTTGGTTATGTGCGTGATTTTGATATCCAGTTGGGGGGCATTACCAATATCAATATTGATCCGCAGATATATGCGATGTACAGAGAAATGGCATTTCCGTATGTGAAAGATTTTGTGGAAAAAGAAAGTTATTCGTTTTTCGAATATACACTGGGGCACTTCCCCTCTGGGGAGCGGCTCAGGCACAGTACAGTGGATATTAATGACGGCAGACAAAGCCTGGGTATATGCAATACCCTGTCTTTTATCGTAGAAGGTAAAAGGGGGGAGGATACGCTAAGCAATATGAAAAACAGGGCCTGGAGTCAATATTATACCGCACTTGGAATCCTGAGTATGGCCAATGAATGGGCCGGGGAAATTAACCGAATAGTGCACCACTGTCGGGAGAAACTGCTTGATTTACCTCCTGATCACAAGGTCTCAGTCCGCATGGATCATTTTCAGTCTGAAATCCCCCTGTACTATCCTTTGAAATCATTGAATACGGGTAATGATACGGTTTTTATTGTGGAGAACTTTCACACAGATATTAAAAGCCTGGCAGAGGTTATAATTCCCAGAGGCTACCTTATTCCCAGATCAGAGCCTTTGCTGATGAAATGGTTGGAGCGATCGGGTTTTGTATTTGAGGATGTATATGAGATCAGTGGAGATGTTATGCAATACATTGCTGATGAAAGGATAGATGTTATGTTGGAAGGATATCCGAATAAAGAATTAACAGGCTTGAGAATGCATAAGGTGCAGGTAAAAATGGAAGACTATGTCTATGTACCAGTCAGGCAATTAAATGGGCACAAAATAGTCCAGGCATTGGAACCACATGCTATATACGGACTGGGGTATTACCCTGAGTTTAGTTACTTAAGCTATGATCCTTATCCGGTATTACGCATGGAGTTTTAATACTGATAAGAAAATGGGTTACTGATATTTCCTGACAAAGATGTAACGTTCTGAATTCACATTGCTGCTTGTGCTTTCTATTTTCCACCCTTTAGCATAAAGGTCCCGGATAATTTTATAGACTTCATGTCCTGTTTTTATTGCTCCACGACTGGTTTTCTCCCCGGAAATGTCTGTTATATCTGGTGGTTTGGTTTCATGAAATACATAAATTCCCAGACCATAAGACACCTGTACCATCAAAACCTCCTGACTACTCTGATTGTCTGTTTTATGGCTAAATCCCCAGCTTGCAATAATAATAACGAATGCAATGGCAAGGGTTCCGATAAAATAATAATTATTCATTCTCATAATTTTTCTAAGATTGGTTTGATTCAAAATATTTCCATAAATTTTCATCTGGTACTGGCGCAATCAGTTTTATGCCTTTTTTTTGTACCGGATGAACAAATGATATTTCCCTGGCATGCAGATTAATGGAGGCATCCGGGTTACTTCTGCTAAAGCCGTATTTCAGATCCCCTTTTAGCGGGCACCCTATATGGGCCAGTTGTGCCCGGATCTGGTGCGGACGACCAGTAAATAGATTTATCTTTAACAAATAATAATGTTCGGATGCACTGATTATTTCGTATGATAATTCTGCTTTCAGGCTTTTTTCCTGCGCTGTTTCAGATACATACACTTTATTTTTTGACGCATTTTTAATGAGATAATGGATCAGGTGGTTCGTTGTTTTGGGTGGTTTGTTTTTTACGATGCCCCAATATATTTTCTCTACTGCTTGCTTTTGAAACAATTCATTCATTCGCTGCAGGCTTTTTCCGGTTTTAGCAAAAATAACTGCTCCGCTAACGGGGCGATCCAGCCGGTGAATGAGACCGAGGAATACATTACCAGGTTTGTGATATTTTTCTTTTAAATACATCTTTAATATATCCGTAAGCGGAATATCACCTGTCTTGTCTCCCTGAACAATATCTCCTGCACGTTTATTGACAGCGATAAGGTGGTTGTCTTCAAAGAGGATTTTTAAATTTTCCGGAACACTCTGGTTTTTCATAATACCTTGGACAATCCCTAATATTGCTCTTTTTCGTTCGGAAAATCGAGGGATTTTACATCGTTTATGTATGCAGATACAGCTCCGACGATCTCTTTACTGAGGTTGTGATAGCGGCGTAAAAAGCGGGGGGAGAATTTCTGGGTGATCCCGAGCATATCATGCAATACTAATACCTGACCATCCACTGCAGAACCGGCGCCTATTCCAATGATGGGGATTTTAACATTTTTTGCTACATCTTCACCAAGTTTTGCAGGGATTTTTTCCAACACAATGGAGAAACATCCAATCTCTTCAAGGAGCCTGGCATCGTCCATTAGGTCATTTGCTTCCCCAGGTTCTGTCGCTCTGACAACATACGTTCCGAATTTATGAATGGCTTGCGGGGTGAGCCCCAAATGCCCCATGACAGGAATACCTGCAGAAAGGATGCGTTCAATGGACTCAGCGATTTGTTTCCCTCCTTCTAGCTTAACAGCATCTGCTCCGGCTTCCTTCATGATTCGTATGGATGAATTCAGGGCTTCTTTGGAATTGCCCTGGTATGTGCCAAAAGGCAGATCTACTACAACAAGTGCACGACTATTTGCTTTCTTGACAGATTTGGCATGATATATCATTTCATCCAGAGTAATAGGTAAAGTAGTTATATGACCTGCCATAACATTAGAGGCGGAATCCCCGACAAGGATAATATCTATGCCGGCACTTTCCAGCAAACGGGCCATGGAAAAATCATAAGCTGTTAACATGGCAATCTTCTCGCCTTTGACTTTCATTTCCTGCAAAACTGAAGTTGTTACCTTTGGTACATTCTTGAAACTGTGCATAGTATATATTTTAAACGAATTTACATAATCCCGGCAAATCTACAAAAGATATACGTTCATAAGCAATAATGCAGTATTGTAGTTTTTTGCCACCATATGCACTATTTAAACAGCTGACGCTTTTATATTTTAATTATTTTTGCAGCATGAAAAAATTGTTGCCAAAGCTTATTGCACTGATTACTCTGGGTAGTTTAATTGCCTGTAGCACGGATGTTGACCTCAACGCAGCTTATGAGGATATTACGGTTGTGTATGGATTGTTGAATCAAAATGATAGCATACATTATGTTAAGGTAAATAAAGCTTTTCTGGGAGATGATAATGCCCTGTTAATGGCTCAGGATGCAACCAACAGCAGTTATGGCGATGAAATTGAAGTGGTGATGGAAGAATATCAGTATGGTAATATTGTTAATACATATAACCTGGATACAGCTATTATTAATAATAAGGAAGAAGGGGTTTTTTATTACCCCCAGCAGGTTGTGTATACATTTGATAAATATCGCTTAAATCCGCAAAGTAGCTATCGCCTGGTAATAAACAATCTTGTAACTGGTAAAGTCGTGAGCGCAGAATCCGGCCTTATTCAGAAATTCAGCATAGATAAACCAAGTTCCGGACAAAAATTTATTGGTTTTACAGCTGAATCATCGAAGTCTGTTGAATGGACATCAGCTGTGAACGGTAGAATATATGAAGTGTGGGTGAAATTCTTTTACCATGAAAAAAACATTTCAAGCGGAGCTATTGACAGTAATAAATACATCAACTGGTATCTTGGGAGTGAGAGGTCTGCTGATATTGATGGCGGTGAACCCCTCCAGGTTTTGTATTTTGGTGAAAACTTTTATAAGACCGTTGGAGGTAAATTAACTGCAGATTTAAACCTGAAGCGGGTTGCAGGAAGGGTTCATTTTATTATTCAAGTAGCCGATGATAATTTTGCAATTTATCTCGACGTTAACGGCCCCAATAACAGTATCGTTGAAAATCGTCCGGAATATACTAACATAAATAATGGCATTGGTTTGTTTGCCAGTCGCTATGATAATACTGTCGATCGTGACAGGAGTTACACCCTGCTTGAAAGATCCATTGATTCTCTTGTAAAAGGTCAGTATACCTATGACCTTGGTTTTGACTATTCCTTTTAAATTTTTCCTGAACTGTCTTTTTGTCATTGACTTTCCCGATGTTTCCCCCGGCTAAGGATGCCATATTTTCACTTTTTTATTAAAATATGTATTGGCATAATGATTGACATCTTTGGTATGAATTTGAAAATATTTTAAAAAAATATCATATGGGAAAAATTATTGGAATTGATTTAGGCACTACAAATTCTTGTGTTGCTGTAATGGAAGGAAACGAACCTGTCGTTATCCCGAATAGTGAGGGAAGACGTACAACCCCTTCTGTGGTGGCATTTACAGAGAATGGGGAACGGAAAGTAGGAGACCCGGCGAAGCGTCAGGCCATTACTAATCCCCGCAAAACAATTTATTCAATAAAACGCTTCATGGGAGAAACCTTTGACAGGGTTCAGAAAGAAGTAGATCGTGTGCCCTATGAAGTTATTCAGGGAGAGAACAATACCCCCCGCGTAAAAATTGAAGATAGAAAATATACACCACAGGAAATTTCTGCCATGGTCCTTCAAAAGATGAAGAAGACAGCAGAAGATTACCTGGGCCAGGAGGTCTCGGAAGCTGTTATTACCGTGCCTGCCTATTTTAGTGACAGCCAGCGTCAAGCTACTAAAGAAGCCGGAGAAATTGCCGGGCTTATTGTAAAAAGAATTATTAATGAGCCAACAGCTGCTTCCCTGGCCTATGGTCTTGATAAAAAACAAAAGGACATTCGTGTCGCTGTCTTTGATCTGGGTGGAGGAACATTTGATATCTCCGTACTTGAATTGGGTGATGGTGTTTTTGAGGTGAAATCAACAAATGGGGATACCCATCTGGGTGGTGATGACTTTGACGAGGAAATCATTAAGTGGTTGTCAGAGGAGTTTAAAAAAGATGAGGGTATTGATCTTAAAAAAGATCCGATGGCCATGCAGCGCCTGAAGGAAGCTGCTGAGAAAGCTAAGATCGAACTCTCCAGTTCCACATCTACTGAAATCAATTTGCCTTATATTATGCCGGTTGATGGTATTCCAAAGCACTTGGTAAAAAGCCTTTCCAGATCGAAATTCGAACAATTGACCGATCACCTGATCCAGGCTACTATTGAACCATGTAAGATTGCCTTGAAAGATGCAGGTATTAATCCTTCTGAGATAGATGAAGTGATACTTGTAGGCGGTTCAACACGTATTCCGGCCATTCAGAAAGTAGTTAATGATTTCTTTGGCAAAACACCTTCAAAGGGTGTGAATCCTGATGAAGTGGTTGCTGTGGGTGCTGCTATACAGGGCGGGGTGCTTACAGGTGAAGTGAAAGATGTGTTGCTGCTTGATGTTACCCCATTATCTCTCGGAATTGAAACCCTGGGAGGGGTTATGACCAAGCTTATTGAAGCCAATACAACCATCCCGACAAGAAAGGCTGAGACTTTCTCTACAGCCTCAGATAACCAGCCTTCTGTTGAAATCCACGTGCTGCAGGGTGAAAGGCCAATGGCCAAGGCTAACAAAAGCATTGGTAAATTCCATCTCGATGGTATTCCGCCGGCACCCAGGGGACTGCCCCAGATTGAAGTAACCTTTGATATTGATGCTAATGGGATACTGAATGTTTCTGCAAAGGATAAAGGTACCGGAAAATCACAGGAAATAAGGATAGAAGCTTCCTCAGGATTGACGGAAGAGGAAATCAAGAAGATGAAAGATGAAGCATCAGCAAATGCAGAACAGGATATGAAAATCAAGGAAGAGATAGAGAAAGTGAATAGCGCGGATGCATTGATCTTCCAGACCGAAAAGCAATTGAAAGAGTTTGGTGATAAGGTGCCGGCAGAAAAGAAAAAGCCTATCGAAGATGCACTGGGCAAACTCAAAGAAGCACATAAGAATAAGGATATTCCTGCAATTGATACATCTATGAATGAGCTGAATGCTGCCTGGCAAGCTGCCAGTGAAGAGATTTATAAGGCCCAGCAGCAGCAACAAGCCGGTCAGCAACCTGAACAACCCGAATCTGACCAAACAGGAGATTCTGAAAAGTCATCTAAAGATGATGAAGTTACTGATGTTGACTTTGAAGAACTAGATGATGATAAAAAATAATCATTGTATTTAACATAATATCAACAGGCTAGCTGATAATGTCAGCTGGCCTGGTTTGTTTAAATAGAAATTATTCCTGCCAATGTATGTTTAATTGAATGAAACTTAACGTTTATTTAAATTAAATAAGGGAAAGAATTTTGATCTTTGTCGAAAGAACTAAAACACAAAATTATGAATCGTATTTTTACCCTTTTTTTTATTAAAATGCTTTTATTGAGTAGTTTTATTGCTAATTCCCAAACAACTGAGCTCTTCTTTTCGGAATATTCCGAGGGAAGCATCGGAAACAACAAGTACATTGAAATCTTCAATGGAACCGGATCAGATGTGGATATGGGCGAATACCTGATGCTTCAGAATTCAAACGGTGGTCCGATTGATGAATATGTGTATCATTTCAGTGATACAATTGCAGATGGTGGTGTTTATGTCATTGCGAACTCACAATGCGATACAGCCATAACGAACCATGCGGATCTGATGGGTTCAGGAATTTGCTATTTCAACGGGGACGATGCCCGTGCACTGGCGAAAATCGTTACAGATGGCTCACAAACAGACACTATTTATTTTGACATAACCGGTGACAATGTAGATGATACCGTACATCTGAGAATATTGGATTATATCGGCGAATTCCCAAATGATCCGGGTGATGGCTGGGCAGTTGCCGGTGTTGCTAATGCCACCAAAGACCATACCCTGATCCGTAAACCGCATGTAATTGGGCCTAATAATAATTGGGCCAGTGCTGCCGGCATGGACAGTATCAGTTCTGAATGGATAGTAATGCCGGCAAATGACTGGTCGAATATTAATATCCATAATACTGGTACTCCTCCGCCACCTGCCGGAGATACTTTACCGCCATTTGTTACCCTGGCATATGCCATGGATCAGTCTACTGTTAAGGTGGTCTTCAACGAAGCTCTGAATTCAACAGCAACGCAAACTTCAAATTATACTGGTTTAGGAACAGTAAGCCAGGCGATGCTTTCATCAAGTATGGACACTGTAACTCTTTCCCTTTCTTTACCGCTTTCTATGGGTGTGCCAGATACGCTTACTGTCAATAATGTTCAGGATACCAGTAATAATACAATGATTAATGCTCAGAGCTTCCCGATCATATATAATGGCTCGGTGGACCTTGTTATCACAGAGATAATGTATAATCCACCCGAGAGTGGAAATGACAGTCTTGAATTCATTGAGATTTATAATAATGGTTCCAACCCTGTATTTCTTGGCGGAATGAGCCTCAGTGAAGGTGTAACGTATTCATTTCCTGCTATTTCACTGAACAGTGGCGATTATTTTGTAGTGGCGGTAAATGCAAATGCCATGTACAATACTTTTGGTGTAACTGCGTATGAATGGGCATCCGGAGGATTAGGAAATGATGGAGAGGATATTGAGATCATTGACATTGTTGGTAATGTCATAGATTATGTTGATTACGATGATGGTGGGAACTGGCCGTTTGAAGCTGATGGCGACGGCCCTTCGCTTACATTCTGTACACCATCGTTGGACAATAATGTTGATTCCAACTGGGTTGCTTCATATACACTTGCAGCCATTAATGCGGATGGAGATAGTATTTATGCTACACCAGGTGCTCCATGCGGCGGCACTGTTGGCATTGAAGATGTATCAATCAGTGAAATAGACATATATCCAAATCCTGCAACAGACTATGTAATAATTGATTTTAATAAGGAAACAGTTCATACATTGCGCATGTTTAACCTTGTTGGGGAGAAAATAGAGGAAATTATTACTAGTGAGCTTACCATCCAGTTGAATATATCAGATCTTACAAGCGGAATGTATATTCTTCAGTTAGCCGATGACAGTGGCAGGATTGTGTTTAATAGTAAGTTGATTAAGGAATAGATTGCAAATAAAATTGTATCAGGGGCTGTCCAAAAAGGAATAATCATCCCTTTTTGGACAGCCCCTTCTGATTAATAAGTGATTCCGATCACCTTCATTTTCATGTTTACATCAGAACCCTCTAATTTTTTTCTATTTCCAAACGTTTTATTAACTTACACTGTTATTAATTCTAAAGCTATTTTCTCAGAAACCAGTGTTTTGTTTATGATTAGAAAATCAACATTGCTAATAGTAATTTTCCTTTTTACCCTTGCAGGTAAAACATGGTCGCAGAAAAATCCTAATAAACCTTTGCGATTAGAAATAGAAGTTAAAACCAATACAAAACCCTTTGATGTGCTCACTTTGGGTGAAAACGGAGTGCTAATTTTTTACCGGACGAAAGACCTTACTGAAGATAATCTCAGGCCCTGGATTTTTATTTATTATGACAAATGGTTGAATGAAGTCTGGAAAAAGGAATTATTGCTGTTTCCAGAAAAGGAGTTTGCTGACGGAGCCTATGATCAGAATATGATGTATCTGTTGTTTTCTTCTGCTGATAAAGAATCAGCAGAGAACCTTAGTTTTATAAAGCTTCAGTACAGTGTAGCCGGCGATACCATATTAACAGTTGATATCCCTAAAAAAGCAATCATTCCCTATTATATCATAACACCTGAAATTTTTTATGTTGGATTGAATAAGAAAAAAGACAGGGCAGGGGTGCTGCTCTATAACCACCAAAACGGAACAAGTATGGAGTATGAACTGCCGGCTAATGGAGATGTTGCTCTGCATCATTTGTGGATGGATGAAGAAAAAGATGTACTAAAGGTTTTGTACTCACGGTCGAAAAGAAAGGAAAACAAACTGCTGTTACGATCAATCTTTTTGGCAGATACAAGCTATTCTGAAATATCTATACCGTCAGAGAATATAAATTATGTATTCAATGCCGGAAAGATCATCAAGGAAAAGGACAGCATGCTGATTGTCGGGACATATATTGATCGTAAAAATTCAGGTAGTAACAAAAGTTCGGATGTTGCAGAACTTGCTGTAGGTTTTTATTCCGTGAGTATCATTGATGAAAATGTAAACGGCTTAAATTATCATAGCTTTGCGGAATTTGAAAACTTTTTCATGTATATGAATGAAAACGATGCTTTGCGCTTGAAAAAGAAAGCTATACGAAAGCAAAAAAGCGGCAAACCCCTTTCATTAAGCTACCGGCTGCTAATACATGATTTGCGTTTATATGCTGATGAAGTCGTGTTTGTTGTGGAATCATTTCGTCCTGAATATCGAACAGTGACCAATATGGATTATGATATTTATGGCCGTCCTATTCCAACAACATATACTGTTTTTGAAGGATACCGATATACAAATTCGTTTGTTTCCAGCTTTGACTTTAACGGGCAAATTAACTGGGACAATACCTTCCGAATTTATGATGTTTTGGCTCCTGTATTGCGTGAAAGGATCAACCTTATGTTTGACAAAAAAGATATACTTCTGGCCTATAATTTTGACGGGGAGATAACTTCCAAGCTAATTAGCGGATACGAATCTATTGAAGGACAAGATAAAACACAGATTGCATTATTGTATGTGCAGGATAAGGTTATGGAGGATTATGGCAGTGATATGGATTATTGGTATGAGAATTATTTTTTATGCTACGGATATCAAACTATTCGAAATAACTCCCTTCCCGGCAAAAGCAAACGGACAGTTTTTTACATGAATAAGCTCAAGTATGGAGAGTGAGGGGAAGAATTGCCTGAGAACCTGAGTGCCGGATTTCCTGTGTTGATCTGAGAGAAATATATTCAGCCCTAAGGTTCATAATCGGACAATATAACAATATACCTATTTAAAAATAAATGATCAAAAGAGACTATCAATGACATTAAATGACTACAAATGATCACTAATGACTTTCATTGACTTTTCATTCTTCATTCCCTAAGGCATCCACCACTTTCTCCGTATCAAAAGGAATATCATCCACTTCTTCTTCCTGTTGCATCTGGTAGATTACATCGTCTAAATAAATGGTTCCGCCATCATTGCCAAAATTGTTTAACACATAATTGATGACAGCTACAGCTTCTTCTTCGGTTTTGAGTTGAGGAGGCATTTCACCATTATATTTAATGCCATTTACGATCATTTCTTTGTGAGAACCCCTGAGGGTTTGTATGGCAGCTCTTACCTTGTCGGATTTCAGGTAATCCGATTCTGCCAATGGAGGAATCTCTCCGGGGAAACCTTTACCATCTTCCCCATGGCAAGTAATGCATTTGGTTTCGTAAATTTCCTGGCCATTGATTGTGGTGATTGCCTCGATTGTATCTATAGTATCAACTAAGGTTTGGTTTTCTTCCTGCTGCTTGGTAGTTTTTTGATTACATGCTTGAACAAACAGTAATAGGCTAAGAATAGCAAAGGCAAGTATAGGATAAGTTCGCTTTTTCATAGGCTGCTTTTATTTTCAGCAAATATAGAGAATAATTGAAAGCTAAATTATTATGTAAACGTAAAAATAAAAAAGGCTTTCCTGAATGAAAAGCCTTTTTTTGAAAAATGAATTAATGTTTTATTATTCTGAGAAAGTAGTATTAGGGGAGTAGAGAAATTTTACATTAGCTGCCCAATCAACGGTGTCAAGTGCAAGTACTTCAAATTTAGCATAGCCATCTTTACATTTTGCTACAACAACATGACCAACCTGTAATGCAGGTATATTTGGCACGGTATCAACATGTGTTGTTGGCACGTTTAGAACTGTTGTAATATCAATAGGTCCAAGGTCCCATGTTTGGTTCAGATAATTGACAGTATCTACCTGATCATTTCTGTACCATAATTGCGTTGGTCCGGATTGCCAGCTACCACCAGGCATCCACGCAATAATCTCACCATCAGCTAATTCATGGTTGGTAGTTGTGTCACCTGCTGAGAAATCCAGTCCCGCAAAATGTGTAATGATACCCATAATGTAACCATTGGCAGGATTTTGATTGTTAGAATCATTATCGTCCTCTTTGTCACATGCTGCTAAAACTATTAGTAGTGCAAAACCAATAAGTAAAATCTTTTTAGTCATAATTAATAGAGTTTAAATTTGATATAAAAGTAGTGATCCTTGAATTTTCAGGGTGTTCTAATCAATTTCCGCAATAAGACAGCAAGAGGTTTAGTTTTAAATACTTGTTAATGAGGTGTTTGAACAATAACGAAAGGTATGAATGATTGATATTTGTTAATTTATTCAAGCCATTGTTCTTGAATAATAACATCCTGAAAACTGTATTCACAATCCTCAAAGGTGTCGAGAATAAATTTTAAAAAAGATCAAAAATTTCCTTTTCATCTAAAGAGAAAAGATGGCTCAAAAAAAAATCATCACTGATTTGTCCAATGTGTTTCTGCCTGGCTTGGCAATAATGAAACAGAATCCGTTGAGACGCGCTAATCTTTTGCTTTTTTGTTTTCAATCCAACTTAAAACATATTGAGGATTTTTCCAGCTCTTAATCTTTTTTTCTAGTCTAATAGCATCGGTACGTGAACTGAAACTTTCCGTGAAAATTAATTCCCAGGGTCTGTAGTGCTTCGTTGATGCATTCAATCCCTCATTGTGATATTTGATTCTTTTTTTAATGTTTTTCGTCTGTCCGACGTACAGCCGATTTGATTTTAATGATCTTAAGATATATACAAAAAACATTTTCTTGATTAATCCGGAAATAGTGAATTCGTTCCACAAAAAAAGGATTCCAAAATAGAATCCTTTATTGTCGGAGTGGGGAGATTTGAACTCCCGACCTCTTGACCCCCAGTCAAGCGCGCTAACCAAACTGCGCTACACCCCGAATCCAATATTTTACCTTTCCGATCCTTCCCGACAGAGTCGGGACGCGCTAAGCAAACTGCGCTACATCCCGAATCCAATATTTTACCATCCCGACCTTCCCGACAGAGTCGGGACGTGCTACGCAAACTGCGCTACACCCCGAATCCA
>CAZZLL010000006.1:69557-111964 GCA_964654725.1 uncultured Lentimicrobiaceae bacterium | reverse complement strand
ATTGGCTAATTGATGCATAGATTCGTTTTGTTCAAGTTATTTAAAAAATTTACCTAAAGGAACATCATCAAACAAAAAAAACAAGTCTTAGTAAAAGTAATCAGGATTTTGTAACCTTCAGTTTGTTTAGAAAATCAAACAAACATCTATTTAGAATCAATCTTAAAACCTGCTTTAGAAAAAAAGTTGAAACAGGGCATGCCCTGCATCAAAAGCATGAAATCTTTTTATTTATCTTTAGCCTCGCAAAAACATTGGGAATATTTTTTTGTTATTTTTCTAATAGTAAAAGTAACTATATTAATTATTTTAATACTATAGGTAAAACAGTAAAATTATGAGATTATATATTAGCTTTTTTTTGTTCTTTTTCAGCCTACAAATTTTAACAGCCCAGGTATTCACCGGTTCTGAAGCCTATACACTGGTTCAGGGATCAGAAATTGTGCGAATATCAGAAAGTTCAGATATACCCTCCTATATAAAATTCAGGACTGGAAACGAAATCGATTATGCAGACCTTGAGATTTGGCTGAATAAAAGTTTCACTATCCGTAAAGGTGTCGGCTATCAATTAATTAATCAGCATACAGATAAGTTTGGAGATGTACACGATCGTTATCAACAATATTTTAATGGAGTTGCTGTGCATCATGCCCAGTTTGTAGTGCATACCAGGCTAAATAAAATATACTCCATCAACGGAATCATCCTAAAAGATCCCCTGATCAGCACAAATCCGGGTTTATCTGAAAAACAGGCCCTGGGAAAAGCGCTGGATGACATCGGTGCTGATATTTACAAGTGGGAACTTCCTGACGAAGAACAGCACCTGAAAGAAGAACTGGATGATCCTTCAGCAACTTATTTCCCTGAAGGCACCCTGAGTATTGTGCCTTTTAATGGGGATATTTTCGGGGATGATTTGCGCCTGGCGTATAAATTTGATATTTATGCTCACAAACCTGTCAGCAGGAAGGTAATATTCGTTGATGCGCAAAGCGGGGAAATCGTTTATGATTTTCATAAAATCCACCATGCGGATTCTGTGGGTTCAGCAATTACAAAATATAGTGATACCGTAAAAATAACCTCAGATTACACTGGAAGCACCTATCGTTTAAGAGAAAGTGGCAGAGGTAATGGGATTGAAACCTATGATATGAACCAGGGAACCTCCTATTCAGCAGCAGTTGATTTTACAGACTCCGATAATGTCTGGAATAATTTCAATGCCCAAAAGGATGAAATTGCTACTGATGCCCATTGGGGAGCAGAAATGACTTATGATTATTATTATTTCAGGTATAACAGGAACAGCATCGACGGCAACGGATTCAAACTCCGCTCTTATGTTCATTACGATGTAAACTATGCCAATGCATTTTGGGATGGATATCGTATGACATATGGCGACGGAAGTGGAAGCATTAACCCGCTTGTGGCCATGGATATTGTTGCGCATGAAATAACCCATGGACTAACTTCTTACACTGCCAACCTGGATTATTCATACGAATCAGGAGCAATAAATGAAGCTTTTAGTGATATTTTTGGCACCAGCGTTGAGTTTTATGCCAAGCCCAACGATGCAAACTGGCTAATCGGAGAAGATATTGGTTCAGCATTCAGAAGCATGTCAAATCCTAATTTTTACAGTGCCCCTGACACATACCTTGGAAATTACTGGTATACCGGATCTGGTGATTATGGGGGCGTTCATACTAACAACAGCGTCTTAAACTACTGGTTTTATCTTTTATCAGAAGGTGGCAGTGGCACAAATGACATCAATAATAGTTATTCCGTTAACGGTGTAGGTATTGATACAGCAGCTACAATAGCATACCGCATGCTGACAGTATACCTGACAAATACTTCACAATATTCCGATGCACGCTTTTATGGCATCATATCAGCTACCGATCTTTATGGAGCTTGTTCCACTCCGGTTGAATCTGCGACAGACGCATTTTATGCAATTGGAGTAGGTAATGCATACGTTCAGGGAGTGAATGCAGATTTCACTTCTGACTTTACTGCATTTTGCCAAGCTCCTGCTACGGTTAGCTTTTCAAATATGAGCAATAATGGGTCTACGTATTATTGGGACTTTGGGGATGGTTCAACATCTACCAGCCTTGACCCTACTCATACATATCAATCAAACGGCAACTACTCTGTAAAACTTATTTCCAATGGTGGAAGCTGTGGGATTGACAGCATCATTAAAACAGCCTATATTAGTATTGACCCTGGCAATCCCTGCATTGCTCTGATTCCGGCTAGTGGAACATCTACACAGACAAGCTGTTTTGGAACATTGTATGACGACGGAGGTGTTTCCAATTATAGCAACAACACAAATAGTACGGTCATTATTTCCCCTACAGGAGCCAGTAATGTAGTGCTAAATTTCACTTCCTTTAATTTTGAATCCGGATATGATTATTTACACATCTATGACGGGCCAAACACCAGCAGTAATCTAATAGGAAGTTATGATGGAAATTCGCTGCCGAATGGCGGCACCATTGTTTCTACGGGCAGTTCCATTACTCTTCGTCAGGAAACAGATGTTTATGTGGCCGAATCAGGGTTCGAACTAAGCTGGTCCTGTAATTTCGCCAACACTGCTCCTGCAGCTAATTTTACGATTATTGACAGCAACAGTTGCACCGGGGAGGTGATCTTTGTGGATCAATCAACGAATGGCCCCACCAGCTGGTATTGGGATTTTGGGGATGGAGATACATCAAGCACGCAAAACCCAAGCCACACATACAATACAAATGGTTACTTCAGTGTCAGGCTTATCAGTACAAATGCCTATGGGACTGACACTGTAGTAAAAACCAATATTATCTATATTGATAAACCCGCCGGACCAACAGTAACTCCTGCTGCTGCCTGTGATTCCTCATCCTTATCTTTCTATGCAAGTGGCACAGGCACATTGTATTGGTATGACAGCCAAAATGCAGTAAATTATTTAGACACCGGAAATGTTTTTACTACTCCTATGTTATCCTCTACAACAACTTACTTTGTTGAAGACAACCAGATACCAGCACCTATCAACGGTGCAAAAACTGATAATTCTGGTGGCGGTGCTTATTTTACAGCCAATGCTGAGCATGCATTGTATTTTAATGTCAGTGCTGAAATCATTCTGAAATCCGTTAAAGTATATTCCGGAAGCTCAGGTAATCGCACCATCAAATTACTTGATGTAGCTGGAAATACATTGAATTCCAAAACAATCAATATCCCCAGTGGTACACAATGGATTACGCTGGACTTTGTCATTCCGCCAGGCAGTGACTATCGTTTAGCAGGATCCGCATCTCCAGACCTATACAGAAACAATGCCGGATTAAATTATCCTTATACGGTTGGAAACGTGGTAAACATCACCAAGAGCACTGCTTCCAGTGACCCAACTGGCTATTATTACTACTTCTATAATTGGGAAGTTCAGGAAACTGGGTGCACTTCTATTAGAATTCCTGCTACAGCCTTCATACACTCAAATGCACCAACAGCTGACTATTCGTATTCAAATAACAGCACATCTTTCACTTTTACTGATAATTCCATTAATGGTGTTTACTATAACTGGGATTTTGATGACGGAAATACATCCAATCTTCAAAACCCCACACATGTATTTTTAAGCACAGGTAACTTCAACGTAAAACAAGTTGTGAGTAATGGGTGTGGTGCCGACAGCCTTACCAAAACTATTTTAGTTGATCCATCAGGTATTTCTGAAAAGGATGAATCAGGCCTCAGTATTTACCCGAATCCAAGCAATGGAATAATATACCTGAATTTTGATGAAATGCAAATGGATATATTCGATATTGAAGTATTGGATGTTCTGGGTAAACGTATCTATTTTCAACAGAATGTATCAGGAGCAGGTTTACTATCAATCGACCTGTCGGCTTATGGCAAAGGTTTGTATAACCTTCGAATAATAAGAAATAAGCAGCAATCGCAGCACAAGATAATTTTGCAATAACCGACTTCTTTAGAAAGGGTTTAAATCTCAATACATATACATATAGTTCATTATTTATACGTATTTTTGTAAGAGATATTAACCTTTCTAACCAACAATATGAAGCTAGTAAAAAATTTTGTTCTTGTAACCCTGGTGTTGCTATCTTATTCTGCCATCTCCCAGCAATTAATTCCTTTTATTAATAACAGGGGCAATGATATAAGTCCCGTTCCTGTGAGAACCATTCATCAAGAGAGCGAATCAGAAATAGAAATATCGTATGTTTTTGAAGGCGCTTATTCAAAAACAATCCCCGAACAGGATGAAGTTTTTCAATTATTAAGCATCGATGGTTTTTCCTACCTGAAGGATATAGGAAAACCCGCTTTGCCTTCACATAATGATATTATCGCGCTTCCTCCCGGAACACATCCGGTTATCAAAATAATTGAAGTAACCTATATAGAGTTCAACGACTATTACATATTCCCGGCCCTCCCTCCTGCCCATGACACCTATGGAGCAGATGAACCAGAATTTATTATTGACAGAAATTTTTACAATCAGGACCTCACCTATCCTGAAAACCTGGTTTCATTAGAGCAACAAATAGAAATCAAAGGTTTACAGGCAGGGATATTTCGCATTTGTCCGGTTCAATATAATCCACAAAAGCGCACGCTGCGAGTTTATTCCAGGATACATTACAAAATAGAGTTTGGATCACCATCACCAATAATTCCTGCAATAGAATATAGTGAAACTGCTAAAAAACTTCTTCCGGCTAACTTCCTAAATGCTCGTACTGTTAGAAAACAATTAAAACAAGCTGACAGAAATACAAAAGCAATGGGTGCTCAGGTTTTTTCACCAAATTACCTAATCATAACCCATTCGAATTATGATGCCGCGGCAGAGAAACTTGCCGAATGGAAAAGCCAGCTTGGGTATAAAGTAGAGATCATATCTGCATCAAGCTGGACAAGTTCAGATATTAAAAACACCATACATACGAAATACCAAAGCTATAACCCCAGTCCTGATTATTTTGTTATTCTCGGCGATCACAATGAGGTTCCGGGTGAAGTATTGACTTCCTCAATGGGCAGTACATTTGCCACAGATTTGTATTATGCCTGTATGGGAGGTTCCAATGATTTCTTTGCTGATATAGCCAGAGGAAGAATTTCAGTATCCAATTCAACCGAGGCATTAAATGTTGTGCAGAAAATTATTGATTATGAAAGAACACCTATCATTGATACAGCCTTTTATCAAACAAGCATGCATGCTGCATATTTTCAACATGCTGGCAGTGGTTACGCAGAGCGCCGGTTTGCCCAAACATCGGAAGAGTTGTTAAGGTATATGACAGATAGCATAGGCTTTAATGTAGAAAGGGTATTTTATACCGAAAGTAATGTTACACCAACAAACTGGAACAATGGATATTATTCGAACGGAGAAGCTATTCCAAGCTATTTGTTAAAACCGGGATTTCCCTGGGATGGGGATGCAACAGATATTAAAAGCGGCATTAATGAAGGACGTTTGTATGTGCTTCACCGCGACCATGGCTTCGAAAGCGGATGGGGAGATCCATACTATACTACCAGCAATATTTCACAGTTAACAAATGGTGACAAAACACCTATTGTTTGGAGCATCAATTGCCTGACAGGGAAATTTCTTGAAAGTGAATGTTTTAGTGAGAAATTTTTGCGGCATACTCCTGGAGGAGCTGTTGGTGTTTTTGGTCACGCAGAAGTCAGTTATAGCGGATATAATGATGCCCTGGCCATGGGCTGCTTCGATGCCATCTGGGATATTCCCGGGTTTATTCCAAGCTTCACCGGTTCAGGCGGCATAAGTAACCCCACCCTTGCCTCTCACGGAACCATCCTGACAATGGGAGATGTAGTCAACCAAAGTCTTACAAGAATGACGGAAACCTGGGGATCTAACCAATATACCAATGAGTTATTCCATTACTTCGGTGATCCGGCCATGCGTATCTGGACAGATATTCCCGTTGATATTACTGCCTCAAACCAGGACAGCATACAATGCGGTTCTGATACAATGCTGCAAATTAATAGTTGTTCAGTCTCTGATGGGCTGGCAACTTTTGTTGTTGACGGAGACCTAAAAGGAAAAGTTATCCTTACAAATGGCTCAGGAACAATAGAATTTGATCCGGTTGCCGGTAATTTTGGTATACTTACTATTTCAAAACAAAATTACCGACCATATACAGACACCATCATCATAACAGGCGGATGTCCTAAAGCAGATTTTACGCAAAACAAAACAAGTACCTGCATAGGAGACAGTATTACTTTTACGAGCCAATCCAGCACGAATATAACTTCCTACCTTTGGAATTTTGGGAACGGAGCTATCCCCGCAACGGATACAACTGCCGGTCCACATACAGTTGTATATACAACGTCCGGAACAAAAACGATCAGTTTAACGGTTACGAACACCAACGGAAATCACACATACTCACGAGATATCCTGATCGATCAATACTGTAAATTCAACGTACCGGCAAGTGGTTCAAGCATTATTGATCTGTGTTCCGGTGTTCTTTATGATGACGGGGGTACAAGCGATTATTCAAATAGTACGGACGGATACACAACAATTGCTCCGGCAGGGGCCAGCAGTATTACACTTACGTTCAATTCGTTTAGCTTTGAATCCGGCTATGATTACCTCTATGTATACGATGGCACAAATACTAACAGTCCCTTAATTGGCCAGTACGATGGCAATACACTACCGAATAGCGGCACCATTACGTCCACAGGAAATTCCATTTGCATCAGACAGGTCACGGATGTATATGTCACAGAATCAGGGTTTGCACTTAATTTCCAGTGCAACTACCCAAATACAGCACCCAGCTCTGCTTTTAGTGTAACAGATACTGCATCTTGCGTCGGAGAAGTTGCTTTTATAGATCAGACGGTGAGCGGTCCTGTGAGCTGGCTGTGGGATTTTGGAGACGGAAATACCTCAACACAGCAACACCCCGTGCATCAATATCAGACCAATGGCACCTACACGATTACTCTGATTACAGCCAATTCTTTTGGAAGCGATACCCTGGTAAAAAATAACTACATCCAGGTTAATATGCCCAATGCACCTGTCGCACAGGATAATTCGCGCTGTGGCAACGGAACTGTTGATTTAACCGCAAGCGGAAGCGGCGTCCTGTGCTGGTTTGCATCAGCAATTGGAGGAACGCTGATCGACACCGGCCAGAGTTTTACAACCCCCGTTATAGCAGGCACTACAACATACTATGTAGAAGATGAAGTGAAAGCTCCCGGACAAAGTGCTGGTATGAATGATAATACCGGTGGGGGCAGTTACTTTACAGCAGCCTATTCTCACTATCTTGTATTTGACTGTTATACCCCCACTTTACTGGAGTCAGTGAAGGTGTATGCAGGCAGTGCCGGTTCACGAACAATAGAACTCAGAGATGCATCAGGTACTGTTATTGATTCTAAAACTGTATTCCTGACATCCGGACAACAAAGAATCACCCTGGATTTCGACCTGCCTGTTGGGAACAATCTGCAACTGGCCGGCCCGGCGAGTCCCGACTTATACAGAAATAACAGCGGAATAAACTATCCCTATACATTGCAAAATGTGCTGAGTATAAAATATAGCAGCGCATCCTCAAACCCAACAGGATACTATTATTATTTCTACGACTGGGTTGTCAGGGGCCCTTCATGCATTAGTCCGAGAGTGCCGGTTACGGCAAGGGTTTTTGATTTCAAACCCACTGTAGATTTTGAAGCAGATATTTATGGATCAGGTGTCCAATTCGCAGACAGCTCCTCAGATGCAACAAGCTGGTACTGGGATTTCGGGGATGGAGACACTTCTTCCCAACAGCACCCCTATCATGCATATACTGCCATTGGAAGCTATACGGTGAAATTAATTTGCTATAATGATTGCGGTAAAGATAGTTTAGCAAAACAAATTCAGATTACAAGCCTGAACATTGAAGACCTGGGGGATTTCTCCGCAGTGAAAGTCTTTCCTAATCCTGCAAAAAATAATCTTACCCTGTTATTCAATGCGAAAGATGCGCACAAAGGATCCCTTAGCATGCTAAATGTTGTTGGAGAAAAAGTAATTCAGAAAGAAATGGATATCCTTAGCGGAGAGAACAAACACATACTAAATGTTTCCGGCCTTGCTGAAGGTATTTATTACCTGAGGGTTCAATATGCTGATAATTACCTGATCCGAAAAATAATTATCGCACATTAATATCGGGAAAATAGTATCTTATTGAGAATGATAAGATATCAGGCCTTCCATGGGTGATTTAACGATCTTTACGTGTTTAACTCCTGTCCCGGAAAAAACATTGAAAACTTCATCGATCAGGAAATAGGCTGTTGATCCGCAAAAACCTATTATACCTTGTCTTGCAATATCATATTGTATGGATAAATCCTTTGCAAATAATTCCAGTCCGGTTTGTATGATTTCCTGTATGCTCTCCATCTTCCTGTTTTCAATAATAAAAGGCATAAATGAAGCCAGGAATATATTAGGATCTGGTTTTTTATAAACCTGATTGAGCAGTTCATTGGAAGAATATTTATAGTGTAATGTGAATCTTTTTCTCATTTCATCCGACAAATCATTTCTGAGATATAACCTGATTAATTCCTTTCCAAACCATGCTCCGGAAGCCTCATCACCCAAAATATATCCCAGGGAGAATCCGTTGCTAATGATTTTTTTTCCATCGTATTGGCAGGAATTACTTCCGGTTCCTAAAATCGACATGATACCAGGCTCATTGCTCAGGACGGCACGACAAGCCCCCAACATATCGGTTTCGATATGAATATCAGCCCTCGGAAATCTGAACTCCAGGGACTGGCACATCCTTGATTTATTATCATCAGACCTGCAACCAGCTCCGTAAAAAAATACTGTTCCTATTTCTTCTTTTGCCAAATCAGAAAGGACCTCTTTTTGAAGGATATTGATTATCTGCTGACCTGAAAGAAAATATGGATTCAAGCCCCTTGTTTGGAACTGCCTGATAACATTTCCGCTATTCATCAGGCACCAATCGGTTTTTGTTGATCCGCTATCAGCTAAAAGTATCAAAATAATGCAATTACTTTAGGAAAAAAAACGATCATGCCAATAATAGCTGCTGTAATAGCAGCAAGCAAAACAGCAGCTGCAGCCAAATCTTTAACTTTTCCTGCTGTTTTATTAAAATCAGGTGAAACGAGATCAACCAGGTATTCTACTGCGGTATTCATTATCTCAGAAGAAAACACAAAGCCCATCGCAAATACTACCATCACCCATTCTGAAGCAGACAGCTTAAAATATACCCCTGCCACTGTCACAGCTGCTGCAGCAAAAAGATGTATCCATCCGTTATGCTGTGTTTTAATAAATTCTGATATCCCTTTGAAGGCGAAAGCAAAACTCCTTGCCCTGGCTTTAAAAGAAAACTTTGTCCCCATACAACAAGATTTACAAACGAAGATATTGAAAATTGGAGAATTATGTATTGCTAACCTCAATTCTTTTTCCGTCGCAGGCAGCAATTGTTTCAGGAAATACCTCCCTGGCTTCCCTGAGCAAAATTTCCGGGCTATCATAGCGTGATGAGAAATGGCCTATCAGGAGTTCTTTAACACCGGCTTTCTTTGCAATCATTGCAGCCTGTCTGGCAGTAGTATGCATCTTTTTCTCTGATGTTTCCTTCATATCTTCAGCAAAAGTAGCTTCATGATAAAGCAAGTCCACCCCTTTGATATGTGAAATAATGGATTCATCATATTTCGTATCAGAACAATAGGCAAAAGATCGGGGTGTTGGCGGAGAAGCAGTTAGCAGAGTGTTTTCATAAACCCTGCCATTTTCATCTGTGTAGTTTGCGCCCTTTTTTATTTTCCTTACCGCCTCAAACGGAATATTCAGTTTGTCCATCATATCTTTGCGCATTTTTCTGTCGCCTTTTTTTTCACAGAATACAAAACCCCATGTAGGAATCCTGTGTTTCATCGGAAAAGAATCAATACACAGGCTATCGTCTTCATAAATTCGTTTCTTTATGCCATTTTCCAGGGGAATAAAGTGGTAAGTATATCCAAGCCTGGCTTTAGCCACTTTAATATGCAGATCAATTACCTTTTGTAAATCAGGCGGGGCGTATATATACAGCTCCTTTTCCCGGCCCAGGAGGTGATAACTAAACAACAATCCCATCAATCCAAAATAATGATCTCCGTGGAGGTGACTAATAAAAATATGATTGATGCGCTGAAACCTGATTTTAAATTTCCTGAATTGAATTTGTGTTCCCTCTGCGCAATCAATTAAAAACAAACGCTCATTTACATTAAGTACCTGAGCGCTCGGATTTCTTGTAAGTGTAGGAATAGCCGAATTGCTGCCTAATACATTTAAGGAAAATGTCATTATTCAGTAATAATCATTCTGCGGGTTGCATAGTGGTTTTTATAACTCACTTTGAAAAAATAGATTCCTGCTTCCAGTTCTCCGCGATAAAGCCTATGGGAATTTCTTCCAAACTTACCGCTCTCCCTGGCAGAATAAACCAATTCACCAAACATATTCAACACATCAATTTGCACATCTGCTCTTTCGGGAAGTATATAGCTAATCTCTGTATGCTCACTGAATGGATTCGGCATATTTTGCATAAGGTAAAAACCATCGAGCTCATTATCATCAATACTGTTGCCATTAAGCACATTTATGGATAAATGAGTAACAGAATCATCGATGTTCAGTCCAAGACCATAAGCACGCACCTTTATAACCAGGTTGTGTGTTCCAATTTGCGTGGAAGTGGGTGTTCCGGAAATCAACACACATCCAACGGAATCACCATACCAATAGCCGGAAGGCCTGTCCGGGGTATACGTAAATCCGGCTGGAAGTCCTTTAAATTCAACAATACCAGAAGAATCAACGGGAATGGTAAAGCCACCCAGCAAGGTATCCTTAGGAATAATAAAAGTAATTGTAGCAGTATACGGTTGTCCGGTATAGGCATCTGCCAAACCAGGAGGATCCGTAGGATAGACCCCGGGAGAGCTGTAATTGATGGTATCAGGGGTGCATTGTCCATAAAGAAATTGACCGGCAAAGGTCATTAAGGCAATCAATAATAATTTTTTCATCATATAATTTTTGTTAGATAACAGAGCAAAACTCCAGAAGTTCAAAAATACAAATAATCTGTTAAAAAAAGAGGCTGACCTTTTCGGACAGCCTCTTTTTTTTTAATAAGCTCACTCTTTATTCTTTCTTGTTCTTGTTCTTGTCCTTGTCCTTTTCTTCTTTTTCAAGATCTTCTTTCAGATTTGCAAGGGCTTCAAGATCTCCAAGTGTAGTCTTCTCAAGATTATCCTGTATCTTTCTAACAGCTTTGTTGGTAACATTTTGTTGTCTTTTTACCTGCTGGCCTTCTTTGGTTGTTTCAGCCGCTGCAGCATCCTGATGTATTCTTGAATGGGATAAGATAATCTTTTTATTTTCCTTGGAAAATTCGATCACTTTAAATTCAATATCCTCATCTACTTTAATCTGGGTATTGTCTGCTTTATTGGAGTGACGGTTAGGGCAGAATCCTTCCACCCCATAAGGCAATGATACGATAAATCCTTTCTCGGTTTTATTCATAATCGTTCCTGTATGCACAGAACCAACCGAGAAAATGGTTTCAAAAACATCCCAAGGATTTTCTTCCAGTTGCTTGTGTCCAAGACTCAGGCGGCGGTTTTCCACATCGACTTCCAAAACAACCACTTCAATTTCTTCCCCGATCTTTGTAAATTCTGCCGGATGCTTAATTTTCTTTGACCAGGAAAGATCACTAATATGTATCAGTCCATCAACACCTTCTTCAAGCTCCACAAAGATTCCGAAATTGGTAAAGTTTCTTACCGTTGCTGCATGTTTTGAATTAACAAGATATTTCTCGCTGATATTAGTCCATGGATCTGGGATCAGTTGCTTAATACCCAATGACATCTTGCGTTCTTCCCTGTCGAGGGTAAGAATCACAGCTTCCACTTCATCGCCAACCTTGAGGAAATCCTGAGCTGTACGCAGGTGCTGCGACCATGACATTTCAGAAACGTGGATTAATCCTTCCACACCAGCGGCTATTTCTATGAAAGCTCCATAATCAGCAATAACAACTACTTTTCCCTTAACTTTATCTCCAACCTTGAGGTTTTCATCCAGAGAATCCCAGGGATGTTTTGTTAATTGCTTCAATCCAAGAGCAATGCGTTTTTTGTCTTCATCAAAATCAAGGATTACGACGTTGATTTTTTCATCCAGCTTAACAATTTCTTCCGGGTGATTGATCCTGCCCCATGAAAGGTCAGTAATGTGGATAAGTCCGTCTACGCCCCCCAGGTCAACAAAAACTCCATAAGAAGTAATATTCTTAACTGTTCCTTCCAGCACCTGGCCTTTTTCAAGTTTGGCAATAATTTCAGCCTTTTGTTGCTCAAGTTCATCTTCAATAAGCGCTTTGTGCGAAACAACCACATTCTTGAATTCATGATTGATCTTAACAACCTTGAATTCCATGGTTTTATCAACAAATACATCGTAATCACGAATTGGCTTCACATCGATCTGTGATCCTGGCAGGAAAGCTTCAATACCAAATACATCCACAATGAGTCCGCCTTTTGTACGGCATTTCACATAGCCTTTAATGATTTCATCATTATCGTATGAGGAATTAATACGCTCCCAGGAACGTAAAGTCCTTGCTTTTTTATGAGAAAGAACCAATTGACCGCTGGGGTCTTCCTGGCTCTCAACATATACTTCAACCTCGTCGCCAATTTTCAGGTCTTCCCTGTATCGCAATTCATTGAATGGAATAACACCATCTGATTTAAATCCAATATTAACAACAACTTCCCTGTTGTTCAATGAAACCACTTTTCCGTCCACTACTTCCTGTTCTGCTATTGAGCTTAAGGTTTCATCATAAATTTTTTCAAGCTTTTCTTTCTCTTCCGCTGAATATTGATCCTGTTTTTTCCCAATAGAATCCCAATCAAAGTTTTCCAGTTCTTTCTTTTTTTCCTCTGCACTTTTTTCAATATCTACTTCTTCATTTTGCGGATCAGTTGGTTCAGGTTTCGTTTCAGCTTCAGGGGGGGGAATTATAGCCTCAGGTTCTTTCCTTTCCGTTGTATCTTCTGGCTTTTCCGCCCTATTATCAGCCTTGATTTCTTCAGTCTTCTCCTCACTTTTCTCTTCCGTTTCAGCTATTGGTACTTCAGTTGTTATTGTTTCAACTATTGGTGTTTCAACTATTGGTGTTTCAACTTCTTCCTTATCCTTATCCTTATCCTTATTCTCTTCTTTCTCAGCTTGCATTTCAGCTTCCGGTTCTTCTTTTTTCTCTTCGGATGAAATCTCCGTCTTCTTTTGTTCTTCCTGAGGATTTGTTTCTTCTTTCGTTTCTTCTTTCGTTTCTTCTTTCTTCATCTGTGAATTCTCATCCACCTTGTCCGTTATACTATGATCACTTACCTGATCATTGTTTTCCTGGTCTTGGTTAGTAGGCTGCCGGGTGTCATCTGATTGCTGATTTTTTTCTTCTTCATGATTACCGGCATTTTGAGCCTTATTATCTACCATGCAGTTTAAAAATTTTGTGGGCACATAGTGCCCGGGTTAATACTAAATTTAATTATCTCCGTTCGAAAACAGGGGTGCAAAATTACAATAAAATTTTTACTATCAAAACAAAACACTGATACAAAAAGAATTATTTAATTCCTGACATAGAAAATTTTAACATTTTTCTCCTAAAATTCGAGGCAAAAAAACATCATTATACCACAAAAAAATATTACATTCGCCTTGGACAAAAAAACAGGAAATAACAGAAATATAAAAGAAACCAGCATAAATAAGTTAATCATAAACAGTTAAAATTCGAAATAAAATATTATGAAACGTGATATTTCATTCAGTTTGATCTATCGTGACATGTTCCAATCCAGCGGAAAATATCAGCCCAGGGTCGATCAATTGGAAAAGATAGCGCCCGTTATTGCAGAGATGGGCTGTTTCTCCCGGATAGAGACAAATGGAGGAGCTTTTGAACAGGTACAATTATTATATGGCGAGAACCCTAACGTGGCGGTTCCGCGCTGGACCAAAACCTTTAACAAAGCTGGAATCGAAACCCATATGCTTGAGCGTGCCCTGAACGGCATCCGCATGTACCCTGTTCCGTCAGATATAAGAAAGCTCATGTACAAAGTAAAGAAATCCCAGGGGGTTGATATTGCACGATCATTTTGTGGATTGAACGACATTCGCAACCTGCAGGGGTCAATTGAAGGGGCAAAAGAAGCCGGAATGACCTCACAGGTCGCTTTATCCATAACACACTCTCCTATACATACAGTTGACTATTATTCAGCCATCGTTGACGAAGCTGTTGAACTGGGTTGCGATGAAATTTGCCTAAAAGACATGGCAGGTGTTGGCAGGCCCAGTATTCTCGGACAATTGGTTCAGGCAATTAAGAAACGGCATCCAAAAATACTTGTGCAATACCATGGGCATGTAGGACCTGGTTTTTCAGTTGCTTCTGCATTGGAAGTAGCACGGGCCGGGGCTGATGTATTGGATGTTGCCACGGAACCCCTGAGTTGGGGAATGGTTCATCCTGATGTATTAGCCATACAGGAAATGCTGAAGGCTGATGGGTTCATCGTTCCGGAGATCAATAAAAAAGCTTATATGGAAGCGATGAACCTTACCCAGGAATTTTTGGATGATTTTCTGGGCATGTTCATCAATCCAAGAAACCGCCAGATGACCTCCCTGCTGATAGCTTCGGGGCTTCCCGGAGGAATGATGGGCAGCCTGATGGCCGACCTGCCGGGTGTGGTAGCATTTATTAATTCCGTATCCAAAAAGCCAAAAAACGAATCACAGGTATTCGTGGAAATGCTGGAAGAAGTAGAACATATTTGGCCTTTGATGGGCTACCCCCCTCTGGTCACCCCTTTTTCACAATATGTTAAAAATACAGCCCTCATGAACCTTAAATTCCTGGCAGAGGGAAACAAGCGATTCCACCAACTTGACGCCGATACAAAAAATATGCTGCTCGGAAGGTCCGGAAAACTGCCCGGAAAACTATCTGATAATGTGTTGCAAGCATTAGAGGGAGAAGAATTCTTTAAGCAGAACCCGCAGGCATATGCTGATGAGAAAGCCGATAAAGACAAATCGCCCAACCTGGAAATGGCCAGAAAAGAGATGGAAGAGAATGGTTGGAAAATAGATGATGCCGAATTATTTGAACTGGCCATGCACCCTCAGCAATACAGAAAATATAAGGATGGGTCTGCAAAAGAAGAGTTTATCCAAACCATTGAACAAAAAAGAATGCAGCAGTCTGAACCTGCAACCGGGGTTTCTCATAAACCCTCATCACTAAACGAATTACCGGATGACATTATCGCTGAAATCGCCCATAAATTCAGGTTAAGCCTGGATGAACTGGATGAAGAAACCGAAGAAGGCGATATCAACAAACTATCCTGGATGTTCCAGAAAAGAAATCCAGTACAAAAGTACCATTCAGAAAACGGGGATGTGGCTATAAATATGCTAAAGATGGACTGCTGGGAGTTTATGATCAACGCACAGCCTTATCAGGCCATTATCGGCGACCGCAGTTTTAATAAAAGCGGACAGATGTTATTGCGTATGCGCATTAACGATAAAGACATTAAAGTGGTATTTGAGGGGGATGAAATAGCAGATATTAATAAGATGTAGTTTTCTACATCAGTAAAGTGGCCATCCTGACCGAGTATCTCACCGGACAAAAGTCCGTTTTTTCTCTTGTTATTCAAAAATTTTCCATACCTTTGCTCGCTTTTTTGTAAAAACCTGCGCATCAATCTAAAACAATATATGATCAGGATTTTACATAAGGCATATTGTTTAACCAAACATCAATTTATGCGTACTAATGAAAAAACATCAAACATGGCCTTCGTTTTCACCTAGCGGGGAATTGCCAGGTGGACTAATTGTTGGGAACAGAATTCCCAAAGATTATTTCGTTACTAAAGGCACAGGACAAAGTGACATTACCATTCATGCCGGATCCTACCATCTTGCCCTTAAGACTGCCGGAATAGAAATGTGTAATATCATGACTTACTCCTCCATCCTGCCAAACATAGCCAATAAAACTTCCAAGCCTAAAAGAATAGAACACGGAGCCGTAATGGAAACCATCATGTCTGCCTGCCACAGCGAAAAAGGTCAGCGGGCAACAGCAGGTATCATTAACGGATGGCTCTATGATAAAAAATCGGGGGAACGATATGGGGGATTGGTTTGCGAACATTATGGAAATTATACCCTTAAAGAAATCACCCTCCTGCTCCGTGCCAGTATGGATGAACTTTATTACAACGGATTTTCTGACACCTTTGAACTCAGCGATATTGAGTTTAATACAGAAAGCTTCGTCCCGGAAAAGAAACACGGCACAGCACTCGTTGCCATGTGTTTCATAAATTATTATTATCCCGTAATTGGCACACAGGGAAGCAAAACAGAGCGAAAACGAAAACTTAGATCCAGCAAGGCATCGGTAAATTAGCATGTATGGAATACACGAACAGATTCGGTGATATCCCCGATGAATATGCTTCAGAAAGCCGGGCTAAGATTGTTGTGATTCCGGTTCCTTATGATGAAACCAGCACCTGGCAAAAAGGAGCTGACAAGGGCCCGGAAGCTTTAATAGACGCCTCCAAACAAATGGAGCTCTATGACATTGATACCTGCACAGAAGTTTACAAACAGGGAATTTATACTGCAGCACCCTTATGCGGTTTCAGCTCACCTAAAAACATGGTTCATGAAGTGTATTCTGCGGTTAAAAGATATATTCACAACAACAAATTTGTGGCATTGGTTGGCGGCGAACATTCAGTAAGCATAGGTTCAGTAATAGCGCATAATGAACACTTCGACAACCTCAGCGTGCTTCAGCTGGATGCGCATACTGACCTTCGAAATGAGTATGAGGGCAGTATTTATAACCATGCCTGTGTGATGGCCAGAATAAAGGAAGTATGTCCAATTGTACAGGCAGGCATTCGCAGCATGGATAGATCTGAAGCGGAAGCAGTTATTCCTGAAAAGATATTCTACGCAAAGGACATTTTACAGGCTGATACATCCTGGCAGGACAGTGTGCTTGATCAGCTGAGTGAGAACGTGTACCTGACATTCGACCTGGATGTACTGGATCCGTCCATCATGCCTTCCACCGGCACACCTGAACCCGGAGGTCTATTATGGTATGACGTTATGGGTCTTATGCGCAAATTATTCAATGATAAAAATGTTGTCGGGCTGGATATTGTTGAACTATGCCCGGCTACTGATAAATCCCCGGATTTTCTGGCAGCCAAATTATTATACAGCATGCTGTCATTTCGGTTTAAAAACGTATCGCATGAAAAAACAAGATTTACTGAAGGAAGAAATTAAACATATAGATATCAAATCTTTTGACAGCAGGCCCCTCATTGACTCTATGAGAAAAATGTCATTCACGTCAAGAGATACTGCCCATGCAGCCGATATTTTCAGGATGATGACAGAAGACGCTGAATGCACCAATATTCTGACCCTTGCCGGAAGTACCAGCGCAGGCGGATGCATGAAAGTATATGCTGATATGATCAAATACAACATGATTGATGTGGTGGTGGCTACCGGGGCATCCATTGTGGATATGGACTTTTTCGAAGCACTAGGATTTAAACACTACAGAGGCACCCCTTATATTGATGACGGCAAACTCAGGGAGTTATATATCGACAGGATATACGATACATTCATTGATGAGGAAGACCTGCAGCAATGCGATATGACGATTTGTGACATTGCTGATGCCATGGATCCCGGTATTTATTCTTCCAGGGAATTTATCCGGGAAATGGGAAAATACCTGACAAAGCATGCGAAAAAACAGGAATCACTAGTACAGCTTGCTTATGAAAAAAACGTACCGGTCTTCTGCCCTGCTTTCAGCGACAGCAGTGCAGGATTTGGTCTCGTAAAACATCAGTGGGAGAATCCTGATAAGCATGTATCTATTGATGCTGTGAAAGATTTCCTGGAACTGACCCGTATAAAAATGGAAGCCAAAACTACCGGATTATTAATGATTGGTGGTGGTGTGCCAAAGAATTTCGCCCAAGACACGGTTGTCTGTGCAGAAATACTGGGCAAAGAGGTGCCCATGCATAAATATGCGATACAGATAACTGTGGCCGATCCAAGAGACGGTGCATGCTCCAGCTCAACCTTAAAGGAAGCATCATCCTGGGGTAAAGTAGACAGCTTTTATGAACAAATGGTGTATGCAGAAGCAACCAGCGTGCTGCCGCTAATTGGCAGTTATATTTATCACAGCAATAGTTGGAAAGAGCGCAGCCCAAATAACTGGGCAACATACCTGAACATTTAATAACATTATCTTACAATGAAGTGAAAGTTGCCATCATTTATAACAAAGACCTAACAGGAGTTATTAATTCATTTGGTGCCCAGAACAAAGAATTGTATAAATCCGAAGTGGTAAAAACGGTAAAACATGCACTGGAAAAGGCAGGGCATAATGTGGAGATTATTGATGGAAATATGCACGTTATCGAAGCATTGCAGGATTTTATGCCCAAAGTTATGGAAGGGGAACGTATGGGCATGGTATTCAATATGGCCTACGGTATACAGGGCGAAAGCCGCTATACACATATCCCATCCCTGCTCGAAATGTTAGGCCTCCCCTATGTTGGTTCAACACCCTCAGGCCATGCCCTTGCTCTGGATAAAGTGATCACCAAAATCATTTTGCAAAAAAACAATATTCCAACACCCGACTTCCGTGTTTTCAGTAGCCCGGATGATCCTATGGATGATGTTCTCTTCCCGGCCATCGTTAAACCCAAAATGGAAGCGGTTTCATTCGGATTGAAAGTCGTTCATAACAAAGAAAGCCTCCGGGAAGCTGTTGATTTTATTATCACGGAATTTAAGCAACAAGCCCTGGTAGAAAAGTTCATCCGGGGAAGAGAGTTCGCCATTGGCTTGCTTGGGAATAACCCTCCGGAAGTTTTTCCTATTGTTGAAATCGACTTAGGAAATGAACCATTTGCCATACAAACAAATGATCATAAAGTCAGAAACCCACGCAGGAAAATTTGTCCGGCAAACCTTCCTCCAGGCATATCCCAAAAAATGAAGGAGCTAAGTATAGCTGCTTTCTACGCTCTTCAGCTAAGGGACTTTTCAAGGGTTGACATTCGAATGGATGAAAATGACAATATTTACCTGCTTGAAATAAACTCCATGGCCAGCCTGGGTGCAACAGGTTCATACGTTTTGGGAGCCAAAACAAAAAAGTATGATTTCGATTCACTGGTAAATAAAATGCTGGATATTGCCGTATACCGCTATTTTTCATATAACCCTGAGTACACGCTGAATATTAACAGCAAGATTCCTTTACATTCACGTATTAAAAAAATCCTTGCAGGAAAGGAAACAGAGTCCCTGGAAATGCTGAAAAAAATGGTGAATACCAATACCTATATCCGAAACATTGATGGGGTAAATGAGCTGGGGAGTTACCTGAAAAAGCAATTCATTGCATTGGGATTCGAACACGAAACCATTGAGCAGCTTGAAGTTGGCAATATGTACTTCTTTACGAACAGCCCTGCAAAAGATGTCGACATATTATTTACAGGTAACCTCGACAATACCACAAAACTATCAGAACAAACTTATTTCTATTATGACAAGCAAAAAATTTGTGGCAGCGGGGTTTGGGAACATAAAGGCGGTCTCGCTGTATTATTAGTCACACTAAAAATTCTCAGGACAATAAAAATGCTGAAAAAAATGCACCTGGGCGTATTGTTGACAACCGATGAATCCCTAAACGGGAAGTATTCAGGAAAAATATTAAAACGTTTATCTTCATCAGCCAAATATGTTATAGGTTTAAGAGGAGGAGGGCAAAATGGGCATGTAGTAAGTTCCCGTTCGGGTGCTGCTGTTTATTCTTATAACATGAACCTTTTGAATGGCATGGATGCTACGCATGTTATTGAAGCGGTTAAGCTTTTTAATAACACCATAAACAGCTGGGTAAATCTGAGCAATGAGGAAGATGCGCTGTTGATTTCGCCCTCTACCATTCAATTATCATCTAACATAACGGAACCTTATGCCAGCGGAGAGTGTACATTAAGCATTCGTTTCAATAAGCTCCTGCAATTCGAAAGCCTGGATGCTAAAATTAGAAAGTCTATAAAAAAGAAATACAACCGGTTTATATATTCTCAGATTGAAGGTGGAATCCGAAGGCCACCCATGCACCGCACTTCCACGCTTGATGTGATGATCACCAGCCTGCAAAGTGTATCAAAAACCCTTGATCTGAGAATAAAGGAAGAACACCGTTGGAGTTCTTCCAACATCAACCTTGCGGAACATTGCTCCAATAAAATTGACGGACTTGGGCCAGCCGGTTACCGGGCAAAAGATGATGTAGAGTATATTTATTCGAAGAGCTTAAATGAAAGAGTTTCCCTTTTATCATTGTTGATGCTGGAATTACAACATGACATGCATATGCAGCAGCTCACTAAAACTAATAATTCCCCTCAGGGTACAACTCTTCCCACCATGTAGCATCATCTTTCAGCCATTTTTCGTACCAGGCAAAAATGGTCTTTTGCCAGGCAATGCGTTTTTTAAAGTCGGTAATATGATGATTCTGGCCCTTTACCTCCACATATTCCACCTCCTTTCCGAGCAGCTTCAGGGCTGTATATAATTGTATGCTTTCACCCGGAGGGACATTGGTATCTTCTGATCCATGCAACAACAGCAAAGGTGTATTGATCTTATCGGCATTAAACAACGGACTTTGTTCGACGTAAAGGTCTTTGTTGTTCCACGGAAAACTATTGGCAGAAGCAACAGCGCTATATAAATACCCCCAGTATCCCTCTCCCCAGTAACTACTGATAGAGCTTATTCCTGCATGAGAAATGCCAGCTGCAAAAATTTCCGTTTGAGTCAGGAGATACATCGTCATAAATCCCCCGTATGAAGCTCCGATGCATCCTACCTTGTCGGCATCAATAAAAGCATGATCCATGATAAATTCTGTTGTTCCCTGAATGATCTCATCCGCTACTGTTTTCCCCCAATTATTTACATGCATGGCAGAAAAGTCCTGGCCAAATCCGGTGGCTCCGGAAGGCTGCAACACATAAACTACATAGCCCTGGGCTGCAAAAAGATTCTTTGGATAACGGCCGCCAAAACTACGGCTTGTGGGGTTGGTTCCACCGTAATAATAGACAATCAAAGGATATTTATTTCCCGGGTTAAAACCGGGAGGAAAATACACCCTGCCCTTTATGCTTACCCCATCTTTATTGTTAAAATTCCATTCAGCGGTTTTGCCAAATCTTACGTCCCTGTATTTTTTCTTTTCCGGAGTGGCAATCACACGGCTACTCTCCTTTTTCATATCATACAACACGGCATATCCTGGTGTAGAAATAGATGATCCCCGAAATGTTGCCTGTGCTCCTTTTTTATCGAGGCTCATTTCTGAAACCACATCCATGCCGGTATTTATCCGTGCAAATTCATTCTTTCCGATAGCATAATGATACACATTCTGATATGTCCCTTCCTGTGCCAAAAGGTATATACTGCCATTCTCAGAAGTTTTAACATCGAGAACAGAAGGATGAAAATCTTTGGTTAAGGATTTTACCTTATTTGTTTTACGATCATAGCTATAAAGCTGCCTGTCATAATTATTCGGGGTTTTATCCCCTTGCACATTTTCACCGGTTTTCCCAAAAGCTGAAGGACCGCCAACCACTAAAAACTTACTTCCTTTGTCGTAATATTCCCAGGAAGCCGACCATTGCAACTCTGCTATAGTATCAACGGAAATATTCTTCAGATCCATTTCAAAAACAATTTGTTTTGAATACGGCAACTGCCTGAAATCAGGAACAGACTGACTAAACAGGATATGACTTCCGTCAGGATGTATATCCTGCAGGGATGTTGTAAGGAATCCGTGAGTCAGGCATTGAGAAACACCTGAGCGCACATCAAGCATATAAAGGAAATACCTGTTCTTCCACCAGGGCCATCGATCAGGCATACCCTGATATCTTTTCAGATCAGCATCCTTATCGATTTTTTTCCTTACCAAATAAATAATAAAGGATGCATCATCCGACCAGGTATAGGAATAGAGTTTATCAATTTTTGGACTTACCGGATATACCTTGCCCATATCCAGGTCATACACGTATATTACACCTTCTTTTGAATAACTCAGGCGATTCCCCTGCGGCATCCATCGGGGGCTGCCGATAGTGTTTTCGGGGAAAGAATGGAATAATAAATCATCCTTTGAATCCCTGATTTCGACAAAAGATGATCGATCGCCATTTTTATCTATTTCATTGAATCTGAGCATATAAAATTCGCCGTCGGGAGAAATATCTGCGGAAGAGATGAAGCGGCCTTCCAGAAGGTCAGAAATACGCATGCAACGCTTTTCATCCAATGAAATGCTGATGTCTCCATTTTCCGTTTTGTTCCTTAGTTGCACTTTCAATGTAACATCCATGGAATCAGAAGCAGCAGATAAAAGTTTAATTACAAAATAATGCTTGCCAGGCTCAAGACCGACTGCCTTGCTGAATTTTCCCGTATCCTTATCCTTCTTATTCTTGCTGTACTTGCCCCCAAGCTTCACATTATTCATAAAGACTTCCAGAATCTGCCCCGAATACACTTCGAGTTCTGTTTTTCTATATTTCCCTGATGCTACATAAAAAGCAAAATAATGCAATGCATAATCATCAGAACCTCCATTCGGAATTATCAATAGCCCTGTGTCATTTGCCGGTATTTTAGTACATGTTAATTTCTCACCGCTTCTCCATGCTATTTCAGATTGATTCCTTAACCGAAAATTCTTTGGGTTGAAATATTGTTGTTTTAACAAATCCTTCTCTTCAAATAGTTCACCATCGGCATTTTCCTGATCAGCGAATGCCGGCATAGTAACATAAAATCCGCCAGCATGGAGGAACTCCTCAATAACAATCGATTGAGAAGACTCTTCAGTTTCCTGGGCAAATGAGAAGAAATTAGAAATAATGACAAGGAGAATAACAGCACTTAAGTTCTTCATGATGGGTATAAAATTGATTGAAGCCTGTAAAATAATAAAAATTAGATTTTTTCGGATATGAAAAAAAAATTACTTTTGCATTTCAAATTTCTGATATTATGGCAAAAAAGAAAGATAAAACCGAAGACAGAATAGTTGCTGTTGAAGGTGCATTGAGCAAAACAGAACAGTTTATTGAAAACAATCAACGAAAAATAACAATTATAGTAGCTATTATAGCTGTAGTTGTTTTAGGATTTTACGGAGTAAAAAAATTATACATTGCTCCGCGGGAAGCAGATGCACAGATCCAGATTTATCCAGCACAAACATTCTTCGAGCAAGACTCTGTTGATAAGGCTATGTATGGTGATGTTCAGAATAATCACATGGGATTTATTGATATTATTGATGAATACAAATTCACAAAAACAGCTAATCTTGCTCGTTATTATTTAGGCTGTTGCTATTTAAAGAAGGGGGAATACGAAAACGCACTTGATGAATTAAAGAAATTCAGGAAGAGAGGACAATTGGTTGGCCCCATGGCTACTGCCAATATTGGCAGTGCATATATGGAACTGGGAGAAACAGAGAAAGCGCTGGATTATTACCTTAAAGCTGCTGATATGGATAAAAATATGTTAACAGCTCCTGTTTACCTTGAATTTGCTGCACAAGCTTATGAACAACTGGGTGAATATGAGAAAGCCATAGAAATGTATCAGAAGATCAAAACCGATTTTTATAAAAGTTTTCGTGGCGGAAGAGAACCTGAACTTGATGAGATTGAAAAACACATAAGCAGGAATAAGAGTCTGCAGGATCGCTCATAGTTTGCATTCCAAAACAGCGTATTACACTTAAACCCCAAATACATTTCTGATGGCCGCAGAATACAGTAATCTCTCGAATTATGACAAAGCCAGTTTACCCTCAGCTGTGAACTACCGCTTTGGCATTGTTGTTTCAGAATGGAATCCGGAAATTACAGATGCATTGTACAACGGGGCATATAGTACCTTAACAAAAAACGGGGCTGGTGAGTCCCACATTATCACCAAACTGGTACCCGGAAGTTTTGAGCTAGCTTTAGGAGCGCAGTATTTAATAGAATATGCCCAGGTAGATGCCGTAATTTGTCTTGGTTGCATTATACAAGGTGAAACGCCGCATTTTGATTATATCAGCCAGGCTGCAACACAGAGCATTTCAAGGCTCAACCTCGACCATAACCTGCCGGTTGTTTTTGGCGTACTTACAACCAACCATTTTCAGCAGGCCAAAGAAAGAGCCGGAGGAAAGTTTGGTAACAAAGGAACAGAAGCTGCAATAGTAGCCATTAAAATGCTGGCCTTAAAACAGGAATTACAACAAGGATAATATATGGGCAATAAAAGCCTGCGTATCGTTTTTATGGGCACTCCGGATTTTGCCGTAGCAAGCCTGAATGCTCTTCTTCACTCAAACCACAAAATTCTGGCAGTAGTAACTGCCCCAGATAAACAAGCAGGAAGAGGCAGAAAACTGAGCATTTCTGCTGTAAAAAGATATGCAAGCAAGAATAATCTTCCGGTCATGCAAGCTCGCAACCTGAAAGATACTGACTTTATCAACCACCTTCAAGCGTTTGATGCAGACCTTTTTGTCGTTGTAGCTTTTCGCATGCTGCCCGCTGCTGTCTGGAAAATCCCCCCGCTTGGCACTGTCAACCTTCACGCCTCCCTTTTGCCCCAATACAGGGGAGCTGCCCCTATTAACTGGGCAATAATTAATGGAGAAAATCAAACCGGCCTGACAACTTTTTTTATCAATGAAAACATTGACACAGGTAAAATATGTAAGCAGACCGAACTTACCATTGACCCTCAGGATACTGCAGGTAGTTTGCATGATAAGATGAAAATTTTGGGAGGCCTATTATTAGTGGAAACCCTGGATGAATTAGCCGCCGATAAAATAACGCCAATCGATCAGATCCAACTGAAGAGAGAACAATCAGCCTTGAAAACTGCACCAAAAATATTTAAGAAGGACTGTCTGATACGTTGGAGCAGGAAAAGTAACGATGTCTTCAATCATATCAGGGGATTATCGCCCTGCCCGGCTGCATATACATTGTTTGAGTTAGAAAAGAAAGGCCATGTTCATACAAAAATATTGAAAGCTGCTATTGGTGAAATTATCGGGAGCCACTTAAAAAGCGGCAGTATCGATACAGACAATAAAACGTATTTACGGGTAGCCGCTAATGACAGATATATTGAAATTCTTGAATTGCAAGCTGCCGGAAAAAGAGTCATGAAAATTACGGATTTTATGAGAGGGAATAATTTAAAATAATCTTTTATTATGCTCAACTCCCCAAAACCTACTATTAACAAGCTTTAGCGGACGTACTTATTAACAAAATTGCGTATTTATTAACATTTACAAGGGTTTTAGGCATTTTAACTTGACTTTCACCAATAATAGCTTATATTTGCATCAATCGTAATTTAAAATTTACAACATGAACAAAGCAGAATTAATCGAAGCAATGGCAACTGATGCCAAATTAACTAAAGCTGATGCTAAAAAAGCATTAGATGCCTTTATTAACGCTACATCAAAAGCGCTGAAAAAAGGTGACAGAGTTGCCCTCGTAGGATTTGGATCTTTTTCTGTTGCTAAAAGAGCTTCAAGAAAAGGAAGAAATCCTCAAACAGGTCAGGAAATTAAGATTGCAGCTAAAAAAGTTGTTAAATTTAAGCCTGGTAACGACTTATCAGCTAAAGTTAAGTAGTTTAAAAATTTTTTTTTCTTAAGGCTGTCTTATATCAAGGCAGTCTTTTTTTTTGTCAATAATGCCGGTCATCATGCAAAAAAAAATACAATCCCTGAGCATTGAGAACAAAAAGGACTTATATGAATACCTGGGCGGTTTTATCAGTCTTCATAAAAAACAACTATTCGAAGAAAATATTTTAAACCGCACACGCTACCTGACAGTTGTTTTGGAAGATATTTACCAAGCACACAATGCAAGTGCCGTTTTACGCAGCTGCGATTGTTTCGGCGTGCAGGATGTGCATATTATAGAAAACCAAAATACGTATACCATTAATCCTGATGTGGCACTGGGCAGCAATAAATGGCTGAATTTATATAAATACAACCATAACGAACAAAATACAGCCGAATGCATCAATAAACTAAAAAAAGCAGGTTATAAAATCATTGCTACCAGTCCGCTCAATAAATCTTATACTCCGGATAATCTACCCCTTACTGCTAAAACCGCCCTGATATTTGGAACAGAATTACAAGGATTGACAAAAATAGCCATGCGCATGGCAGATGATTTTGTTGCCATCCCAATGTATGGTTTTACAGAAAGCTTTAATATCAGTGTTAGTGCTGCATTGTTTCTTTATACCCTGGTAAACAGATTAAGAAATGAAAATATCAACTGGTTGCTGAATGAAGATGAAATACTTGATATTAAACTGCAATGGACACTTCAGGTTTTAAAAAAACCTGAACACATTGTAAATCAATACTTCTCCAAAAACAAAAAGTGAGTCACTGAAAATTAGACTACTGTCCCATTTTTTCGTATTTTTGCTTGTTTTATTAAGCACAAAATATTTTTATTATGGGAAAAGGAGATAAAAAAACCAAAAGAGGAAAGATCATTAAAGGCTCATCCGGCAAAAGAAGGCTTAAAAAAAAGAAACAATATACCCCGCCTGTAGCGGCAAAGAAAGAAAAAAAGCCTGTAGTAAAACCTGAGAAAAAGGAAACAGCAAAAAAAGAAGAAGCAACAAAAGTAGCTGAAGAGAAAAAAACAAGTACAGCCAAAAAAGCAAGTGCAGAGAAAAAGACGAAAACAGAAGAAAAAGTTGTAGCAAAAAATACGGCTGAAAGCAAGACGAAGGCAGACGATAAAGAAAAAGCCAGTCCGGAAAAGAAAACAACAAAAGCTAAAGCAACTAAAACAACTGAGAAAACTGCTGAAAAGAAAGTGGATAAAACAGACATAAAGGACGAGAAGAAACCCCAGGATAAGAAAGAAACAAAAGAAGAACCTGAAACCAAGAAAGAAGACAAATAAGCCTGTACTTAATCTTCTTTGCTGTTCATTACCAATTCTTTAAACATATTCCCCCGTTCAGCAAAGTTTTTAAATTCATCATAGCTGGAAGCTGCAGGGGATAGTAAACAAATGCCTTTTTTAGGTGTAATCCGGATGGCTTTATTCACAGCATCTTTGAAATGTTCACACCTATGAACGCTCGCCCTGCTGTCGTTTAAGGCGGGAATAATGCTTGCCATTCTTTTCCCGGCAGGACCAAAAAAGACAACTTCTTTGATGTCTGAGCGGTAAACATATTCTATCAAATCATAATAATCAATTCCCCTGTCATACCCGCCTAATAATAACGTATGTACTTTCCCAAGTGACTCAACCGCCATAATGGTTGATTCAGGGACAGTAGAAATGGAATCATTATAATATATTACCCCTTTAACAAGCCCGATAGATTCAAGACGATGCTTTAGTCCCCTGAATTCAGACAATGCCAGAAGAATAGATTGTTTATCTCTGCATTTAAACTCCGCTATTTTCGCTGCAATGACCGTATTAAACAAATTATGATGACCAAGGAGCAGTAAGTTTTTCCTTAATGCATCTATATATATAGAATCTTCTGATTGGATGGTATGTTCTTTTTGACAGGCATGCTTCTTTGAAATCATTTCTAAGGTATCCGGGTTTACAGCTATTCTCTCCGATCGTATTTCTTTATATCCTGCTGCTTCCGGCATAAGAACAGTGTCTTTATTAAAAATAAAGGTGTCTCCTGAACGCTGATAGCGGGCAATATTAAGCTTGGCATTCGTATATGAGCTAATATCAGAAAAATAATCCAAATGTTCTGCAAAAACATTTAATAATACAGCAATATGAGGAGAATTGGTCACAAACTCCAATTGATGTGCAGATAGTTCAAAAACGAAATAATCAATCTCTTCATCCAGCATGGAATCAAATGGCGGGTTTCCAATGTTTCCGATTAAAGATACGCTGAATGTATCATTTCCGAGCAAGCAGGCACATAAGCTTGCAGTAGTACTTTTGCCTTTTGTACCTGTAATTCCAATTGTTTTATCCCGGTGTATGTTCAAGAATATATTAGTCTGAGACTGAATTTTACTTCTGTAATTTTTTGCGAATTCATCCGGAAGTTTAACACCGGGAGATTTTAGGATGAGATCATAGTTATTTAAAACACTAAGATAGTTCATACCCCCATGGAACATTACATTAGCAGCAAATGGGATTTTATCACTGAGGGAAACATTCTTGTCAGCAATGCCAATATCTATACCTGGGAAATGTGTATCAAGAAACTTATAGCTAGATTTTCCCTCTAATCCGTAACCAAGAATCAGCACGGACTTTCCTTCAAATATTTCCCTGATTTTATTCAACATGCAACATCTGTTTTAATCCATGAATCAGTTTATCAGGAACAAAATTTTCCGGGTTAAAATCTTTCATCACAGAACTGAATAAAACCCTCCGTTTCGATTTATCATGCAGTTTATATGCATTGATAAGCGGGAAATCCGGTTTACCCTGGCAAATATATTCCTGCATGGCTGCATTAACCTCATTTGTTGTCCCAACACATTCCAGGGGTTTTTCAATTGCAATGCCGGTTAGTTGTTCCATCACCGGAATAAGGCTTGTGTCATGATAAAGATTTTTGCCAAATATTTGATATAAGCCCTCAGGTTTAAAAAAAGGGGATAGTATAATAAAGGTGAACAGGCATTTAGAACATTTTCCACACCAGCTATCTGTTTTACTGCCTGCATTACAACTCCTGAAACCAGCATAATGATCTGTATAATTTGAGAACAAATACGATATCTGCAACTCATTCAGCGGACGTAATAAACTGAAATAATTTACCTGTTCATCCAGGAAGCTGCTTACATATTCACGAAAATCTTTTTCAAAGCTAAAACTTTTGGAATACTGATGGTTAACACTGGTTCCTGGTATACTTACCTCATTTGCAGAAGATTCATTCGATAAGGCGATGTTTCTTATCCCTGTAATACGGGCACAAAAAATACTTAAAAAAGCCAATAAAGCTGAAAAAGGCGTATGGCCATTTAAAAACCCCTGATCATTCAAACTAAGGATTAGTGGATCCATCGCCCTATTTATTTCTATAATTTGCTCCGGATTTATACCAGAAGCTTTAACGGTATTAAGGCTGGCTGGTCTGGGATTCAGGACAAGCGGAAAAGGATTGTCTTTCCTTAGGTATTCAATACTGACCACAGAGTCCTTTCCACCTCCAATGGGAACGATATATTCATCCCTGTATGAACACCTGCTTATTTTCCACTGGCTCATTTGGGAAGCTTCTACCTTCATGAAATCGGAGAGGGATGCTTTGATGCTGTTTACATAAAAAAACTCTCCCAAGCCAAAAAAATAAAGTTTTTTCCAGAATGCAATTTGATCTTCAGTTAATGCACCAACGCGGATAAATACTTTTGGTGGGCAGGCTGCCTTCCAATAGCTGATAAGCTCTATCATGCCTATATGGAACGCAAATGCAGGAAGCCCGCTGTCATCCATAAAATCCTCCAGAAAAAAATGCTTAATCGGAATCTTTAATTGTGGATAAAAATGAAATTTATCTGACATATTAAAATGATACCTTAGATGAATCTCATCATTTTCCACCTGATAAGAAAAATCCTCAAAAGAAAAAAACGGAAATTTTTTTCTAAGCACATCATATTTTCTCTGATGATGAGTTTTATTCATAAGAGAGGTATCATTTTTGCTATAAATAGTTACCAAAAGTACGAAATAGATACTAATATTATTTAAAGGTATACAACATGTCAGAACTGGATAAACTGCTTGCTATAAAATATAATAATATCAGCCCATCTCCCGGCAAGTTGCTTTTATCTGAGCCTTTTCTTAACGATTATTATTTCAAGCGTTCCGTGGTACTTCTTATTGATCATAATGATGACGGGTCATTCGGGGTTGTTTTAAATAAACCCATTGACGCCAAATTATCCGATATCATTTCTGGCTTTCCGGCATATGACACTGAAATCTATTTGGGAGGGCCTGTAGGTACCGACAGTCTGTTTTTCATTCACACTCTTGGAGATCAAATTGATGGCAGTTTAAAGATCATGGATGGTTTATATTGGGGGGGTGATATTGAAAATGTGAAAGAAATGATAGCCCTGAACAAGATCAATTCCGGTCAGATCAGGTTTTATATGGGCTACTCCGGTTGGTCATCCAAACAACTCGAAGGGGAGCTGAATGTAAACTCCTGGGTTGTCACAAAAACAAATCCGGCAGAAATTCTCTATACTGATCCAGCCAAAATGTGGTCAAAATTGATAAAAGACCTGGGCAAAGAATATTCTCTCTGGCCCAACTTCCCTGTAGACCCAAATGTGAACTAAAATAGTGTATCCACCATCCGAATCAATAATTCCGGTTTCAATGCCAGGGTAAAAGTAAATCCAACTATTGCACCCCAAAAATGTGCATTATGTCCTATTTTTCCCACTCCCCTCCTATCCATAGCAGCACTGTATATTAGGTATAATATACCAAAAATGGGTGCTGGAATTCCAATCGGTAAAAAAACAAACATGATTTTGCTTTCCGGATGAAGGAGTATACTGGCAAAAACAACTGCAGAAACTGCTCCTGATGCCCCCACAGCATTGTAGGTAATATCATCCCTGAAGCGCTGATAAGAATGAAGCACCGAGAAGCACACACCACCTAAATATAACAACACATAAAACAACTTTGCCCGTTCTTCAAAATAATAAGCATACTCCTGTTCAACGATGCGTCCGAAGAAGAATAAAACAAACATGTTCACGAAAAGGTGAAGCCAGTCGGAATGAATAATGGCATATGAAAAGAAGCGGTACCATTCACCGGAATGTTTGATATAGTATGCATTGAACTTAAGTTTATCAAATAGAACTGTATTGCTCAGAGCACCAATAGAAACCAAGGTTGTAAGGATCAATATTAATAAGGTCATAACAGGACTATATGCTTTTCTATTTTTAGCTTTGTTTATTAACCTGTAGTACCATGGCCGGAACCAGCAACGTAATTATATTCCGAACCAAAAATACTATGCGGAATAAAATAGATTATCAGGGTAACAATTCCTGCAAGGTAAATCAATCTTCGACTGCGTCGTTTTCCCGTATTAAATATTGCCGCAATTATCCAAAAGATCAGTTCAATCACTACCTTGTTATCTGTCCAGTCATATCCGAAAGGAAAGCCTGACCATAACACGCCAAATGCATATAACTGAACAGCAGGACCAAGAATAAAACCTCCAATAATAAAACTGATAATGGTGGCCCACATCATCCAGATATACTTTCCGTTAACGAAAGCTTCAAGTGTTGTGCGTATTGCAAACACGAAGGAAAGAAATATAGTCAAAACATGTAACAACAAAACAATGTGGGGTACAAATGCTTTATATCGCGCATATATAGGTTTCTCACCCGTTATTGACTTTTCATTACCTTCTGAATCAACCAGAAAAACAAAGAACTCATATTTACCGGCCTTTTTCTCAAGGCTTGGCAATGCAGCTCCCATTCCCTGAATAGTTTTCGTACGACCCCTGCGTTTAATTTCATAGCTGGTTTCCTCAAAATACTGGTAATGCCAATCATCATGTGATTTTAACCTTCTGTATTTAACATATGCCCTGGTATCTTCCGGTACAGGATCCTTAACCATCAATTTCAAGCGAGTGCCAATGTATTCACTTCGCGAAAATGTAAAGGAAACCAATCCATCAATGGTTTTTATCTCACCACGCAAAGGATAAGTGGGGCCGGTTTTGTCGTGGTAAGTCATACACAACAAAGTAAGCAAAACTGAGATTATCCAAAGAATGATCGATCTGTAGCATTTCTTCATTACGATAAACTAAATTAGGATTTACACAATAGTTGGCTATAAAACATTCGTTTCACTTTTTGCGGTAAATAAATTTCACTGTCGCCCCGTCACGGAAAAAGCTTTCAATCAAATCAAAAATCAGAAAAAGAGGGAAGCTTATGACAAAAAACAACTGCTGCAAGAAAATGTTAGCTTTAGAATATTCTTTTCCATATTCTTTATTTCCCTTTAATCGCTCATAAAGCAGTTCGCGTTTGCTATAGAAACAATTTAGTATGCTTTGAATCCATCCAAAAGAATTTTGCTCTGCAGAAAAATATTTGCGTTTCAATTCTACATAATTCCTGTTCTTCATTAGTTCCGAAAAATCATCCGGTTTAAAAAGAAACAAATGCCTGGGCGGGTCCAGATGAAACCACCTCCCTTTAAACAACCTGCTCTGAAAACTTTTAATATTCGGAAACGACAGGATCAATACTCCACCGGGTTTAATAATTCTATCAATTACATCCAGTGTTTTATGGGGCTTGTCGAGGTGTTCAAAAACCTGATACATAGTAACCGCATCAAAATAATTCTCCGGGTACTCATCAAAATCAATGTTTCCGAGCTTTAATCTGATTTCATCAATTTGCTTGGCCCTGCTGGCTGATTTTCCGGGCAATTCGGTACCATGCAACTCAAAATCACCAAATTTTTTCAACAATAACAGAGATCTGCCGTTCCCACATCCAATATCCAGTACCTTGGAATGATTCGGAATATACCTGCTTAATTCATAGGAACGATATGTCCGAAAAACATCTACCAGGTTCTCAACAAAACGAATAAACTTTTCAGATTTGCGTCCATAGTAATCCACATCATATGCCCTGGCTATCTCTTCTGCATCCGGGGCAGGAGCTAAGAAAAATGCCTTACATGCCCTGCACTGGCATATCATATAGGATGTATCAAATATACCTTTGGTAGGATACTTTTCCTCATAATCATGTTGCAGGCAATAAATGCACGTATGGATCACGGGATGATTCTCTTTGCTTTGCACATTAACTTTCTCTGAATTTTTCATAAATTAAAAACCGACCCAGCCTTTTCTTTTGCAAGAAATGTTTAAGGGAGGTTTCCAATACCCCCCAACCATATATTATGCTTCTTTTAAGGTTTATAGATGAAGCATCATCAAAATATTTAGTAGGGCAGGTTACTTCAGCAATTTCATAGCCGGCATAAAAAATCTGTGATATCATTTGGTTATCGAAAACAAAATTATCCGAATTGGCATGATAGTTTATAGACTCTAGCACTTCCCTTGAAAACGCACGGTAACCGGTATGATATTCTGACAGTTTCTCCCCGATCAGGATATTCTGAAACAAAGTCAGAAACCGGTTAGCAATATATTTATAAACAGGCATGCCGCCCTTCAGGGCTCCTCTTCCCAGAATTCGCGAAGCCAGGACCACAGGGTACAAGTCATTGCTGATAATATGGGCAATAGACGGAATAAGCTTCGGGGTGTATTGATAATCGGGATGCACCATAATAACGATATCGGCTCCTAACTTCAGGGCTGTATCATAACAGGTTTTCTGATTTCCGCCATATCCCTTATTCTTCTCATGTTTAATAATGTGCCTGACTCCAATTTCTTTTGCAACTTCAATAGTTTTATCCTTACTGGCATCATCCACAACAATAACTTCATCCACTATTTCTCCAGGAATTTCATCATAGGTGTTCCGCAAGGTTTTTTCTGCATTGTATGCAGGCATTACAACAACGATCTTCTTATTATTCAACATCGGCATATATAAATTAACTGATTGGCAAAAATAACAGAATTTTCACAGCCTTAATTACCCAAAGCGTTCTTTAGGGCAATCAAATCATTTTGATTCACCTTATAGCCCATTTCAGCAGCCCTGGCAAGATCACTATAGGCCATGGCAACATTACCAAGCTGGCGCAGGGCATAAGCACGATTAACAAGAGCTGCCACGTCGCCCGGATTTAAACGCAGGGCATTATTCAGATCATCAATAGCTTTTTCTGTTTCCCCCCTTTTTTTATAAAGCATTCCTCTCCACGACCATGCATCTGATCTTTTTGTATTAAGATTCAGTGTTTTACCAAGTGCCTGTATAGCTTTTTCCTCCATACCCCTGGCAATATATACCTGTGCTTTCCAGTAAAACACTTCATCATTTGCGGCATTCATTTCTTCGGCTTTCCTGAAATCTCGCATAGCTTTCTCATAATCCTTCAGATTGAAATAAGCCATTCCCCTCCAGATATAAACACTCTGATCATCATTATTAAAATCAAGGTACTTTGTATAATCCTCAATGGCTTTGTTAAATTGGTCCATCACCGAATAGGTGGTTGCCCGATTGCGCCAGGCATCTGTATTATCAGGTTTTAGCTCAAGGGCTTTTGTGTAATCCCTGAGGGCTTTTTCATATTGCTGCAGGTCAAAATAAACAGACCCCCTGTTACTATGGGCCAGTTTGAATAAAGGATCCAGTTCAAGGCAGGTATTGTAATGCCGGAGGGAACGTTCCAGATCGTGTTCATATTTGTAATAATAATAGCCCAGATTATTATGCGCAAAAGGTAAATTAGGCTGCTTCTCTAAAAGGTCTGTAAACAGCTTTTCACCATTTTCCCAAACTTCTATCCTGTTCCAGCTTAACACACTGTGCCATAGAAGCAGTCCGGCAATGAAAGCAAAAAACACATTCCTGTTGCTGCTTTTCCTGAGAACCGAAGATGTATTTAATAATTCAAGCAGCAAGGATGATAAAAGAAAAAACAAACCTATATAGGGCACATAGGTGTATCGCTCAGCAAGAATTGCACCCCCAACAGGTATCAATTGCAGCACCAAAGCAATGCTGCCCAAAAAAAACAAGCTTCCGAAAACCAGGTATGGACGCATTTTTCTGAAGTAAAAAATAAAAAAGGTCAGGGCAAGAACAACAACAGGCATGATAAAAAAATACCAGGGCAGCATCTCTCCTGCTTTTCCGGGATAGGGATACATCGCTGATAAATTCAAGGGGATTATTAATTTATACAGATACACACACAGCGCATAGCTTGCAATAAACAATCGTTCAACTACTGAATACATGGGCGTTAAATCCTGTATGGCCCCGGTTGCATCCTGGGAAAATATAGCTAATATGCCGAAATAAACGGATAAAGCGAAAAAAGGAATCTTCTCAGCTATCAACTTCCAGTTCCAATGTTTTTTTCGGTATATATCAATAAAAATCAATATCACCGGAAAACTAACAGCAGCAGATTTCGACATAAGCGACAGCACAAAAACAACTAATGACAGTAAATAATAAAAAGCTTTTGATTTATTCAGGTCTTTGTATCTGAGATAAAAAATCAGCCCCATCAAATAGAAAAAGGTAAAAAGCACATCCTTTCTTTCTGATATCCATGCTACCGATTCAACATGCATGGGATGTATTCCGAACAATAAAGCAGTAAAAAAACTGATCCAGCGATTCTTTGACAATACGTATATAAAAATGAAAACCAATATTACATTCAAAAGGTGAAGGATCAGGTTATTTCTGTGATACAAAGCAGGATTGGAACCGGCAGCCTTATACTCCAAAGCATAGGAAAAAGTTGTCAATGGATGATAATTTCCTTTGTAGAATGTGGAGGTATTGAATATCGTCCGAATGTTTTCTCCATTCAAATCCTGAATAAGCTCATGTTCCAGCACATATCCGTTATCATCCCAGTTTTTAATAAAATCATTATCCAGAGATGGAATATAAAGGATCAGAGTCCAGCACATTGCTGCCATTGCCAAAACCCATAGTGCCGGACTAACTCCATTTTTTTGTGCCTGCTTTATTAGTTTTGGTTGCCTTGTTTTCTTCGAAACAGCTTTTTGCAGAGGTTTTTTGTTTTTCTTTTTACCCATCGCCTGAAAGATTAATGTTCAAATTTTGGTTTGATTAGAGTGTTGCGGTTTTGTACCGCAAAAATGATTTGAATGTAGATTTGCGAAAATGTATTTGCCATTTTAGGGATGTTAGTAGATAAACAAACCTGAAGCTTAATGCCTCCTTATTGACTTTGTTCAATGGCATCATAAATAAGCTGCTGAATTTCGGTACGTGTATTCAGCTTATAGATCATCTTATTTTCGGTATACGGGTAGATCCTGTTCGACAGAAAGACATAGATAAGATCATAATCGGGGTCAACCCAAACATAGGTTCCCGTAAAGCCCGAATGTCCATAACTATTCGGAGAAGCACTTTTGCATACAGGGCCATAGTCTTTGTATTCAGGAAAAGATTTATCAAATCCCAATCCTCTGCGATTCTTGTCAAGGGGGAATTGCCGGTGGGTAAATTCATCAATGGTTTTGGCATCCAGAAACCGCTGATGGCCATAATGCCCCTTTTGCAACAGCATTTGCATCAACACAGCCAGGTCTTCCGCATTCATAAAAAGACCTGCATGCCCGGAAACTCCGCCCAACATGGCAGCTGCCTGGTCATGCACAAAAGCCCGGACTGTCTGCTTTCTGAACACCGTGTCCATTTCAGTTGGCGGAATGCAATCTGCAGATAATTTCTTAAAAGGATTAAATGAAGTATGCTGCAATCCCAGCGGAGAATAAAATGTTTCCGACATATATTCATCAAAAGCTTGACCACATATTCGCTCAATAATCTCCTTTAACAATATAAAACCAAGGTCACTGTATTTATATTCTGTATAGTCAAGCAATTCCGACTGCAAAATCCAGTGAAAGATGCTGTCCTTTATAACCTCTTTAATGTAGAGATTTTCAGCCACCTGGTTAACAAAACCGCCTTCAGCTGTCTCATAAAGGAATTCCTCAGTCATAATACTATCATTCAACACCTTTAAAAAAAATGGGATCCAGGGAGTTAACCTGGCCTGATGGGCTAAAATATCCCTGATGATCAACTCTCCCTTATCGGTTTCTGTTGTTTCCGGCAAATAGTCTTTCAATTGTTTGTCGATATCCAGCTTTCCTTCATCAGATAATCGCATAACAGCCATCGTTGTAGCTGCAATTTTAGTTATAGAGGCAACATCATACATGTCTTTCTTCTGCACGGGTCTGGTTCGATCATAGGTATGATACCCAAATGTTTTATTATATATGATCATGCCCTGTTTTGCAACCAGAATCTGACAACCGGGATAGGCCATTTCCCGGATTCCTTGTAGCGCAAGGGTATCGATTTTATTCAGGTATTCTGATTTCACACCTACCTGCTCCGGAAACCCAAATGAAAGCCTGGTTTTGCGGGTTTCTACGCCCATACCAGCCAGGAAAACAGCGGAAGAAGATACCGGCAGTTTCCCATTAAATGCGAGTCCTCCGAAGATAAGCTGTGCCGAGGCATCCTGGACATAAGGATGATTTTCATATGAAACGATCAATGCTTCAATATTGTCCAGATCGCTGATCCTTTCAAGAGCATATGGATTGCTAAAAAAATCAATTACCAGCTTTTTATCTTTTCTTAAAAGGTTAATAAAATCTATGGCACGCTGACTAATGCCAAAATTTCTCCGGGGAGAATTACTATTGGAATGAATGCCAATGATTATCAAGTCAAACCCCTTCAGGTCATTGATCAGGGCATTAACCTCATACATATTCGGTGTTGTTTTCAACTGATAATGATGCACATCAGCATAATCCGACAACCTTTTCTGGAAAATGCTTCTTCCTATACTTCCAATTGATACAGAAGCCATTTTCATGGTATCTGCATACCTAAGCGGAAGAAAGGAATTATTATTTTTTACCAGGCTAACCGCGGATGCATAGAGTTCAAAATTAAGGCTGTTATGTTCAGCAGAATTCAGCTTTTCCTCCAAGCCTTCCACTTCAGGCGGTTGAAAAGCGGCCAGTCCTGAATTATACTTATACCCAAGAACTTTTCGGCATTTCTGATCAATTATATCCATAGATATTCTGTCATCCTCAATAGCATTCTTTATGGCTTGTATGGATTTTTCAATATCCTCGGGTAAAAGAAGAATATCATTTCCGGCTTCAAGGGCTTTTACTTCCAGTTCACCGGCCTCAAAATAATCAGCTACACCCCGCATTTCAAGAGCATCAGTAATAACAAGCCCTTTAAAGCCCATTTCTTCCTGCAGCAAATCTGTAACAATAGGCCTGGAAAGAGTTGAAGCCAGATCAGGGGAACTATCAAGGGAAGGAATAAACAAGTGGGCAACCATAACAGCCTGTATACCTTCGTTAAATAATTGCTGAAACGGGTACAGTTCAATGTCATGCAAACGCTTTTTATTATGATTGATAAGCGGAAGAGTATGATGCGAATCTTTATCTGTATCTCCATGTCCCGGAAAATGTTTGGCTGTTGCAATTACATTTTCAGATTGGAGGCCTTGCATATATGCAATTCCCTTTTGAGCAACATTTTCTTTATCTTCACCAAAGGACCGGTAGTTTATTACAGGATTATCCGGATTGACATTTACATCTATTACCGGGGCAAAATTGATCTGCACACCAATATTTTTACAATCCAGTGCAATAAAGCGCCCCATTTTATAGATCAGCTTATGATCCTGTATGGCACCCAATGTCATCTGGTATGGGAAACAATAGCCACCCTTCAGCCGCATGCCCAAACCCCACTCGGCATCAATAGAAACAAAAAGAGGAACCTTTGAATCCTGCTGCCAGGTATTCGTAAGTTTTACCTGTTCAGAAGGATTTCCCTGAAAAAAAGTAATACCTCCCGGTTTGTATGTTTTGATTATCCGGGAAATCTTCTCTGCATACCCTTTATCTTTGTTGGAATAAGCCCGAATAAAAATTAACTGGGCAATTTTCTCTTCTGTTCCCATGAGGCTTATAACAGAATCCACCCAGTTTTCCTGCTGTATTTGAGAAACCCTTGCTGTATCAATATCTTCTTTTTGATAGTCTTTGGCTTCATTACAAGCTTCAAAAGACCATAGTAAGGTCAGTAAATAAAAAATTCCGATGAAATTCATTCTTTTCAAATTATTAGATGGACTCTGTCCTCTTTTCAAAGATAAGCTAAACAATTATGCAAAATAAGTATTCAAATAATATCTATATCTGCATATCTGCCAAATATTTCAAACATTTTCCAACATACTTTTGTTAATTCCACAAGAATTTTTACAAAATTCATTGCTATTTCAATGCATTACCAATTAAAAACTGAAATTTTTATATCAAAATATCTATAATTATTGCCATAACCCATCCCCTATTCACAGGCCAGTGTTAACAAGTAGCAGCAGGGCGCCTTCAAAAGCACCCTGTTTCCATGCGATCTTTGAAAAAGACATTACAATGTTAATAACTAATAACAAGACTACTTATCTACAAATGAAAAAATATTCCCGTATTAGGAAATAAAATAATCACATAAAGAGACATAACTCACTAATTATTAACCATATGTAACTTTTTGCATAGTATTTGATTAAAAAGGAAAAAAGTCGGATTATGAACCAAAACACTACCAACACGCATAGTAACAAATTGAAAAGATTACTAAGGCAACACATTTCACTCAGGCTATTATTTGGAATTTTGCTCGGAGGTTTTTTAGGATACATGTATCATTACATGACCAGCTGCTGTGCAGATGCTGATTCTATCTCATTCAATCCGTGGTTTACTACTACCTACGGAGTGATATTGATAGGATTATTAAGCAAATAAAAAACACTTCCTGAAAATTCATGGGGTGAGGTATCTGCTTTCATGAAATAATCTATCACGAAAAGCTTTACATAACACAAACCGATAAGGAAGCAAAGCATCTTCTGCTGCATAATCAATGCCAATTCTTGGGGTAATGTCAATATAATGATCCTGGAATCTGATGCTATTGTCTTCCACCCAAATTCCGTCACTTTCCACTTTATTTAGCACCAATCCAGAATGAGAATAATGAATACCTAAAGCCTTACAAATTTTGCCTGGTCCATTGGTTCTGTTTAACGGCAGTTTATCAGACCCTATTCTTTCCTTCATACTTTCCATTCCGCACACCGGCACAATAGCACGAATCAGAACAGCATGAGGAATGCTTTCAGGGGCAGTAACAATATTGAACAATGAATGAACCCCATAACAAAGATATACATACGCCCTGCCCCCCTTCCCGAACATAATCCGGGTACGTTCTGTTTTTCTGTTGCCATAAGCATGTGACGCTTTATCAAGGGCTCCGGCGTATGCTTCCGTTTCGGAAATGATTCCTTTCGTGAGTTTTCCGTTAAATGAAGTGCATAACACTTTTCCCAATAATTCCCTGCTGATGCTTACAACATCTTCCCGGGTATAAAATCCTTCATTAAGAATTTTCGACATCAAAGCTGACAGTTTAATTCAAGCAAGTGCAGAGCTTGTGTATTATCCATGCGTGCAGCATAATCCCAATCTGAACAAGCTCCGTTAATATCCCCCAGGTTTTGCTTAGCCAGTCCCCTGTTAATAAAAGCCTCCAGAATGTTTCGGTTCAATTCTATTACTTTAGTATAATCTAAAATAGCCTGATATACATACTCAACGTTTTTTCTATCCAGGCCGAGGTTATAATACATATGAGCCCTGTTAAGATAGGCCTCTGTATACATTGGGTCTATCTCAATGGCTTTGTTCAGATCATCCACAGCACCAGCATAATCCAGTTGCATAGCCTTTGATATGCCCCGGTTCATATACGCCTTGGTGTTTTGTGGGTTTAATCTGAGGCTGATATTAAAATCCATAATTGCCCCTTGATAATCTCTTGCTTCATAGCGTGCAGATGCACGCTGCATATAGGCGTGATAATGCTCAGGATAATTTTCTACTAAATCACTAAAGAGCAGCTGATCATTCTTCCAGATTTTTACCCGCAAAAAGGATAGGATGGAAAAAACAAACACCATGAGCAACAGTAATACTAACAGTAACCTCCTGACTTTCAGTAATTCAATTTTCCGAAATTCAGAAATGATGCATGGCAATAAGCTTAATACGAAAAAAAGCCCTGTATAGGGAAGATAAGTGTAACGCTCAGAAACAATGCTTTCACCGAAAGGAATAATTTGAACTACAGGGGCAATAGTTATCGTATAGAACAACAGTCCGAAAATCACCTCCTTGCGCAGGTAACGGGCCCGGATCACCCACCATATGATCAATGCAACCAATATGGAGGACAAATAAAAAAGCAACGGCAGCATGTTTCCACCTTTCACCGGAAAATAGTGATATACAGATAGGTTAAAAGGCAGCAGGGATTTTATAATATAATAAGCATAGGAATATGTTGCCATATAAAACCGGTCTAATACAGAATAATCAGGTACCATCTGAGTTGCCCCACCCTCTGACTGGGCATAATATGATACATAAGCAATAATGCCCGACAGAATAAAAAAAGGAATTTTATTCAGTAGAATTTTACCGAAATATTTTTTACTCCGAAAATAATCCAATAAAATAAAAACAAATGGCAAGGTCATTGCCATAGATTTAGAAAGAAGTGCAAGTATAGTGCTTAAAAGCGCCAGGAAATAATACAGCAGTTTATTATCCTTATCGAGAAAGCGCAAATAAAAAAACATCCCCAGAAAAAAAAATAAGGTAAAAAGAAGGTCTTTTTGCGCTGAAACCCAGGCAACAGATTCAACATGCATGGGATGTACAGCAAATAACACAGCAATAAATAATCCGGCTACCCGTCGTTTACTAATAGCGAATATTAGGAAGTACAATACCACTGCATTCAGCACATGCAACAGTAATGATACAACATGATAAAAAGCAGGATTTAGGTTAAATAATTTGTATTCCAATGCAAAAAGAAGCGTGGTAACAGGATGGTAGTTTAAAAAATAAACAGAACTAAATATTTGTTTGATTCCACTCCAACTGAGGTCTTTAATATGCGGATTCTTTAAAATATACCCACCATCGTCCCAACTGCTGATAAAATCATTCT
>CAZZLL010000006.1:0-69547 GCA_964654725.1 uncultured Lentimicrobiaceae bacterium | reverse complement strand
AACCAAACCGGAGTAAACACCTATGGTAAGTAAGATAATGGCAATAAGCCATAATCTGGCATTTCTAGCAGTCTCAACTGCAGGTTTTATCTTTTCCTTACCAGGTTCTTTTTGATTATCCATAATTCCTTCTATTTTGCTTTCCAGATAAGTCTTTCATCCTCATCCAACATCAGCTTTCCCTGATCAAGCAAAAAATGCACTACCCTGAGCAATTTTTCTTCCTGAACAACACCTTCAACATCATCTCTGAGTGTCTCTATATTCATAGGTTCTTTTTGCAAGATAGGTTTAATAATCTGAATGATCCGGTCAAAACTTAATTCAGTCATTCCTATTTTATTTCGTTCCAGGCATACATCACAAATACCACATCGTTTTACATTTTTATCGCCAAAATAATTGCTGATAAAGCGGCTGCGGCATTCTGTTGTATTTTCAATATAATCGATCATGGTTTCAAGGCGTATTCTGGCATTTTCTTTTCTTAGCCTATAATGCTCCGGTTTAAAATATAATTGCTTTTCCTCCAATCTTTCCTTCAGAAAAACCACCTGTGCCTGTTCTTTTTTGGGGAGATAAGTCAGGATATTTTCCTTATGCAAAACCTCCAAATGCATTTTTACCTGTTTAACCAGCAGGGAAGATCTGTTGGCAATTTCCTGTTCTTTGATTTTAATGAAGTCAATGAAAAGGCCTGCATAAGATCTCAGCAGCACTTTAATAAAGGCATCATATGCCGGATTTTTCACCTGAAACCGGTACAATTCTTCTTTATTCACCTTTATATGCAGTACAGAATTCTGAAAAACAGCATCATTCAGCATAATATAGCCCTCTTTCTCCAGTAGATTCAGGGCATTATAAACAACAAATGGTTTGATATCAATTCGTTTGCTAAATCCATACAGATCAAAATCGAATGAATTGTCTCTGCCCGCTCCAACAGGGATTTTCAAATAGTTTCCAAGTTGCCTGTAGATTTTTCGGATAATGTGTATTTCTGGATACGTAAACTCCCATTGTCTGTTTAATTCAGCGATATCAGCATCATCATACAAAATGACCGCAAAGGATTTTTTCCCATCTCTTCCGGCACGTCCGGCCTCCTGAAAGTATGCTTCCGGACTGTCAGCCAAATCCATATGAACAACAAAGCGCACATCCGCTTTATCAATACCCATACCAAAGGCATTTGTTGAGACCATTATCAGGGGTCTGTTTTTCATCCACCCTGTTTGCTTCTTTTCCCTTGTTGTTGCATCCAGTCCGGCATGATAGAAATCAGCGCTAAAGCCCTGGCGATTCAGAAATTCTGCTATTTCCCTGGTCCGTTTGCGATTCCGCACATAAACGACTCCACTTCCCTTCACATTCTTCACGATCCGGGTCAACCGACCCATTTTATCCTCTTCTTTTATTGCTATATAGGCCAGGTTTTTCCTTTCAAAACTCTTTCTGAAAATATTTTGCTTAATAAAGCCAAGGTTTTTCTGGATATCCAGAACGACCTTTTCAGTTGCTGTAGCGGTAACTGCTAAAACAGGTACATTCGGCAACAGCTTTCTTATGTCTGCTATTTTCAGATAAGATGGCCGGAAATCATATCCCCAGTGTGAAATGCAATGGGATTCATCCACGGCCAGTAAATTAATTTTCATCCTCTGTACATTCATCCGGAAAGATTCCGTTTCCAGGCGCTCAGGAGACAGGTACAGGAATTTATATCCTCCGTAAATGCAGTTCATATATGCCGTATTTATGGAATCCCTGTGTATACCAGAATAAATGGCTGTGGCTTTAATGCCGCGTTTTACAAGCTGGTCAACCTGATCTTTCATCAAAGCAATAAGGGGTGTAACTACCAGGCAGCAGCCTTCTACAGCCAAAGCAGGCACCTGGAAACAAATAGATTTACCCCCCCCCGTTGGCATAAGGGCCAAGGTGTCCTTACCGTCCAGTACAGAATGTATGATATCTTCCTGCAGCGGCCGGAAGGATGTGTATCCCCAATATCTCAATAATATCTGATGAATATCCAACGGAACAAAATTTGCTGTTGATACAAATTTAATGATTTGGTTTAAATAAATATCTTTGTAAATGGATAAGAAATACCGGTTTATACTGTTTTTTTTCTCATGCATCATTTTTCTGTTTAACCCGAATCCAGCTTTTTCGCAGAAAGACAGTTTATCTGCGGGCAATAAAGATTCTTTGAGCTTCGAACTTCTTGTAGCTGCCGCTGATAATGATCTGGACCGCAGCAAAGAATTGATAGAGCGCGGTGCTGACATAAATTGGGCCAGTTATTATGGCGTAACACCTCTTATGTACGCTGCTGAAAACGGGAACGAAGCCATGCTTATTTACTTTATTTATAAAGGAGCTAATATCAATGCAAAACCCTCCAATGGCATAACAGCTCTCATGGTTGCCTGCATAAACGGCCATGAAGACATCGCCGATTATCTTATACGGGAAGGGGCAAATATCTATTCAAAAGATTACGATAAACTACAATGCATTCATTATACTGCTGCTTACGGTTACTATATCCTGACGGATATGCTCTTATTCTATGGAGCCGACATCAATGCCCGGGATTACCAGGGAAACACTCCCCTCATGCTGGCTACCTATTCCGGTTACACAGAAATTGTATCCTTATTGCTTGAAAAGGGTGCAGACCCTGATTATGCGGATATACAAGGAAACACAACCCTTATGCTTGCAGCACAAAAAGGCTTCCTTGATATTGTCGAAATTCTTTTAACCTACCATGCCGGACTGAACTACCTGAACAACAGGGATTATTCAGCCCTAACCATTGCTGTATTAAATAAACAGGGACATATAGTTAAATACCTGTTGGAACAGGGGGCTGATCAGACAGCCGGGTTTAAAAATAATAATGCCCTCCTGAATATTGCTATTGCAAAGCGAGACAATGAAATAATTAAGCTGCTGTCAAATGAATCTATCAAGAAGGAATTAATGCCTTACTTCAGCAAGCTGATCATCGACATCAAATCATCCTTTAATCATCGGGATTATTTAATTGGAGGCGGAACCGGTATTTATGATGCCAAACACGGCCTTGCGTTTTCCCTTGGATATCAAACCAGGCCATGGGCAAAAAGAACCTTACAAGAGATTCAGCATCCGGTTTACTATCAGCTCTGGGAAAACAGATCCTGGCTGTACAGTGAACTCACCAAAGATTTTATCCTCTCCTCAAGACCTTTTTCCAACCATGGGCTGTTTCTCGGGCTAAAAGGAGTTTACTCCTGGGCAAATTACCACGGTACAGAAAAAAAACAGGAAGGAGCGCTTTATATGGTCCCTGAGTTTGGTTGGCTAAGTGAACATCATTGGTTAGGGTTCAGGTTTTCCTATGAATATTTTGACTTAAACACTTACAAACTCCCGCCCCACAGAATTAATGTTTCTTTGTTATTTTATATACAAACCCGTTCACATACCTATTATGAAAAAAATATTTCCTGGTTATAGAATAAATGCAACGTCTTCCATACCTCCCAAAAATTACATTCATCTTATTGCATCTTTATTAGTTTTTTCCATAATTATCAGCTGCGATAAACCAATGGTGGATGATTGTGAAACTTATGATTTCAGCGACTGCGAGCTGGAAGAACCGGAGTGGGGATTGGTTTATGTGGATGTTACCATCAATGATGAAAACCCCAAGGTACCACTGGTTTTCTATATCGGAAACATAGAAGAAAATGTAATAGAATGGATAGATACAGCATATTATGAAAGCTATGAGATTGAAATGCCCCTGAATGAATACTATTCGGTAACAGCTACGTACAAGTCCGGCAGCAAAGCCATTCTGGCCTTGGACGGAGAGCGGTTTGAGACGAAAAAATACCACATATGTGATGAGAACTGCTGGGTTATCAGAGGCGGAGAATACGACCTGCGATTAAAATATTAATTTCTTTTAATGATTTCCAGTGCCTGACTTACACTTATCTTTACATTATTTGCATAGGCAACGATAAAAGCATCCGGGATTCCTTTTTCGTGAATTTTCAGCCTCCATTTTCCGGCCTCTTCATAATCAGAAAATTTTCCGATGGTATATATGGTGAGCCCGTCTTCCCGCATATATTTTTCCAGTCCCAGCTCGCTCACTGAAATCATCAGGTCCACCACTTCAACCGGGACTTCTTTGCTATAGGCACCAATTTGAATTTTGAATACAATATCCGCAGCATTTATCTCTTCTTTAGAAGTTTCTTTTTCAGATGGCATGATAAAAATTTCAAAACCTTGTGCATCCGCTTTCGGAGCATTAGTCCTTTCAAGTTCACCAGCCTGTGCCAGGCTGATACGTTTCCCATTCCGCACCGGAACTACGAAGGCGTCTTTCAGTCCCAGGTTTCGGATCTCATTCCTGGCTTTGATGGCTTCATGAGATTTCTGGAATATTCCGGCGTAATACCTGTAGTTGCCATTTGTCAGGATATCTTCAAACAGGGGATATAGATATTTCAAGTCGGCAGCACTTCTTTTTCTGCTAAAAACGCCCACCTGCACCGAATAAAAGAACCCCTCCACCTTACCAACAGGTAGTATTTTCCGGCTTTCATCCGTGTTCAAAAGAGTTCCCAACGCGCTTTTATCTGTTATAACCTGAGAGACAGCCCCGGTATTTTGTAAACGCCTGGCTTCACCAACCTGTATGCGTTTACCCTGGTGATAAGCAACTACAAAAGCATCTGATAAACCTTTACTCCTTATTTCTTTGCGGTTTTCCAGTGCCTCGGTAAGCTGTTCATACATACCCACCATATACCGCACCATATCAGAGCCCGAAATATCTTCCGTTACAATATCCTTATTGATGTTATATGCAGCAAAGTTTAAAGGTATTCTTGAAGCGGCTATTTGTATCCGGTAAAAAACCTCAGGCGAAGATCCGGGAATAATATTCTTATCTTCCCTGACATCCGGATCCCGTGTCATGGATTTTGTTTCCTGTATTAATTCTGAAGTTACTTTGGGTTCTTCTGCCAATACGATCCCGCTTTCTTTCCGGTAAAATTCCAGGGCTTCCTGCTGTAATTCCAATGCTTTCTTTTCTTCCCGTCTTGCATTTTCCAGGTATCTTATCAGTGCAGCATAATGCTGCGCCTGAGCTGCACTGTCTGAGTATGATGAAGCCCGTGTCAGATGCCAACGGGCTGTATAGGTTTTCGTTGTTGCTTCACCAAAAGCATCTTCATTTCGGTTTGCATAGCGCTCTTTCTCAATATTAAGGGCAATATCGTTGGTATAAAAGCGGTTCATATTTTGCAAAGAGCCCATGCTGTATGCGGCCTTTTGCTTTGCCATTGCATTACTTTCCAATGAATCTGCCTCTGTCAGCAATTCCTCTTTTGCAGTTCCTTCAGGCATCATGTAAGCCTGTTTTCGCATATCATTCACATTTTTAAAGCCTATGGCTGCATCATCTTCTAACTTGCCAACGTATTCATCAATATCCTTCTCCTGCCCTGCTTTAAGGGATTTATTTTGATTTCCGGACAGAGATACAATATTTTCTTTCTCCATTTCCAGGCGCCTTTTAACGATCATCAGGCTGTCAATGTGTTCCTGGTGATTTTTCGACTCGTCCTCTCCGGCATTCTGCATGCGTTGTCGGTACATATTGGCCTGGGCAAGTATCAATTCTAACGTATTGTCGATAATCCTGGTTCGGGAATAGGCATCATCTGCCAGTATAAGCTGATAGCTATCCTCATTCCATTGGTTGTCAGTTTTCAGCTTTTGCTCGTCCTCATTTTTCCTTTTCATGGGAGTATCAACCTGCTCTTCTTTTACTGAATTTTCGAATACAACTTCCTCCGTACCGGAAGTCATTGAATCAACGGGTAGTTCTTTCACAGGCATTTCCGCAACAGCAACTTTTTCATCCTCATCAGCATAAGAATTACTAAAAATATTTAATTGTAGTTGCTTTGAGATGGTCTTTACGAAATCCTGAAGATTAAAATCTTTCTTAAATCTCAGGGCACTCACATTGGATGGAGTATTGCTGAACTGCTCATTGGCACTGCCAATAAAATCTATAAGGGTACTTGTGGCTTCAAGTACCTGCTGATTATCCAGGTTTTTATCGAAGAGAACATTAGCCTCAGCCTCCTTTTGCTGAGCCTGTTGTTCAAGTTCACCGGATTGCTGCAGCAGATCTTCTTTTTTCTTTTTGCGATTTGTATTTTCTGCTTTCTCCTTTTGGGTGATGGATTTTTTCCGAAGACTTTTAGCGTCATTCAACAAATCATTGGCTTCGGCCAGGATAGCTTTCTCCTCTTCAGCCAGGCTATCTCTTTTTTGGGTCAGCCTGTTCGTCAGATTTTTCGCAACCGGATATTCATTTTGTTGATTCACTATCACCACATTAAACTCATCAATTAGATTATTGGCAGTTTTTTCATCCCCTTCCCTCAATTTTGTATTGATAACAGAAGCTTTTCCTTTTGCAAGACTCAGGCTTTTGCTTTTCTTTTCCGTTCTTTTCAGATACTCTTTATGTATTTGATATGCGGCTACTGCCTCTCTTTTTAACTTCAGGGATTCTTCATAAAGTTCCGCTGATTTTTTATCATTAGCTTCCGTGCCAGACTCATGTAACTTTTCAGCTTCAATATCGAGAGCTTCTGATAAATCCAGCTTGTTGGCAGCAAATGCCAACATACGTTCGGACTGCCTGCTGTTATATGCCGAATCTTTTGCCAGCACATCCAGTTGTGTATTCAGGGTTTGTTCAATTTCCTGAATTACTTCTTTATCTATGGGTTTCTTTCCGGTTTCCTCCTTTTCTTTCCCGTTCATCAGTTCCATCTCTTTTTCATCTATCTCCAGCATTTCGTCATAATAGTCGATATAACTGATCATCTTATCCAGGATATTGGTTGCTTTGATCGCACTATCTGAAGCAGCCTGGTATTTTTTTCCCAATTGCATTTTCCTATCGGCCTCAGCTTCCTTTTTATTTGCATCATTCTCAGCAACAGAAGCCTGTTCCAGCATATCATTTCTGATATTTTCATCATTGGTTCCTGCCGCATCCTGACGAAAATCCCGGGCATCTGTTCTTAGATCTTCTGCCTCCCGTTTCTGTTGAGTTGCTTTACTATAATTACGAATGGCTTCAGTTTCCACTTCACTGATATATTGCTGATGGTTTTCAAAAGCTATTTTCGCATAATCACCGAGGGTGTCGGCACGTTGCAAAATATCATGCATTTCATCGAAAAGTTCCTCCGCTTTATCCAGCTTATTCGTTTTTGACATTTTCTGTATCTGCCCGGCATAACTATTGACCATATCATAGGTTTCCCTCCGGTTCCGATAGTGTTGGTTAATACGAATTTTTAGGTCTTCTGCTATTTTGACCTCCGACTCCATAACCTTATATTCATCCTCCAAAGCTTTTGCCTTTCGCATAGCAACTTCTTTAGCTGACGAAGGCAGTTTTTCTGCATTTTTATAGGCCTCCTTAACCTCTGCATTCTTTTCTTTCAGTTGGGCCTTGCGGCTATTGATAATCTTATTCGCATTGGTCAGTTTGTCCTCTTCCCATTTTACCTGTCTCTTGAGTTGATTGGCAATAGCAAAGGCTGTATCTGTAAGCACATCCCCTCTTTTTTTCTCACTGTATATTTCTTCCAGACGTTTTTCAGAATCTACTTTTGCTATAGGGATGTTCTTCTCTGTCTTTTCCTCCCTGAACTGATCTTTATCTGCATTTACTTCCAGGTCTGATTTTTCTAACAGGTACTTAATATTTGCCTTGTAGAGGGAATCCTGTTCCCGGGTAACCGGTGTATTTTTATCGGCCAGATATATCCCGGTTTTAACAAGAGGTCGCTGATCAATCCGGACTTTATAAACATTTACATTGCCACCTACACTATTTCGTGTGGAAGAAAAATAGGCATAATTAAGAGCCGTATCCGCAACAAACATAAAATCATCATGCGGGGTATTGATAGCAAAGTCCATATTTTCCGGAGGTTGCCAAACCTTTTGAACAGTATCAAAGCGCGAGACGAAGATATCGTAACCGCCCATTGAATTATGACCTTTGGAACTAAAATAGAAGGTTTTGCCATCAGGCATCATAAAGGGATAGTCTTCATCCAAGCTTGTATTGATGACATCACTGAACAGTTCAGGTTCACTCCAACTGCCATCTTCAAGCTTTACGGAAAAAAAAATATCTTTCCCTGTCTTTCGTTTACTTCCGTAGCTTGAAAAGTATATTAGGTTATTGGTGTCAGAAAAGAAAACAAAATTGCTTGCATCCCTGCGTTTATCAAGCCCTGATTGCAGTGTATAGGGTTTGGAAAGCAATTTTCCTCCAAAATCATCAATATGGTAGAAGCGGTAAAAATCCTCTTCTTTCACATTGGCTTTCTCTAACACATACAGCTCACTGATACGCTGAAGCAATTCCAGTCCATGTACACACATTTCTATCTTTCTCCTAACATTCAGTCGCCTGACATCCCTCTCCGGTGCTGTGTTTACGAAATCAGTATAGGCAAGAATAGCCTCACGAAACTGATAGTTATAATGGTAGGCCTGGCCAAGATAATAGTTGATATTAGCTTCCCCCTTCAGGTGTTCCCGAGCGAATTCAAGGTATTTAAAACTTTTTTCGGGCTCTCTTCTGTCACCATACAGCACACATATTCCAAAAAGATAGTTATACATAGGATCCTTAGGATACAGGCTGAGCAACTGGCCGTATAGAGGCATAGCCTTAGCAAATTTCTCATTAACAAGATATTCTTCTGCTTTTTCCCGCAGCTCTTCCTCAGAACTGAATTCATTCTGAGCAAAAACAACAGGATGAATGAAGCAAAATAAGAAAATTAATGTGGCTATATTTCTTATTAATCCCGTCAAAGCTATTACACTAAAAATGTAAATTTAAGACGAAATGCTTAGAAAATCTATACTTCCTGATATTTTGTTAAAAATTATTGATAAGAAAATGAAACAAGACCGCGCGTTTGCCATACACCTGAGAATTGAATTATTCATACTTGTTAATCAGGATATCACCTTACTTTGCCTTTAAATATCAATTCCATTGCAACTAATCGTTTATTATCTCTATGTATTCTTTGGGTGTCATATTGGTATATTCCTTAAAAATCCTGTAAAATGTTGATTTGGAATTAAATCCTGACTCATAAGCAGAAGCCATAATGGTATAGTTTCTGCTATCAAATTCTTTCAATTTCTGCTTGACAGTTTCAATTCTGTAGTCATTTATTAGTTTGTAAAAGCTTGTTCCCATTTCACCATGCAATACCTGGCTAATTTCATTTTCGTTTGTTTTAAGGATATCAGCCATTTTACCTAAAGTAAGCTCACAATCCAGGTATAACTTTTTTTCCTGCATCAATTTCATAATATCACTTGCCAGTACAGAATTTTCTTTCTGCTGCTTTGCTATTTGTTTGGGGTATTCTTTAATGAATTTGGATGTTACGGCAACATAACCTGAAATGAAAGCCAAAATACCCAACAGGGATTGAAAACCATTATAAATCAAGGTAGTATTTATCTTTGTGATTGTAATTATCAGAATGGCAACCCCGAATAAAACAGCGAAAGATTTATTCAGGAGAATGCTAAAATCAACTCTTAGCTGAGGATCTCCCATAATACTTCCGGCAAAAGTTTTTCTTTTACATTGAAAAATAAATATATACCAATTAAATATGATGTCACCTGCAGCAAACAAAGTGAAAGATTTCCAAAATATATTTTTTCCAGAAAGTGATAAACTGTATACTAAAAATAATATAGCCAAGAACACGACTATGGCATATAATAAAAGAAACATGTTGGATAATTGACCAACTGCATTCTTCACCAGGTAACAACTTAGCAGAAGAATGGCAAGGATTGATCCAATTTGTATTATCTGTATAGGGATTTGCGCATTAAAAACTGTATTTAAATAACGCAGGAAGTAAATAATAAAGATGGTAAAAAAAGCAAATCCAAGCCAGGTACTTCGGGCGGAGGATTGTCTGAGCAACAGACTTGCCCAGACAAAACCCTGCACAAATAATATAGCATCTGTTATTTCCATCTTACTTCTCCTTTTTCAGTGTTTCGAGGGCAGCTTCAGCTTCTTTAGCCTTTTGTGTGCCAATAAGGATTTTCTCACCGCTTGTCAATTCTAGCTGTATGCCAATATTTCCTGTAACATTATATGCTTTACCGTTATTACCGGTAAATGCTGTCCGTAAACCCCAGCCACCGTATTCCTTCATTGGAGCATAAAGCCTTACATAACAATTTCTAATATGATCCCAGCTAATAAGCCTTGGTTTCCTAAAAAAGGGTTTGTAAAGGAAAAGAATTCCATCAGGACTTATTTCAGTATAAAGCTTTGTTTTAACCAACACATACAGTAAGGCCAGCAATACGCCTCCTATTACCAGGAAACCCCAATCAGGGATTGGATTAGGCCCAAAGCCTTTGTTGAAGATAACTTGTTGGATTGCTCCGACTAAAGTTGTTAATAAAAGGATAATCAGAACAAACCAAATCCATTTTTGAGTTTGCTTTTGAACTTCGCTAAAAAGAACTGAGTTTTTCATTATTGCTTGATTTTTAGGTTAACGTTGATCAAAAGTATATATGGATAAGATTTAATAAGTCCTGAGAATAAATCAGGACTCCAAAAGCTTGTCTTAAAGAAATTGGGACACAGTGTTAATAACTAATAATCAATAACATACTAACATTCCTATTTTAACAGGCTGAAATGTTTGTACGCTTGTTTTTTTAAGAAAGTATCGTTTTTACACCTGCAAAAAGCGAACCTATAAGCAGAAAAACGCATTTATTTCTTAGTGCTGATAAACATCAGACATTTTATAGCAATTACACAGGTGATCCTTTAAACTTGGTATCCAGGCATCGCGGTAGCCAAGCTGAACCAAATCCATGCGGTAAAGACGTGCGGAAGAAAGATTGTCAAACTCTCCCACTACGAACCGCTTCAAACCATGCAATCCTTCGCAAATCACAACATTATCAATCTTATTGAAGTACTCATACCGCATATTTCCGGCGCCTATCTGGATAGTATATTTTTCATAATAAACATTGTTATCATAGTCCCGGCATGGATATTTATCAACCAATTGATAATCAGTATCTGCGGGAGGCATATCTGTTTCTTTCGGTGTTTCCTTTTGTGCAGGAGTCTTCTTAACAACAACGATTTCCTTCTCCATTTCCCTGACCCATGCCTTATATCCTTTAGCTTTGATTTCCCTGCGTCTGGACTCGGCATCCATAACAGAAGTGTATTCGCCAACGGTATATCTTTTCACGCCATCACTGCCAATGAAAGTCTTAACACCGCTTAATTCATTAAAATAATCCATATCCATATTCCCAGCCCCCACCTGAACCGTGTATAGCTTTACTCCCGAATGAATCTGTTTTGTGTAGGGTTTTGTTTTCCCCTCTACAGGTTCTTTCGCAAAAACATCAGGTTCCTGTTCTTTCATTTCTGCCACTTTTTCTTCGGGTTCAATGATCTTCTTCTGGGTATAATCCTTCTCAACCGGTTGCTCCTTCTTTTTCTGCTCAACAGTAGTGGTAGTAATTAATTTCCCTGTCACAGCCCCGCCATCAATTGAGGTTACATATGCACTGGTATACCCGATAGCCCAGAGCTGCCTTTTATATGCCTCAGCATCTTTTAGCTCAGTATATTCGCCCACATAATACCTTTTCTTCCCTTCTTCATTCTGATAATACTTTATACCCGGAACACCATCAAAATAACCTTCCGGGTAGTCTGCCTCACCCAGAACAATAGTATACAATCCGCTAACAAAAGGATCCTGAATAACCTTCTTCACAGGCTCTTTTTCAATAATCCCGGGCTTGACAGGTTTTTCTTCCACATAGGTTTTCTCCTCCTGTTTTGGCTCCTCGGTTATTATTTTCTTTTCCGGTTCATCCTGAACGATTTTTGTATCAGGAATAAGCTCTTCTTTCTTCTCTTCAATGGTCACCTTTGCATAAGTAACATCTTGCGTATCCACCACCTGTTCTTTATAACTCACCATGTAAATGTCCATTTGACGGGCACCTTCCTTATTCGCAGAAGTAAACAGGGTAATCCTGTCCTTATTGAAAACTTTATAGCTTAAATCATCATACACGGTATTGATTGGATAACCAATATTCTCAGGTCTTCCCCAGTTATTTGAAATAAATTTATTATAATACTTATTCCCTACAGACTTCGTATAAAACACATCATAGCCTCCCATGCTGCTATGCCCTTTTGAACTAAAATAAAGCATATTGCCATCTTCAGTTATAAACGGGCTTTCCTCATCTTCTTTAGTATTTACCCTTCTTCCCAGATTGACTGCCTTTCCCCAAGTGCCATCTTCCAGTTTATTGCTGTAGTAAATATCTTTCCCACCATAGCCGTCTTTGCGGTCGCTTACAAAATAAAGTGTATTTCCATCAGGACTCAGGCAGGCATTGGTTTCATTGGAAGTAGAATTTAGATTGGATCCCAGGGCTTTAGGAGCTGTCCACTGATTGATGCCAACCGATTCGCAATAATAAATATCCTGATTCCCCTTTACATCTGAACTATAGAAGAGATACTTTCCGTCGAAGGAAAGACAACCAAATACATTGTTTGCATCAGCATTGTTTATTGTTTCAAAATATTTCGGAAAAGACCAGTTTCCACCTTCTTTCGCCATAAAGAAAACACTGCTTTTGTATTCATCATTCGCCTTGCTAACTTTAGGCATTTTGATATCATTCTCCCAGGTTGTAAACATCAGGTCTTTCGAATGAGAGAGTAAATCCTCTTCATTTTTTGCCATCCTGTATCTTCTGGACGTAAAAAACATAAGGGTTTCATTATCATCGACCATGGCACCGAAATCATTAAATGCACTATTTATTCCGGGAAAGGCTGCTATATCAATATTTTCTACTGGCTTTTTCACCAGCTTTTTGGCATCTTTTGCCATATTCATTCTCCTGTCAACATCTGCCCGAAGTTCACGCTGTTCATAGGGCACTGCCGATCTGAATTTCCTCAGATACGTAATCGCTTTATTAAATTCATATTCAAAGTGATATATTATACCCAGGTAATAATAGGCAAAAGCCGGTGCCCTTTCTTCTTTGTATTTAGGGTAGTAATCAACTGTAGTTTTTCTAATAGCAATTTCAAAATAAGGTTTGGCAGTAGAAACATTTTTTGTCGTATTCAGAATACACACACCCAAATAAAAGTTCAGATTTGAATTGTCCTTGTCGCTTTTAACCAGGGCATCAAAAAGCGGGTATGCCTTGTCGTATTTGCCGGCATAAAAATACTTTATAGCTTCTTTGAATTCCTTTTTCCCGACATTAACATTTTCTTCGGATTTTTCATCAGGCTGATCTTTTATGCCATCTGCCTGCACCGAAAAACCGGTAAGCATCAGCAATGCAAAAAAAATAGTACTTAAAAAGCTACATGTGATCATCTGAAAATATATGTGTCTCATAATCCTGATTTTGTAAATTGAAATTTCCGCAAACCTCCTGTCTGCTATTTGCTAATTTATATGGTATATAGAGGACATCAGGATGGAGCCCCGTGGGATTACAAACAATCTTATTAACACCATCGCTTTATTTAGACGGTTTTATAGAAAATTTAGCAGAAATTTGGAGAAAATGACGAAAAAAGACAGGTTTATTAAGTTTTTTCTGTTGATAACTATACCGGACTCAACACAAAAAATCTAATATACAATACATTAAACACCTAAAAGCTTAGCCCCCTTTTTTTAGCCTTAACTTTTTTTCTTCTCCATTTACCAGGCGATAAATATTTTTGCGATGTGTTAGCGGAATAAAAACAGCTACAGCAATTGTAAAGATGATCAATGGAAGTAAGTTTGCATCATGAAGGAAGAAATAAGCAAGAGGAAGGCAAAATGCACCTAACATGGAACCAAGGGATACATATTGAGTAAAAGAAAAAACAATGATAAAAATCATAACACTAAACAACAATGAAAGCGGAGTCAATGCAATACAAACACCCAGGAGGGTTGCTACTCCTTTACCTCCTTTAAATCCGGTGAACACAGGAAATACATGACCGCATACAACCGCCAGGGCCAATATGAGCTGGTAAAATAATATTTGCTCAGCATTCATCGTCTCTGTTGAAACAAATTCTGCCAGGTTTACGGCTACAAACCCTTTTAGAATATCGAACAACAAGACAATAATTCCGATCCTGGGCCCCAGCAGGCGAAACGTATTTGTAGCACCTGCATTTCCGCTTCCTTTGCTACGAATATCAATACCGTAGACCATTCTTCCGATAATGACCGAACTTGAAAGAGATCCTATTAAATAGGCTATTAAAACAAATACAACCTTAATTAGCATATAATTGACGGGTATAATCCAATGCTGCAAATTTAGTCATAAGGAAGATACAGACAAATCTTAATAGTCATCATCTTTTTCTTCCGGCTCAGGTTCAGTGTTTTCAAACTTTCTCAGGAAATACCTTCTCTTTCGTTCTGTTGACAAACTATAGCGGTATGGAGGTTCCCCTGATTTTACATCCATCCTTCTTTTTTCGGGTTTCTGGTCTAAAATAAAGGTATTAAACTCTTTATTAGAAGAAAAAGCCTGCATTAAACCACGGGAATAGCTAAAGAAGTACCATTCTGTTTCATCAGGTTCCAGGTAAACCGTAATCACATCTCCACTACGTTTTTTCGCGATCTCTATTTTACCTTCCACATATTTATTGATTTCTGATTCGCCTATATTAACAATACCAATAGGGCCATCAGAGATGAAGGATTGGGTGATATCGCTCCAGTAAAGGTTTACATCTGTTAAGAAAAGGGTATGCTGCAATTGTTTGGAAATTTTCTTTTCCCTGATAAACCCGTACATATTGAGATCTGAAAGCGCTTCATCAGCATCTTCCTGCCCAAGCAATTCTGCCAGGGTTTTAGAGAACAAATCATCTGTTAGTTCAGCTGCCGGCAATAAATATCCTACCATGGTTTCTGCAAACAGGGACAGGGCCTGCTCTTCGAAATAGAAGTCAACTAACATCACCATATTGATACGTGTGGAATCAACAGCCATCCAGTGTTTAATATTCCCAAACGATTGCATGTTCACCTGGCCCAGGTTTGCTCCCATATCCAGCTTACCTTCACCATATGTCATACAATTTCTCTGGCTCAAACTGAGAAAATTTCCGGGCAGACTCATCTCAAATAATTTTTCCTTTGAGGATATCCTGTATTCCCTGCTAACATCTTCAAAAGTCAGGTATCCTTCGGCACCAACCATTTTTGTATCACTGTATTTATTTACAACCGAAAGAAATGCAGGATAAATATCATTCTGTGTGTGCGAGAACATAATGCCTGCTTCCAGTTTGTTTCCCTTGATATCTTTTAGTGGAGTATTAACAGGAATTAATACTTCCTCCGGATTAATCTCTGTCTCGAATTTTACCTGGAAACGGGGCAGGGTATCACAATCATGACTGATCCGGGTTCCGCCACTGAACGTAAGAAACTCATTGTTTGCAAGAAGGGTAACATCACCGGTATACTCAAAATACGGATTCAGGGTAAAGGATTGTTCTTCCTTGATATTTCCGGTACCATAGGTTTGACCAGTAGTATCTACACGTATTTTATCAAGATAGATCTGCTGGGAATTGCTGTTTATATCCACATAATCATAATTTCCCATACCGGAATAGTTGAAGCGACCATGAACATTAATAACAGCATCATATATGGTATGGAATTTCGTTGTAGTATTTGCCAGAATTTTAGCTTTTTTAAGGGTTTCCATCTCTGCCTTTTTGTAAATGGTCACATCCCCTTCGAAGGGATAAATAGCAGCATCTGCAACACGTATAAGTTTCACGTCTTCTGCCTTTATGATATTATCCCTTAAACTGAACTTACCTTTTGTGGTAAAAAACCTCAGGGAATCTTGTGCAGGGTGCACGGAAATAAATTCCGATCCTCCCAGTTCAATATCCACTAATTCTTTTAGGTTCAAATTGTCTGTGTTTGGCACATTGGGATCCGGACGACTTGTCAGTGCAATTTCTTCTTCATCCATAAACCACTCAAACTCATCCATAAAGCATACATACATATTTACCGGAAACTCAACCAGGGATCCGCCCCCATTCGATTTAAACACTCCTTTTCTTTCGTCAAAGTCTATATGAGACTTATAGTTCTTTGTTGAGAAAGCAAAATCTTCCAGTTCATATGCCTTCAGCCTGAAATCAGCTGTATCTGCATCAATTTCATGCTGCCTGAAAAGAAAGAGATCAGAATTCATTTTTGCATCTTCAAAATCCAGGGTGCCATCACCTGTTAAGGAAGCCGGTGTTAATGAGAGCCACCCATTCAGGTCAACCTCATGCTTATACATCGTAATGGGATTGTCGATTTTTTTTATCAACATATTATCTTTATAAGGCTCCCAATGAATATACACCTCCCTGGCATCTACATCAGGATATTGTGTAGCCCCCAGTTGTTCCTCTATCACAAATTCCTGGGCAATAGCATTGGTGGAATCCGGAAAAAAATAAAAGTCGTTGGAAGTCGCTTTCGATGAAAGATAATCCAGGTATCCGTCTCCGCGCAATCCATAATGGCTGAGATCAACAGTTTTTTTGAACTGTCCTTTTCCGTTATACATGGGGAGGCCGGAAACAGAAGTATTATGAACAAACCCCAGGGAATAGTCAGGACGCACAGTCAGTGGCTCCTCAATATCCGGAAAAATATCCGCAGAAGTCAGGTATCCGTTAAATTCAAGACCCTCCGTGGTGAACCTAACCAAGCTGTCGATGGTAAACGGGAAAACATGGAAATAAAACCTGTCCCGGTCATATACTCCTTTTTGTATTGTTTTCTTATCATAATATACATAGCAATCCTTTTTACTGTTAAATATGGGATATTCGTGGCGCTGTTTCAAACCTGACTTATTATCCGGATGATCAATCAGGATGTCTCCACTTAAGTCTGACAAAACAGTTTTCACGCGCTTTAAGGAATATTTCCCGTATTTATCAGGTCGGAAGCTCCTCACCAGAAAACTCATGGAGTCAATAGCCGGAAGGTTCAGCTTATACTTGTCATATTCAAAAGAGCATTCATGACCGAAAAAATCAAATAAACCGGCATGGATAGTACCATCAAAGGTGAAATCCCGGTTTTTCTTCAAGGTAATTTCCTGATTGGTTGGATATATATACACCAATTGTGAATCAGAAAGGTAAACCCGTCCGACGCCACGCAGCAACAGGTCAAAATCTATAAGACTCAGGGTGGCATTGGCTTCGGCAGAGATTACGGATTCAAACTGTATAACATCATAATCCCGTTTTCCGTTTTTTGCATTGATATAATTAAACAGGCGATCTTTAACATATATCATTCCATCATCATAGTCATAGAGGATAAAACCCATGATTGACAGGTTTATGAGGATAGGATCGGCCTGGCCTTTGTTTGTATTCCAATAGCGGACCAGTTTGCCGATTTCAATTTCCTTTGTATTAAATCTCTGGCTAAAACTCCTGATAACATGTAGGGGATGCTGCTCATCCATACCCTGCAATCGATAATATTTGTAATCCGTATAATAATCCTCTGATTCAAACACAGCCCTTCCCTCGGTACCAACTCCCCGAATCATTTGAAAATTGATCTCAAATTTATTCAGATCCCAGATCATTTGTTCACAATACATATCCACTTTATGGTAAGAGTTAAAGAAAGGACTGGCTGACATGCCCTCCTGTTCACGTGTAAGGGTCAGTTCCTTGTTCTCATCCATATATTTCATTTGCAGTCCGGGGTGAAAAATTGAATCCCCTTCAAAGAAGATGGAAACAGCAGCAAAACTGGAAGCTAACCTGTCAGTACGTATGGTATAATTTTTTGCTGAGATCTTAATAAAATCCTGGCCATCTTTTGTAATATATATATAGGCATCCCTATTCTCCCCGCCAGAGCCAAGGAAGCGGGCTCCTTTCATTTCAAATCCCCCTTCATAATCAATGTTTTCAAAAAGATTGCTGATACGGGTCCGCTTATCATAAGATGAGAAATTCGGATAGCTGGCCCTTTCCGGTGTTACATCCGCCAGGACCTTTTCTTCAAGGTAACCCAGCATGGGTTTATTGAAATATTTAGTATTCACAAACACAACCGAATCTGCCGTATATTTAGAATATTTCATAAATATTTCATAGGAGGAAAGGTCGGCATAAACTTCATCGTGAGCAAAGCCTGCCCTGTTCCATAACACACGCCCCCCTTCACCTTGCCATTTGTACGCTAAAGGATCATAAACTCCTTTGGTATTTAAAATTACGGCACTGTCATCATTGGCATAGCAACTCAGCGTTAAGGAAGGAAAGCTTATCCGAATAGTATTATCAATAAACTCAAAACGATAATTCTCATTATCTGTGGCCCAAATTGTAGCCCTGGATTCATAAATATGGTTCTTATTCAGGAGGTGAATAGTCTGAGTAACATAATCCAGGAAATACTTACTGGAAGATTTGTCAATCAGGGCATGAAGGCTGTTGATCCAGGCCATAAAACTTGCATCATCCTGCGAACTCTTTGTAAAAGACAACAGGGCATTCAGAAAATCATAAAAATGAGGTATGGCGCGCATTCGCTTACTCAGCATAGCATTTGACACCTGGTAAATCATCACTTGCTGTGTTGGAGAAAATTTTTTCTGACGCCAGGCAAGGGTAAAGTTTTCCATCATAAACTCGGCATCTTTCTTATCCCGTTGATTCACATTGTCAAAATATTCACCTAATTCTTCGATAAACTTAACAGTATCCTCCGAAAATTTCTTTATTTGCTGCGCCCTGGAATATTCAGGGAGAAGAAATATTACAGCCATAAGAAATAAACTAATAAACAGGTATTTCATATACAGGATTGGTTTCTATTGATTAATCAAGGCCATGCTATGCCAATTATTCGCACTCAATGATTTAAGGAATTCAAAGTTTTGGTTTTCATATTTTAGCCTGATCTCAGCTTCATCTTTTGCATAAAACCCACTTAGCACAACAACTCCCTTTTTCGCACTCATGTTTTTCAAATCAGCAGCATACTCCAAAAGTACATTTTTATGTATATTCGCAAGGATAATATCAAATGTCATTTCTTTTACACTATTAATATCTCCGTGTTCTGCCCGGATTTTCGTTGCGCCATTTCGTTTAATATTCTCCATGGTGTTGGCATAGGCCCATTCTTCAATATCAACGGCAACAACACTTTCAGCTCCAAGTTTTTCAGCAAGTATTGCCAAAATTCCAGTTCCGCAACCCAGGTCAAGTACATGCCTTCCCTTTATCTCCGTTTCAAAAAGATGCCTGACCATCATGCGCGTTGTGGCATGATGTCCGGGACCAAAAGACACTTTGGGTTCAATGATAATTTCTGTAAGGTCTGGTCTTCGGATTTCATGAAAGCCGGCCCTGATAAGGCACAGGTCTTCAACAATTACCGCCTGAAAATTTTCTTCCCAGAGGGCATTCCAATTTTCTTCGGGTATTTTTTTCAGGTCAATACCAATATTCTGAAATACCGGCAAGGATTTTAACTCCCTCAGATGTTCTTCGCAATAAAAGCTTTCCGGGATATACGCCAAAAAACCCTTCTTCGTATCAACAAAACTTTCATACCCGATATCAGAAAGTTTGGCAATAAGCATCTCCCTGACATTATGATCTTTAATACGGCTACATGCAATCTCAAAGTAATCCATATCCTGATTATTTCGGAAAGGAATGCACGATGGTGATAAAATCTTTCGCGTTTAAGCTGGCACCACCGATAAGGCCACCATCCACATCTTTTTGGGCAAAAAGCTCCTTTGCATTTTTCGCATTGCAGCTACCGCCGTAAAGAATTACGGTTGCTCCTGCAACAGCATCACCATATTTCCCGGCAACCAATGCCCGAAGAAAAGCATGCATTTCCTGAGCCTGTTCAGGAGTGGCATTTTTACCCGTACCTATTGCCCAAACCGGTTCATAGGCAATAATGGTTTTCTTAAAATCCTCTTCATCAAGTGAGAACAAGGATTCCCTTACCTGTTCCTCCACAATAGCCATGTGATTCCCTGCCTCCCGCTCCGGCAGAAGTTCTCCGCAACAGAAAATAGGTTTGATGCCGTTTTCTAAAGCTTTTTTCACTTTTTTACCTACCAAAACATTATCTTCCTGAAAATACCTCCTTCGCTCAGAGTGGCCAACAATGCAGTATTCAACTTCCATGCTAGTCAACATGGGGGCAGAAACTTCACCTGTATAGGCACCTTTGCCCTCATGACTGATATTCTGGGCTCCAACGCTAAAGAAACTTTCTTCAGCAAAATCTGTGGCAAGTTCCAGATAAAGGTATGGAGGACAAATGATAACATCTGTTTTCTCAGGTTTCTTTTCCTGTAATTCTTCCAGCAAGTTATGCAAGAGTTCTTCAGCTTCATCAAATGTATTATTCATTTTCCAGTTAGCGGCAACAATTTGTTTTTTCATAATTCTGTGCGTTTCAGGGTTAAAACTACTTCAGCCTGATTCTGGGATCCAGGCTGGCATATATTATATCAACAAAAATATTAATAAATACAAGTAAAGCGGAAATAAAAAGCACACATCCCATCACCACAGGAAAATCATACTTTTGAAGGGCATCCACGATAACCACACCCAGCCCTTTCCAGTCGAATACATATTCTACAAATACAGCACCAGCAAGGAGCGAAGCCAGCCAACCTGAAACTGCGGTAATAACCGGATTCAAGGCATTTCTTAAAGCATGCCTGCTGATTACCTTGAATTCACTAAGGCCTTTGGCCCTGGCTGTTCTAATGTAATCCTGCGATAAAACTTCCAAAAGGGAGTTTCTGCTTAATTCAGTAATTACTGCCAGTGGTCTTATTCCCAATGTCAGGGCAGGCAGGATCAGGTTTTTAATCTGCATATACTCCCCCCGCCCAAAATCATCCACCTCATATAAACTACCCACCATGTTCAAATCAGTACAGTCAACGAGCAAATATGCAAAGATCCAGGCAATGAGAATGGCAGCAAAAAAAGAAGGCAGAGACATGCCTAAAACGGCTATAACCATAGCAAGCCGGTCAAAAAAACTATTCTTCTTCAGGGCACTGAATATCCCGGCAATCAACCCGGCAACAATGGCAAAGCCCATAGCTGTAATGGCCAGTAGAGCTGTTTTTGGAAATGCTTCTGCAATAATCTCATTGACCTTTCTTTTTGACTGATAAGACCTGCGCAGGTAAGGTGCTTTCAAAACCAACCGGCTTGAATGGCTTGTTTTAAATAATGTAATCGTATTGCTGTATTTTGCATCATCAAGATACCAGTAATTCGTGCTGTCTTTATTAGTATGAAAAGAAACTGGAGACAAATCATTCAGGTAATTCAGGTATTGCAATCCCAGCGGCTTGTCTCTTCCATGGTCTTTGTTTATGGCTTCCACCGAAGCAATATCTGCACGCTGGCCCAGCATCATTCGTGCCGGATCACCCCTGAGAAATAATACCACATGAAACAAAAAGAAAATCAGGCTAATAACACCAAGAAAGACGAATAATCCATAAAACAAGCGCCTGATTATATATTTTAACATTGCACGTGTAATAAAGCATTTACATTGTTATTCACTGCTTTCAGGTTGTAGATATTTTTCTTCCAATTCACGGAAATTAATATCATCATATGCAGGGAAATCATTATAATGCCATTTACCTATAATTACAGAATTTTTTAATAATACCAGTCCGGGATTCGACCGGATAATCATCTCTAAGGATGTATCATCAGCAAAATAAAATTCGTATGGAAGTTCATATTTTTCAAGGTAATCGCGGATCAGCTCCTGCGAACTGCTGGTAATGCAGGCAAATGAAATGGAAGCATCTTCAGCCTTATTGTATAGTTCCAATATCTCCTGCATCTTCTTATCGCCAGCTTTTTCAAGGTCATAAGCCATTAAAAGAAACTGATACTCCGGATTACGAATAAAGACATCCGTTACATTGTTCCCATTCAAATCAGTAAAGGCAACAGCAGTAGCTTTGATTTCATTCGGATCATGTTCACGTGTTGAAACATACTCCCACTTAGCCACCCAAAGGGAATCCTTCCATGGAATGTTCTGAGAAAGATATTCTTTCTTTTCTCCGGTTTCCTTATTTCTGTATGTAATGTAAAACTCCAGGGGTTTAGGATTTTCAGGAACCAGGCGGTTTCCTACTTTCCATGACCGAAAATCAATAAGCGGAAGATGGCTGTAATTGTAATAGGAAAATCCTGCAAATAACCCGGAAACAAAAACAATAATAATCCATTCCCCGGCAAGGGTGTAAATATTCACAAAGCTTTTTCTATACATGAATAATACAATGGTAAAGAACATTAACACCAGGTTTTTATAAAAGGTTTCCCAGTTTGTAAGTATGATAGCCTCCCCAAAGCAGCCACAGTCAGGAACAGGATTCTCCAGGGCATCATAAAAGGTGAGAATGGTAAAAAATATCATGGTTATGAATACCAGCCAGGAAGTCAGCTTAATCTTCACATTGAGCACCAATAAAACACCCAGGGCAAATTCAAACACACACAACAATATTGAAAGTATCAGTGCAGCATCCATAAGCCAGGTCATCTGGTAAGCAACAAAATAATCTTCCAGCTTATAAGCTGTTCCCATAGGATCTATCCCTTTAACAAATCCTGAGAATATAAATACCAGTCCAACAAAAATGCGTGAAAAAATAGCCAGCTTCTTCATTATTCAGATAAGTTTTTAAAGTTTTTATCAGCTCGTTCAACTAATTTTATCAGGGCAAAGACCGAATAATTAACAATGTCAAAAAAATTTGCATCAATTCCCTCAGAAACAAAAGTTTTTCCTTCATTGTCTTCAATTTGTTTAATGCGCATCAATTTCATAAGGATAATATCTGTCAGTGAACTGATACGCATATTCCGCCAGGCCTCATCATAATCATAATTTTTATCCATCATAAGGCTCTTTGACTTTTCGGCATATGTTAAATAAAGATTTATTGCATTTTCCTCAGGCATATCCACCTCTTCACCGGGGCCCAAATCCATCTGGATCAAAGCCATTACAGAATAATTAACAATTCCCATAAACTCCGGTGTTATACCTTCATTAACTTTGCTGTTTCCCTTAGATTCTATGCTTCTGATTCGCTGCGCTTTGATATAGATCTGATCTGTCAGGGAAGAGGTGCGTAATATCCTCCAGGCACTGCCATAATCCTTCATCTTATCCAGAAATATCTTTCTGCACTGCCCGATAATAATATCATATTGTTTGGAAGTCTTGTCCATCAATTCCTTATTTTAGCAAAATAATCTTTTTTTTCAATGCAATTTCAAGAAGCTAAAGATACATTTTTTTCAAAAAAGAGGAGCCTGTTATGCCGCGGGAAGATATTAACATTTGATCGTGCACGCGTGATGGGCGTCCTGAATATCACTCCGGATTCATTTTATGACGGAGGGAAATACATGGCAAAGGATTTCTGTCTGCAACAGTGTGATAAGATGGTTGCCGAAGGGGCAGATATCATTGATATAGGCGGCATGAGCACCCGGCCCGGGGCTTCTGAAGTCACACCACACAAGGAAGAATCCAGGATAATACCGGTCATTAAGAGCATAAGGAAGCGTTTTCCCGATCTTATTTTGTCAGTAGATACTTACAAGGCCAGCGTAGCAGAAAAGGCTATTGCAGCAGGAGCAGATATTATCAATGATATTTCATGCGGAACATTTGACCATACGATGCTGGAAACGGCAGCAAGACTGCAAGTGCCATATATTGGGATGCATACCAGAGGAAAACCTGATACAATGCAAAACAACATAAGCTATCAGGATGTATGCCAGGATATTCTTCAGTTCTTTTCAAAACAAATAAATACTATGATAAAAACCGGCATTAAAGATATTGTTATTGACCCCGGTTTTGGTTTTGGAAAAGAAACGGATCAGAATTATGAACTGCTGGCACGTTTGAAGGAATTCGCCTTTCTGGAACAACCAATTCTTGTTGGCGTTTCCAGAAAGTCTATGATCAACAGGGTGCTTAACATAAAACCATCTGAAGCTTTGAACGGAAGCACTGTTCTTCATACCATCGCACTTTTGAACGGAGCAGATATTCTAAGGGTACACGATGTTAAAGAAGCCAAACAAGCTGTGAGTCTTGTTGGTAAGTATATAGAAATGAAAACTGATAAATAAGGATATATTGTATTTTTGTTCATAAATTCTATGCATGACCCCTGAAATCACCATATTGTTTATTCAGTTTCGGCTGCTTGATCTGTTGGATATTTTGCTGGTGGCTTTGCTCCTTTATGGGCTATACAATTTTGTGAAAGGCACCGTAGCTATCAATATCTTCATTGGCATCATCTCGGTATACCTGATCTGGCAGGTCGTAAAATTATTACAGATGGACTTACTCAGTGAGATATTGGGGCAGTTTATCAGCGTAGGGGTGATAGCCCTGATTGTAGTTTTTCAACCCGAAATACGCAAATTTCTCCTGATGCTTGGGACGCCCGGATTTATTAATAAAACACCTAAACGGTTTTTATTCTGGAAATTAAATTTAGAGAATTCAGAAACATTTAATATCGACCCTGTCGTGAATGCCTGTAAAAACCTGGCTGAAGAATCAATGGGTGCCCTTATCGTAATAACTAGAAATAATGAACTTCGACAAATAGCTGAAACGGGAGAAATCATCAATGCCAGGATTTCAGAACAATTGTTAAAGTCTATTTTCTTTAAGAATAGCCCCTTACATGATGGTGCAGTCATTATTCAGAATAACCAGATTTATTCAGCACGATGCATCCTTCCTCTATCAACAAACACACGTTTACCATCACATTACGGACTAAGACACAGGGCAGCAGTGGGCATAACAGAAAGCAGCGATGCTTTAGCCATTGTGGTTTCCGAAGAAAGAGGCAGTATAGCTTATTCTTTTGAAGGAAAAATTCGTGGAAATATTGATGCTGTTGGCCTAAAAAAGAACCTGGAACGCAACTTATGATGCGATGCTGTCAGGGGTTGCTTCTTCTTTATTTTTTACTTCAAACTGCTTTATGAGTTCTTCCGGAGAAACACCCAGGTTTTCAATTGATAACCTGGCATCGTCGGTAAATTCATGGTCGGGATAGGTATCAATAAACTGCTGATAAACTTCACGGGCTTTATCCAGGTTTTCTACCCTCTCCTCAAAGGTAAATCCCATCAAAAACAAACTTTCAGGGGCTTTTTCATAGTCAGGATAATCATTTAAAATACGTTCAAATATTTTCACCGCCAATATGCCATTAAATGCATTCATAGCAAGTTCTCCGGATTTGAATAAATAATCCGGGGATTTTTCCGACTCCGGAAACTTATCGACATAATCAATATATGCTTCCATCAATTCCCTGGCCTTCTCTGTATTTAGGATATTAATGGTATCACTGTATAGTTCTTCGTTGAGTTCGTTGATAGCAGACTCTGCTTTCTCGCGGGGTGAAGAACATGCCATTGATAATACAATCAAAATCATACATGTAAGGTGTATTCTTTTCATGGGGCAATAGATTTCTTAGTAATTGTAAAAAACAAATATACAACTAAAATACTACATATGTATGCGTTTTGTTTTATTTTTCTTTATGGGCGGAAAGAGCATTTTATAATCCACCTGAATATTTCCTTTTGAAATATCCATTAGCTTGCGTTTCAGCAGCATTTTCCTCAAAGGACTTACCCTGTCTGTAAAGAGAATTCCCTCAAGATGATCATATTCATGTTGTATGATCCGGGCTGCAATTCCGCTAAAAGTCTTGTCCTGAAAGTTAAAATCCCGGTCATAATATTGTATTCTGATTTCCGGCTTCCGTTCAACATCTTCCCTGATATCAGGAATACTGAGGCACCCTTCATTAAAGGCCCATTCTTTCCCACTTTCGTCAATAATCTGCGGATTAATAAACACTTCTTTGAAATCCTTCAGGGAAGGTTCCTCAGATGCATAGGGTGTTGCATCAACAATGAATAATCGGATGGATTTATTCACCTGTGGGGCAGCCAATCCTACACCCCTCGACTCATACATGCTTCCAAACATTTTATCGATCAAATCATTCAGGCCTTCATAATCCCTGGTGATCTTCTCTGTTTTCTTTCTGAGTGTCGGGTGTCCGTATGCGGTAATTGGTAACATGTAATTTATAGCTTATGTGATCTGTAATCCATATATGACTGCAATATTATAGTTGCACTAATGGCATCTATTCTTGCTTTGTCCTGTCTGTCTTTCTTTTTCAAACCTGCATCCAACATAGTTTGAAAGGCCATCTTTGAAGTAAATCGCTCGTCCATGCGTTCAATCTGTATTTCAGGAAAGGTTTTAATCAATTTCTTAACAAAAGGTTCAATATACTTAACAGCATCTGATGCGGTATTGTTCAGGCGTTTTGGTTCACCAACAACAATAACATCAACCTTTTCCGCTGAAATATACTTTTGCAGAAAGGCAAATACATCTTTAGAATGCACAGTCCCCAATGCATTTGCAATAAGCTGAAGTTCATCGGTGATGGCTATCCCTACCCTTTTCTGTCCATAATCAATGGCCATTATCCTGCCCATATCTTGCTGTATATATTATTGCAAAATTACTAAAAATTCCAAGCCCCTGTGATTATTAACAGATGACTGTTTGTAAAATCAACCATAGCAGCATGATACCGGGCATGCATCCTTCATAACTTGCAATAAATCCGGAAAAGCAAGCCATGAGACAAAAGAAAGCAGCCTTCTTTCTTGTCATCTTAATTATATATATGTTATTACCAGCCAATTCATGCAATCTCCTGGCAGGTAATATGCATGAAAAAAAAGACAAGGATTATAAGAAAAATTACAGGATAGCCCGGGAATACTACGAGACAGGTATGTACAGGGATGCGCTGAGAATGTTCCTGCAACTGATAAAACAAGATCCTGCCAACTCAAACCTTAACTTTTACATTGGAATTTGTTACCTCGAATTATCCGAACCTCAATCTAAAGCTCTTCCCTATTTCGAGAAAGCTGCTGAAACAACCGTTGCTGATCACTTTAATTCCACTGCCCAGGAAAATGCCCCTGTCTATTCTTATTATTTTCTTGCTGATATATATTTATCGAACTATAAATTCAATGAAGCCTTGCAATACTATGAAAAGTTCAGAATGCACCTTACTGATAAACACCGGGAAAAATTAACCGAGGTAAATACCCAAATTGAAAGATGCAAAAATGCTATAGTTTATGAGCGTTGGCCTATTCAGGTAGAAATGGAAGAAATCAATGATTTAAATGAACGGGTGTATGATGATGCAGGAGTACAGTATACCCGGGATGGCAAAAAAATGTTTTTCACACGCAGAAGAAAATTGAACAATGGACATTATGCCTGCGATATTTATTACAGGACCAAATCCGGATCAGACTGGAACCGCCCGAGAAGCTTGGCCAGATTAAACAGTAAAGTTGATGATATCCTGTGTTATGTCTCTCCCGACGGAAAGGAAATCTACTTAAGTTCAAACCGGGATGGGAATTATGACATCTATTATTCATACCACATATCCCGTTCCAACTGGTCGAAGCCTGAGAAGCTACCTGAAGGCATCAATTCAGCTTTCGATGAAGTATATGCTTTTCCAGATATGTTTTCCGGGAATATGTATTTTGTAAGCAACCGGGAAGGCGGATACGGAAAGCATGATATCTATTATGCGAAAATCCTGAAGCATTTGAAATACAGCACCATTAATAATGCCGGTAACCTCATAAACACAAGCTTTGACGAAAACTATCCCAGTTTTTCTGAAGACGGAAAAATGATGTTCTTCAGTTCCCGCGGTCATCAGAATTCCGGCGGATATGACATCTATTTTGCCTATCGCAACGGTCAAAAATGGACAAAACCTGAAAACATTGGTTATCCTATAAATACACCTGTGGATGATGAATATTTTGTGTATTTCAGAGGTGAAAATCCCTGCTCCTATTCATGCCGGGAAACCGATCAGTTAAATAAACATATTGTAAAAAATATTTTACAAATTGATTTTAAAAAACACCTAAAGCCTCAAAAAAAAGCAAAAGAGGTAAAAAAGAGCACCCAAAACCCTGCTTTACCTATAAATTATAAGGCTTCAACATTACCCGGCACTCAAATAAAATACACCTATAGCATTCAGGTTGGTGCTGGAAAAATAGAAAATACCTATTTTTCCCGTCTGGGGAATGTAAAAAGTTGTATAGGAAGCGATGGAATAATACGCTATTTTTATGGACGCTATCGCAGCAAGGAAGAAGCAGAAAGGCAGCTGGAATTTGTTGTGCGTGCCGGGTATGCTGAAGCCTGGGTGTGCCCGATAAACAGCAAACATGGGGGGTGCCTGGGGGAATGACAAATTGTATACAAATGAATAAAACAGAACAGTTAAGGAAATTGGTTGAAAATGCCTGGAATAACAGGGAAATGTTAAAGATTACCGCAGTAAAAGAAGACATAAAATATGTCATTGATCTGCTGGACAAAGGAGAGCAACGCATCGCAGAACCCGGCAATCAAGGATGGAAAGTAAACGACTGGCTGAAAAAGGCTGTTATTCTATACTTCCCCGTGATGGAGATGAGCAAGATGGAAACAGGAATGTTTGAGTTTCATGACAAAATTCCGCTAAAAAAGAACTTTAATAAACTGGGTGTACGGGTAGTGCCGCATGCTATTGCCAGATATGGATCTTTTCTGGCTAAAGGAGTAGTTATGATGCCCTCCTATGTAAACATTGGGGCATATGTTGACAATCATACCATGATAGATACATGGGCAACTGTTGGATCTTGTGCACAAATTGGTAAAAACGTCCATCTCAGTGGCGGAGTTGGAATTGGAGGTGTGCTTGAGCCGGTACAGGCAGCCCCGGTTATTATTGAAGATAATTGTTTTATAGGTAGCAGATGTATCGTCGTTGAAGGAGTTAAAGTCGGGGAAGAAGCTGTTCTTGGTGCCAATGTTGTAATAACGCAATCTACTAAGATCATTGATGTGTCCGGGAAGAAACCCGTTGAATACCACGCAATAATACCCGAACGGTCTGTAGTCATACCTGGCAGCATTCCAAAAGAGTTTCCCTCCGGGAAATATCAGATCCCCTGTGCCCTGATTATTGGAAAACGGAAACAATCAACCGATAAAAAAACATCCCTCAACAATGCCCTGAGAGACTATAATCTAAATGTATAACCCTGAGTTAAACTTTGTGTTACTATTTTATTCTAATGAATCGAATCTTAATAGTAAGAAGAGACTATTGACATTATAAGAAGACCTGAATTACTTTGGAAAAAATTCTGATAATACAAACCGCATCCATCGGGGATGTTATTCTTTCTACATCTGTTTTAGAAAAATTACATAAGCATTTTTCAGAAGCAAACATTGATATCCTTGTTAAACAAGGAATGGAAGGATTATTCGCCAAACATCCTTTTCTTCATAAAGTGATTACCTGGGATAAATCAGAAAAAAAATACCTGAAGTTGCTGGATGTACTGAATATTATCAGGGAAGAAAGATATGATTTACTGGTTAATTTACAACGATTTGCTTCAACAGGATTCCTTACTATACTGAGTCGCGCAAAAAATACCATCGGATTCAGTAAGAATCCGTTTTCTCTTTTTTTTAGCAAAAGGGTTAAACATGCTATTGGTTCTCTTCATGAAACAGAAAGGAACCACAAATTAATTGAGACCCTTACCGACACAAACGTAGCAAAAGTCAGCATATACCCTTCCCACAAAGATTTTGCGTTTGTTTCCCAGTATAAAACACATGCTTACATATGCATCGCTCCGGCATCTTTATGGTTCACCAAGCAGTTTCCTGAGGATTCCTGGACTCACTTTACCAATGAAGCTGCAGAGGACCTTCATATATATTTGCTCGGATCAAAAGCGGATAATGCTTTATGTCAGCGTATTGCAGCGAAAAGCCGGCATCAGAATATCCTGAACCTTGCCGGAAAACTCAGCTTGTTGCAAACCACTGCCCTGATGAGGGATGCCCGCATGAATTTTGTAAATGATTCTGCTCCGCAACACCTTGCCAGTGCTGTAAATGCCCCTGTTTGTGCTATATTCTGTTCTACCGTGCCTGAGTTTGGCTTCGGGCCATTATCAGACAAGGCCCATATCATTCAGACTGAAATGGATTTAAACTGCAAACCTTGTGGACTCCACGGCAAAAGTACGTGTCCGGAGAAACATTTTAAATGCGCAAAAACAATCAAAACCAGTCAGTTGTTGTTTTATTTATAACGCATGCATTCACAAATAAAAATACAAGCAGAAGTAAATCAATGCGTCAGGGCATTGAATGCGGGGGGAACTATTCTCTACCCCACCGATACCATCTGGGGTATTGGATGTGATGCTACCAATGCCAGGGCTGTGCAGAAAATTCTGAGATTAAAAAAAAGAAGGGCAGATAAAAGTTTTATCATTTTACTGGATGATTTGCAAAAACTCACTTTATACGTTAAGGAAGTTCCGGAATTTGCCTGGGATCTGATTTCCAGTATCGACAAACCCCTTACTATTATTTATCCCGAAGCCAAAAACCTGGCTAAAAATGTTTTAGCTTCAGACGGCAGTATTGCAATACGGATCATTAAACATGATTTTTGCCAACCCCTGCTTGCCTCCTTCAATAAGCCTATAGTTAGTACTTCTGCCAATATCAGCGGAGATGAAAACGCCACTACCTTTTCGCAAATTTCGCAAGAAATATTAAAGAAAGTTGATTACACGGTTGGGCTGTTCCAGAATGAACTAAACACCATCAAACCCTCCACCATTATTAAATTCAATAATTCTCATGAATTCAATGTTATCAGGGATTGATAAGTAATTCCTGATATTAATATTTCATATATTTGTCAACAAGTGTATATTAATAATGAGCAATTCTTCCTGTGAAGCATGCTGAACACTTGGGAGCATTGTTTGTTGTATTATTAACAGAGAGCTTTATACTAATAACATACTGATGATGAATGATATAGAAAAAACATTTCACATAAAGAAGACCGACAAAGACATCCTGAAGAAATGGTTTTATCTGATGGCTCTTGGCAGAATGCTTGACAACAGAGCCCCCAATTATCTGAAACAGGCTATCGGTTGGTCCTATCATGCACCCTATGCCGGACATGACGGTATTCAGCTTGCCATCGGGCAAATTTTTGACAAGGATAATGATTATCTTTTCCCCTATTACAGGGATATGCTCACAGCGATTTCTGCCGGACTTACTGCTGAAGAAATAATACTTAATGGCATCTCTAAAGCTACAGATGTGGCCAGCGGCGGAAGACATATGTCGAATCATTTTGCCAAACCGGAATGGCATATTCAGAATGTTTCATCATGTACGGGAAATCATGTACAGCAAGCAACCGGACTTGGAAGAGCTCTGCGTTATTATGGTAGCAAGGGTATCGCTATCTCATCCCAGGGTGAATCATCTGTATCAGAGGGATATGTATACGAAGCTATAAACGGCGCCTCCAATGAGAAACTCCCCGTACTATTCGTGTTCCAGGACAATGGTTATGGAATATCTGTTCCAAAAGAAGATCAGACAGCCAACAGAAAAGTTGCCAATAATTTTAGCGGTTTCAAAAACCTCCGCATCATACATTGCAACGGAAAAGATGTATTTGATTCCATGAATGCCATGACAGCGGCAAAAACACACATTCAGAAAAAACAGGAACCTGTTATAGTCCAGGCAAACTGCGTAAGAATAGGATCACATTCGAACTCCGACAGGCACGAACTTTATCGCAATGATAATGAAAGAAATTATGTACAGAAATACGACCCATTTGCAAAATTCAGAAGGTTGTTAATTCGATACAAGCGCTTTGAAGAAGAAGAACTAGAATCCATTGAAAAAGAAGTTAAAGAAGAAGTAAAAAAAGCTCATAAGGCTGCACTTTCAGCACCTGATCCCGATCCTTCAAGCATACATAATTTCGTAATTCCCGAACCGTATTCTGCAGATAAATACCCCGAGGGCCTCCACCAGTCTGAGGGAAATAAAAAGAAAATGATAGAAGCGCTGAATGAAACCCTTAAGGCAGAATTCAGGGCAAATCCTGACACCTACCTTTGGGGCCAGGACATTGCCAATAAAGATAAAGGAGGCATTTTCAACGTTAGCAAAGGCATGCAACAGGAGTTTGGGAAAAAAAGGGTCTTTAATGCGCCTATTGCAGAAGACTATATCGTTGGTACGGCAAATGGCATGAGCCGCTTTAATAAGAAGATCCGCATAGTTGTAGAAGGTGCTGAATTTGCAGATTATTTCTGGCCGGCCATGGAAGCACTGGTCGACTCAAGTCATGACTACTGGAGATCCAATGGTAAGTTTAGTCCGAATATTACCATCCGGCTTGCTTCCGGTGGATATATCGGAGGCGGGTTGTACCATTCGCAAACCATTGAAAGCACCCTCACCAGTTTACCCGGAATTCGGGTGATTTATCCTTCTTTTGCTGATGATGCAGCCGGACTTCTGAGAACAAGTATGCGTTCTGAAGGAATTACAATGTTCCTGGAGCCAAAAGCACTTTACAATGCGACAGAAGCTGCAACTCCTATTCCTGATGACTTCGAAGTTCCTTTTGGCAAAGCCAGAATCAGGCGTGAAGGCAGTGACCTTAGCATGATCACTTTTGGAAATACTACACACCAGTGCCTCAAAGCAGCTGAAAAACTGGAAAAAGAAAATGGCCATTCAGTTGAAGTTGTGGATCTTCGATCCCTTAACCCGCTCGACAAGGAAGCTATCCTGGAATCAGTTAAAAAAACCAATCGTGTGCTTATCGTACATGAAGATAAGGTCTTCAGTGGTTTTGGCGGTGAACTTGCTGCCATTGTTGCTGATGAAGCCTTTAAATATCTGGATGCCCCGGTAAAAAGAATTGGTGCAACCTATACACCCGTAGGATTTAATACCGTCCTTGAAAAAGCCATTCTTCCTAATGATCATAAAATATACCAGGCAGCCCTGGATGTTCTCGAGTTTTAAAAATTAACAATAATGAAGAAAACAGCTATCGTATATAGTTTTAATTCCAGCTTTACTTCCAAAGTAGCTGAGCAAATCTATGATATTATCGGAAACAACAACATTGAGAAAGTCAACATAGAAGATATCACCGAAGAGAAGTTTCTTGCTTATGATGTTATTATTGCTGGCAGTTCAACCTGGTTTGACGGGGAATTGCCTAATTACTGGGATGAATTTGTTCCGGCCATTGAAGATATGGATTTGAATGGAAAAGTAATCGGGGTGTTCGGCATAGGTAACCAAAAACAATATCCTGAGAATTTTGCCGATGCTGTGGGAATTCTTGCAGACCTTTTCAAAAAACGTGGAGCAAACTTAGTGGGTCAGCAAAAAGTAAAAGGCTTTACCTTTGAAAGTTCCCGTGCTTTGATTAATAAGAACACTTTTGCAGGCCTCGTATTAGACACCCAAACTCAGGCTGACTTAAACGAAGAAAGGATCAAATCCTGGCTGGTTGACATGAAAGAATACCTCTAATCTTGTAAGCGCTTTTATTTTTTTTGACTTTCAGTTTAACAAAAGAATAATATCTCTTTGCACTGACAAGGCATAATGTTTGTTCGTTAAAGGAATAATTTTCACTGATGGAATAATTCTATTTTTTTGTTCATCATGTAACAAATAAGAAAGCTTAACGTCAGGGATCTGGAAATAATTAACGCATTATAATAAAACCAATGAAAAAGATTTTACTCACAGCAGCTATTCTGGCAGGTATACAGCTCATTACCGCTGCTCAGGAAGAAAAAGAACCCCAATACATTTTTGGGAAAAACACTAAATGGCAGGCATCAGGATTTGGTGCCCCCATCGTTGGATTTACATCCATATACGACAAATTTGCAGTAATCAAAGGAGGGGGCGGCGCCCTCCTCATCAATCAAACTTTTTACATTGGTGGGTACGGAATGGGATTATCCACGGAGCATTTCCGGGATGACCTCAGCGAAGTAACAGCTATCGACAAACCCAGGCTTAATATCGGGCATGGTGGTTTTTGGCTGGGATACATCCACAATTCCCATAAACTCATGCATTGGGCAATCAGCACAAAAGTAGGCTGGGGTGAAATTTCTATTACTGATGACTACCTGGATGAAGATCCTGATTTGCGCAAAGGCCGTGATTTTATTTCGGTTGTCAACCCACAAATAGAATTAGAACTAAATATTACCAGGTGGTTTAAGATGAACCTGGGAGCAGGGTACAACTTCACATTTGGCATTGACAAAGCCTATATTTTGAATAATACCGAATATGATTACTACGAGGCTACTGATTTTAACTATCCCCAGGCAACAGTTTCATTGCTTTTTGGTGGTTTTGGCAAAAAACTGTGTGAAGACAAAAACTAACCGCTAAACGAAGAAAAAATGAAACTGGAAATACTGATTTTACTCATTATGCTATGCCCTTTATGGGCTGTTGCTGACGAGGAGAAGGATCCGGAAGGGAACAAAATTATCATCAGCGGACATGTTACAGATATAAATACCGGAGAAGATTTACTGGGAGCAACAATATATATAAAAGAGCTGGAATCTGGTACGGTTACCAATTTCTATGGATTCTACTCACTCAGTCTTGAAAAAGGAACCTACACCCTGATCTTTTCTTATATGGGATATGCCCCTGTTGAAAAAAATATCACCCTGGTAAAAAACCAGACCCTGGACGTAGAACTTAAAACCACAGAAAAAACCCTGGAAGCAGTTGAAATTACAGGGAAAGCCAGCAATGAAAACATTGTAAAAACAGAGATGAGTGCCGTAAAGATGGACATAAAAACCATCAAACAAATTCCGGCTCTGATGGGTGAAGTTGATATAATCAAGGCCATACAATTGCTTCCGGGAGTGCAGGCTTCATCAGAAGGTTCTTCAGGTTTTTCTGTCAGAGGAGGAAACCCGGATCAAAACCTGATCCTGCTGGATGAAGCTGCTGTTTACAATGCTTCCCACCTCATGGGATTCTTCTCGGTATTCAATAATGACGCCATAAAAGAGGTCAAACTCTACAAAGGAGATATTCCTGCTTCCAATGGCGGTCGATTATCCAGTTTACTTGACATACGTATGAAAGACGGTAACCATAAGAAATTTTCCGGTTCAGGCGGAATAGGGACTATTTCCAGCCGGCTCACCCTCGAAGGCCCCATCAATAAAGACAAAACTTCGTTTATCGTTTCCGGCAGAAGGACGTACGCTGACATCTTTCTGGCCTTCTCTTCAAATGAAGAACTTCGCAACAACACCCTTTATTTTTACGACCTGAATGCCAAAATTAATCACCGCATTGATGATAACAACCGCTTATACTTCAGCACCTACTACGGTAAGGATATCTTTAAAAACGATGATTTTAAAATGGGCTGGGGAAACAATACCTATAGCTTAAGATGGAATCACCTGTTTAATAAAAAATTGTTTTCCAATTTCACCCTTACTTACAGCAACTATGACTATTATCTTGGAGTACCTGAAGGAGAAGCAAATTCGTTCATCTGGAGATCACTGCTTCAGGATATTACGTTCAAAAGTGATTTCACCTTTTACATTAACACAAACAATACCATGCGATATGGTATCAGCAGCATGTATCACCAGATAGATCCCGGATCCGCAAAGGGAATCGGAGAAGAAACCTTCTTTAATGAGTTTGTTGTTCCCAGGTCAAATTCCATGGAAAGTGCAATATATGTCAGTAATGAACAAAAAATAGGTGCGCCGATCACCTTAAAATACGGATTAAGGTATTCATTGTTTAATAACATTGGTTTGGGAACGATCTATAGTTATGATGATCTGTTCAATAAGATAGATTCAACCGTTTACAAAAGAGGTGACTTGTTTAATACATATTCCGGCCTGGAACCACGCATTGGCATGAAATATCAGACAAGCGAAACATCTTCCGTAAAAGCATCCTATTCACGTACCAGGCAATACATACACCTTGCCACAAACTCTACAGCAGGAACACCCCTGGATGTATGGTTTCCAAGCAGTCCAAATGTCAAACCTCAGGTTTCCGATCAGGCGGCAGTAGGCTACTTCAGGAATTTCATAAATAATCGCATAGAAACTTCCCTTGAGGTTTATTATAAATGGATAGACAATGCTATTGATTTCAAAGATCATGCAATGTTATTGCTCAACAGGGAGCTGGAAGGAGAACTCCGATTTGGCACAGCCCGCTCCTATGGCCTCGAATTTTTAGCCCGTCTGAATGACGAGAAAATTAACGGGTGGATTTCCTATACGCTGTCACGCTCAGAACGTACATTCCCGGATATTAATAATGGCAGAACCTATGTATCACCTTATGATAAAACGCATGATGTTACCATCGTGCTAAATTACAACCTGAACAATTGCTTATCTCTGGGTGCAACCTGGGTATACGCCACCGGTTCACCGGTTACATTTCCTACCGGAAGGTTCGAATACGGAGGCCTGATCAGTCCGGTGTATTCCAACAGAAATGCCTACCGCTTGCCTGATTATCATCGTTTGGATATTTCTCTAACATACAAAAGCAAAGAAAAAACCGGTAAAAAATGGCATTCAGAATGGAACCTATCTATTTACAATGCATATGCCCGAAAAAATGCATGGGTGATCAATTTTGAACAGGAAGAGTATGATCCTACAAAAACCTATGCGGAAATGACATACTTATTCAGCATAGTGCCTTCATTAACTTATAACTTTTATTTTTAAATGATAAAGATCATGAACAAATCACTATATATCATCGGACTTACCCTCGTCTTAGCCAGTTCATGTACGGAAAGGATTGATATAGAACTGGAAGACACATACACCCGTCTGGTGGTGGAAGGAACCCTTACGGATGAAGCCAGTGCTCATCGGGTTATTCTTACTACTACAAGCAGTTACTTTGAAAACCAACCGGCACCAAAAGTTGGTGGTGCCACCGTGAGCATTACTGATGGCATCAATACATTCATGCTAAAAGAATTACAACCAGGTATTTACGAAACTGACAGCACGGTAAAGGGAGAAATCGGGAAAACATATACCCTGCAAATTGAGGATATTGACATTAACAATGACGGGAAAACAGAAAAATATACCGCAACCTCCAAAATAAATCCAATTGCACCGCTGGATTCAATCGACATTGAATTTAGAAGCGACTGGGGTGATATCTGGACAGTTAAGGTATATGCCCTGGATCCCCCTACCACAGAGTATTATATGTTTAATGTATATAATAATGGGGTGCTATTAAGTGATACCATTGATGAAGTGATAGTCACAGACGACATCCTTTTTAATGGCAACTACACAAATGGTATTGTTTCTCAGTGGTTTGAAGAAGATGAAGGAGACATTGGCGATACCATAACTTTTGAGATGGCATCCATACGAAAAGAGTACGCTGATTTTCTGTTTCAACTGCAGGAGGAAACCGGTTACAACAGCCCCCTGTTTAGTGGCCCGCCCGCCAATGTGCAGGGAAATATCAGCAATGATGCCCTTGGTTTCTTTGCAGCATACAGCATTGAGCAAATGGATGCGATTATTAAGAATAAATAAAGCTTGGCATGCATGCCATGAAGCATACTGATACCAAGAAGCTCGCAGAAAGGCTGCTGAATCCTTCTTTTTTTTGGATGTATTCTAATTCCGGTATTCATAACTTATTATTTTCGTCAGTATATTTGGTTATCTCATCAGGTATTTCGTTTATTCTGTCTGTTTACCATTGAGATTATTGGTCATTATTTTCAAATTTGCAAAAAAAAACAAAAAATGATGCGATTAATTCTACAATTTAAAATCCTTTTGCTGCTTGCTGCAGCATGCATTACTGCAAACTTAGACGCACAAAATGCTTATCAGGAAACCATTCGTGGCAAGGTAACAGATAAAAGCTCCTTGATGCCTCTCATCGGTGCAACCGTGATCATCAAGGATTCTGACCCTCTTATCGGAACAACAACTGATGTTTACGGTAATTTTCGATTAGAGCATCTGGATGTGGGACGTTACAGTCTTCAGATCAGTTTCATTGGCTATCATCCGGCGATATTGAACAATTTAGATCTGCGTTCGGGTAAGGAGCTTGTTTTAAATATTGAATTGGAGGAGAAAGTCCTTACTTCCGAGGAAGTGGTTATCAAAGCGGGCATAGATAAGGAAAAGCCCCTGAATGAAATGGCCACCATTAGTGCGCGTTCATTCACGGTCGAAGAAACCAACAGGTATGCCGGTAGCCTGGGAGACCCTGCACGCATGGCAGCCAATTATGCCGGGGTATTAACAGCCAATGACTCCCGCAACGATATCATCATACGCGGAAACTCTCCTATGGGTATATTATGGAGGCTGGACGGCATGGAGATACCAAATCCTAACCACTTTGGTGCATTAGGTACTACCGGTGGTCCGGTAAGTATTTTAAATAATAACCTCCTGGATAACTCTGATTTTTTCACCGGAGCTTTTCCTGCAGAATATGGCAATGCCCTTTCAGGTGTGTTCGACTTGCAAATGCGTACCGGAAACAATGAACAAAGGGAATATACAGGTCAAATTGGCTTCAATGGATTCGAACTGGGAATGGAAGGCCCTTTTTCAAAGGACGGAAATGCCTCATACCTTGCTTCCTATCGATATTCAACCCTTAGTGTTTTTAAAGAACTGGGATATGACCCCGGAACCGGAAGCTCCATTCCTGAATACCAGGACCTGACCTTTAAACTGGATTTGCCGGGAACGAAACTGGGAAGATTTAGCCTGCTGGGAATTGGTGGATTAAGCTATATTAATTTAAATGACAGCGAAAAAGACAGTACAGAATTTTCATACGGATTGAATGGTACCGATACAAAATTTGGTTCAGATATCGGATTCATCGGATTGTCTCACCTGGTTTTCCTCAATGAAAAATCCAGGATCAAAACCCATCTCAGTGTTTCTGCTACACGTAATTACGTTGATATTGATTCAATCAGGGAAGATCAAAGCACATTTCCTTATTTGCGTTCCGATACCAGGGAAGTCAAATACTCAGCTTCTACAAAATATTCCGTTAAATTCAGTGCAAAGAATTACCTTGAAACAGGAATTATTTTTGATATTTACCAGATCAATTACCTGGATTCGGTTCTGGACAGCGACGTGCAGATCATGAAAGCATATACTAAAGAAAAAGGAAGCATGGAATTCATACGTGCGTATCTCCAATGGCAACATCATTTCTCAGATAAACTTACGCTGAATTCCGGAGCATATGCGCAACAGTTATTCTATAATAACAGCTTTTCATTAGAGCCCCGATTGGGTTTAAAATGGAAACCGGATAATGGAAGAACCATTGGTTTCGGTGCAGGACTGCACAGTCAGATGCAGCCCCGCCTGGTTTATGTATATCAAACAGAACTGAATGATGGTACTTTTATTAAAACCAATGAAGACCTAAACTTCACCAAAAGTTTACACCTGGTGCTGGGATATGACCAAATACTTTCAGAAAACTGGAGGATAAAACTGGAAACCTATTATCAATACATTTATGATGCCCCTATACACGATTATGATGATGTTGACGGCAGTGGACAATACTCTATGCTGAACACCGGAGATTTCTTTGCCATTCCGCGTATCGACAGCCTTGTCAATAATGGCACCGGCGAAAATACAGGTGTGGAAGTAACCCTGGAAAAATTCTTCGATAAGGGCTATTATTTCCTTCTGACAACATCCTTGTTCAACTCAAAATATACAGCATATGATGGTGTGCAAAGAAACACCAGTTTTAACGGGAATTATGTTGCCAATCTTTTGGGAGGATATGAATGTAAAATCGGCAAACATTCCATGATGACAATAGACCTGAAAACAGTTTGGGCAGGGGGAAAACGATATACTCCCATAGATATTGAAAAATCCTTTATCGAGAAAGAAACCGTGTATAAATATGAGCAATCATATGAAAAGAAATACGACGATTACTTCAAAATGGACCTGAGAATCGGATTTAGAATTAATGGAAAGAAAATCAATCAGGAGTGGGCTCTGGAATTAAAAAACATTAGCAATCATCAGAATATTTTTATGCAAAGCTACGATCCGGCAACCAATAGCATAACTACTGATTACCAGCAGGGCTTCTTCCCAATGATGTTATACCGTATACAATTTTAGGCAAGATGGATTACAACGATAAATGCTTAAGAATTATAGGCATTCCATTGGTGGGGATACTTTTCCCCACCATTATTATGTGGAGTGAAGGAAAGCTGTTTACAAATGAATATTACAGAGCAGTTATCCAGGCAACATTCATGACCTTTGCTATCTGGATGGGGTTCCCGTTGGATCGTCATGTACCTTTGGAAGAAATTTCCATGGACAGAAAAACCCGTTACACACCTTCTTATTGAATTAGCAGCACTGATTGTATATCCGATAGCTGTGGTTTGGTTGGGCATTCAACCAGGAATTGTTGGCATTCCGCATGAAGAAAGAATAGTCAGTATCATGAGTGTTATCATGATCACCCTGCTTATTTCTGTTTTTATTGATGATAACAAATACATCCACATTGAAAATAAGCTGCAAAAGGAAAATCAAACCTAATTATATCTGTGTTAATTTAACATTAAGAACAACCGACATATCATCTTTATTTTTAACCTAAGGATAACATTCTGTTAATTTTCAGTTCTTCCAAAACCTGTTGATTTGCATTGTATTTAATTGCATTATTTTTATTAGAAACCAAATATTTATCAATTCAAATTTCAACAGTATGAAAAAAAGAAACTTTAGCTTATTAGCTATTTTATTTGTTGCTTTTTCTCTTGTATTATCTTCTTGTGACAAAGATGAAGATAACAACGACAACCCTACTACCCCAAATGATGGGTATACGGTTTTATCAGGTGATATTACCGGAAATAAAACCTTAGATGCAACCAAAACTTATTTACTAGATGGGTTTGTATTAGTACAAGACGGAGCTACTTTAACCATTCCTGCCGGAACACTTATCGAAGCGAATCCCGGTCAGGGTGAGAATGCAAGTGCATTGATTGTGATGAAAGGTGGAATGATTGACGCCCAGGGAACTGCAGCTGATCCTATCATTTTTACCGGCAAAGGTGACGGAAAAGATGGTGTTTTCATCAGGCAGGTACAAGGTCTTTGGGGTGGTTTAGTCATCCTTGGTAAAGCTACAACGAACAATACCGTAGCTAAAAGAATCGAAGGTATTCCTGATGAGTACAATGCATATTATGGCTTTGATGCTAACACTGGTGCTTCCGATGACGACAATTCCGGTACATTAACGTATGTATCTATCCGTCATGGTGGTACAGACATCGGAGCCGGAAACGAAATTAACGGTTTAAGCCTTGGTGCTGTTGGTAGCGGAACAACTTTCGATTATATCGAAGTTATTTCTAACATCGACGATGGCATTGAATTCTTCGGTGGTGCTGCTAACGTAAAGCATGCTTTTGTTGCTCTTTGTGGTGATGATTCGTATGATTATGACGAAGGTTTCCACGGATACGGACAATTTTGGGTAGCTATCCAGGACGACAAAACTGGCGACCGCTGCGCTGAGCAGGATGGTGGAACAGGTTCTAACGAAGAATCTGCTCCTTATGCTGAGCCTATGATTTACAATGCTACTTACATTGGTAACCAATTAGGAAACTTTGTGATTTTCAGAGACAATGCTGCCGGTACCTATGCTAACTCTATTTTCCACAATGCTGTTAAAGGAATCAGAATTGAGTATCGTGATGATAAGCATAGTAGCTATGACTGGATGACTGACAACGCTGCTACTCTTGCATTTGCCAACAATATTTTCTCATCCTTAGCCGGTGGTGACACTGCTACTTCTATTTATGCTAAAGCAGAAGCAGGAACACTTCCTGCAACTCATGCTGCTGACGTTGCTGCAAATCTTTTCAGCAATGGAGGAAACGTAATTGAAGATATCTTAACAGGAACTGACGAAGATATCGCTGATATCGATCCAATTCCTGCTGCTGCTTCTGCTGCTCCTACTGCTGCCACTCCTGCTGCAACATTTTTTGATGCTGCTGCTTATCATGGTGCTTTCCAACCAGGTGGTACTAACTGGGCTGATGGCTGGACGTTGTTCTACAAATAATAAGGTGTGATCTATAGACAAAAAAAGCTGAGAGGTGATTTTTACCTTTCAGCTTTTTTCTGTTTCATTAAGAATAACAATCAGAAAAACAAAAAAAATGGGTAGAAAGATTTTTTTACTGATTGCGATAATAGTCTGTTTCGCAAATTTCACCAAGGCTCAAAAAGGATTTATCCGGGGTTCGGTTACAGATGAAAAAACCGGTGAAACACTCATTGGTGTTGCCATCAAAATTGAAGGAACTCTGTCCGGCACCATAACCGACTTTGATGGCAACTACAGCCTTCAACTTGACCCGGGAAAATACAGCCTCAATTATTCTTATATTTCTTATCAATCACAAACAATTACTGATATTGAAGTAAAAGCCAGAGAAGTTACCATCATGAACCTCTGCCTTAAAGAAACATCCCAGACACTGGATGTTGTTGAAATCAAAGCTAAATCCACCCGCAAAACAGAAGCGGCCCTGCAAAAAATTCAGCAGAAATCTGCATCTATGTTAGATTGTATCTCCTCCGAGCAAATCTCCAATTTAGGAGACAAACATGCAGCAGCAGCCCTAAAGCGTGTAACAGGTGTATCTGTTCAGAATGACAAATATATATTTGTCAGGGGACTGGGAGATCGCTATACCAAGATTACTCTAAACGGGGCTGATATTCCGGCACTCGATCCGGAAAAAAACACGGTGCAGATGGATATCTTTCCCAGCAATATCATTGAAAACGTTATTGTGCATAAAACCTTTACCCCCGACCTCCCCGGTGAATCTACCGGAGGGTATGTAGATGTGGCCACAAATGATTTTCCGGAAACATTTACTCTCCAGTGGTCGTCATCTTTCAGCTATAACCCGCAATCAAACTTAATCGATGATTTTCTGACCTACGAAGGAGGCAATATGGATTGGTTTGGGATGGATGACGGAAGCAGGGATATCCCCGGACCCGCGCAGGATGCCCTTGACAGACTGATCAGTGAAGGTCTTGGACAAATCATACAGGGAGCTTTCACAGAACAGGAATTGAACGATATTTCCTCTTCTTTCTCCACAGAAATGTCGCCAAGCACGAAAAGTTCATTTCTGGATTTCAGCCAGAAAATCTCGCTTGGAAATCAAATACCCCTTTCGCCTGATAAACCCGAAAAAGCTCTTGGATATAACTTTGCCCTAAGCTATTCCAGTGGTTATGACTATTATGATGACGGGGAGTATGGCATTTATGATGAAGACATCAACCCCTCGCCCTGGAAAATCTATGACTCCATTTTGAGCGGCACGCAAAATGTAAATATTAATGCACTTGCAAATATCAGCATTAAGCTGAATGAAAAGAATAAAATCGGACTCAGATACCTCAGAAACCAAAACGGTAAAATTGCGGCTGTTTTCAGGGATGGATATTTCCACTATGAAAGCACATACGACAGGGACAGAAATCTGAGTTACCTTGAAAGAACATTCGATTCTTACCAGTTACATGGCAAACACATTATACAAAGGCTGAATATGCTTGTTGCCAATTGGTTGGTTTCATATACCTATATGAATCAAAACGAACCCGATCTGCGCTTTTTTGAAAATTTATACACCAATCCGGATGATACAACCATGCGACTGAAAACAAATGATAAACCCGGAAGATTTTTCAGGGATATGAAGGAATCAAATATCAATGCAAAAATAGATTTTGAGTTGCCTTTCATGTTCAGGGAAAAAAAATCCAAATTTAAGTTTGGGGGTGGATTTACTTATAAATACAGGGATGTATCGGATGTTAAATTCGACATAAAATACGACTATTCCTTCGTGTCTACCAACGATATCGAAGAATTCCTCACCACAGAGATCATCTCTCCTTCTTATCCCCTGGGATATTATTATACCTCCGACCATAACCAAAACCTGAACAACAGCTATACTGCTGATCAATCGGTAATAGCAGCTTATGCCATGGCAGACCTTCCGTTAACGGAAAAAATAAGAGTCATTGCGGGTGTAAGAATCGAAAATTCTAATATTAATATTGCGAATAAAGTTTCTACAACGGACAATTTACACAAAAGCGGCGAATTGAGCGAAGTGGATCCTTTACCATCTCTAAACCTCATTTACTCACTGAATGACAAAATGAATGTGCGTATTGCCGGCTCACAAACCATTGCCAGACCCGTATTCAAGGAAATCGGCACCAACTATTATGATTACAAAACCGGTATTTTTGTAACAGGGAACCAGGACCTGGAAAGATCTGTAATCAGCAATATGGATTTTCGGTGGGAATGGTTTTTCAAAACCGCAGAAAAAGTTTCTGCCAGTGTCTTCTACAAACAATTCAAAAATCCCATTGAGCAGAAGCTTTCTGTAACAACTCAAAACTTTGAGATCCAGTATGTGAACACCAACGATGCCTACCTGTATGGGCTGGAGTTTGAATTCAGGAAGAAACTGGAGTTTGTTCCGGCTTTATCCAAATTTACTCTCGGGGGTAATCTTACATTGGTTAAATCTGTGGTTGAGATCGATCCCGATGAGATGATAATCATTCATATTCTGGATCCCGACAGGGATAATAAAAGACCTATGCTGGGACAGGCTCCCTATATTGTAAATGCATACCTGAATTATCATAACAAGGATAAAAAGCTGGAATATAATATTGGATTCAATGTAACAGGAGAGAAGCTTCTTATCATCACTAAAGGGGCCACTCCTTATGTATATGAACAACCTGTACCTTCGTTAAACTTTAATATCTCCAAAGGCATCAGCGAAAGGTCCTCCCTTGAAATCGGTGTTAGAAACATCCTGGATGCAGAATACAAGGCCGTGCATCATTTTGATAAAGGGGATTTCAATTACCTGAAATACAGCATGGGAAGAACTTACTCCATGTCATACACATACTTGATTAAATAAGATTTGTCTTTCTACCCTCATGATCACGCAATGATGTCCAAAAAACCAAGTGTTTAGCCTACATTATTCACAAAATGGCATAATGTGCTCAAATAATGTTGGTTACACCCCGACAAAGATAATTCAGGTTTTCACGATTTAGGTTTATGAATTATCCGGGTTAGATTTCTTGCGTGATCTTTTTTTCAATAAATTTGCAAAAAAAATTCTGTGTTTATGAGAAAACCAATGATTGTCGCATTGCTGCTTTTAGGAACCATTGTCTTTCTGACTGCCTGTAAGGAAGACCCAAAACGATTGGTGTACAATGGTTTTAACCCAGACCTTTTCTTTGATATGGATGAACTCTATGCGCTGAAAGCTTATCACTCTGTTAGTGACGCAATGGCCAATCCGGATTCGGTATATAAACTGGTATTATTCAGCCAGGGACTGAAAACTGTACCTGAAGAAGTGTTTAATTTTAAATACCTGAATACCCTGGAATTGACCAGAAACAACCTGACAGCACTTCCGGATTATGTTGGAGATATGATTTACTTACAGGGATTATACCTCACGGAAAACCAATTTACAGGCATTCCCCAGGAGGTTTATACGCTGAAAAGGATCAAAAGGCTACGTATGGGCAGCAACCAGCTTAATGCGATTTCTCCCGGTTTAAAAGATATCACAAGTCTGGAAGAGGTTTATTTTGAACGCAATAATTTACAACGCATACCTCCTGAATTATTGGAAATGGAACAATTACGCATTCTAAAACTCGACCATAACCAGATAGATTCGCTGCCCACTGATATTACCAAACTGAAGTGGCTTGAACTATTATACCTTAAAAACAATAAGCTGAGAAATATTCCGTATGGGATGAGTTCCATGAAGAACCTGCGGTTGATAGAACTGGAAGGAAATAATATACCCTTCAGCCAGATAGATTCATTGAGACAGCTTATGCCTGAAACAAGAATAACTTTTTAATCATATAGATTTCATTTAACCGCCAAAATGAAAACTGCCATCACGCCTGACATTACCATCGAAGAGCTCACCACCATATATCCCGTCACCGTAAAATATCTGAGTGATAAGGGAATTCGATGCATTATCTGCGGAGAACCTATCTGGGGTTCCCTGCAAGAAGCTGCCCTGGAAAAAGGGTATTCCAATGGAGATGTGGAAGAACTTGTAGAAGACCTGATATTATTCATTAAAAACAATGATTAAGCTCAGGGTGCCAGTCTTCTGGTATGCCACTGATGTCGCTGCTGTATGTATTCAATGCGATCATGCAGTCGGTTTTTCCTGCCTTGCCAAAATTCAAACTTAACAGGAATTATCCGGTAACCACCCCACTCAGGAGGACGCTTTACATCAGAGCTTTTATTATCCTCTTTAAATTCTTTCACCAGCTTGTCCAAATATTCTCTGTCGGGAATCTTCCTGCTTTGAGGAGAAATTACAGCACTGATCATGCTTTGCCTGGGCCTGTTTGCAAAATAAGTATCAGAATCCAGAGAGCTGATCCTTTGCACAATGCCTTCAATCCTGATTTGTCGCTGGAGATCATGCCAGTAAAATAATACACATACTGAATTATTGCCTGATATATGTTGTCCTTTCAGACTGTTATAATTCGTATAAAAAACCAATCCTTCCTCATCATATGACTTTAAAAGCACCATACGCGAAGAGGGACGCCCTTTTGAAGAGACCGTTGATAGCACCATGGCATTAGCTTCCCCAACATGTTCTTTCTCAGCTTTGCTAAACCATCCATCAAATAACGCAAATGGATTCAAAGGAATTTCTGACCTTTTTAATGTATCTTTGTTATAATCATACCGCAAATCAGACAAATCTTTTTCTATCATAAGAATACTTTGATTATTATGAAAAATCTTTTTCTTTTAACTGCATTATTAACAATGTTTCTACCAAATTGTTGGAGCCAGTCGGCTAATCAAATGTATGATCAGGGTGTTGAACTCATGCATCAGCAAAAATACCAGAAAGCCATTGAAATGTTTGATAAAGTTATCGTAAAAAGCCCTTATTATTTTGATGCCTACCTTGACAAAGGAAGGTGTTTTTTCGCCCTGAAAGAAACGGGCAAGGCTTTAGAACAATACAACCTGGCGATAAAAACCAAACCCGATTATTACCAGGCTTTCTACCACCGTGCCATCGCCCATGAAAAAGAAAACAAAACAAACAAAGCACTGGATGACTATACTGCCGCTATCAAAATAAAAGAGAATTATACAGATGCTTATATAAACCGAGGAGACCTCTATCATCAACAGTCAAGCTTTATAAATGCTATTGAAGATTATTCCAAAGCAATTGAATTACTCGAAAAGCGGGATAAAGCAGACCATAGTCTTTTTTATAAAAGAGCCATGTCATACAGAAGGCAGGGTAACAATAAAGAGGCCCTGCCTGATTTCAATCTTGCCATCAAATACAAAGAGAACTTTGCCATCGCTTATTATCAAAGAGGATTATTATTTGAAGAACAGGAGATGTATCAAAAAGCCGGAAGTGATTTTTCCAGCGCAATAAAATTTGATATTGCCAATAAAGATGTTTACAAGCACAGGGCAAATGCCTATATGAAATCCGGAAAATACCAGGCAGCTATCAGGGATTATGATAAACTGGTGGATCATTTTAAGTCCAGGGATGCAGTTATCTTTAACAAAAGAGGTTGGTGTTACAGCCAAAAAGGAGATTATGATATAGCAAATAAAGATTTCTCCAAAGCCATCACCTATAACCGGGAATATGAAGAAGCATATATTAACAGAGCTTTTACATACATGAAAATGGACAGGGATGTACAGGCTTTTCACGATTGCAACAAAGCCATTGAAATAAACAAAAAAAGCTACCAGGCATATTATATGTTGGGAATGATACATTTCGAAAAAAAAGACCTCAAAAGCGCCATTAAGGATCTGGATAAATCCATAAAAATATTTCCATCAGCAAATGCATTTTTTCTGAGAGGGGAATGCAAAAACCTCGATAAAGACTTGTACGGAGCCTGTGAAGACCTAAAAATGGCAGCCAATATGGGCCATGAAGAAGCAGTTAAAAAACTTAAGGTATTCTGCCGGTTCTAACACCCTGTATTCGTCTGGAAGGTCATGGACGATGGGATCACGCTGAGGGGAGGGAAGCTGGTGGTGCGCTAAAAGTTTTGGTCTTGAATTTTGAGTTGTAAATAAGTTCTGCTTATTTGATAACTTTACGGACGGCATCGATCACAGTGCCGTCTACCCATTTTATCACAGCAATAATTTCCTCACCCAGCTCTACCTTCTCTGGTTTCCCGCATATGCGTTCGGCTTCATCTTTTAATTCTTCAATGCTTTTCAGCGGAAGTCCGCTATTTTTTGTTTTCTCTATCAAATCTTTCCTGAGTGGGTTGATGGCGATTCCTCTTTCTGTAACGATGACGTCTATCAGTTCACCAGGTCCGCAAAGGGTGGTCACTTCATCCCTGATAACCGGAATACGGTCCCGAAACAACGGTATTGGTAATATGGTGCATTTGGAGAACAGGCAGTTTTGCCAACCACCAAGGCCATGCAAGAGGTATCCATCAGAATGGGTAACTACATTGGCATTAAAATTCACATCTACTTCTGTGGCTCCTAAAACAACCACATCCACCATGCTTGCAAAGTTCCCTTTGCTGTGGTAATTGTACGATGTAAACGGACTGGTATTCACGTGATTAGGATTTTCACGCATAGAACGTACGCCCTCCAGGTCAAAGGTTTGTCCGTCAAGAATATAATCTACCAGGCCTTCTTCCAACATCTCAACCGGGTATTTATTGCTGCCTCCCCTTAGGAAGCGGGCTTTTATGCCTTTCTTTCTACATTGTTCTGCAAAATAAATTCCGATAGACAATGCGGTTCCACCAGCTCCTGACTGAAAACTAAATCCATCCTGAATTATTCCTGCTGCATCACAGAAACGGGACGTAAGTTCAGCTATCAATAGCCTGTCAGGGCTTTTAGTAATTTTCGTTGTTCCTGAAACAATTTTCTCCGGGATGCCTACCTTATCCACAACAACGGTATAGTCCACATAATTTCCATGAATTTGCCATGGTATACATGGGAAGGGCACCAAGTTATCTGTAACCACTATCACTTTATCAGCATACTGGGAGTCGGCCAATGCAAACCCCAGCAATCCGCAGGCAGCATCACCGTTCACTCCATTAGCATTGCCAAAGGCATCTGCTTCCGGCGCAGCTATTACAGAAATATCGATTTGCACTTCCCCATCCTGCACTGCCTGATACCTTCCGCCATGGGAACGTAATACACCCAAACCTTTCATATTTCCTTCGGAGGCAAACTTTCCTAAAGGGCCGTTCATACTTCCTTCAATTCGGTTTATCGTACCATCCTCCAGGTATTTAATCAGGGGGGCATGGCAGGGAAAAGATGCTGATGGGAACCATACCAGGCCTTTTATTCCGAGTTCATGGGCAATCTCGAATACCTGGTTTGCAATGACATCGCCGTTCCTGAAATGATGATGTGTTGAAACAACCATGCCATCTCTAAGGCCTGCTCTGATAAGAGCTTCTTTCAGGCTGGAAAGTGTTTTATTTCCGTCGGCAGGATAGCTTGCACAGCTGGGAATACGTGGTGCAAATTTTCTGCCCTCAGGAATATATTTCCCGACTCCCTGAAAAGGAATCATTTTTTTCCCATTCACAATAGCAGGAACATAACGTCCCACCGCATTTTTTGTCAGTTCATCGTATTTTTTCATGCGCCCTTTCTTTTAATCCCTTTTAATCCAGTCTTTATCCAATTTCCCTAATTTAACGGCCAGACTAATTATTCGCTGAGCTCTTTTAACAACCGGTGGGTCAATCATTTTAGCACCCAGTGAAACGACACCCAGCCCCTTGCTTTCCGCGTCTAGAAATGCTTTTACTATTTTTCTTGCTTTTTCAACTTCTGCTTCTTCCGGTGCAAACCCCTGATGGATAATAGCAATTTGCCGGGGATGAATACATCCCATCCCATCAAAACCCAGTTTTTTGGATTCTTTCACATTCTCTTCTAATGCCTTCATATCAGCCACATCAGAAAACACGGAATCTATAGGTTGTATCCCGGCGGCCCGGCAGGCATTGACGACCTGTGTGCGGGCAAAGAAGGATTCTTTTCCATCAGCGCTTCTGAGTGTTCCCAGATCGGCCGTATAATCCTCAAGACCAATGGCCATGGCAACAATATTTTCAGAAGAAATAGCAATCTCATATGCATGTATTACACCCAGTGAACTTTCTATGATAGGCATAAGCCAGACAGCTTGATCAGCCATGCTTTCCAGCTTTATTTTTTTGATCTCAGCTTCCAGCTGAACAATTTGATCGGCATGTTCACATTTAGGAAATAGAATCAACTGCACACCATGGGGTATGATGTAGGCCAAATCCTTCAGACCCTCAGGAAGCTGATTGATACGCACCATGCGCTCAGCCCCGTAAAAATTCACCGAACGCAACGCATTCTTTACCAGAAACCTGGCCTCCTGCTTTTTTGCCGGAGCAACGGCATCTTCCAAATCCAGTATTATACCGTCAGGATGATGTATCCCGGCATTGATCATTAATTTAGGCGTGTTTCCGGGAAGGTAAAGTCGCGAAAAGCGAAAGCAGTCCCTTTCGGATGCATTAAGGTTTTCTGTAATAATTTCCGGTTCATAAAACCGGTCTTCAGGCTGAAAATTATGAATGGCAGCTTCTATGCGGGCCTGAATCACGAAGGGCAGGGCGCCGGTATCCACAACATGCACAGAGGCGTGTTTTATGGAATAAAAACTAAGGACATCCTGAATATTTTGTTTTATAGATGCTCCATACATGCCCCTGACTTTACTTTCCAGGGAGATCTGCAAGCCGCCCTCATTTTTGATCTTGAGCTCAACATAACAATCAGAGCGAACGGAATCACCTTTATTCCCGGCAACAGCCAGTTTCGGATTATTACTCATTTCTGTTTTTGATTTACATAATATTAGAGGCACAAAGATATGGATGGCAGAAAAAACATGCCACAAAAAAAAGAGAAGCCTGAAAAACTTCCCTTTTTCTAATTCTTTAAATGCTTAAGATTACTCAACCGGCATTTCTTCTTCAGCTGGCATTTCTTCTTCTGTTGCCTCTTCAGCTGGCATTTCTTCTTCTGCCGGCATTTCTTCTTCTGTTACTTCTTCAGCTGGCATTTCTTCTGCTGGTTGCTCCTGATCAACTTGTTCCTGATCTTCTGCTGGGTCTTGTGCTTCTTCTTCAGCAGTTTGGTTGCACGCACCAAAAGCAAACATTCCTGCAATTACTAATAACGTTAAAAGTTTTTTCATTTGTTTAATAAATTTTAGTTATTAACTAAGTTTAATGCAAATCTAAGGAAAATTTAGTATAAAATCCAAGTTTTTGTGCGAAGTTTTCTTAAAAATATCATCAACAAGTATTTAAAAACTTATCCTTCAATAATCTCTTCTTCTAAACCCCTTTAAAGATATACTTTACAGGAGGCTCTTATGATAGAATAGGCGCAAAACAGGCAAAACTCTAAATCAAAAACTTATTATACCATGCACTCCCGGAACTTACAAAAAACAGTTCTATTTGGGGGCATTTCTACCCTGTCCGGGTTGAACCTTCCTTTCCTCGGATGTTGTTCTGTTGTTTGCAGCTTTCCTTTGGGGAGCTGCTTCCTGCCTCATTTCTTTCTGCTTCTCAGCATCGGATTCAGCAGCAGCCTTTTGCGCTTTCAGTTTATCCATTTCTTTTGCAATTGAATCCTCATATGCTTGTTTAGCTTTTGCAACAGAGTCTTCATATTGCTTTTGCTTCAGGCTGTCAAGCTCTGCCTGCATTCTTTCTTTCTCTTTTTCTGATTCTTCATTCTTTTGGTTGCAAGCTGAAAAACCAACAATGGAAACAATTACAAATAAGCCAATTACTTTTTTCATTTTTTTATACTTTTGGTTTTTGGTTTGTACAAATGTAAGTATTTTTTCGTTTTAGCAAACAAATATACATTTTTAGCTTAATTTTGTAAACATAAAACCAATAAACAAAATTTATTATGAAACGTGTTTTATTATCTTTTCTCAGCCTTGTTTTTATCAGTGCAAGCATTGTTTTTTTTCAAAGTTGTTCAACTGAAGATAACACAGGACCTGTAATTACCATTTTGGGAGATAACCCCTTAACCATCGTTTTAAACGATAACAACTGGGTAGATCCCGGAGCCACTGCTGAAGACGATGAAGATGGCGTGATTGATGTTATTGTTGACGATAGCGAAGTTAATCCGAACTTTCAAGCCGGCTATAAGATTTATTATTCTGCTGCTGATGAAGCAGGAAATGAATCTGTAGCAGAAAGGGTTGTTAATGTAGTGAACGGAGCAGAGGTATATTCAGGCACCTACAGCGCTGACTGTGTTGTCCCTTATCCTGGCGGAACCAGCTATCCCTTTACCGAAACCATTTCTTCTTCCAATACGGTAAACAACAGGATCATATTTGCGAACTTTGGGGCTTATGCCGATTGTGAAGTTTACGGCACTGTTACCGGAACAACCATCACCATCCCTTCCCAAACAGTTAACAATGTAGGAAACCCACCTGCCAACAGGACATTTGACGGACAGGGCACTATTAACGGAACAACCATCACGGTAAACTTCAATGAAACCGTAGGCGGTAATTCAGATGCCGGACAAACCATTTATATTAAGCAATAAAGCTATTGGATTGCCGGATTGTTCTGCAAAAAAAGTACTGTGCAACATGTAGCACAGTACTTTTTTTTATTACTTTTAAGGGTTAATCCAAAACACCATCGAATGAACAGAACAATAAAACTTTTAGCGGCAACAATGATTATTGTTACTGCATGGGTATCCTGTTCGAAAAAGGATACCACCGCTCCGGTTATTAGCATTCTGGGAGACAACCCCCTGACCATTATCCTGAACAACAACCTCTGGGCAGATCCGGGAGCCTCAGCCACAGACGATGAAGATGGCGAATTAACGGTCGTCGTTAATAATAAGGTAGACCACAATCTTGTGGGTGAGTATGAAGTTATTTATTCAGCTACAGATGCCGCTGGAAATACAGCCACTGCTAAACGAACAGTAATTGTTAGAAATGCCATGGATTTTAGAATCGGCACTTATCAGGTTGTAGAATACAGAATGGGCACAAACCCGGACACCCTATACTATTCAGCTGATATAGATATTTCAATCGTCTATAATAAAAAGCTATGGATTCATAACTTTGGGGATTACGGAAATGCATGTAATGTTTCAATTGATGTAAACAGCAGCGTCATTACAATCCCTGATCAGGATTTTGAAGCGGATGTCAATTATTATAGTGGCAGTGTTATTGGCGACGGAAGCGTTGATGCGGATAATTCAACACTAAACATGAATTATATCATCACTTACACAAATGGCAGCGGAGTAGACAGCAGCACAGCTGTTCTGACAAAACAATAGTCCTCGATATCATTAGAAACCAATAATGGCAGCCAATTAAGAGGCTGCAGGCATTATATTAATACTAAAGCCGATAAGTATTATGATTAGCACTCTTTTCTAAATTAGGATTATTTATTATTTTGTTAAAAATGCATAGATTTTATGAAAATCCTTAAAAATCCTCAGGTATTTATCCTCCTTATATTTATGGCTTTTGTTTATACAGCCTGCGAAAAAGCCAGTGATGACACCACCCCTCCGGTTATTACCATAATAGGTGCAAATCCGGTGTATTCACAACTCGACAGCCCGTATATTGACCCCGGAGCAACAGCATTCGATGATGCAGACGGTGACATCAGCAGCAAAATTGAAGTCATAGAAGATGTGAACATCCATGTATCGGGCTATAATTATTATGTTTATTATAATGTAACAGACGAGGCTGGAAATGAAGCTGAAGAAAAAAAGCGCAGGGTTATCGTTCAGGCATTTTAGATTATTGGAAAAATTAAACTATCTTAAATACGGAGTAAAATTTAAAATAATCCAATAACAGCCTGAATTGCAATGCTTGAGGAAACAGCAACATTAAAATTTGTAGTCACACTTACTCCCAGAAATAAACTGGGCCTTATGCTGGCACCAAGTATGGTGAATAATAGTACAAAACCTTTTCTTACTTTTCATGAACGCATTACAGATAAGAACCTAAACAAATACAATAAACTGCTGGATGAACATCAGCTAAAAATTGTGAAATGTATTGAAGAATACAATGATCATCAAATCTTCAGCCGCTTCACGAATCAGAAAATTTCATTGAAAGAATTCATGTCCGGGTTAACAAAAGAGTTTATTCAGAAATTTATCCGGCCATTTGTTGATAAGAAAATGGACGAATGTATACGGCTTGTCCGAGAAAGCAATAATCCACTCTATTATTTGGGCAAGGGAAAAAATATTTACACTTCGGAACAAATCAGCATTCATCTGCAAGAGGCTGAAACCCTTTTCCACTTCATCCGTGACGAAGAAGGTATAAAATACTTCCAAACCATAAGGCATAACAACACTGACATCAACCTTTGTGGAAAAAACGGCTTGATCATCACCAATCAACCTTGTTGGATTTTACTGGGGCAAAATCTGTACTATTTCCCAAAAACCGTTGACGGAAAAAAAATGCAACCCTTCCTTGACAAAGAATACGTTCGCATACCAGGAAATATGGAAAGAAAATACCTTGAAGGCTTCGTTCTGAAAGTAGCAAGGGATCAGGATGTACATTTCCAAGGTATCGGATATAATGAGCTTCATGAGAATCCTGTAGTTGAGCTTTCCATTGAAACGGACTATACAGGCTTGCCTTCCCTGACCCTGGTATTCATTTATGGGAAACACCGAATTTTCCCCGGCAATAAGAGGAAACGTTTTCTGAATGTTCTTGAGAACAATAATGCCTATGAAATAGAATGCTATACCAGGCAAGAGGAGTTTGAAAACCATATCCTGAATAATTTGCAATCCCGCGGATTAAAAATGTATGGCGAAGGTTATTTTAAGCCTTTCTCTGATACTTCAACCGACAGGGAAATATTGTTGCGACAGGCCATAAGTTGGGTTAATGAACATTCATTATGGTTGAAAGAGGAATCTGTTATACTTAAGCAGCAAATAACTGAAATCAACTACTTTACTGAACAGATACAGCTGTCATTTTCTTATACTAAGGAACGGGATTGGTTTGATATCTATGCGATTGTTCATTTCGGAAAAGACATTTCTGTTCCTTTCATCCAGCTAAAGAAAAACATCTTAAACGGAATTCGGGAATACGAGCTTCCAAATGGGGAGATAGCCATACTGCCGGAAAGTTGGTTTTCTAAATATAAAGACCTGTTGCTGTTTGGAAAAAAACAACAGGATGTTATTCGGGTCAACAAACATCATTTCCCGGTTTTGTCAACCAAACATTTGGGAATTAAAAGAAAACATATTGAGGAACTTTATCGCTTAGCCGAGCAGGATAAACTTCCGGCCTGCACCTTGCCATCAGAATTAATGGCATACCTCAGGACTTACCAGGTTGATGGGTTTAACTGGTTAAAATTATTGGGGGAATATCATTTCGGAGCCTGCCTTGCTGATGACATGGGGTTGGGTAAAACCCTGCAGGCTTTGGCTGTGTTGCTTCACTACAAAAAATCGAATCCGAGGCAGGCATTAACTGACAAACCTTGCCAACTATCCCTCTTTGATCAGGGCAATGGTCAGAAACCCCCTGAACATGATACAAAAAGGCATACTTCCCTGATCGTGATGCCGGCATCGCTTATTCATAACTGGATTAATGAAATCCTGAAGTTTACCCCTGATCTGACTTTCTGTTCATACACCGGAAGCAACAGAGAAAAAATGAATAATTCATTGTGTGATTTTGATCTCGTACTGACTACCTATGGAATTGTAAGAAATGACATAGGCCTGCTTCAGGAATACCTGTTTAACTATATTATTCTGGATGAAAGCCAGGTTATAAAAAATCCAAAATCAAAAACGTATCAATCCATTATCCGGCTTAATTCGATTTACCGCATAGTACTTACCGGTACGCCTATCGAAAACTCCCTGATGGATCTTTGGTCGCAAATGAACTTTTTAAACCGGGGATTACTGGGTAACATGAACTTTTTCAAAGATCATTTCATGACACCCATTGAAAAACAAGACAATGAAAAGCAAAAGAATAAACTGCAGCACATGATCAGGCCATTTATTCTAAGACGGACTAAAAATCAGGTAGCAAAAGAACTACCGCCCCTGACGCAGGAATTCTACTATTGTGATATGACAGAGGAACAAAAGGAGATATATGACAAAGAGAAATCCAAAATCAGGAACCTGATCCTGGAGGACATAGAGCAACAAGGGGTTGAAAAGAGTGCTTTCGCTGTATTACAAGCCCTTACAAAATTACGACAACTGGCCAATCATCCTTCTTTGATAAGCGAAGATTATAAATATACATCCGGTAAATTTGAGGAAGTGTGCAGAAGTATCGAAATATTGATCAATGAGAACCATAAGGTGCTGGTGTTTTCCTCATTTGTTAAACATTTGAAATTATTTGCACAGTACTTCAAAAACCGCGACTGGGGTTTTAGCATGTTAACCGGTGCAACCGTTAACAGGGAAAAAGCCATTCAGCAATTTACAAAAGAGGAAAAAAACCCTTTATTCCTGATCAGTTTAAAAGCCGGGGGGGTTGGCCTGAACCTTACTGAAGCCGATTATGTGTTCCTGCTGGATCCATGGTGGAATCCTGCTGCTGAAAACCAGGCAATCAACCGGGCACACAGAATTCGACAAGATAAAAGTGTTTTTGTATATCGCTTTATCACGATAAACAGCATTGAAGAAAAAATCATCCAGTTGCAGCAGAAGAAATCTGAACTCGCCAACACCTTTATTTCTTCAAACAATCCATTAAAAAGCCTCAACAGGGAAACCATTGAGGCCTTTTTCGAATAATATTATTTGCAGGAAATCCTGAACGATTAACTTCCAAGGGTAGCTACCATTACTGCTTTTATGGTATGCAGGCGATTTTCAGCTTCATCAAAAACAACCGATGCCGGTGATTCGAATACATCTTCTGTTACCTCCATAGATTCCATGCCAAACTTATGGTAAATCTCCTCTCCTATAGTTGTTTCCCTGTTATGAAATGCCGGCAGGCAGTGCATAAACTTTGTATGTGGATTGCCGGTCTTTGCCATCAGTTCAACATTTACCTGATAGGGGTTCATAAGTTCGATACGTTCTTTCCAGGCACTTTCAGCCTCTCCCATAGAAACCCACACATCGGTATACAGAAAATCTGCCCCTTTAACGGCTTCTTCTACGTTATCTGTAACGGTAATTTGCGCACCTGTTTTTTTAGCAATTTCACGGCATTGTTTAACCAATTCATCGGAAGGGAGAAACTGCTTTGGCGCAGCAGCCCTAAAATCGACCCCCATTTTTGCAGAACCAACCATGAGAGAATTTCCCATATTGTTTCTTGCATCACCCAGATAACATAGTGTCATATTATGCAACGGTTTGTCGGAATGTTCCATCATGGTCATAAAATCAGCTAGCACCTGTGTGGGATGGAATTCATTGGTGAGCCCATTCCAAACCGGCACACCTGAATATTTCGCCAGGGCCTCCACTTTTTCCTGGCCAAATCCACGGTATTCAATACCATCATACATTCGTCCTAAAACCCTTGCAGTGTCAGCAATACTTTCTTTTTTGCCCATTTGGGAACCGGATGGCCCCAGATAGGTTACATGTGCTCCCTGGTCGAAGGCAGCAACCTCAAAGGCACATCGTGTGCGGGTAGAATCTTTCTCAAAGATCAAAGCAATATTTTTACCTTTGAGTTTTTGCTGCTCTGTACCGGTATATTTTGCCTTTTTAAGATCAAAAGACAGATCCAGTAAGAATTGAATTTCCTTCGGACTATAATCCAGTAATTTCAAAAAACTTCTGTTTCGCAAATTAAAAGCCATATTTCCTCCTGATTTATGTTTTTATATAACTGTTATTCTTGTTCCGCCATCGTCGATACCAAGTTTCGAAGCCTCTGTAATGATGCAATCGTTCCCTGTATTTTCAACAAAATTGATAGCTGCCCGAATTTTCGGTGCCATGCTTCCTTCGGCAAAATGCCCTTCTTCCAAATACTGTCTCGCCTTGGAAATATTTATCTTATCGAGGCTCTTTTCCTGGGGCGTATTAAAATTGATGCATACTTTTGGTACATCGGTAAGGATAAAAAACTTATCTGCCCTAACCTGTACACCTAAAAGGGAAGATGCAAGGTCTTTATCAATAACTGCATCAATTCCCTGTAATTTATTTGATTTAACATAAAACGCAGGGATCCCCCCCCCACCAACTGAGATTACAATCTGACCATCACGTGCCAGCCGTTCAATAGATTTCTGGTTGCTAATGCTTATTGGTCTGGGTGAAGCAACAACTTTACGATAGCCCCTTCCTCTGGGGTCTTTTGCAAAAACAGATTTTGTTTCCTTCGCAATTTTATCAGCTTCTTCTTTTGTATAATAGGGTCCAATAGGTTTTGTTGGGTTCTGAAAAGCCGGATCATCTTTGTTTACAAGAACTTCAGTAATAATAGAAATAATGTCCCTGTCGAGATCATTGGCTTTCAGCACATTCTTTAACTGCTGTTCAATAACATATCCAATAAATCCCTGGGAATAAGCTACGCATATATCCAATGGCATCTCAGGTAAACCATGCAGCTTATTTCCGGCAGTGTTTGACAATAAAATATTACCCACCTGTGGGCCATTCCCATGGGTGAGCACCAGGTTATAGCGATTGATCAGGACCAATAATTTCAGACAGGTATCATAAGCATTTTTTTCCTGTTCATCAATAGTCCCTTTTTGATCGCCCCTGAGAAGAGCATTCCCACCAAAAGCAACAACGGCTAACTTTTTCATAATCTGATTTTTTTTATTATCCGCGAAATTAAGAAATTCTCCTGTTTATTTCATGAAAATTAAACACCGACCACTCTTTATCATATCTGCCAATTGAATCTGATCTTTTATTTATATATCCTCTCAAGGAGGAAACAAGCCTGTCTTGTATACCAATTGATTTTATTATACTTTTAAAGTCCGTATGAATAATGACAGAAATACTATTCTTAGCTCGTTAGTATTCCCTTTTTTATTTACCATGCTTTTGTGGCTGGTAAAGATATTTGAGGTTATATCTAAAACAGACCTGGCATTTCTTGGCATCCGTCCCCTGCATTTGAATGGCTTACAGGGGGTCCTTTTTGCTCCGTTGTTGCATGGTGATTTCCAGCACCTGATTGCCAATTCCCTGCCCATATTTATTCTGAGCTGGGCTCTGTATTATTTTTATCGGGTGATTGCTTATAAAATTTTTTTTCTCAGTTATGTCATGCATGGCATTTGGGTATGGGTATTTGCACGGGAAAACATCCACATCGGTGCCAGCGGTCTTGTATATTCCCTGGCCACTTTCTTATTCTTAAGTGGGATCCTTCGCAGGGAGAAAAGGGTATTGGCTATATCCATGCTGGTAGTTTTTCTTTATGGCAGTTTAATCTGGGGAGTTTTTCCTGAATTCTTCCCTCAGAAAAACATTTCCTGGGAGTCGCATTTTATGGGGATGTTGGCTGGTTTCATCCTGGCCATTTATTACCGTAAAGAAGGCCCGCAAAGGGAGGTATATGAGTGGGAGGCAGAAGAGGAGGAAGAAATTGAGCAATTGGACGATTGAATGAATCACACCTCAACCCCGGCCCTTCCTCCTGAAGGAGTATGGGAGAATTCATTTGAATGCATTGTAAAGGAAAGGGTGTAATAATTGTGCTATTCAATCAGGAAATCACTTCCTCCGTTCCAGTTCGCGCTTCATGTCTTTTTCCTTGATGCTGTCACGCTTATCATAAAAATGCTTTCCCCTTGCCAGTGCAATAGTAAGCTTAGCCAGGCCTTTTTCATTGATAAAAAGCACGACAGGAATAACGGTAAAACCTTTTTCCTTGGTTTTAGTTGCAAGCTTCTTCAGCTCCCTTTTTGTTAGCAATAGTTTGCGCTCGCGCTTCGCCTCATGGTTGTAATGCGTTCCCAGCTTGTATTCGGCAATATGCATATTGCGGACAAACAACTCCCCCTTCCTGAAATAACAATATGAATCTGCCAGGTTAGCTTTTCCGGCGCGTATAGATTTTATTTCCGTACCTGTAAGTAGGATACCTGCTATAAATTCCTCCGACAAAAAATACTGATAGGCTGCTTTCTTGTTCTTTATCTCCCTGGAAACACTCATGTTTTATTCAATGTGAATGACAGGGTATCCCAGATTTTGCCATAATTCAATCCCTCCCTGCAAATTATATACTTCTTTAAATCCCATCTCACTCATCATATTTGTGGCAATTTTTGATCTTTTTCCATTATCACAATATAAAATATACCTGCCATCTTTATTCAGACTTCCGATCATTGACTCAAACGCATCGTTATAAAAATCAATAACGATAGACATATTCAGCCGATTTATATTGAACTCTTTTATTGTTCGGACATCTATCAATAGAAAATCCTCATCTCCTGCTTTTAATGACTTTAACATTCCTGCTGCTTCACAAGCCGTAATTTCCTTTGGCTTATTAAACTTTACGGCAGTTTTATTTGTAATAATCTCATTTGAGTCATTTTTCTTAAAAATAAAAGAACCTAAAATAACTACTGCTATAATAAGTGCAACAGCAACAAGTTTTTGTTTCATGATGGCGGCCTACGGTATTAGAGATTATACAATGGATTCAAGGAAGCCTGGTTTCTAAGACTCTGGCTACGTCAAATTTACGAAAGTTTTATTGAAAAGTCAAAATGATCCCGGTAAAAATATTCATTCCTGCCTGTGGAAAATATCCATCCATTGTTTGATAAGCTCCTTCATAGATATAGCGGTACACCCAGGCGTTTGTTTCATAATCTTCATCCAGGAGATTATTCAGCTTAACATACACCCTGCCGGAGGTATTTTTCTTACATACAAATTTATAAACCAATCTGGCATCGTTCACTAAATATGGATCCAGGCTGCGGGTTTCGCTGGATGTGTTATCAATAAATTGACTGCTCACATACTTTGACAATATTTGAAAACTAAAATTCTTGTTTAAATCAAACCCAATTATGCTGGAAAATATATGATCGGGTGAAAACGCCATATCCACCGTTCCCAGGTTATGTTCTTTCTGTATCCAGGCATCCCAGTCATCAACATATTCAGTAAATTCCATAATTTTATTGGTACTGAATGCATAATTTAGTTTCCATTGCAACCAATCGGTCATATCCACATTTCCTGACAATTCAATGCCCATACGATAGCTTTTATCCACATTGGTCATGATGGGCATGCCCACATTATTGATCTCACCTGTAAGTATCAGCTGATCTTTGTAATCCATATAAAACACATTCAGGTTTATTAAGGATTTTTTTCTGCGCAGCGTATATCCCAACTCAAAATCATTAAGTTTTTCTGCCTTCGGCTGGTAATTGTTATCAGCATCTCTGTAATTATTCCGGCTGGGCTCCCGGTTTGAACGGGCAAAACTAACATAAAAATGATGGCGGTCATTGGGCATAAAATACAGCCCTGTTTTGGGATTCACAAAATTAAATTCATGTTCCTGAGTCAAATCCCTGAAATCATCATGTAAGCCATCCATAGAAAAATCTATTCTCCTGAATTGCACATCCGCAAAGAATTTCACTTTCTCTGTGATAAAATAGTCGGATTTCAGGAATATATTAAAATCGTTTTTCTCTCCTGTATTTTCATACCATTGAAAATGATTTTCCGTATTCCCGGCATTATATTGCATCCATATTACTTCACCGAAATGATCTCCTTCATAGTTATTCCATCCTCCTCCCAGTATAGCTTTACCGCGTTTATATTTGTATTCCAGTGAATAATTCAGTCCATAGAAAATATTATCCAGCCACTTTTGCTGAATAACATCGCTATTATAAACGGTATCCTGATCCACAAGAATAAACTCATCCAGTCCGTATGTTGTAAAGGCAGCTCCATCATCGTAAGATTCATAATACCCTATTCCGGTGATTAAAAAGCCAGATAAATTGAACATCAGATCATCTGTCAGCGTTTTTGAATACAATAGCTGGTAATGGTTTTGCAGGTAATTATCTGTTTGATTTTCGTATGTATAGGGATTATAAGTCCTGTTCGTCTGCAGCAGTTCTGAAGGTACTCCGTACCAGGCCTGGTATGTTTTTTCTTTTCCTCCGAAAACATTGAACATCAGCACACTTTTTTTACCATAATGGGTAGCTGTAAGGAAGAATGACTGCAGATCTGCAAAAGCCCTATCGATGTAGCCTTCAGATTTAATATGAGAAAGGCGTGCATCAACAGCCCATTTATTTTTCAGAATCCCTGTTCCAAATTTCAGGGTATTCCGGAAGGTATTAAATGAGCCAACACCTGAATGAAGCTCTGCATAAGGCTCCGGACTAGCGTTGGTAGTTTGTATATTGATGGAAGCTCCAAATGCGGCTGCCCCGTTGGATGACGTACCAACACCTCTTTGAATCTGCAGGTTTTGAACGGAAGAAGCGAAATCAGGCAGGTCTACCCAATATACGGCATGTGATTCGGGATCATTATAGGGGATGCCGTTTATGGTAACGTTGATGCGGGTAAGGTCGGTTCCCCGGATGCGTATAGAAGAATAGCCCACTCCCGCACCTGCATCCGAAGAAGTCACCACAGAGGGAGTAAACTCCATGATATATGGCATATCTTCCACGGAATTCAATTCTTCAATAGCCTCCATATTCAAATTTGTGAATGTGAGCGGGCTTTGTTCATCAGCACGGGAAGCATTAATAAAAACGGTTTCAGAAGTCAGGGCAGATGGGTTTAATTCAACATCCAGCGAAACATCGTTCTCAAGCTGTACTTCTTTTTTCGCCTCTTCATATCCAACAAAGCTAATCTTAAGTAAATAATTTCCTTTTTTAAGACCGCTAATCTTGAAACTTCCTTCAGGGCCGGAAATCGCCCGTGAATAAGCGCCATCAATAATAACATGTGCTCCGCTGAGCGCCTCCCCGCTTTCTGCATCCCTGACATTTCCACTGATATTAAATTGTGCACCTAAGAAAAACGGCAGGATTGCCAAAACAGCCATAAAAACAATTCTTTTCATCGTGTGTGTTTTATAACATTAAACTTCGAATGGGAAATAGGGAAACACCATTCATTCAAAGTTTATATCCCTCCCTTCGCCGGCACTACCCGGATCAGGTTCAATGGGTTTGATCTCAGCCCGTGAATTACATCATTTTCCAGCATGTAGAAAAAATGACTGGGCACCCCTATTTGTGAATTACAAATGTAGCACTTTTTTTGATAAAGAAGAAATGCTGGCCGGAAATGATGCTTCAGAGTATGCCCGACCAGATCACATACCTTACATGCCGTGTGGTCAACAATAACGAAATTGGAAGTTGCATAAATTTGCTATCTGTATAGATGCATTTCACTAAGTCAAAATAAAATCATAATTTAGTGAAGATATAAAAATATTCGGATTATGAAAATCATCATCATAAACGGCCCCAACCTGAACCTGACCGGGAAAAGACAAAAGAATATATATGGGAATGTTCCTTTTGAGGATTACCTAAAAAAACTTCGGAAGGATTTTCCTGAAATGAATATTGAGTATTGCCAATCCAATTCCGAAGGGGATATTATCAGGAAGATTCAGGAAGCAGATGGCCTTTATGATGGTATTTTGTTAAATGCCGGTGCTTACACCCACACATCTTTAGCCATTGCTGACGCCATTGCGGCTATAGATATTCCTGTTGTGGAAGTCCATATCAGCCATATTTTTCAACGGGAAGCGTTTCGGAGCAACTCGGTCATCGCACCTTATTGCAAGGGCATGATAAGTGGGTTTGGGATGGAATCGTATAGATTGGGGGTGGCTTTTTTTAATGAAGCTTCTTCTTCCGCTTAAACAAATAATTCCTTTTCTTCCTGGTTTTTTTGAAAGGATCTATCAGCAATTTGCGTTTATTCTGTGTCTGTTGATATTTTTTCAGGGTTTTATCAGTATGGGGATTATAATGCCCACTGGAACGGGAACTGTATATTCTGGGAGAGATAAATAAGTCAAATGTATAGACCATGCCAATAGAGTAATACCCAAATCCTTCCACTGATTTCTCGCTGCTTTTCAGGGCATCCAGCTTATCCGATAATACATAGCCGTAGGATGTTTCAAAATTAAATTTCCAGCGGTCACTCAGGTAAAAATTAGCACCAAGGGCAAAGGGAATGATGGATTCGGTGGTAGCTTTTCCGGCCTTCTCACCGGCATCATTGTAGCCATAATTAGCGATAATTTCACCACCATGGATGGTTCGGTTAATGGTCCTGAAATTAAGCATCCCGGCACCCCCTGTTCCATAGATAGAATACACACGGTCTTCATCCGCCCCTAAAAACAGATTGGTAAAATCCATTCCCAGGCTCAGGTTTGCCTCCCACATTGACGCATAAAAATACTGATCAATAGCTTCATTGCTACCCTGCAATCCGCCTATCAGAAACTGCCCCCGCAGGAAAAATACCGGGTTAAGATATTTACCCATATCTGCCAGAAAAAGCAGCTTGCGATCCTCATAATAATATTTCCCCAGGGGGCCATTCTTCCAGATGCGGTTATTATTGTCGTTTACATCTCCGAAGAAATAACTGTTCCCAATACCTGCCCTTAAGAACCAGTCATCGTGGAAGCGATAGAAACCCTGCGCATTTATGAATCCGTAACCAAAAAAAAACAGGATTACTATAAAAATGCTCTTATGTCGTAATGCAAATGGCATATCAGCAAATGTATAAATTATAGCCTGCTTAATCAATAAAACAGTTGATATTGATGTATTGGAATTGTTCTAATTAGTGTTTATTCCATATAATACATCTTCATCAATTCCAAGAAACACCTCCTTGATCCTGAGCGAAGAGTGAGGCACCTATAGCTATAGCCAATGCCGGACTCACATAAAAAAGGGAAAATAGATATCATATTTCACTTTTTATCATTTACATTATGCCTATTTAGAGTTTGGGCAAAGGAAGCATATGAATTTTACACCTATGATTTCAATACTGAATTAAATCAGCTTATTGTGAAAATACCAGAAGATACGAGAAAAAATGGTATTCCGGTTAGTTCTAATATTTCATTTTTGGTCAACAGAAACCGGCAATCATTGCTAATTGGCGATAATGAGGTCTATGAATATCATCCTTCTTTGGTTCAGTTTGTTCATAAAACCACTCTCGATGCGAATTATAGCTATAAATATTTTCACGATAATACTATCATTGGAATAGGAATGTATTACAATCATGTAGCCTTGTTTACATATCCAGACGGTAAAAAAATAAATGAGTTTACTACTGAAGAATCCTCCGAACTTTTTTGTCTATCCAAAACATCAGACAGGCTTTTTATAGTCGGAGGTGATCCCTCCATTATTACTATGTTTAATTCCGATGGAACTTTCATCAAGAATATTGAGGATGAAAGATCATCACATATTAAAATCAGATATCGCAAATTTAGTGATACTCCTTATGGTCGTTATGAGATTACACGTAAATTATGATTCATTTGCAATATGAGATCAATACCAATGTAAAAATGAACACCAATAATATTGGAAAATCCTTAAAGTTCCTGGGATACGAACGTGTCAAACATCCCTCAGAAAAAATTTGCGGATCATTCAGGAACTACCGGGTCATCGGTCATCGAAGACCACAGAGATATACACCCATTTAACGAACAGGCATTTACGAAGGATAAAGAGCCCGTTAGACAAGAATTATAAAGGATAGATTTAAAACAAAAATTGGTGAACATATCATACACATAGATAAATTTATTATATTTGAATAGCATGAAAAAAAAATAATATATTCTCTATGTATTACTATAAAAGACTTATTATCAATACATTTCAGGGGAAGCAAAACGTTTGACAAAAGCGCACTATATACAATACAACAGTTGTTATCCACGAGTTGTGGTGCATTTGGACGAACATTCCGACAATGATTTGACAAATTGAAACATAATGACCATCTTTGACGTTAGTAATGTAAAATGATAGTATGGTTGTTTCATTTGGTTCAAAGGATACTGAAAAGATTTGGAATGGAGAACGTGTCAGAAAGATGCCGATTGAGATACAGCAGATTGGACGGAGAAAATTAAGAATGATTAACAACTCTCAAAATTGGACTGATTTGAGAATACCTCCATCCAACAGACTGGAGAAATTACAAGGTTCCGATTTTTGCAGTATCAGGATAAATGACCAATGGAGGATTGTATTTCGGTGGATTGACAATAACGCTCACGATGTAGAGATAATGGATTATCATAAATAAAAGGAGGATTAAAAATGGATAGATTAGCAAACATTCACCCCGGAGAGATTTTACTTGAGGAGTTTTTACGTCCTCTTAAGATAACTGCATATAGACTGTCAAAAGACACGGATATTCCTCAGACTCGTATTTCACAGATTATTAAAGGAAAACGGAGAATAACTGCCGATACAGCACTTAGATTTAGTTCTTATTTTGGTAATTCTGCAAAGTTTTGGCTTGGATTACAAGATGATTATGACATCGAAGAGGAAAAAGAGGATAAAGAAGACATATTGATAAAAATAAAGAAAAACGCACCACACACAATATAAAACAGTTGGGGTTCAGTGGTTTGCGGGGTTTTGGTTCTCGCGCCAGCGTTCGTGTCGGTGGATAGGTACGCAGCCCGAAAACCCAACCGTTTCATATTGTAAAACGTTTTTAGACGAACTGCAGTTACCAACCAGCAATTTAAACGAAGCAGAAATAAATATCAAAAAATTTGCAACTACATAATATTGTACCTATATTTGTACATAAAAACATACAATGCTTACAGCTACAATATCAGACTTTAGAAAAAATATTAAGAAATACTTAGACAATGTAACTAAGGATTTTGAAACTCTTATCATTAATCGAGGTAAAGATAACGGTGTTGTGATAATCTCTTTAGATGAGTATAATTCCTTAACCGCAACTCAACATGAACTTTCTTCCAAAGAAAACGAAAGAAGGCTTGATGCTGCCATTGAAAAGTTAAATAACAGGAAATCATTCCAAAAAGATCTTATCGAATAATGAAATATATTTTTGTAGATGAATCCTGGGAAGATTATTTATACTGGCAAAAAAATAATAAAAAACTGCTTAAAAGAATAAATGATTTATTAAAAGACATTGCACGAAATGCATATTCGGGAATCGGAAAACCAGAGCCTCTAAAATATAAATACAAAGGATTTTGGTCGAGAAGAATTGATGGAGAACATCGTTTAATTTATAAAGTAAAAGATAATGAAATCCTTATCGCGAAATGCAGGTTTCATTACGATTAATAACAAAACTGCTGGCAACACACGTTAAATGCCAAACGGCACTTACTGCGGGAACGTTACCAGCTAGCAACAAAATGACAGTGTAACAAATAATCTTATTATTTAATGTAAAAAAAGCAACGAATAATTTTAATTTGCGATGAATAAAGACTATTTTCGTTGCAACATATACATCGAATGAAAGCGTTTATACATCAACAAGACAATTGGCCAGCATTCACGTGGAATAGTGATGTTTTTTTGGCTTTATTAAGTGAAGCTAGAAATTTACAAGGCAGATTTATTGGAAAAATGGAAACATTAGGTTTCAATTTAAGAAATGAGGCATTGCTTGATACATTGACACTTGATGTATTGAAATCTTCGGAAATTGAGGGCGAATTTCTTAATCCTGACCAAGTACGTTCTTCAATTGCACGCAGATTAGGAATAGAAATAGCTGGTATAGTTGAATCTGACAGAAATGTTGAAGGTGTAGTTGAAATGATGCTTGATGCAACACAAAATTGCTTTGAGCTACTAACTTCGGAGAGATTATTTGATTGGCACGCAGCATTATTTCCAACAGCTCGAAGTGGAATGTATAAAATCACTGTCGCAGATTGGAGAAAAAAAACTAAAGGTCCAATGCAAGTTGTTTCAGGAGCAATGGGGAAAGAGAAAGTGCATTTTCAAGCACCGGATTCTGAATTAGTAGAAAAAGAAATGTCCCGTTTTATAAAATGGTTTAATGAAAACAAAATTGATTTAGTAATTAAGGCGGCTATTGCACATCTTTGGTTTTTAACAATTCATCCATTTGAAGATGGAAATGGAAGAATAACAAGAGCATTGACAGATATGCTACTTGCAAAGTCTGATAAAAGCAACCAGCGTTTTTACAGTATGTCAGCACAGATTAGATTAGAGAGAAAGCAATATTATGATATACTAGAAAAAACTCAAAAAGGCAATTTAGACATAACAGATTGGATTGTTTGGTTTTTAAGTTGTTTGATTAATGCTTTGAAATCAACAGATTCTATTTTGATTAGAGTATTATTCAAAGCCGAATTCTGGCAAAAACACATTGATACCGCCATAAATGAACGTCAAAGAAAATTGTTAAATCGATTGATGGATGGGTTTGATGGAAAATTAACATCTTCAAAATGGGCAAAAATTGCCAAATGTTCAAAAGATTCTGCTGTTCGGGATATTAATGACTTGATAGAAAAAGGAATCTTACAGAAAGAAGCAGCAGGAGGAAGAAGTACGAATTATGAATTAAGAGGAATGCCTGCTGGTAACAATTAAGCATCGTTTTCCGCAAAGCGGAATATGTGCTTAGTGTTGAACTAA
>CAZZLL010000005.1:0-122736 GCA_964654725.1 uncultured Lentimicrobiaceae bacterium | reverse complement strand
TAAATGCTTATATTTGGTGAGGCTACCGACCGGAAGGGAGGTTTAGTTCAACAGAGTATAAAATCTATAAGGCAAAGATCAACAAAGACGGCTCTGGCTCTGGAAGTGTGAAATATATAAACATTCTTTCGCAGGATGATGACGGGGAAGATAAGAGTGATGATGATTTTCAGGAATTGATAAATGATTATATCGAAGGAGGCACCTTTGAAGATGACAATCCCAACCTGAAAGTTACCAGGAAAGAACTTTTTGAAGAGAATGGCCAATTATGCGGGATTGTTGAGTTTGAGTTTGAGGATGTAAACAAGATTGGCTTCCTGAGTTTTGCTGATTGCAAGTGCGCCCCCTTGTTGTATTACTTTGGTTCATTGGGAGAAACCTATGTCGAGTCTGACGGCAAATACCTGGATGAAGATGAAAGCTATACTATGCCGATGATAGAATGGCCTCATAAAACCAAGAAGGTATCCTTCAAGACGAATGTACAGGAAGGTACGGATGATTGCAGAAGCTTATTGGTAAAATATAAGGAGTGGAAGGCAACTAATTAAGCTGGGATGTCATGAAAATGACAAAAAGTTTGGATAAAATTTGTTTTTTTTAATATATTTGCACTCCCGAATTTGAAGCGAAAATAGCTCAGTTGGTAGAGCATAACCTTGCCAAGGTTAGGGTCGCGGGTTCGAGTCCCGTTTTTCGCTCAGCATAAAGGCCTCTCGTGCGCGGGGGGCATTTTTTTGCGACGCGCCCAGGTGGTGGAATTGGTAGACACGTTGGACTTAAAATCCAATGGCCATTGCGGCCGTGCGGGTTCAAGTCCCGCCCTGGGTACGGAAAAGCCGGCTTTTTGAGTCGGCTTTTTTTATTAATTTCAACATTCTTGGAGTTGGTGTTATTCTGAGCGCAGCGAAGAATCCATTCCGTAACCAATCAAGATAAACGTCTTATTATCAATCTTAACGAATTGTAATCCGAATGGTTGAAATATACTCAAAAAGAAGGAAATGAATATGCTTACATAAATCGTAAGTTTCTATTTATTCAGAAGTATCGGATATGGCTTATTTAAGATATTTTTTATCATGTTGACAGTTTCTCGTTTTGCTTATTTTACACATAAAGCAAATATTTCACAGGGTAAAAGTCCCTTATACGCGGGCGTAAAGCCTCTAAGTATTAGCAAGAGGCAAGCTGGTTGCCGGTGATTCTACCCAGGAGGCGTCCCACTGTCCGAGGCTAAATGTGGTTTAAAATCCTTGCTGTCGCCCCTGTATTGCCTTCAATGTATCTCAGGCATTTATATTTTGATGCATGGTAAAAAGATTCATCCGTTAGCAGTTTATCAGCAGCCTTGCGAAATTTGCCGGAGCAACTTACCGGGAAAACGGCTTTTAGTTCTGTTAACTCAACTGCTTCATTGAATTTTTTGTAATTCGGACCGAAGATTACAGGTTTGCCAAAGGCAACGGCTTCCAGGATGTTATGGAGCCCTTTGCCAAAAGCTCCGCCAATGTAAGCAATGTTTGCATATTTATACAGGTGCAGCAAAATGCCAATGGTGTCGATGACCAAAATGCGCTTTTCTGCATCTTTAGATATATCCAGGGAAGTGAAGCGGGCAGAAGGAAGGTTCAGGCTTCTTATTAACCCTTGGATCCTGTCTTCATGGACTTCATGGGGGGCAATGATGAATTTATAGCGGGGATGGTTTTCATGGATATAGCGATGCAATATATCTTCATCTGCCGGCCAGGTGCTTCCGGCAAGGATGATCTTTTCACTTCCGCAAAATCGTTTTACAGCATCGAATTCCCTGTTTTGTTTAACGGCTGCCGCCACCCGGTCGAAACGGGTATCCCCGCCTATACTGCAGTTTTTAAAGCCATGATTTTCTAATAATTCCAGTGAATGTTTATGCTGAACGAAAATGTGGGAGAAAGTCCGGAGTTCCCTGAGAAACCACCTTCCATACCATGTGAAAAAATAATGATCGGATCTGAATATAGCAGAAACACTATAAACCGGAATGTCTCTCTTCTTGATTTCACGAAGGTAATGAAACCAGAATTCATACTTTATGAAAATTACTTTAAGCGGATTCACTATCCCGATAAATCTCTGTGCATTCTTTTTGGTGTCCGGGGGCAAATAGAAAATGTAGTCTGAATGCTCATAATTTTTCCTTACCTCATAGCCAGAAGGCGAAAAAAAAGTCAACAATATCTTGTGTTCGGGATATTTTTTGCGGTAAGCTTCAATCAAGGGGCGTCCTTGCTCAAATTCTCCCAGGGAGGCACAGTGGAACCAAACAATGGTTTCATCCTGTTTGATTTCACGCTTAATCCGACTGAAAATATTCCTGCGTCCAGATATCCACTTTTTTGCCTTGGCATTGAAGGGCGATGCTACCCGGATCATGAAAACGTAACATCTGATGCCGAAGGAATAAAGCAGGATCATAGGATATTAATAATAATAGAATTCATCTTTTGTCCTTCCGTAAATCGGGAAAATCCAGCCAACCTTAAATCCTACCATAACATCGAATCGTTCTGTTTCATCCTGGCCCATCAAGCTAAAATTGTAATTGCGGCGAGAGGCTGTCCAAGCCTGAATAAACTCGAATCCTGCATAAAAATTCATCATTTTGTTTTCGCTCAGATTGAGGTAACCAATGAACTCACTAATTGCAAGTCCGTTGCTTAAGCGGTCATAGCCTTTTTTGTAGTCTTTGTCTAATTGCGGGGCTGTATTATCCAAAATATGGAAACGAATTTTATGTTCCAGTAAACCAAGGGAACCGAGAAACAAGATCCCGGAATTTGGATTAATGCTCCTTATCGGAAATAATTTTCCCAGTTTTAAAGATGTGAAATAGCCCCTCTCGTGCAGGTTTAGCTCGGCATAACGCCCATCCCCGTCAATGATATTGCCGTCTGCAGTAATGATGGGTTCCAGAACCTCTTCCTTGTTTTTTACATCACCCCCGAAAATATAGTTAAAGTCCGCTCCGAAAAACCAGTTGCTTTTTGTTTTGTATAAATAACTAAATCCGGCGGTCTGGTTAACTCCGAAACGGTCTTTTAAATCACCTTCTGGTAAATGAACTGCAAAAGAAAAGGATATCAGGTTAGCGTGGTATGATGAATCTCCCAGATGCGACTGGGCCTGCAGCATATTAAATGCGCCAAAGCAAAGAAGGGCAAACAGGTAGAAAATCTTTTTCATAGTGTTGTTAACTCTTGCAAAAGTAAAAAATTGTTGATATCAGGCATAAAAACCCTGCGATGTTAAACAAATCCTTAATTTTCCACAATATTATACTGTCAGCATAATTACTTTTATATTTGCATTTCTTATCCACTTAAAATATTGACGATCAATGAGAGAAATTCGCATGGTAGACCTTAAGGCGCAGTACGATAATATTCGGGAAGAGATCAACACTGCTTTACACGAGGTCATTGATTCAACAGCTTTTATTAACGGCCCTGCTGTAAAGGCTTTCCAGTCGGGCATGGAGAAATACCTTGATGTTAAACACGTAATTCCCTGTGCCAATGGTACGGATGCCCTTCAGGTGTCGATGATGGCCTTGGGTTTAAAGCCGGGTGATGAAGTCATTACGGTTTCATTTACATTTATTGCAACAGCTGAAATCATTGCATTACTCGGGTTAACACCGGTTATGGTTGATGTGGATGCGGAAACGTTTAATATTGACCCTGAGTCAGTACGAAAAGCCATCACACCTAAAACCAAAGCTATTGTTCCGGTGCATTTGTTCGGACAGGCTGCACCCATGGAAGAATTGCTTGAAATTGCCAACGAACATAATTTATTTTTGGTTGAAGATACCTGCCAGGCGATTGGGGCCGATTATATATTCAAAGATGGGAAAACGGCAAAAGTTGGCACTATAGGTGATATCGGTTGTGTTTCTTTCTTTCCTTCAAAAAACCTGGGTGCCTATGGCGACGGGGGTGCCATTTTTACCAATAATGATGAGTATGCTGCCATGTTACGCTCTGTTGTTAATCATGGAATGACCAAGCGCTACCATCACGATCATGTAGGGGTAAATTCACGCCTCGACAGCATACAGGCAGCTATACTGAATGTTAAGTTGAAATACCTCGATCGATATGCTGCTGCCCGTCAGAAAGCGGCCGATTATTATGACAATGCTTTTAAAGACCACCCTAAACTGAAAATTCCTGCCAGGGGTATGCATTCAAGCCATGTGTTTCACCAATATACCCTGGTGACCACTGATATCGACAGGGATGTTTTGCAGAAATTCCTTATGGATAAAGGCGTTCCGGCTATGATTTATTATCCGGTGCCTCTTCACATGCAGAAGGCTTATATTGATCCCCGATACAAGGAAGGTGATTTCCCTGTAACGGAAGAATTAAGTAAACGGGTGATATCATTGCCTATGCATACCGAGCTCGATGATGAACAATTAAAATATATCTCAGAGTCTGTTCTGGAATTTGTAAATAAATAATACTATGGAAAAAGAATATTTCGCACATGAAACAGCGGTCATCGATGAAGGCTGTAAGATTGGAAAAGGAAGTAAAATCTGGCATTTTAGTCATGTCATGAAAGATGCTGTGTTGGGAGAAAAATGTAATTTAGGGCAGAATGTGGTAGTATCACCCGGAGTTATATTGGGCAAGAATGTGAAAGTGCAGAATAATATTTCAATATATACGGGTGTAATTTGCGAAGACGATGTTTTCCTGGGACCTTCCATGGTTTTTACCAATATTGTTAATCCCAGGAGTGCTGTGATCAGGAGGGATCAATACGTTAAAACCCTTGTAAAAAAGGGGGCTTCAATAGGGGCCAATGCAACCATTGTTTGTGGAATTACCCTTGGTGAATTTAGTTTTGTGGGAGCTGGAGCTGTTGTAACAAAGGATGTTGCGTCTTATGCCCTGGTTATTGGAAATCCTGCCAAACATGTTGGATGGATGAGTGAATACGGGCATCGGCTGGAGTTTGACGCCGATGGAATAGCCGTATGTCATGAAAGTAAAGAGAAGTATAAACTGGAGAACAATCAGGTAAGTAAAATCTAATAAATGTATGAGTGATCAAAAAAAGAACTTTGCCCTGATAGGAGCAGCTGGTTACATAGCTCCCAGGCATATGAAAGCTGTAAAGGAAACAGGGAATGAACTGGTAGCTACCCTTGATCCCTATGACGGGGTGGGTATTATCGATAGTTTTTTCCCTAATGCTGACTTTTTTATCGAATCGGAACGTTTCGACAGACACCTGGATAAACTCAGGAGACAGGGCAAGCAGAAAATCGATTATGTGAGTATTTGTTCTCCAAATTACCTGCATGATTCACATATTCGGCTGGCTCTGAGAAATGATGCCCACGCAATCAGCGAGAAACCTCTGGTGTTAAATCCCTGGAATGTAGATGCCCTTAAGGAAATTGAAAAGGAAACCGGTAAAAATATCTATAACATTTTACAACTCAGGTTGCATCCTGCCATTATTAAACTGAAAGAGAAAGTGGAGAAGGAAGGGAAAAATAAAATCTATGATATCGACCTAAGCTATATTACCTCCCGGGGAAACTGGTATTTTATGTCGTGGAAAGGGAACAAAAGCAAATCCGGTGGTATTGCCACCAATATCGGCATTCATTTCTTTGATATGCTGAGCTGGATTTTTGGTGATGTGGATATCAATATGGTGCATATGATGGAAGAAGACAAGGCTGCCGGCTTCCTGTTGTTAAAAAATGCACGCATACGCTGGTTCCTGAGCCTGGATGACAGTACCCTTCCTGAAGATGCTGTTAAAGAAGAAAAGCGAACATACCGGTCAATAACGGTTGAAGGGGAAGAGATTGAATTTAGTGGCGGATTTACCGACTTGCATACACTTACATACCAGGATATACTATCAGGCAAAGGTTTTGGCCTGGATGATGCCAGGAAAAGCATCGAAATGTGCTATACCATTCGAAATGCTGATGTGGTTGGATTGAAAGGTGAATATCATCCCATGATTAAGAATATTAAATAAACGATTTGTTATGAAGGTTCTTGTTACAGGCGGTAGCGGTTATATTGGTTCGCATACCGTAGTAGAATTACAAAATAAAGGATATGATGTGGTTGTCATTGACAACCTTTCTAATTCATATGCCGAAGTAATTGATAATATCGGAATGATTACCGGAAAGAAACCTGCTTTTGAACAGTTTGATATTTGTGACCTGGAGATAACAAGGTCTTTTTTCCAAAAATACAATGATGTAGCAGCCATCATACATTTTGCTGCCTACAAAGCCGTAGGCGAATCTGTTGAGAATCCCCTGATGTATTATCAGAATAACCTGGGGTCCCTCATCAATCTGCTGATCTGTATGAAAGAGTTTAAGGTGGGAACTATAGTATTCTCCTCCTCATGTACCGTTTATGGACAGCCGGAAAAACTGCCCGTTTCCGAAAATTCACCCATTCAAAAGGCCTGGTCGCCTTATGGAAATACCAAGCAGATTTCTGAGGAGATCATTACAGATACCGTGAATTCATCGGATGTGAAAGGAATAGCACTGCGCTATTTTAATCCTATTGGCGCACATGAGTCAGCAAAAATTGGGGAGTACCCCATTGGCGTTCCTAATAACCTGGTGCCTTTTATTACTCAAACAGCTATAGGTAAGCGGGAACTTCTGCGCGTATTTGGTGATGATTACAATACGCCTGACGGAACAGCTATCCGTGATTATATCCATGTGGTTGACCTAGCTAAAGCACATGTGGTGGCAGTAGACCGCTTTCTTCAGGGTAAAAATAAGAAGGATTTTGAAATTTTCAATCTCGGTACCGGAAACGGATACTCTGTGTTGGAGGTTATCAAATCATTTGAAAAGGTCAGCAAGCATAAGCTGAATTATAAAATTGTTGATAGAAGGCCCGGTGATGTGGAACAGGTGTGGGCAGATACGTCTTTCGCCAATGATGAATTGGGCTGGAAAGCAGAGAAAGGAATTGATGAAATGATGCTTTCTGCCTGGAACTGGGAAAAAGCCATAGCAGAAAACCAAAAATAAAATATGATGCCAAAATTTGATAAAACAATTGTTATTACAGGAGCTGCCGGTTTTATTGGCTCCCATGTGATCAGGTTATTTGTAAATAAATACCCGAATTATAAAATCATCAATCTGGATAAACTTACCTATGCCGGCAACCTGGAAAACCTCAGAGATATTGAGAAGGCGGATAATTATACCTTTATTAAGGGGGATATCGTTGATGATGATTTTATCCAGGTTTTATTTACACAATATGCCATCGACGGTGTGATCCACCTGGCAGCCGAATCGCATGTGGATCGGTCTATCACCAACCCTACAGAGTTTATTTATACCAATATTGTCGGAACAGTAAACCTTCTGAATGCTGCCAGGGCAAACTGGGAGCAGGGAGACAACAGCAAGCGTTTTTATCATGTGTCAACCGATGAGGTATATGGCTCACTGGGAAAAGAAGGATTCTTTGTGGAAACAACACCCTACGATCCTAAGAGTCCCTATTCGGCGTCTAAAGCAAGTTCTGACCACCTTGTGAGAGCCTATAATCACACATTCGGTATTCCTGCAGTTCTTTCCAACTGCTCGAATAATTATGGCCCTAATCAGTTTCCGGAGAAATTGATTCCTCTGGCCATCAACAATATTAAAAACAAGAAAAGCATCCCTGTTTACGGCAAGGGTGAAAATGTCAGGGATTGGCTGTATGTTATCGATCATGCGAAGGCAATTGATATTATTTATCACAAAGGACGAATTGGGGAAACATATAATATCGGAGGAAACAACGAGTGGCAAAACATTGAACTCATTCGCTTGTTGTGTAAAATAATGGACAAAAAGCTTGGAAGAAGGGATGGGGAATCGGCAATGCTGATCACGTTTGTAAAAGACAGGGCAGGACATGACCTGCGCTATGCGATTGATGCCGGCAAGATAAAAAAGGAATTGGACTGGGAACCTTCCCTTCAGTTTGCTGAAGGTTTGGAGAAAACTGTCGACTGGTACCTTGAAAATGAGCAATGGTTGAATAGTGTGACATCAGGGGATTACCAGAAGTATTATGACGGGCAATACGGGAGGTAGGATTACCTGACTGCATGATTTTAAGAGGAAGGGAGAATTGTAATAATGGGTGTATTTAAGAGATTATTTGGAAAGGATAAATTGAAAGAGCCTGCTGATATGGCAAAAGTTGGGGTGGATATGCACTCCCACCTTATTGCCGGTATCGATGATGGTTCTAAAACAGTAAAAGATTCAGTATCTTATGTTCGTAAGATGAAGGAATTGGGTTTCAGTAAACTGATCACCACTCCACATATCATGCAGGATTATTTCAAAAATACACCTGAAATAATACGTGAAGGGCTGGAAAAACTCATGTCAGCGCTTGATAAAGAAAATATAGATATTGAAATAGAAGCTGCTGCAGAGTATTTAATTGATGATGGTTTTGAGAAAAAGATGGAAGCAGGGGATCTGATGACATTCGGCGACAACTACCTGCTGGTGGAGTTGTCATATTTTAGTCCGCCAACAAATTTAAAGGAAATACTTTTTAACCTTCAGATAGCCGGGTATAAGATCATCCTTGCCCACCCCGAACGATATTCATACTGGTTTCACACACCTCAGAAGTATGAGGACTTAAAAGACCGGGGAGTTTTTTTCCAGGTCAACACCATTAGCTTAAGTGGGTATTATTCAGGTGTTGTGCGTAAGGTTGCAGAGAAACTGATTGATCAGAAAATGATTGACTTTGTGGGGTCGGATATGCATAATGAAGCCTATTTTCAAGCCCTTCAAAAATCAATGTACGAAAAGTACCTGGGAAAGCTGGTGGCATCAGGCTCTTTACTGAATGCCACTTTGTAATTTATTCTGCTGCTGATGTGGGCATATCGCGTTGGACTTTTTTCACCAATCCTTGCAGCACAGTACCCGGCCCAGTTTCAATAAATTCTGAAGCTCCATCAGCAATCATGTTTATTACTGTTTGTGTCCATCTTACCGGTGATGTTAGTTGGGCAATAAGATTTGCTTTGATAGTATCAGCTTTGCTTTCAGGCTTTGCACTCACATTCTGGTAAACGGGGCATACAGGCATATTAAAGGGAGTTTCCTCAATAGCCTTTGCAAGTTCTATCCTGGCAGGTTCCATCAGGGGTGAATGAAAAGCACCCCCAACCTTTAACGGCAGAGCTCTTTTTGCACCTGCTGCTTTCATCTGCTGGCAAGCCAATTCAATGCCTTTTACAGATCCAGAAATAACCAGTTGTCCGGGACTGTTATAATTGGCAGGAACAACGATCTCATCAATTCCATCACAGATATCTTTCACTTTGTTGTCATCCAGGCCTAAAATAGCAGCCATGGTTCCTGGTTCTGCCTCACAGGCTTTCTGCATGGCATTGGCTCTGGCGGCAACAAGTTTTAGGCCGTCTTCAAAGGATAAAGCTTTGTTGGCAACCAATGCGGAAAATTCTCCAAGGGAGTGCCCGGCCACCATGTCGGGTTTAAATGTATCTCCCAGGCTAAAAGCCAGAATAACCGAATGCAAGAAAATAGACGGCTGAGTTACCTTTGTTTGCCTTAAATCTTCATCTGTGCCGTCAAACATCAGGTCGGTAATTCTGAAACCTAGTATGTCATTAGCTTTTTCAAAAAGTTTCTTTAGGGTATCTGATTTTTCGCAGAGGGATTTCCCCATGCCTGCATACTGCGCTCCCTGACCGGGAAAAACATACGCTTTCATAATATTTAGTTTGCTGATTATATGATTAATGTAGTCTGGAACCTATCAGGTGAATAAATTCAGCCCGTGTTTCTTCTTTTTGGAATGCTCCGGTGAAATCGGAGGTAGTGGTTACAGAGTTTTGCTTTTGTATGCCCCGCATAGCCATGCAAAGGTGGATTGCTTCCACAACAACAGCTACACCAAGGGGTTTGATGGTATTGTTGATGCAATCTTTGATTTGTGTTGTTAGCCTCTCCTGAACCTGCAATCTGCGTGCAAAAGCATCCACTACCCGGGCTATTTTGCTTAATCCAACTATATATCCGTTTGGAATGTATGCTACATGTGCCTTCCCGAAGAAAGGCACCATGTGATGTTCGCACAACGAATATATTTCAATGTCTTTAACGATAACCATCTCCCGGTATTTTTCTTTAAACATAGCTGATGTTAGCAGCTCTTTAGGGTTCAGGTGATATCCATGAGTAAAAAACTGCAAGGCCTTGGCTGCCCGTTTTGGTGTATCTGCCAGACCTTCGCGTGAGGGGTCTTCACCAATATCTTTTAATAATTGCGCATATTTGGGCATCATTTCCCGAATGGCATCGCAGTTGTAATTGTCAATCTTCTCGTATCCGTCCATTGTATTTTCTTCCATGAAGTCTTTTAGTTCCTTTTTCATGAGGTTTTGTTTTATTAATGAATAAATTATAAGGTACTAAATACCACCAAAATACTTAACATAATTGTTCTCTGTTTCTTCAACCTTTACACAATACAACTCACCTCCAATATTCTTTACAGGTGTTTCCAATTGCTCCCAAATGGCTATTGCAAGGTTTTCCGTTGATACAATTCGGTCTTTCATGAAATCCACTTCCAGGTTCAGGTTCTTGTGATCCACTTTTTCTATAACCTTTTCTTTGATGATCTTACTAAGGTCCTTCAGGTTTACAAGAAATCCTGTTTCCGGGCTAACTTTACCTTTCACGGTTACATATAAGGTATAATTATGCCCGTGCCAGTTAGGATTGGAGCATTTTCCGAAAACTTCCAGGTTTTTTTCATCTGAAAAATCCTCCCTGAAGAGACGATGGGCAGCATTAAAGCGCTCTCTGCGCGTTACATGGATCATAAAATCGTATCTTTATACAAACTTACACAATTTTCAGGGATGCTGATATTTACAGAAACAGAAAATTACAACTTGATACAGGCTATGCTTTCCTAATGTTTTCCTTTTTGATCATGGCTTCGGCTTTTTGAAATGCTTTCTCTAATCCCCGGATGTTTTTTCCACCGGCGGTGGCAAAATGGGGTTGGCCACCCCCGCCTCCCTGTATTTCCTTTGCAATTTCCCGAATCATATTTCCGGCATGGAGCTGTTTGTTTTCAGCCAGTTTAGGGGAGATCATCAGGCTCAGGCCAGCATTACCGTTGTTCTCATTTCCCAACAGCAGGAACATATTTTCTAATTTATCCTTAAGGGCAAAGGCCAGGTTTTTGATTGTTTGTGAATCAAGGTCCACTTTCATGGCAATGAAGTGAATTCCATTGATATCTTTTCCGGCCCCGAGAATGGTATCCTGCATACTGCCAGCTTTTTCCTTTTTCATTTTCTCAACTTCTTTTTCCAGTTGATTTTTTTGTTCTATAAGGTGCTGTATGCCAGCTGTGAGTTTCTTCGGTGCTTTCAACATTTCCTTAATTTCCCGGATCAGCGTGTCCTGTTCATAGATATACTGCTCTGCTTTATCAGCAGTAACGGCTTCGATTCTTCTGATTCCAGCTGCAATGGCTGATTCAGAGATTATTTTGAAAAAGCCCAGCTCTCCGGTTGCCTGCACATGATTGCCGCCACAAAGTTCTATGGAATCTCCAAATTTTATAACCCTGACCAGGTCGCCGTATTTTTCCCCAAAGAAAGCAATGGCTCCCATTTCTTCTGCTTCATTCATCGGGATGGCCCTTTTCTCTTTGAGAGGAAGGTTTTGCCGGATGTGATGATTTACATATTTTTCAATTTTTCTGGTCTCCTCATCACTCAGTTTCTGAAAATGGCTGAAATCAAAGCGCAAACGTTCGGCCTCCACCAGACTTCCTTTCTGTTCCACATGTTTGCCCAGGATTTCCCTTAAGGCATGGTGCAAAAGGTGTGTAGCTGTGTGATTTGCTGTGGTTAGGCGGCGTTTAACTTTGTCAATTTCTGCGAAATATTCCTGCTCAGGCTTTTCAGGGAGTTTGTCAGCATAATGTATGATCAGGTTGTTCTCCTTTTGGGTATTGAAAATTCTGATCTTCTCATCCCCGGATATCAGGCAGCCTGTATCACCAACCTGTCCGCCCGACTCAGCATAAAATGGGGTAACATTAAATACGAGTTGATAGAAGTGTTTGTTTTTCGCAAGCACTTCCCTGTATTTCGTAATCTTAACGGAAGTTTCAAGATGATCATAACCTATAAACTCTTCCCGGTCATCAGTATATATTTCAACCCAGTCGCCTGTATTCATGCTGGCCGCATTTCTCGATCTGTTCTTTTGTTTTTCCAGTCCTTTGTTAAACCCTTCCATATCAATGTCCAGGTTTTTTTCCCTGGCCATCAGCTGGGTCAGGTCGACCGGGAAACCATAGGTGTCGAATAATTCAAACACAAATTCTCCGTCAATTACTTTGTCATTCGGATGCTTTCTGAGGTATTGTTCGAATTTCTGAATGCCGTTTTCCAGGGTTCTCAGGAAGGCTGCTTCCTCTTCCCGGATAACCTTTATGATTAAGTCTTTTTGTTTGTTCAGTTCAGGGAATGCTTCACCCATTTGATCATTAAGAACCGGAAACAGTTTATACATAAAGGGGTCTTTCACATTGAGAAAGGTGTAGGCATAGCGTACAGCCCTTCTGAGAATCCGGCGGATCACATAACCGGCTTTCACATTGGAAGGAAGTTGGCCGTCGGCAATAGCAAAAGTAACTGCCCGCAAGTGGTCTGCAATTACGCGGAGGGCAATATCGGTATTTTTTCCGCTGCCATATTCTACAGAGGTTAGCCGGGTGATTGTTTGAATAATTGGCTGAAAAACATCGGTATCGTAATTAGACTGCGTTCCCTGTAAAACCATGCAAAGCCTTTCAAATCCCATGCCTGTATCTATGTGTTTTTGTGGCAGATTCTGTAGGGAACCATCGGCTTTTCGGTTAAACTCAATAAATACCAGATTCCAGATTTCTATCACCTGGGGGTGGTCTTTATTAACCAGATCTTTACCGGGAGTTTTTTGCTTTTCCTCCTCCGATCTGATATCTACATGAACTTCAGAGCAGGGGCCACAGGGGCCGGCATCGCCCATCTCCCAGAAATTATCTTTTTTATTGCCATATAAAATGCGCTCTTCCGGCAAAAAAGCTTTCCAGTATTCATACGCTTCCTCATCTATCCCTGTTTTATCTTTTTTATCGCCCCCAAAAACAGTTGCATAAAGACTATCAGGCTTGATACCGTATACTTCCGTCAACAATTCCCAGGCCCAGGTGATAGCCTCTTTTTTAAAATAATCACCAAAAGACCAGTTTCCCAGCATTTCAAACATGGTGTGGTGATAGGTATCGTGCCCCACCTCCTCAAGGTCATTGTGCTTTCCGGCAACCCTCAGGCATTTTTGTGAATTAGCTACTCGTTTTTCAGTTACTTTGGCATGCCCGAGAAAAAATTCCTTGAACTGGTTCATGCCGGCATTGGTAAACATCAGTGTAGGATCATTTTTGATTGCCATGGATGCGGAGGGAACGACCTTATGTTGTTTGCTTCTGAAAAATTCTAGAAAAGTATTTCTTACGTCACTGGAATTCATGCAATAGGTTTATTTTAATTAACAATATTCTTTTAACTATTTTTATGAGATGCAGAATTGCAAAGTTAGTTTTTTTCATTAAATTTGCTTAAAACGTAAGGAAAGCAGAAGATTAAATAATCCTTTGGATGGATTTATAAATCACTTACATGGCAAAGGTAAGATATCAGTTTAATACCAAGTCTTTAAGGGTTGAACGTGTCCGGGTGACCTGGAAGGAAAGGTTGCTGAAGTTTTTCTATATCGGATTAGCTGTTGCCGTTTTTTCAGCCATAGTGATCACACTGGCTTTTACATTTATTGACTCTCCGAAAGAGAAAATGCTGAAGCGGGAAATAGCACAGTATAGCCTCCAATATAAAATTCTCAATGACCGCATGGATGATTTGACTATTGTTTTGAATGATCTTGAGGACAGGGATAATAACGTGTATCGTGTAATTTTTGAGGCAGAGCCAATTCCTTCATCCGTCAGGGAAGCAGGTTATGGAGGTGTAGACAGGTATGAAAAACTGTCAAGCTTTGAGAATTCTGAAATCATTATAGAAACCACGAAAAAGCTGGATAAAATAGCCCGTCAGTTGTACATTCAATCGACATCCCTGGATGAAATTTTTGAATTAGCAAAGAACAAGGAAAAGATGATGGCAGCCCTTCCGGCTATTATGCCTATTGCCAAAGGCGAAGGCAGGTTGGTTTCCGGTTTTGGAATGCGGTTTCATCCAATTTTAAGATACTACCGCATGCACTGGGGTATTGATATTGCAGCACCCAGGGGCACACCCATTTATGCTACGGGAGCAGGCACCATTACGTTTGATGCCCGCAAGAGCGGTTACGGGAATACTGTGGTTATTGACCATGGGTTCGGATATTCTACCCTCTATGGCCATATGAACAAGATTATCGTTAAAAATGGACAAAAAGTAATACGGGGCGAGATTATAGGATATGTGGGAAGCACTGGTTTATCTGTATCTCCTCATGTTCATTACGAAGTTCATAAAAATGGCTCCCCTATTGATCCGGTGAATTTCTTTTACAAAGACCTTACACCCGAAGAATATGAGGAAGTGCTAGAAATTGCTGCCCAGGAAAATCATGTCCTTTCATAATTATTTAAATTTCTTCTTATGCCTTTAAAGAAGAAGCCGGTCGAAAAAATGTATTACACCATAGGAGAGGTGTCTGATATGTTTAAGGTGAATACATCCCTTATCCGATATTGGGAAAAGGAATTTAAAATATTAAAGCCCAAAAAGAATAATAAAGGTAATCGCCTGTTCACCAAGCAGGATGTCGATAACCTGCACCTGATTTATCATCTGGTAAAAGAAAAGGGATATACTTTAAATGGCGCGAAAGACAGGCTGAATAGTAAACTGGAAACATCTATGCGTGAGTTGGAAATTGTGAAGTCCCTGAAAAAAATCCGGGAAACTTTAGGTGATATCAGGGACGAACTTGATCGGGCAGATTAGGATTTTCTAATAATGCTTTCCTGTTGAAAGGTAATTTCTAACATAATCTTCCACACCTTCTTCCAGGCTGTAGAATTCATCTTTATATCCGGTTTTGCGGAGTTTTGCTATATCGGCTTCCGTAAAATATTGGTAGTTATTCCGAATATCCTCAGGTGTGTCAATGAATTCGATTTTCGGATTGATATCCATGGCGTTGAAAACTGCCTTAGCGAGGTCGAGGAAAGTTCGGGCTTTCCCTGTACCTAAATTATATATTCCCGGTATCGGTTTATTTTGTGCAAGGTAATGAATTACTTTCATGACATCCTTTACATATACAAAATCCCTGAGCTGCTCGCCATCCTGGAATTTATTATGATGGGAACGAAATAACTTCATGCCCCCGCTTTGTTGTATCTGATGAAAAGCATGAAAAATCACTGATGCCATTCGTTCTTTATGGTACTCGTTCGGACCGTATACATTGAAAAACTTTAAACCAGCCCAAAAGGGAGGCTTTTCATCCTGTTCCAGTACCCATTTGTCAAAATCATTCTTAGATTCACCATAAGGGTTCAGGGGTTTTAATTTTGGGATGATATCATGTTCATCTTTATACCCCAGCTCTCCCATTCCATATGTAGCGGCAGAGGAAGCATAGATCAAAGGAATCTGATGGATGCTGCATATTTCCCAGATTGTTTTACTGTAATCCAGATTAAGTTTATTGAATATTTCCACATTGAACTCAGTGGTATCTGTGCGGGCACCTATATGATAAACAAAATCCACTTCATCTGCATGGGTATGAAACCAATCAAAAAACTGATCTCTTTCCAGAAACTCATGGATGCTTTTATTTTGCAGGTTACTATCCTTTTGTTTTTTACTGAAATCATCTACAGCAATAACGTTTTTCTCACCTTTTTCTTCGAGAAAACCGCACAAACAACTTCCAATAAAACCTGCTGCACCGCTAATTATGATCATATTTCTTTTTTAAGCAAAGATATGTTTTCTGATGGAACGGGATTAGTTTTCTTCAGGCAGAAACTGTCTTTCGCCTTTAAAGATTCTGTCGAATAATCCGTTCTTTGCACTGAAAAAAACGCCCGGATTCATGCTTGAGGTGATGTAATATTTGTTTATGCTGTCAGCAGCAAAAGCCCGAATCTTAATGGCAGGAATATTTCCTTCAATGATGCATTCATGCAATACCGGACCTGCGACATTCTCTATGTTTGCAAAGTCTGTACTTTTTAGTGATGAGAGGCTATTTAGGTAATTCTCCACCTTTGCGGAATCAACAGCCTTATCTTTTGCAACCCATTTGATTTCATTTTTGATCAGCAAAAAGGAAGAATCCCCCGGGTGTATGAAATGCATCTTGTTGATCTGTTCTTTTCCGAAAAGGGCTAATTTCTTATTGCGGTATTGGTTGATATGCGCGGGAATGCTCATGCTTAGCATGCCTTCAGCCTCAAATGTTTCCACGTCATCTTTTAATCGGATATAATTGCTTGCAGACCGTGTTCTCTGATCGAAATTAACCCTGCCGATCAGGAACTCTTTTAAAAGACCATTGTTGGTATACAAAGCAATATGAAGAGCTGAACTATCATCTACACTGTATTCTTTCCATTTCTCCTTGTTCTTTGCAACCATCCTCTGTACATTCAAATTGAAGATCTGCTTCAGTGCATTATTAATTATAGTGGTGTCCGAATTCAAGGTATTCCCTATATGATCTTTCAGGTTCCAGGTATGTGTGCTTTTTTCCAGGATGACTTTTCCCGACTGCACTGTACCTTTTAAAAGCTCAATGCGCGATATTTCCAGGGAATCAACAGAAAACTGATCCGTTGAAAAACTGCTTTCTTTTTTGTCTTTATTCAGGAGTTCATCGGCAATATAAATTCCTGTTAATACCAGAAGAATTATGATCAATACCCTGGTGCTAATTTTTTTAAACATATGAATCCTCCATTCTTTTGATACGAATATTCCTTTTACGCTGCATCCTGATGGCGCCATAAATGATGATAAGGAGAACAGGCAGCATGAAGTTTAAGTATTTCAGGAAGTTGCGTTTACCGTCATCAACATTATCCAGTAGCCTGGCAGTAACGCCTTTTGTTCTCAGTTCAGCCAGTCCAGTTTCATCCGTCAGCCATTCTATTGCATTTGCCAAAAAATTAATATTATCAGCTTGTACCTGCCTTTGGTTTCTTCCCTGTCCGCTAACGGCAAAATCACCATTGCTGATGATCACCATTTTCGTGGATGTTTCATCGGCCCCTTTTTTTTCCAAAGCGGCAGCAAGTATAAGGTTCTCCGTTTGAAAATCGCTTTGCTGCCATTGTTTGAAAGCATCAAAAACAAGAGGGGGATTTATTAGTCCGCTGTTCTCAGATGATTTTAACAGGGGTGTAAACTGAAGGCTGGTATCTCCATAATAGCTTATGGGGCTTGCAATTTGCAGAACCATAGCTTCCAGACCTTTGCTAATTGTATGTTCCCCAAAATTCTTGATTATGGGAAAATAAGGGAAGTTTATTTGTGCCGGAAAGGCATAGTTCGGAAGGTTCACGGTAACGTTACCACAAAGCTGATCAATTACAAAGCTTGATTCGACTACTACTCCTTTTTGTTGCAACCAATCAGCCAGGCCGGTATAGGTATTCAGGCCCTGTGCTGAATTAAAATCGGCCATTACCGTATTAAATGCGAGGAATAGGTTGCCGCCCTGTGCCAGGTATTGGTTCATAAGCATAAAGCTTCTCTGTGGAACGGTGTCTTTAGCTCCAGCCCAAACCAATGCTGCATATGGATTTAAGTTCACAGTGCTGTCGGTCAGGTTAACGGGCTGTATTTGATAAATAACAGATAGTTGTTGCACAAGGGCACCGTATTGGTCCATTGCCGGTTCACCATGACCCTCAATGAACCCCACGAGAGGTTTTTTCTCGACGCTAAGTTTTTTAATGGCAGATGTCAGTTCGTATTCCATGGGATTTTTGGGAGTGATAACAGGAAGGACTTCTTTTTCTTCTCCCGATTGTATGACTGCTCCCATATAGGCTTTTTGTTGCTTTCGCTGATCTTTTTCTGATACATCCACCAGCAATGCCTGTACCCCTTTCTGTGCAGCTTCCCTCTCTGTTTCTTCGTCTTTTCCCGGATCAACAAATTCATACATTACATTTCCACCTGATATTTTGGCATATTCAACGAGGAGTTCTTTGAAATCCCTGCGCCCCTTGGCAAAATCTACCGGCAGGTCTTTAGTAAAATAAGCCGTAATAGTTACCGGTTCATCGAGTGTACGCAGTATGTCTTTTGTAGCGGTACTTAAGGTATAGCGTTTATCTTCGGTTAAATCCAACCGTAAGAAAAAGCGGTCAGCAAGAATATTTAATACCACAAGCACACCTAAAAGTAGAACAATATAGTTGAAATATGTTTTTTTCGTTTTCATGAACACTGCTATTAACGTGAAACATTTCTTTTAGAAAGTACCATTTCAGAAGCGGTAAGTCCGAGCAGGATGATGGATAAGAAATAAATAATATCCCGGCTGTCGATAACGCCTCTCGACATTGACTCGAAATGGGTAGAAGCAGACAGGTAATCAAAAACCCGGGCTGTTATCCCGTTAAAACTGTCTGCCAGCGAGCCAAAAATGATGTGAAAGAAAATTCCTATAAACAGGGCCAGCAGGAATCCCACGATCTGGTTGTTGGATATACTGCTGGTAAAAACACCTATACTACAGTAGGCTGCACTCATTAGGATGAGGGCCAGGTACCCTGTCCATACGGCTCCGTGATCGATTTGTCCCAGACTAGATACCGTAAAATAATAGGGCAGGCTTAGCCCAAGAGATACCAGGATAAGAATCAGGACAGATAAAAATTTTCCTAAAACAACCTGGAAGTCGTTAACAGGTTTACTTAAAAGTAATTCTATTGTTCCGGAGCGGTTTTCTTCAGCCAGCAAGCGCATGGTTAGTGCCGGAATAAAGAAAAACAGGGTCCAGTAAGCCACGCTGAAAAATATCTGCAGGCTGGCAACTTTATTGAAAAATACATTGCTGACATTGATCCAGGTAAAAAAGCCGCTGAATCCTAAAAACAGAACGATCATGATGTATGCCATTAGCGAATCAAAATAGGCATCAAGTTCCCGTTTGGCGATGATCCAGATTTTTTTCATATATCGTATTTTTTAATTTTTGGTTAATTCCCTGAAAACATCTTCCAGTTTGGTTTCAGTAGGAGTGAGTTCAGTGAGCATCCAGTTTTTCTCTACACATAATTTGAAGATGGCTTTTCTGGCAGACAGTTCAGGTTTAGACTGAATTTCAAACTGATGGCCGCTTTTGGACAAAAAATCAACCATAGCAACTGTTTCCAGTTTTTGAAGGGCTGAGAATATTTCATTGATATTTCCTTCCTCAATGGTCACTTTCAGGATTTCCCTTCCCTGTGCATGTTTACGTAACTGGTCGGAAGATCCGTCGGCAACAATTCTGCCTTTATTGATGATAAGTATGCGGTCGCAGGTTGCTTCAACCTCAGCCAGGATATGAGAACTGAGTATGACGGTTTTTTCCTTTCCAATTTTTCGGATCAGTTCGCGGATTTCAATGATCTGATTAGGATCCAGGCCGGCAGTAGGTTCATCCAGAATGAGTACTTCAGGGTCATGGATGAGGGCCTGGGCAAGACCAACACGTTGACGATATCCCCTCGAGAGTTCACTGATCTTTTTATGTTTTTCCCCCTCAAGGCCGCATACCCGGATCATTTCCAGGATCCTCTCCTTTATCTTTGTTTTTTCAATATCATGAAGTTCAGCAACAAACTTCAGGTAATCAATGACTGGCATATCCGTATAGAGCGGATTGTTTTCCGGTAAATAACCAATGTGTTTTTTAACCTCATCTGCATCCTCAGTAACAGATATGTCGCCAATAAAAATATTGCCTTCATTTGGGGCAAAATAGGTACTGATGGCTTTCATGGTAGTTGTTTTTCCTGCACCGTTTGGTCCAAGAAAACCCAGCACTTCGCCGGTTTTTACTTCAAAAGAAATAGTGTCAACAGCTTTTTGCAGGCCGTATTTTTTGGAAAAGTTTTCTACTTTAATATCCATGACTCTGATATTTTTTACAAAAAAAATAAAATTTAGAGGTTTTGTAAATACCTTTAAAAGTAGTTTAACACTTTTTAAGATTTCTACTCTTTTTCATCAGTCTTGTTGGGTAATTCCAGACCATATCCGCTGGTTTTGTCTTCCCTGAGTAAGAGAAAAGCAAAAAGTAAACCCAGCACACCCAGGAAAGCAAGCATAAGAATGGTATTGGTATAATCCAGTGGTGTTTTTATTTCAATGAAATAATCTTCTTTTGTCCAGTCGAAAATATCAGGATCTGCATAGGAAAGCACACCCTTTGAAAGCACTATATCAATGCTTCCGTTATCTTTGGATTTGCCGTTAAATCTTTCTTTCCATGCTAACTCATTGCTTCCGGCATGAAATATATTCAAGAGGACTTTATAACGCTGTTTTCCTTCGAAACGAATGTGTTTATTAACTATCAGGCTGTCATTGATAATGTGTGCATGCCCTTTGCTGATGATGGCCGAGTCGTTCAAAAGATCAATTAGTTGATAATTAAAATCTTTGCCTTCAAAAGCCAGGTTATTAATATCCACATAAAAAATTTCGTTTCCTTTAAGTACATCCAGGGAGTATGAACCTTTGGCATCTGTTACCACATTGTGGTATTCACTCCATATAAGTTCGCCATCAATACTGTCAGTGTATATGTTCACATTCACTTTCATGCTGTAGTCAGGGATAAAAAGATCCTTCCTGTTCATGTAGGTGGCTTCAAAAGGCTTGTCAATCAGCACGGTTCGCCGGAAATCTTTTTCGGTGAGTGTTGTTGAAGGAGCAGGATTATTAAAATCCAGCACCATACCAATGATCATGGGGAAAGCCCACAGGCCAATGTTTTGGATGGAGAACATCAAACCGTAGGCACTTCCAATTCTTCGCTGGTCAACGATCTTAGCAACAGATGGCCACATGGCAGCAGGTACAAGTGAAAAGCCAATTCCCAGGATAAACATTGGGATATAGGGTGTGATGCTTGTTAGGGCAAATATCAGATGTACACTGATCAATAGCAATGAGCCCAATATCATCAGGGAGGCACTTTTCCCTTTGGTGTCGCAGATATATCCGAATAAGGGGGTGAAAACGATGGTTCCAAAGGGCAGGAGGGATGTAATAAAACCTGCCGTTTCCCGGGAAACACTGAACTTATTTATCAATAGGTCAGGGGCGTATTTTACAAACGGGAAAACAGCTGAATAAAAGGTAACACAAAGTAGGGCGATAAAGATAAACGAACGATTGGTGAGTAGTTTTCCAATATCTGATAATCGGAATGGTTCTTCTTCCTCTTCATCCAATCCCTTAAGTTGCTTGTCTATTTTAATGTCGTAAATAATGTAAACCAGGAAGGCCAATAAACCGATAGCCAGGAAAATCGTTCCCAGCCAGATAGGCCAGGTAAGCCCTTGCAGTTTGGGTGAAATAATAAGGGCAGCAGCCATACCTCCCCTTGCAATGGCAAGGTTCATGCCCAGTGCCAGTGCCAGTTCTTTGCCTTTAAACCATTTGACGATAATTTTCGAAATAACCACGATGCTGGTTTCAGCGCCCAGTCCGAATAAAAAGAATCCAAGATACATGACTTTTAATGCCGGGGAGTATTTTACGAGGAAAGAATTCATAAAATCATAGCCAAATCCTCCGGTATTAAAGTAATCTGAAGATCCGTAGGCTGTAATAGCTGCTCCGACAACCATGAAAAAAACAAATACAAAACCTGTTATCCGAATGCCGATACGGTCGAGGATAATGCCACCAACCACGGCCATGGCCAGGAAAACATTGGGAACGGAATAGGCCGAAACAAAGAGGCCATAGTCTGAGGAGCTGAAATTCCTGATATCCTCCAGTAGGTCTTTCAGAGGAGATAGGGCATCGTAAAAATAATAATTGGCAGCCATGGTGATACTAACCAGGATCATAATTCCCCAACGATGAATAGCAGATTCATTCAAGGTTCGCTTATACATGTGCATGATAGAAATGTTTTGTTTCAATGCGCCAAATGTACCATATAAACATATATTATTATTACTTTTATAGATCAATATATCACAATAACTTATAAATTATCCAAAAATGAAGGTAAAAAAATCCATTCTGTTTTTTCTTATTTCCTTGTTTTTTATACACTTAAGTATAGCTGATGAGGTGTCGTTAAATAAAGCCTCCCTTGTAGCAAAAAACGTTTATTGGGAACGATCTGGCCATTTTTATAAAAATTCCTTTAACCAGATTAGTATTTCTGATGTATTAATTACCAGCGAGCAGGGCATGAACCTGTACTATGCTTTTACGATGAATGCCGGCGAGGGCTTTGTGGTTGTTGCTGCAGAAGACCATGCTTATCCGGTCCTGGGGTATTCATCCGAGGGGGCCTTTGATGAAAATAATATTCCTCCGGCATTGCAGTTCCTTTTGGATTCATATAAGACTCAGTTGCTGGCGATTCGCCACAACGGGCTTCAATCTACACCAGGAATTGATTTTGCCTGGCAACGATACAGCCAAACAAATTTTCAGCCGGATTACGGATTTCTGGCGGTGAGTCCCTTGCTAAGCACTACCTGGGATCAGGGATGTTACTATAATCAACAGTGTCCATCAATGAGTAGTGGTCCCTGCGGACATGTGTGGGCAGGATGTGTGGCAGTTTCAATGGCACAGGTCATGAAATACTGGAGCCATCCGGCACAGGGCACAGGTAACCACTCCTATAGTCACACTGTGGCGAATGGATATGCGAATAACTTCGGAACCCTGTCTGCTAATTTTGGAAATACGACCTATAACTGGAACAGCATGCCGAATTCAGTTACATCAAACAATACTGCTGTTGCAACGCTTATGTATCATTGTGGGGTAGCTGTAGAAATGAATTATGATACCAGTGGCTCAGGTTCTTATACCGGGGATGCACGTAACTCCCTGGTTAATTATTTTGGGTATTCTTCGGGGGCCCAGTATTTATCAAAATCCAGCTATTCCAATATGGCTTGGGATAACCTGATTCGGGCAGAACTTGATTCAGCACGACCTGTTATTTACAGGGGGGATGGAAGTTCGGGTGGTCATGCCTGGGTGCTTGATGGGTATCAAGGTGCCAATAACAATCATTTTCATATGAATTGGGGATGGAGTGGTTATAATAATGGCTATTTCTACTTGAATAACCTGAATCCGGGCTCCTATACCTTCACCCTGAATCAGAAAGCCATCATGGGCATAGTTCCGCAAAGCCAGGGGCCAACAGCTGATTTTGTTGGCAACCCCCTTGTTTTCCCTGTGGGAGGTAAGGTAAATTTTTATGATCTGTCAACCGGAACTCCAGGTACTTATGCCTGGAGTTTTCCAGGTGGTACCCCCTCATCGTCAACACAGCAAGATCCATCAAATATCCTCTATAATACTGCAGGAAACTACAATGTAAGCCTTACTGCAGCGAATACAGGGGGATCCGATGTGGAGACAAAATCTAATTATATCCAGGTTACTTCTGTTCCCGGTAGTGGTTGTACTTTGGTGAATTATCCTGTTGCTGGAACACCTACTTATTATGCCACATCAGCCGGGGGATATGTAGCAGGTAATAATGGGTATGGGGATAAAGCAAAAGCAGAGTTTTTTAGTAATAGCTCCAGCCTGCAGTTATCGGGGGTGTATATTTGGTTTGCCATAGGAGACAAAAATTCCAGTGGTTCAAGTAATGTTACGGTTAAGGTATGGCAGAATAATGGTGCCAGCGGTGCTCCGGGCACTGTATTGGGATCAGCAACCATATCTATGGATACCATTGTTAGTGATGTGAATAATCAGAAAATTTCTTATATCCCTTTTACACAGTCAATATCAATAAATGGTTCTTATTTTTTGGGTGTTGACTTGCCCGCCAATGGAGATACTATTGCAATGTATACCAACACTGATGGGGATGTCAGTACCAATACGGCTTGGGAACAGTGGAGTAACAATACCTGGTACGAATATTCTTCTTCTTCAGCCTGGGGATTGACCTTATCCCATGCGATTTATCCGGTAATATGCTCATCTGTTCCAACGGTTACTACCGACTTCTCGGCTAATCAAACTACAGTTGTAGCAGGTGATACGGTTACTTTCAGTGATCTTTCTACAGGGAACCCCACTTCCTGGGTTTGGAATTTTCAGGGCGGCATACCGGGGAATTATAGCGGACAAAATCCTCCCGGTATTAAATATAATAATTCTGGCACCTACAATGTCCGTTTGATAGCCTCTAATGCCCAGGCAAGCGATACCATGGATAAATTGGCATATATTACAGTATTACCTGCAGGGAGCTCTATCTGTGATACCCTGAGTAATTTATTGTCTACGGATACTTTAACCAATTATTATTTTACCAGTAACTGGGGATATTTTCCGGGACATAATGGTTATACTATGGATGAATATGCCGATTTGTTTACAAATTCATCATCCACCAATGTGGATGCTATCAGGATATACCCGGTATATGCCTATGGTGGCAGCGCACAATCGTATATAACCCTGAAAGTATGGAGTGTAAGTGGCAATTCACCAGGAACAGTTCTGGGTTCACAGCAAGTACCCATTTCTAATCTCACTGCAGGCCAGTGGAATACCATTAATCTTACCAATCCGGTTGCTGTTACAGGTAATTTCTTTGTTGGATTTGAATTGAATTATACAACAACACCCATGGATACCTTCGCTTGCTATACAGCACAGGACAGGGGCACCCAGGGTACTAATACGGGTTATGTGACCTATAATAATTCATGGATGGATTTCAATTCTTTATTGGGTATGCATTCTTCCATGGCCATTGAACCCATTGTATGCACCGGAAGTACGCCTTCCGGACCAACAGCTGATTTTAGCGGAACACCGTTAAATATCATAGAAGGTGCCAGTGTAACATTCACCAATGCTTCAACAGGTAATCCGACCAGCTGGAACTGGCAATTTAGCGGAGGTACTCCATCCTCTTATATTGGGCAAACTCCGCCAAACATAGCATATTCTAACGCCGGAAATTATGATGTTACTCTCATAGTAAGCAATGCAAATGGATCGGATACCCTCACAAAATCGAATTACGTGCAGGTTAGTCCGGCCAGCACCAGTACATGCGATACATTGCATTATCCTTTAAGTGGAACTAAAAACCTCTATACCTCTTCCGGTTGGGGCTATGTTAGTGGTAATAATTATTACGATGATATGGCAAAAGCAGACTATTTCAGTGGTTTTGCCCCTTACACTGCGCTACATGGCGCCTATTTTGATTTTGCAGTTGCTGCAACAGGTAGCAGTTCGAATACACTAATTACTGTGGGTGTCTGGGATAATTCAGGCACAGGAGGCAGTCCGGGAAGTGTTATGGCCAGCACCACGATCCCCTTGTCTACCATCGTTACCAATGTGAATAGCCAAAGCCTCACGTATGTTCAATTTAGCAATACAGTAATGATCAGCAATCCTTTCTATTTAGGGGTAATTCTGCCTACTGCTGCAAGCGATACAATAGCATTATATACCAATACTGATGATGATGTGGTACCGGGTACAGGTTGGGAAATGTGGTCGGATAGTTCATGGTATAACTATAATGATGCCAGTTCATGGGGAATGGATCTCGTTCATGCTATTTATCCTTACGTTTGCCAGACAAGTGTTAATGTAACTGAAAGCAAAGAACCAGAAGTCCTGATCTATCCTAATCCAACAAATGATAAGGTTTATTTGTTATTTGCTGAGGGTGTATGCCATACACCTCACATACAATTATTTGATAACCTCGGAAGCCAGATAGCTTTTGCTGATATTCAGCAAATGGATAGCAGGAAATTTGAGCTGAACCTGCAACATGTGCAAAACGGTGTGTATTTTCTGGTTATTCAATATAAAGGAAATAAAATCCTGAGGAAGCTCTCGGTTATGAATTAATTGTATTTTTACAGGTACGCAAATACTCATTATTTAAACCGATTGCTTATGTTCTTTCTCAGAAACGCTCTGACTTTACTTCTTATTTTTTGTATTATGCCTGGGGCTAATGCCCAGCGCAGTCAGGGAGGAATACCGCCAAGTTTTTCATACCATTTCCTGGGTTCTGATGTTCGAAGCATTCAAATGGATGCCCCGGATCTAAGTAATGTGATAAATGAACCGAAAAATTCTAAAGATGCTACATTATATAAAATTGCTGTTACTGTTCCTACGCAAATCAACCTGATTCATGATGTGGATTATATAGAAGTGGATAATGGCAAAATTTATAGCTTGCATATCAAAATTGATGATGCACAAGCCCTGGGATTATATTATTCGGATTTTACAATACCCGAGGGAGGTGCACTTTATATTTACAGTGTTGACAGGGAACAAATACTTGGTGCTTATACCCATATTAATAGTGCGTATAAGAAATCTTTTGCCACTGAATTTGTTAAGGGAGATGAATTAATCCTGGAATATTTTCAACCTGATATGGTTAAAGAAGAAGCATCAATTGTGATAAATGAAATAGCATATGCATTTCGGGGTGTTCGTTATTTATATGACACGGATACTAAAGGTTTTGGTGATGCTGCCTCCTGTGAAGTAAATGTGAATTGTTCTGAAGGGGATAGCTGGCGATTGCAACGTCAGGGTGTGGTGCGTATCAGCATAAAAGAAGGTAGTTTTATTGGTTGGTGCAGTGGTTCTATGATCAATAATGTGCGTCAGGATAGTACACCCTATGTAATAACAGCAGATCACTGTGGTGGCAATGCCAGCACCAGTGATCTAAACCAATGGGTATTTTATTTTAATTATGAAAGTAGCAGTTGTAGTAATCCGACCCAACAACCCTGGCCGTTTGAAACCATGATTGGTTGTTCTCTTGTATCTCATGGTGGTGGAGGTGGCAATACAGGAAGTGATTTTTATCTGGTAGAAATAAGCAATAATGTACCGGCCAGTTACGGTGTTTATTATAATGGCTGGGACCGGACAAATACACCCAGCTCCAGTGGAGTTAGTATTCATCATCCATCAGGTGACATAAAAAAAATAAGCACGTATACACAAACACTATCAAATGATACCTGGGGTGGAACTTCCGGGACACACTGGAAGGTAAAATGGGCCGCAACAACAAACGGGCTTGGCGTAACAGAAGGAGGCTCATCGGGCTCTCCGATTTTTAACAGCCAGGGATTGATCATCGGGACGCTTACCGGAGGCGCTTCAGCCTGCACGAATGGAGGTGCCGGTCCATACACCGGTCCAACTTACCCCGATTATTACGGAAAGTTCTCATATCACTGGGATCAGAACGGGGGTATTTCAAGTGTACAGCTGGATGACTGGCTGGATCCGGATGGTACACAAACAACAACATTAGGCGGTTTGCTGGTTGGCGTTGAAAGTATATCCCTTAGCAAGCATGCACATATTTATCCGAATCCGGCAGAAGACCGGATTTATGTTCATATGGATGAGTATTATTTTGAAAACCTGCAGGTGGAAGTTATTAATATGCTGGGTGAACGGCTGCTAATTAACAAAATCCCAGGCTGGAATAAAGATAGGATTGAAATAAACGTTTCTTCTTTACCTGAAGGAATCTATGTTGTTTTAGTAAGCTCGGAAGATCAGCAATTTACATCTAAATTGATAATAAAATAAAAGGCAGAATACATATGCTCTTTTATATATTTTAATGCCGTGCAAAAAATGTATAACATAAAAAACACAGTATGCTATATTCTTTCTGATTTGGTTATTTATACAACCGTCAAATAGTGAGCACTATACGGCCTTATGTTTTACGTATGTTCTCCATTTTTCCAGTAATTCTGCGAAGTCATCCGGTAGCTCAGAATGAAAGGAAAGAGGATTTTTTAGGATGGGATGATTGAATCCAAGATGAAAAGCGTGCAGGGCTTGCCTGTTTATGATACTGAAACAATTTTTAACAAATTGTTTGTATTTGGTGAATGTGGTTCCTTTTAGTATCTGATCGCCCCCATAGGTTGCATCTGAGAAGAGAGGGTGTCCGATATATTGCATATGTGCCCTTATCTGGTGGGTTCGTCCGGTTTCCAGCTGGCATTCAAGCAAGGTAACATATCCGAATCGTTCTATCACCCTGTACTGGGTAACAGCATGTTTCCCGTGATCACCGTCAGGATAAACACTCATTACTTTCCGGTCTTTAAGGTTCCTGCCAATATTTCCTTCAATACGGCCTTCATCTTTTTCAAAATCACCCCAAACCAGGGCCAGGTATTTTCGATGAATGGTATGATTGAAAAATTCCCTGGCAAGCAGGGTTTGAGCTGTCTCTGTTTTCGCAACCAATAAAAGGCCGCTGGTATCTTTATCAATACGATGCACTAATAAAGGATGATGTTTAATATCGGTTGGATTCGCTTTATTCAGGAGATATATCAAGGCATTTACAAGAGTTCCGCTGTAATTTCCATAGGCAGGATGAACCACCATACCTGCCGGTTTTTCCACAACCAGAAGGTCGTCATCTTCATAAATAATATCTACAGGAATATCTTCAGGGATCAGGTCGATTTCCCTGGGCGGGTAAGTGAGGACTATTGAAATTACATCCAGGGGTTTAACTTTATAATTTGATTTTACTGCTTTGCCATTTACAAGTATACTTTCAGCAGAAGCAGCTTGCTGTATTTTATTCCGTGTGGCATTCTCAATTTTATCGGTGAGATATTTGTCAATTCTTATTGGTGACTGTCCTCTGTCTACATTGAACCTGTGGTGCTCATAAAGTTCATTTTGCTCTTCCTGTTTACTGTTAAAATCTGTCATCATAAAGGAATAAAGCTAAACCCGACTTAATCAGTCAGAATGAATTTGCGGCTTTCCCTGAAATTTCCATGAATATCAAAAACGCTGATAAAATACAATCCTGAGGGTAATTGATGCAGCCTAATGCGCTCTTCAAAAGGTTTAATGGCAAAAACTTCACCCATATTATTCATGATCTGAATTCTGAGGTCGGTTTTTCTGATCTGAAATCCTTCCGTGCTAACATCTATGTGCAGGTAGTCTTGTGCAGGATTTGGAAAAATGTTTAAATAAATCCCGGCTGAAATTTCTGAGAATCCCTGATGCGGATTCGGATCAGAACCCATGACAGGTCGAATCAATAAAGAACCTTCGTAAATGCTGTTTTCCCAGGTGCCAAAAATATTTACAAAAATCCGGGCCTGATTATTTTTATTTCTGTCGAAACCCAGGTTGAGGTTGTCATTTGTTGTTTGTTGCCAACCCACATAAAAAGTTCCGCTGACCGGTACGGGATAATTCAGCACATAATTATGGAATTTGTTGATACCAATTTCGTATTCAGGTTGTACGACAGACTCCTTGTAGATAACATCTCCTGGTTGTCCGTTGTCATCGTCCCAAACCATCAGGTAGAAGTATTTCTGACTGCTATTGTTCAGGGTCTGGTTAAAGAACATTTGCATTGCCTGCAGGGTATCAGCATGATTCAGGGTAAACTGATAGGCCAGCCTGGAATAAGCTGGTTTTAATCCATACCCTGCTTCAGGGCTTCCGTCATCATAAGCAAAATAATTATAGAAGCGTTGGTAGAAGCGTATGGTATCATTAAATTGATTCGTATCCGTGGAAGGAGAAATGTATTTTAATACTTCAAAGTCAAGGTAGGGAGATGTTGTTGCAGAAAAAGTATAGTTAAAACTCCGTTCAATAAGGGTATCGGAGAAGGGTTCTATTACACTGACATCCCCTCCGGGAAATGGATTGTAAACAACAGAATTTGTACCCAGTTCCGTAATTTGAAAGAAAAGGGGCATATTTATTTGCACCTCATTTAAATTATTTATCAGTGAGAATGTTGAATCCTGCATATATGCGGAAGGATTGCTGTTGAAATGGCTCCAGGGCATACTTTCAAAATCATTCAGCATAGAAGTTTGGGTGTTAATAAAGCCCACGTCGTTTAATGCAGTATCATAATACTGCCTATTGATATCAATATATACGTAATCGATATTCCAAAAATCGCAGTTTGAAGGCCAGCTGCTAATATTGTCATTGGAGAGGCTGGCATAATTTCTGAACCGGAACTGAAAATTATTCCTGAAATAAGTAGCGCTATCCAAAATGGGAAATCTGACATACGCAAAGTAATCATTATCCAGCAGGAAGGTATCTAGTGACATCCCTTTGCTCCCCCACACTTTTGTCCACTTGTCTTCAAAGGCAGTATCGTAAGGGATGGCATTGGTGTCAATAATCGTATCAAACCGATACACCTCTAAAAATTCAAGTACCAGAGAATCATCGGTTTCGGGTGCATTTGCAATACCTCCGGGTTGAACGTAAAAACTAAAATAAACAGAGTCACTCACCTTTAGTGCCCTTTTTGATGGTGAGAAGACAGAATCCAGGCGAATGGGTTTAGATGTCAGGTAATCGGCTTTGAAGGGATAGAAATCAGCATTGGGGTATAACACCCCTGAATCGTTCAACGCATCAAATGTGGCTACACCTATAGTAACCGGGTGAAGAGGATATGAATTGTTAATGAAAACATCATTATCAATCCAGAGGGAGGTATCAGGAAATACGGAAAGAACAGAAAAATCATCCCTGAAGGGTAATTTGACAGGTTTATATTCCGAAGATTTTGTTGATTTAAGGGCAAAGAATTTTTTGCTATGTTCGTAAACCACAGGATTTGATTGCAATTCAGATAATATCTCCTGTGCTGGCAGAAGCTTCGCAAACAATAAAAGTATTATGGTAATTATTTTGAGTTTCATTCTCTTATTGTATCGTTTTGTATCGAATCAATGGGTGTATTATTAATTAGTTCTTCAAAATTGAATTTTTCATCGGAGCGGTACCATACATCTACAGCCTGGCCAAGGTTTAAGTAGCTGTTTTGAGCATGAACAGGTTTTTGCTGATAAACCCGGGCATGGGCTGTGTCATCCCCGTCCAGGAAAAATTCAGTACCAATATTCAGGGAAGCAGCATGCAGGGTTCTTTTTACCTCTTCCTGTTTTTTTCCAAGCAGGTATGGGACATGAATTTTCTCAAAACCAATTCCCTGTCCAAGTACAAGGTTTATTTTTTCGCCTTTTTTAATCAACCTGCCTTCTTCAATAATCTCACCTTCATATTTTTGTTCCAGCACAGCATTTCTGGCTATGTCTGGTCGATATTCCAGGGAGTCAATTTTCAGGCCATAGGTCTCCAAAACCGCCCTGGCCTGTCTAAGCGTAAGATCTTTGAGGTTTGGCATGGCTACCTGTTCCGGCATGGTAGCTACCAGGGTAAAATAGATTTTGCGATTAGGTTTAACTTTTGATCCTGGTAAAGGATCCTGTGCTATTACAGTCCCTTTTTCATGGGTGTCATCGAAAACAGAATCAATGACTTCAAATCTGAAATTTCTGTCCTTGGTGTATTTTTCCAGCTCATCCATGCTCAGGCCTGTAAAATCCGGCACACTGATATATTGGCCATGGTGGGTATAAAAATCAAGCGATTTCAGAACAACAATCACAATGATAAGTGCGATAATGATGATAATTCCCAGATGTTTGTAAAAAATATATTTAGTTAGGAAACGAAGAAAGTCCATTTTTTATAAATTTAACCCTTGAGACAGCTTTGCGGAATGTTAGTTTACAACTTTAAAAATATGTAATTATTGTTTTTCTGGCAAAGATAACAATATTCCTAAAGAGCAATTAGTTCATACTTTTCAAAATAAAATGCGGGGCAAGAAATATGAAGAAAAACATAGCCATCATTGCCGGAGGTTTTTCCGGCGAATTTGCGGTTTCAAAGAACAGTGCGGATGTTGTTTTCAGGAACCTGAATCGGGACTATTACAGGCCCTTTATAATTATGATCACACAGGAAGAATGGTATTATAGCGGGGAAAACAACCAGAAGGCAATAATCAACCGCCAGGATTTCAGTCTGCAGTATAAGGGTGAAACTATTCGGTTTGATGCTGTTTTCAATGCCATCCACGGTACACCGGGAGAAGATGGAACAATACAGGGATATTTTGATATGTTGCGTATACCTTACACCTCCAGTAGTCTTGCTGCTTCTGCCCTTACTTTTAATAAAAGTTTCTGTAAAAGTGTTATCCGTTCTTATGGCTTACCCACATCAAAATGGGTGCACTTATACAGAGATACAATCATTCATACAAAAGAAATACTGGAAGAAGTTGGACTGCCCTGTTTTGTGAAACCAAATAAGGGCGGATCCAGCGTGGGCATGACAAAGGTTAAAAAGGATTCAGAGTTGAAATTAGCAATAAAAAAGGCTTTTGAAGAAGATGATGAAGTAATCATCGAACAGTTTATTGAAGGAACGGAAATTACCTGTGGTTTGCTGAAAGACCAGGGGAAGGTGCGGGTATTGTCTTTATGTGAAATTGTGAGTAAAAATGAGTTTTTTGATTACGAAGCGAAATATACACCGGGCATGGCGGATGAGATTGTCCCTGCCAGGGTATCTGATGCCATTGAATTGAAGTGTAAGTCCACTTCAGTATACCTTTATAATAAGCTGAATTGTCAGGGGCTTGTCAGAATGGATTATATTGTGGAAAAGGATAGCATAAAAAGCGATTCGCCGGTATTGAGTTTCCTGGAGATCAATACTGTTCCTGGATTATCTGTAAACAGCATTGTTCCAAAGATGGCCCGTTTCGACGGAGTATCCCTCACATATCTGTATACCATGATGCTTGAAGACTGTCTTTGCCGGGGAAAATAAGATTACTAATAGGTTTCTTTAAGGGTTTTTATTTCCAGGTCATTTATTGTTTCCTTTCCCTTTTCTGGCATGATGTAGGTAATTATTTTTGTCTGACCGGGAAGGATGTCCATGTAATTATCCGAAAAACTACCGTTATTACCCGGATACCTGAGGCAAACATTCTTTAGCAGATTTTCTGCCTTTATCGTTATTATTCGCCCATCATCTGTAATATCTTCTTTTATTTTGTAATCAGGTTCAGGTAATGCAAGTTCTTTCACAGGCACGAAATAATAGATATCGGAGTAAACATCTTTTTCATTTTCCGGAATAAAAACCATATATAGCAAATATTGGTTTTTTTGGAGGTTTTTGAGGATTTTCTTTTTTGTCAGGGAAAAGTGTTTTTTGCTGGTGTTGGCAGGCAGGGTAACGGTATCATTTAACTGCCACAAAACCTTTCCTGTAAAATCCATCATTTTCACAGCCAGTTGGCCTCTGGTATTATTAAGTCTGTCGGAGACAATAAAGAGATGAATATATTTTTCATTATCTTCTACACTTACTAAGATATCCCTGAATGTATTTTTCACAAAATAGTGCAGTGCTTTCCAGCGGGCGTAGTAGTCGATGCTCGACCATGAAATTACCGGCCAGCTGTCGTTTAGTTGCCAGTAAAGGGTGCCCATACAATAAGGCATTGCTCTGCGATGGGCTTGCAGTGCTATATCAATTCCTTCTGCCTGCAGGAGCTGACTAATGTAGGTGTAATCTTCCAGGTTGTCAGGCACATGGTAATCTCTTTGCATGTATTCAGCAATCAGCTCGAATCCTTTTGGATGTTTTTGATGAGATTTTAGCACCTCTGTTCCAAATTGCCTGTCTTTTTCAGCAGTAAAGGAATAAATGGTTTCAAGGTCTGGGAAACCCTGAAAGCCATACTCACTCATAAAGCGTCCAATTTTTTCTTCATACATGCTAAATTTTTCTTCGCCCCACCAGACACCCCAGTAATGCACATCCCCTTCTTTGTAGGCTTGCTGATGCCCCCAGCCGTGCTTAGGGGAGGTGGGCCAATAGGGTCGGCCATGGTCAAGGCTGTTAATCATGGAGGGCAACATATGGTGAAAGATCTTTTCGTAATCCTTCCAGACTTTTGCAGAATCTTCTTTCGAATAGAAGAGTTTATTTTGCCAGCCCCAGTTATGCCAGCCTTCATCCACTTCATTGTTTCCACACCAGAGTGCAATGCAGGGGTGGTTTCTCAGGCGAATGATATTTTGTGAAGCTTCTTCCCTGACATTCTCCAAGAAAGCCTGATCTCCGGGATACATATTGCAGGCAAACATAAAATCCTGCCATACCATGATCCCATGCTGATCACAAAGATCATAAAAGCGATCATCTTCATAAATTCCTCCTCCCCATACCCTGAGCATATTCATGTTGGCTTCTGCAGCTGCATCGATTTGCAGATGGTAGCGATCGCGGCTCAGCCGGGTCAGAAAATGGTCGGCAGGAATGAAATTCGCCCCTTTGATAAACACCTTGTGACCGTTTACCATAAAGTGAAAACTTTCTCCCTGTTTGTCCTTTTCCGTGATTAGTTCAATGCTTCTGACCCCCAGGTTATCGTATTTTCTGTCGAGGATGTCTTTCTTATGTTTTAATTCTGCACGCAGGTGATAAAGATGAGGTTTTCCTAAGCCATTGGGCCACCATCTTTTAGGGTGGTAAATGTCGAAACTGAATGCATAGGTTTTATGGCCATTGGATACCTCAAAACTGCTGTCAACATAAACATCATTGTAATCCTGATCAGAGATTTTCAGGTGAAGTTTCTCATACCGACTGGCATTGATGGTAACCAATGCTTCATAGGTAGCTTTTGATTCTGTAAAATCTCCCAATACATACTGTATATTTTCTATAGAGGCAATGTCCCATGCATCCAGAAAAACAGATCTCCAGATCCCGCTGGTTACAAAACGCGGGCCCCAGTCCCAGCCGTATTGATATGGTGCTTTACGTGTGAATCCACGTATGTCAGGCAGCGCATAATCAATTTCTGCGGCTTTGGAGCTTTCAATTTTTGTGGGCGACTGAAATGTAATCCTCAGCTGATTTTCCCCGACTTTAAGGTAGTGCTTGCATGGAATGGTCCATGTTCTGAACATATTATCAGCTTTTAGCAGCAGGGTGTCATTCAGGTAAACATGTGCATAGGTGTCGAGGCCCTCAAACACCAAGGCCAGGTGCTCCCTTTTATAAACATCTTCCGTAAGTGCGAAAGCGAGCTCATAATCCCAGGATTCAATTTCTATCCATTGTTGATCCTTTTCATGAGATCGATAGAAAGGTGATTTTATCAATTTGTTTTTTAGCAGGTCGATATGGACACATCCAGGTACAAAAGCATCATACCATTTGTTGTCAATCTTATCTGAGTTGCTCTCAGGGTTTAATCTGAACTTCCAGTTTTCATTAAGGTCTATTCGCATACGTTGCTGTCCTTTCTCGGAATAATTGCAGGAAATAAGATGAATTACTATTATTAACAAATATATAGAATAGCGGGTTATTTTTTTAATCATCAGCTTAGTTTTCTTGCCTTTATTCCTCCTTGCCCGGTTTGAGCATATCGGCTCCTTTTTCTTTCTTAGCATCATGTATGCTTGCATTCAGTTCAAATCCAAGGATGATGATGGTAGAATTAAAATAGAGCCAGAGAAGAATGATGATGATGGTTCCTATTGACCCATAAACAGCATTATAATGAGACAAATTACTGACATAAAAATTAAATCCAATTGTTGTAAGTATGGACAAGAGGGTTGCAACAGTTGAACCAACAGAAATGAAACGGAATTGCTTTTTATCTGCGGGGGCAAAATAATAGAGCATAGATATCACTAAAAACACCATGATGTATAAAACAACCCACCTGCCTACAGCAATAAGATAGTATGTCCACTGGCTTGTAAGAATTTCCTGTTTAACTAAATAATTAAGGGCAAAGGTGCCTCCCGTAATAAGTATAATTCCTATAATAACGATGAGTGAAATAACGATGACCAGAATGAGTGAAAGCAGTCTTTTTTTAAGAGAGGAACGGGTTTCTAAGCTGTGGTAGGTTTGATTAAAAGCTGTCATTAATGCATTTATCCCATTAGTAGACAGGTATAAGGCCATCAGGAATCCAAAAGACAGCAATCCGCCTCTTTTTCTGAGTATGATGTCTTCTATGGTATTGTTCACAGCTTCATAGGTTTCTTTAGGAAAAAAATCATATACCAATTGAAGGAGGGTATCTTTAAAATCATCTACCGGCACATAAGGTATAAGCGTAAAGAAAAAAATGACAGAGGGAAAAATAGCCATAAAAAAGGTAAATGCTACAGAGGATGCCCGTGTACTAATGGCTCCCTTTTGCAGTCCCCTGATAAAAAACAGGCTTACATCAAATACAGGCACTTTTTCAAATCCGGGCAGGCTAACTTTTTTGGATTTTTGCACCAACGAGACTAAAGGTTTCCAGTTAATAATCTTTTCCTTTATCTCATGGATTTTCATAGGATACTTTTTTCTTCTTATTTATCGGATGGCTTTCAGGCTCATGTCCAGGCTCTTAATTTTATGCGTCAGAGCGCCCATGCTGATGAAATCAACACCGCATAAAGCGTAGTCTCTGGCATTTTCAATGGTAATTCCTCCTGAGGCTTCGGTTTCATATTTTCCATCAATCTGTTCAATGGCTATTTTCAAATCCTTAAAATTAAAGTTATCAAGCATGATGCGATGGACGCCTCCGCAGGCTAAAATTTCTTCTACTTCTTCCAGATTTCTGGCTTCGATTTCAATTTTTAATGATTTCTGTTTTGCTTTAAGATAGTGTTGTGTAGCCTGAATAGCTTCTTTAATACCGCCTGCAAAATCGATATGGTTGTCTTTTATGAGTATCATATCGTACAAACCCATGCGATGGTTGGCTCCTCCGCCTGTTACCACAGCTTGTTTTTCAAGAATTCTTAAAAGAGGAGTTGTTTTTCGGGTGTCCAGGATTTTTGCTGGCAGGTCTTTAATGCGATCAGTAATTTTTTTTGTAGCAGTAGCTATTCCGCTCATTCGTTGCATAAAATTCAGAGCGAGGCGCTCAGCACTTAATAATGAGATTGATGATCCTTCGACAATAAAAGCAATGTCATTTTTCACTATGTTAGCTCCCTCTTCAAGCAGGGGTTTAAAATGGATATAGGGATCGACTTTTTTGAAAACTTTTCCGGCAATATGTATACCGGAAAGAATGCCATTTTCTTTGATAATCAAATGTGCTTTCCCTTTTGCATCAGCAGGAATACATGATATAGATGTATGATCGCCGTCTCCCAAATCTTCCCTGAGTGCCTGCTCAATGATCTCATCTATGGTCATAATTACCTGGTTTAGTCTTTTTCGATCTGAAGTTGCTGGATGTAATATTTTCCAGATACTTTTTTCAGAAGAAAATATGTGCGAAAGGATTTTGCCTGACGGGTGATAAGAGTTCCGATCGTAAATATAGAGCCATCAGTAGAGGAGCCTTTGTGTTTGACTTTGAATGAAGTTATAGGATGCTTGCTGAAAAAATCCCTCAAAATCAATTCAGCCTGTGTTTTACTGAAACTGCCTTCTTTTCCGGGTACGGTCAGATCAATAGTTGTACTGAAATACATGGAAAGCTTTTTAGAATCTCCATTCTCCAGGGTTGCTATTACATTTGGAGTAATATCCTGTTGGGTAAATCCTGCTTCGGCATTCAGAAAGAACAATGTTATCAGAGGGAGTATGATGACTTTAACTTTCATTAATAACAGCTTTTTGTTTAATTTATCAACAATCAAGCCAAATGAATTCATGCTTGAATATTGTCTGCAAATATATTTTTTTACCTTTATTTCTGCAAGTTACAGAAAATAGAATAGAAACTCACATGAAAATTAAAGTTCTTGCTGTTGGCATTACCTCAGAATCATACCTGAAGGAAGGAATGGAACATTACATTCAGCGCATGAAGCATTATACCCGTTTTGAGTGGCAGGAACTTAGAAAAAGCAAGAGCAAAGGGAATCTGAGCAGAAAAGACCAGAATAAAAAGGAAGAAGCGTTGATTATGAATGCTTTGCAGCCAAGGGACTTTGTCGTTTTATTGGATGATGGGGGCAGGCATTATTCATCTGAATCTTTTGCAGGATTTATTCAAAAGCGAATGAACCAGGGGTTGAATCAACTTGTATTTGTTGTTGGGGGAGCATACGGTTTCTCAGAGGCTTTATACAACAGAGCCGATGCTTTAGTGTCTCTGTCAAAAATGACCTTTTCCCATCAGTTGGTAAGGATTCTATTTCTGGAACAATTATACCGGGCTTTTACAATCCTGAACAATGAACCCTATCATCATGCCTGAGCATCTGATAATTGCTGATACACATGATGGTATTTTTCTACACCTGATTCAAGCGAAAAATAGTCCAGTGCTGCCTGCCGGATCTTTTCCTTAGGTATTTTCAATAATTCATCCATACGCTGGATGGCCCTGTAAAATTCTTCATTTGAAAACTGATTGATATAGGTTCCTGTTTTACTCTCGTCAATTATTCTGTCTGTGTCTCCCACTCCTGCATTGGTGATTACCGGAATGCCCATGCTCAGTACTTCTGCATGTTTGGTAGGGGAAGAAGCTTGTTTTGAAAAAACAGCTTTAATAAAGAAAATGTTTACATCAGACAGGCTTAGAAATAAAGGAACTTCTTTCCGCTTCGCTGAACATACTATAACAGCGGAAACAGGTATACCTGCATTTTTTGCATGATTATAAATGGTGGCAGGATCTTCCCTGCTGATGAACAAAAATTTAGCCCGGCTTTTTGAGCGGAGAAGCATCCTGAAAAAGGCAAGCATTTCTGGTAACATATACCAGGTGCCTATTGAACCCAGGTAAGATAAAACGAAATCTTTTTCATCTATTCCCAGTTTTTCTTTTAGGTGAATACCTTCCTTTTTATCAAGCTTTTTATAATCGAAATGATTTGTATCAGCACAGCAGGGGATGACCTGTATCATTTCCTGATCAATGAATTCAAACTGGCTCGAGAGTACTTCTTTCCCTTTACCTGTAAGACTAATAACTGTGTCGGCATGTTGGAGAAAGACCTTTTCTTTGCGCTTGAAATAGTTGTAGACCATGTTAAGCAAGGGATTGGATTTTTTCCAGATACCTCCTTCCAGGCGTTCATCGGCCCAAAAGCCGCGCATATCAAATAAAAATCTTATTCCGTACTTTCTTTTAAGCCATAAACCTATTAAAGCAGGAATATAGCTTCTGCAGTGCGCAATTTGAACAGAGTATTTCCTGTGTATGCTTCGGGCGGTTTTTCTCAGGATTTGTATATCATACCAGGAAGAAATAACCGGAGGATTGCGGTGGTATATAACAGGAAACCATTCTATTGCATGTGCTTTAATGAGCTGTTGTATGTTTTTTTCTTCTTTTCTGAATGCTTCTCTCTTTTCAGCACTAAGTATTAAAATGCGATGTCCTTTTTCAGATAATTTTATCAGGTAAGGAAGAATCTGTGATTGGCCAAGGGGATCAGTCAGTCCGTCATATGAAATATAGAGGATGTTCACTTTTTATGTTTTATGGGTAAAGCAAAAATAGTGATTATTCAGATATTCCCTTATTTTTGTATTAGAAGGCTAAGGGATGAACACGAGTGAATACATAGGCATTAAGGATGCATTTTACCTGCTTATTTTTCTGTTGATAGTGTGGTTTCTGACCTATATGATACAATCAAGGTTAAAGGAAAAATTTCCATATTACAAGTATTTTCAGTTGATTGTTTTTCTTAAAGTGCTTGGAGCGCTTAGTTTTTGTCTTATATACCTTTTGTATTACAGGGGTGGGGATACCATCAGCTATTTCGATGGTGGGCATGCCCTTGTAAACCTTATGTTTCATGATTTCAACTCTTTTTTGTCGATTATGGGAAATAATCTGACTGAGGAAAACTGGTCTTATTTTACAGATCGCACAGGGTGGCCTCCATTATATGTATACAATGAGCCAAACAACTTTGTTGTATGCCGTTTGATCGTTCCACTTCTATTGATAGGATTTAACCGCTTTATTCCGGGCGCCATTATTATTAGCCTTTTTTCACTAATCGGTATCTGGAAATTTTTTACCATGTTGAATGAAATGTACCCCAAGGCAGGCAGATGGCATGCATTATCAGTTTTGTTTATTCCCTCCCTGGTATTCTGGGGCTCAGGAATAATGAAAGATACGTTTACGTTATCAGCAGCTTTATGGTTGATATATAACTTTTACATGGTATTTATAAAAAGAAAGAGAATTCCGGCGAATGTTTTAATAATGGCCATCAATATTATTGTTCTGATCTCAGTAAAGCCATATATTTTTATCGCCTTCCTGCCTTCTGCTCTTTTGTGGATAACCATTAGCGGAATTCGGGGGTTAAGCAATAATGCGCTTCGATATACAGTGGGGCCGCTGGTGCTGATAGGAGGTTTATATCTCGGGTATTTAATATATAATTTATTGGGGGATAACCTGGGGGAATATTCATCGTTTGAAAATATTCTTACCAAAGCTCAGGTAACCCAGCAGGATCTTATTCGACAGGAAGCATATGGAGCCAACTTCTTTGATATCGGAGATTTTGATACAAGCTTTGGCAGTATCGTTCAAAAAACTCCTCAGGCTATTATTGCCGGTTTATTCAGGCCGTTTATCTGGCATGCCAATAACCCGGTTATGGTTATCTCCGGTCTTGAGAACCTAATCCTGTTAGTATTGACCCTGTTTGTTTTTATCCGCGTTGGGCCTATTGGTTTTTTTAATATTATAAAGGAAGAACCTTTCCTTATTTTTGCCTTACTGTTTGCCCTCATCTTTGCTTTTTCAGTCGGTCTGACCACGGCGAATTATGGCGCTCTTGTTCGGTATAAAATTCCGGGTATTCCACTGTTTATATCAACCCTTCTGATTACCTATCATATATATATAAGGCGGAGGAAGGAAAAAGCTACGGAAGCTTAATGTGGGCTGATTTAATGCTGTCTCCCAGGTAAAATAAACTAAGTACTCCATTAAGTATTTCTTTCATCAAGCGTAATACAAAAAATCGTTCTATGCGGCTACGGATCTTTTCATCATCACTTTGCTTTGAAACAGCCTGTTTTTCAGATATTTCAAGGCTTAGTTTCATCCGGCTCATGCTAATGCCATGTGTGCTGGTGGCTGCTTTTTTGAATGTATTGTTCCGAAGGAGATAATGCAGGGTTTGGGGTGTATAATAACTCAGGTGTTCCGGGTAAGCGATCACATTCCATCGGGATTTCAGTATCCGTCGGGAGATGGAATTAAAGTTAGGGGTTGTAAGATAGAGCAATCCGCCATCTCTTAAATAATGCCGAATATGGCTGATCTCTTCCTGGGGATTATTTATGTGCTCAATGACTTCGAAGGATGTGATGATATCGAATTTCATATCTCCCAGCAAGTCCTTGCTAAGTTTCCCCTGAAACATTTTAATGCCTTTGCTTATGCAAATATCGATGGCTTCATGTGTGAATTCTGTGCCATAGGTTTTCCATCCCATATCTTTCGCTGTTTCCAGAAAATAGCCGATGCCACAGCCAACATCCAATATGCGATTGTTTTTTCTGAAATGACGCCAGGAAGTTAATAATTGCCTGTATCTCTTTATGGTTATGGGAGATAAGTAGTCATTTCTGCCATAGCCTTCATAATGTTCTACTAATTCCTGATCGCCCGGAATCTTTTCTGAAAAAACGAATTTGCAACGACTGCATTTAACAAGGTATGCTGCTTCGTATTCTTTCAGGGATTTGAAATGCTTTGAAGAACAGACAGGACAGTGAATATGCTTGTTTGACATGCTGTGTCAGGATTTATAAAAATCAATAATGCAATCAACAATATAGTTTACTTCCGATGTTTTCAACCCGTAATACAGGGGTAGTCTCAGCAGTTTACTGCTTTCGGTACTGGTAAAAATATCTTTACCCCTGAAAACACCAAAAGCTTTTCCACCTTTGGCTGTATGCAGTGGGATGTAATGAAAGATAGCCAATATTCCTTTATTGTTCAGATATTTTAGAAGCTTTTCCCGCTGCTTGCTTTCCTGTGTTTTGATATAAAACATATGGGCATTGTGCGAACAATGTTCAGGAATATTCGGGATAATTATTTTCCCTTCATCGGCAATTCCTTTAAGGCCATTAAAGTAATATTTCCATAACTTCTTCCTTTTACTGATAATTTGCTGATAGGCTTCCAGCTGCGCATAAAGGTATGCTGCATTTAGTTCACTCAACAAGAAGGAAGAACCCAGGTCAACCCAGGTATATTTATCCACCTCCCCTTTTTCAAATTCAATTCTGTTGGTGCCTTTTTCCCGAGTTATCTGAGCTCTTTTTACATATTTTTCATTATTTATGCAGATAGCTCCGCCTTCACCACAGCTGATATTTTTTGTTTCATGAAAGCTCAGGCACGCCATATCCCCTATACTTCCGGCAGCTCTTCCTTTATAAAGGGAGCCAATGCTCATGGCTGCATCTTCAATAACCAGCATGTTTTTCTTCCTGGCAAGAAACAGAATTTTGTCCATTTCGCATACCACCCCGGCATAATGAACCGGCACAATGGCTTTTGTGTGTTTACTTATTGCCGCTTCAACAAGTTCTTCATTGATGTTCATGGTGTCCGGTCTGATATCTGTAAAAATGATCTTTGCGCCCCTTAGGGCAAAAGCGTTGGCTGTTGAAGGGTAGGTGAAGGATGGCATAATAACCTCATCTCCCGGTTTTATATCTGCAAGGATAGCTGACATATCCAGGGCGGCACTACCTGACGGGCTCAACAGCACTTTCCCAACTTGTAACATATCTTCAAGCTGGCTTTCGCACTTCCTGCAAAAAGGTGCATTGGCACTTAGTTTGCCGCTGCTGATAGCCTGCTGGATGTATTTTATTTCCCTGCCCGTTTGTGCTGCTATATTGAAGGGGATCATTTTTTTAATATCGATTTGTGTTGGATTAGGAACATGTTCAAAATAATCATGGCCCATAGTCGGTTATAGATATAATCTTTGTTGCTGCCCAGGAACATTTTCCTGTAAGTTGACACTTTGTCTGCATTAAGGATACCCAGTTCGCGTATTATCTCATCATTCAGGTATTGATCAATCAGGTATTTCAGGTCTGTTTTTAACCAAACTGCCAGAGGGATGGCAAAGCCCCATTTTGGCCGTTGGAAAAACTTTTCAGGGATATAGCCATAGAGGACCTTTTTTAGCAAATATTTCGTTTGTTTGTTTTTTATTTTTAGTGATGGGTGCAGCCCCAGGCTGAATTCAACGATACGATGATCCAGGAGGGGGACTCTGGTTTCAAGGGCATATTTCATGGAAGCCCTGTCAACTTTAACCAACAGATCATCTTTCAGGTAGTAGTTCAGGTCAAAGAAACTTTGTTTTTCGAAATTTGTGGTATTTTTTGGAAAGGCATAGTGATTAAAGGCTGGTATTTCATAACAAGGGGGTAACAAGAGGCTTTGAATTTCCTTCTGACTAAAAAGGTATTGTTCCTGCGAAAAAATATGCGTGCGCAAATCTGTATGTCTGTTAAACTTAAAAAGACCTGCTGCACGCTGCATTCTTGGGTTTAATTGGGACAATGCACATCCTATGGGTTTTCTGAGATTACGAATAAACGGGTTTGCTAATCGTTCAGCCCAACGATAAGCCCCATATCCACCAAAAAGTTCATCTCCGCCATCCCCTGATAAAACCATGGTAATATGTTTACGGGCAAGCTTTGAGACTAGCATGGTAGGTATGGCTGAGGAGTCTGCAAAAGGTTCATCATAGGTTTTTATAATATCCGGGATTAGTTCCAGGGCATCCTGTTCGGATACCATCATCTCGTGGTGACAGGTGCCGAGGTAAGCAGCAATTTTTGCAGCATGCTTGCTTTCATCGAATTTTGATTCTTTAAAACCTATAGTGAAGGTATTTATCGGCCTATCGCTGAACTCTCCGGCTACAGCTGTTACTGTACTTGAATCTGTACCACCGCTCAGAAAGGTGCCAAAGGGAACATCACTGATCATACGGTATCTGACAGAAGACTGTATTAATTCTTTTAGTTCTTTGGCAGCCTTGTTTTCATCCTTATGTTTTTCTGCCTTTAGGTGACTTCGGGATTCCCAGTATGGCTTTATGTCAATAGTATTGCCATCAAAGGTCATGTAATGAGCAGCAGGAAGTTTGTAAATTTTATCAAAGGCAGTATAAGGTTCAGGGATATAGCCAGTATGAAGAAAATAATTGATGGATAGTGGGTTTATCTTTAATTCATTTCTTACCATAGATAATTCCATAAGGGATTTGAGCTCTGAGGCAAAAGCCAGGTTATTTCCATCAAAAAAATAAAACAATGGTTTTATTCCAATCCTGTCTCTGGCAATGCATAAGGTTTTGCTGTTTCTGTTATACACAGCAAGCGCAAACATACCGTTAAAATGCTGAAAGCATCCATTGCCCAGCTTTGCAAAAGCTTCTACTATTGCCTCAGTATCGCTGGAAGTTTTTGGCTGTAAATTGAGGGTTGAAAGTATTTCCTTATAATTATAGACTTCTCCATTATAAACTGATACGAAATGTTTATTTGCGGAATACATTGGTTGATTGGCAGCTTCCGAAAGATCTATAATGCTGAGGCGGCGGTGGGCAAGCCCCATAGTATTTTCCATGAAGTACCCCTCTGCATCCGGGCCTCGGTGTTTCATTGTTTCCGACATCTTCAGCAATTCATGCTCCTCTGGCTTTTCTTTAAAGTAATATCCGGCTATTCCGCACATCTTATTTCTTTTTTAGGGATAACAACAAAAAAGGGATCAGAAAAACCAACCACAGAATATGAGAAAAAATACCTGCAAGCTGATGGAGGAGTTTCATGTTCTTTGCAGGAAATTCATTTATTTCGCCAAGGACATATCCGGATGGATCAAATGCATTCTCAAGGGCAAAGCTGTCAGTAAGCGCTGATTTCCTATAGGCGTAAAATATAAGTTCCCGATTGTTCATCATCTCTTTTATTCCGGGGATAGCACCCAATCCGCTAAAATCAGCTTCCTGGTTGGTATCGAAGAAATGCCAGGCATTGTTATACTGAACCTCGGAACAAAAATGTGAATGCAGGCCAACTTTTCTCACGTTGAAACCACATCCCTTAAGCACTTCCATGAATACAATCGCCTGTTGACTACAGGCAGCCTCAGGCTCCTGCATGATATGGTCCGGGATGATTTTTGCTGAGATATCTTTATCAATGGTTTCTGAAAGGATGAAAATAAGATAATTATCATGCAATGTGTACCGGCTGTATCCATGCACAAATCGATGCTTTAACAGGCTGTCGATCAATAACACAGCAGACATGGAATCACCACCGGTTTTCAATTCCTTTCTGCACTTTTCTGTCAGGCTTTCTATGCTGTTTAGGTGCATAAACCCCGGATCATATTTTTCCCGTTCTTTTCTCTCCGCTGAAATGGTTTTTTTGTTTGCTGTGCTTGTCCATTGTAAGACTGAAAGCAACAGGAAAGTAATCGCTAAGTACAATGAAAGTCTTTTTAAAATAGTCCGAATTTGCATATGCTCGCTAAGATACTATTTTTTATGCTTTTCATTGGCTTGTATCAGGTGAAAGCATTCTTATTCCCAGCAAACTTTTTTTAGGACGAGTCAACCAAAATTTGCAAAAGAGCTGTTTTTTTCAATCCACTGGCAAAAGTTATCAACATCCTGACATGACTAATAAATAATGGTAAAACCTTATTGATTATTGAGTGTAAAACGTGGGGGCATGAGTTTACGAAGGAACTTGATAATATGAAGACTTACAAATAATGGAGAATTAAGAAAAAATAGAAACGGAGCTTGTTTTATTAAGCCGTCATCTTCCTGGGGGAAGTCCACAAAATATATAGTTGAGAATAAGCAGATTGAAAATATGGACAACGAGTTTGAAAACTTTGATGTAGATGATTTGCCATATAACTTGTTAGAAAAGTGCTTCGAAATCTGCAACTAACTATATAGCCAGTCGCATAGTATTTTTTTCAGCACAGATTTAATTGTAAATTTGATTGACTAATACGTTATACATGTCCCTTCATAAAAAGAAACTTCTGATCATCAGCTATTGGTTCGAACCCCAGAATAATGCGGCCATTGAGCGTATTGGCAGCTGGTTGAAGCATCTGCCATCAGAGGAATTAGCGGTAAGTTGCCTGACGTATGATTGGGGGCAGGATGCAATAAACAAGCAAGAATTTTTCCGTAAACCCCGCTTGAATTACAAAGAGGAAAAAATATCTTCTGCCAGGGTATTTAAAGTCAGGAGGTATTTAAATCTCAGGGATTACCTGGCTGAAACCAAAAAGTGGGCTGTTGTGCGGAAGGTATTGAGTTTTTTGATGATTTACCTGGAACACCTTTCCTGTTATTTGGCTGATCTGAAGATGATGCGTTTGTTTTTAAGGCATCATTTAGTGAACGAAAAGTATGATTATGTGCTGGTTAGTGGAGGCCCTTTTACCCTTTTCCGACTGGGGGCATGGATAAACAGGCGATATGATATCCGCTGGATAGCAGATTACCGTGATGGGTGGAGTGAGGGTTTTCGTTTTAAATTAAGCCCGGATTGGTTGATGCAACTGGAACAGAGGGTTTACAAACAGATTGAACGAAAGCGCCTTCAAACAGCCCACAAGGTGCTTACTGTTTCTAAAGGTCTTGCAGAGGATATTTCGGTTTTTTTGAAAAGAGATGTGGATGTTATCTATAATGGTTACGATACATATAATCCGGAAGCTCAGAATAAGAGGATAAATGAGATTGTGATTACATTCATTGGATGGTTATATGGGGAGCATCCGGAGCACGATCTCAAAATTGTGACCCAGGGTATTCAGAAATATACAGATGTTCATTCTTCAGATCAGAACATGAAAACCATTTGTGTTCAGTTGGTTGGGAATGCAACATCACGTCAAATAAATACCATTGAAGAGAGATTGCCAAAACCGCACTATTTGAAATATCGTTGCTGGGTAAACAAAAAGGAAGTTGAAGGAATTATTAAATCTTCTCATTTTTGCCTTTTACCGGGATTCCCGGGTGTAAAAGGAATTTTGTCTACTAAACTATACAGCTATTTTGCCTATGGTGTTCCTTTTTTGTTAATACCTTCTGATAAAGGGGAATTGGAAGAAATGGTGAAGGAAAGCAGAGCAGGTATTGTCATTAATAATTATGAGCAACTTGCTGGTTTATTGTATGAATGGGGTAAGGACTATGATGCTGTTTTCGCAACATATCGAAGGAACCGCAATGAAAGGTTCATCATGCAGTTTAGCAGGCAAAAACAAGCTGAAAAGCTGGCATCCCTGTTTATGTCCTGATAATTTCCCGTAAAATCCTGCTTTCGTTCTCCCAGGTATATATTTGTCGCGCATCGCGGCAATCTGCTATCATCAGGGAAATATCTTCTTTAAAAGCAAGCTTTTCCATGTTTTTCCGAATAGATGGGACATCGATATCCGTGGTAACACCGACTTTATGTGTTTCGAGGATGCGGTTAAATTCAATATGGTTGGAGCACAACTGTGGTAGTTCTGCATGGATATACTCGAAGAATTTATTAGGCAGGCCATAGGTGGTATTCAAATTATAATGAGAAAGGAAACATATCCCAAAATCTGCAGCTACTGTAAAAGCAGCCAATCTTTCATATTGAACGAAATCAATGAGTTTGATGCGGTTTTCAAGATTGTTTTTCTCAATAAATCGTTTGATGAAATCCTGTAATGCTCCTCGCCCCAGTATCAATAGCTTTATTCTCTCATCAGCCTTATTAATGGCTTTCACCAGGTGCTCTAATCCCCTGCCTTTGTTGAGCCTTCCCTGGTAAAGGAAAATCCTGTCTTCCTGTGTCCAGTTGAATTTTTTTCTGAAATTAATCTCCTGTTCAGGCACTTCTTTAAGCGGCGGACAATTTCTCATCACCAAAAAATCTGCTCGGCAGGATTTTTGCAAATACCCGGCCAGCGACTGGTTAACAGTAATTCTGTAATCGGCTTTTTTATAAAGCTTTTTCTCCATAATTTTCCCGGAGGCCTTCATGATCTTTTTCATGAGGGCATATTCGTATTTTTTAAACCCCTTTACGTCGATTGGAAAAAGTTGGTTAAGGGTTTCCAGGTAAATTTCATGAGCGTCATATATGATTTTTGTTTTTTTTAGTTTCTTCTTGACTTTCAGGGCTGGTAATAATGAGGGCAGGTCATTGGCGTAGACAAAATCATAAGTCTTTCCGGATCGAACAATATAATCACTTATATAAGTATACTCATGCAGGAAAAAAGTATTCCTCAGAAATTTCCGCCAGGTGTTATTTTGCCTTTTTAACGGATATAAACTGATTTCCGGATTAAAGAATATATCTCCGTCATCTTCATGAGCATCCAGGTAATATAGATCAACAGCAGCGGTTTTTCCTAAAACCTCTACCGTATTTCGCACCCGGCTGTCGAATTTGATGCTGCTAAATAGGATTACTGCTATTTTCTTTTTGTTTTTATTCATCCCTGCAATAGTTTACCTGTCATCAGAATTTTCCATTTGCTGAGTTTGTGCTGGTTTTGAATAATTTTGTTTTTTAGGAGGTTTTGTTCATAATACTCAATTCGTTCCTTTATTGCATTGTTTTCCAGCCATTTTTGCTGTGGTGTTTCAAAACCGGTTTTATCTACTCTCCAGCATATTTCTTTCGGCATAAGGTTATCCATGCTTTTTCGCAAAAGATATTTCGACCACTTATCTCTTATTTTATAATGTGCCGGCAGGCTGAAAACAAATTCTACCAGCTCATGGAAAAGCAGTGGTAAGCGAACTTCTCTGGAATGTGCCATAGAATTTCTGTCTGCGAATCTTAATAGCTTGTGAATACCATAAGTCATGAGGTCATAATGAAGGGTTTTATTCAGATTAGGGCATAAGATAAAGGGAGATGATTGTCTCAGGAATGGGTTGAACCGATCTTGATTTAAGCCAAACGGATTTTCTGTTATTATCTGACGTTTTAGTTTTTCCAGGATTTTTCTGGCGGGAGCAGCAATTCTTTCAGTCATGTATACCCGCTGGGAGGCAGGTTGAAATTGATGAGTTTCCGTAAGGGTATTTCGTAATTCGGAATACGTGAGCGTAAAAGCTTTCTCCCGAAGGAGGGCATGGAAATACTTATGATATCCACCCAAAATTTCATCACCACCCTGCCCGTCGAGTAATACGATTACATTTTCTTTTTTAGCCAGCTTCATCACCTCCCATTGGGCGATGATGCTGGAGGAACCAAATGGTTCTTCCTGGTGATGCCAGACTTTATCCAAATCCTCCGCTAAGCTATTTTCATCAGGAAATGTATAGTACGTATTCAGGCCCAGGGCATTTTTTAAAATTTCCACATAATTCCATTCATCCAGTTTCTTATCATGGAATCGGGCTGTAAATGTCTTTTGCCGGGTATTATCCTGCAGGTATTCATTGACCATACATACTATGCTGGAGCTGTCAAGTCCGCCAGATAAGGAAGAGCCGACCATTACATCAGACCTTAGTCGCCTATTTATTGAGGTGCTGAATAGTTCTCTGAATTTTTCTGTAGCTTCTGTTTCTGAGATGTCCCTGGTTGAAATTCGGGTGTTCAGATGCCAGTATTGATGTTTAGATATATGTCCGTTTTGATTGATTATCAGAGAACAGGCGTTTTCCAGTTTTTGAATGTGTTGGAAAAAACTATGGTGTTTTTTTGCCGGATTCTCAACCAGGTCATATTGCAGGTAGGTATACAGGCTTTCATCGTTACTGTCTTTTGGGCAGCCTGCATCAAATAAGGCTTTCATTTCAGAAGCAAAGAGGAAATGCTTTCCTTTTTCATGCCAGAAAAAGAAAGGTTTCTCCCCAAAGCGGTCGCGGGCGCAAAATAGCTCTTTCTTTTGATCATCCCAAATGGCAAAGGCAAATTGGCCATCCAGGTATTTCGCACATTCATATCCATAGTAATCATATGCCGCCATCAGCACTTCCGTATCTGATGTGCTTTGAAACAGGTATCCTTTTTTCAGAAATAAATCTTTGAGTTCTACAAAATTGTAAATCTCACCGTTAAACGTAATGGTATACCGCTTATTGAAGTGCATGGGTTGATGACCGCCAGGGCTCAGGTCAATGATGGCAAGTCGTCTGTGACCAAAACCTATTTGATTATTTGCATGTATCCAATATCCTTCACTATCAGGACCTCTATGGCGAAGGGTTCGTGTCATGGATTTCAGTGTGTTCTCCTCAACCCTCCTGTTGTTAAAATAGCATATGCCGGTGATCCCACACATATGCTATTTGTTTTTTAGCCAGTTATAGGTTTCTGTCAATCCCCTTTCCAGGGTAAACCGGGGTGTCCAACGGAGGGTTCTGCGGATAAGTTCGATGTTTACCACCCTTCTTCTGATGTTATCTATATCACGTTTATCAACATATTCAATTTGGGATGAGGCGTTTGTTACCTGAATGATTTTCCGGGCCAGGTCGTTTACAGAAGATTCTTTGCCGGTACCAATATTAAAAATCATGCCTTCAGAGCGTGGGTTTTCCAGGGCAGCGATGGTTGCTTCGGCAGCATCTGTAACATAGGTAAAATCCCGGGTTTGTTCTCCGTCACCATGAATGCGGATTGTCTTTCCCTGCATGGCCCATTCAAAGAATTTTGAGATCACCCCGCAATATGGATTCTTTGGATCCTGGTTTAACCCGTAAACATTAGAATACCTGACAACAGTCGTAGGCAGGTCGTAGGATTCATAAAAGGCAGTGCAATAATTCTCGCCGGCCAGTTTGGAAACAGAATAGGGCGACAGAGTATACAGGCCCGTATTTTCATTGAGCGGAATCTGTGAGGGATTGCCATAAACAGAGGTGGAGCCGGTATATACGAATTTTTCAACACCATGCTTGCGGGCTGCAAGCAACATATTCAGTGTTCCTCCAATATTTGTTTCAAAATCATCAAAGGGATTTTTTGTTGAAATAATTATATTTTTAGCTGCAGCATGGATGATGCAACTAAAGCGCTTAACGGTTTCATCAATGAGTTTTTTGTCGGTGACGTCACCTTCAATAAATTCTACATCATGATGATCAGGGATCAGGTCTCTGAATCCGGTAAACAAATTATCCAACACACAAACCTTTGCTCCTTTTTCCAAAAGTTTGCTTACAATATTTGAACCAACAAAACCAGCTCCTCCGGTTACCAATACTTCTTTGTCTTTAATAGATATCATGCTTAGGTTTATTTATCATTTTGTTTTTTATGATGTTAAGATACTCTTTTTTGCCATAGCACTCTTCAAACTTTTGCACATCCCAGTCCAGGTCCTCTTTTGACGGACTGTAAGTTTTCATGGCTTCATCCTCTTCATCTGTTCGGCTGTAGGGCCGGTTGTCTTTATACATTACGGCATATCGTTCTTTTTTCTGCCCGATAATCTGCTTTACTATTGAGGGATACGGATAAGTTGCTTTTTGATCATATTTTGTAAGGTTTAGCTCAGCAAATTGACGCCTGAAGCGATACTTTAGCGATAGCGGATCATTGGTTCCATATAAAGCTTCATTCCAGTATTTAGTGAACATTTCAAAATCGTCCAGCATTTTTTTTCTGTCTGGATTGGATTCTGTGTTTAGTATCTGTCGCCATTCAAAATAGCAATTTCTGTATAAGATTCTTTCATCTGTTTTCAGCCCGTCCATGTGAAAGAATAAAGGACCTTTCAGGGTGTCTTTTAAATAGTAAGGAGGTAAATGAAGGTAATCAAACTTCTCTTTTTCCTTAAAACAGATGTTTTTATCAAATTTTACCAGGTAATGTTCCCCTACTAAATATGGATCAACATCTTTATAGGTATGATCCAGTGCACCGTAAAGATTTACAAAGCCAAAGCGGAAAGCCTTATAGTAGTTCGTCTGAACAGCCTTCTGCAAAAGATCTGCTGCTTTAAATCTGCCGTTAGTGTAAAAGATAAAATCACCGCCACAATTCAGCAACCACTGATACCTGATATGTTCAAGGCCTTTGTTACGGGCATCCTTCAGATACAATCCTTTTGCATCAATGATATCTATCTCAATGTTTTTTTTGCATTTGTTTTTAAAATTATGCATCTCCTGTAGGGTATTGTCATCGGAACCATTGTCGACACAAACGATCTGACTGGCAAAAGAACTCAGCGATTCCAGGCTATAAGGGATGCTGTATTCTTCGTTTTTACAACAGAGCAATACGCCTATTCCTGCTTTAAGCTTGTCTCCGTTACGGGACTTGCCGCATTTTAATGGTTTAAAGAAAAGGTGCTGCAGTATTTTCTTATGGGTGTTTTTCATTTCATTATATATCGATAAACTTGATCAGTTTTTTGGTGTTGGACTGAAAAGTATATTTCTCCAGAATCTTTTTTCTGGCTGCATTTCCCCATTCAGTGAAATGGTTTTTTTGCTGCAAAACTTTTCTGAAGGTATCTTCCCAGTTATTTTCATGTTTAATCAGAAAACCATTCAGGGTATCATCGATAATCTCGATATTTGCTGTTACCGAAGTAGCGATGCTAAAAATTCCTAATCCCATATACTGGATGAGTTTAAATCCGCACTTGCCTTTTTCCATATTTTTATCTTTCAGGGGCATCAGGCCAATATCAATTTTGTAGAGGCTTTCAATTTCAGTTTCCAGGCTCCAGGGAATATTAATTATGGGAAAGCCAGCATTATCCGGAGCATATTCCCTGCCGGAAATGACGATCAGGTCAATTGGAAATTCCCGATTGACATTATTCAGAGGTTGAATGAGCATGTTCAGGTATTTCAGGTTGCCCACCGATCCAATCCAGCCAAAATGTATTCTTTCATCGCTGAAAGTATATTCTTTTGCCAGGTATTTATCATAATCAACACATGTAGGTAAAACAAAAATGTGATCGTCTGAAAGATCAGGCTGGTGAATTTTCGCAAGTTCTTTTAAATAACCAGATCCTGGCAGGAATTTCTTATAGAGGGACAGGCTTTCATAGAACTTATTCCTGTTTTCCAGCATCAAGCTGCCAAAAAGGTTTTTGGTTTTTCCGGATACAGCTAACTGCAGGTCGTCATCATAATCAAGAATAATATGAGGATGCACTTTTTGCAGGAATTTCTCCATGAACAAGTTACCGTATTCATTGAACATCAGCAAGGTTCTCCTAACAATAACTACATCATATTTCCTTAACTGAATGCATTGTTGAAAACGGATCCTTAGAAATTTGCGCTGAAAGCGGGAGAATCGATGGTGCAGTAAAAACTGAAATTCTTCTTTATCAAAAACAGTCTTTATTGTTATCCGGTATCCGTGTTGCGATAAAATTTCTGCCCATTTTCGGGTGCGGTATTCATAGCCTGCATTTTCAGGGAAGAACGCAGCCAGAAAAAGAATGTGCGCAGGTTTTTTCTTTCTCTTCTGTCTGAACAGGGGCAACAATTTTCCTGACAGTTTTGTGAGACTGAAATAAAAATAGAAATGAACAATATGGTACAGTTTATCCAATTGCTTCATTCCCCGTCCTTTCTTGCAGTTATGGTGAATTTCCAGCCGGGAAAGACCTGGCTGATCATTTGTAATAATTTTCCTTTTCGGCTGAGAGATTTTTTGTAGAGTGGCTTTTGATTAATCTCAGCGGTTGTTGATCTGGTATTATGATTGTTTTTTGTTGTTTGTGCTTGGGTATATTTTCTCCTTTCAAGCCATTTTAGGATGAAAGCGGGGTAATAGAGGTCGGTCTCCAGGATGGAGAAATTCCTTTTCTGCAATTCCTTATTTAGAAAGGCCTGGCTAAAATGATTCAGATGCCTTGGCAGGTCATAGGAAAGGCGTCTGCGTTCTTTATTAAATTTGATGTCAACGGATTTAATGTTAGGTACTGATATTATCAGCACTCCGCTGGCTTGCAGTAAGTCCCGGCAACGATCCAGTACATAAGCAGGATCAGGAACATGTTCCAGGGTTTGGTTCATGAAGATGACATCATAACGGGAAGAAGTGTGGAAGTCTTTTAATTCACCACAAAACATTTCTAATCCGTACATTTTACGAGCGATACTTACAGCATCTTCAGATATTTCGATACCTTCGGTATCCCATCCTATATCGTTCAATTGTTTTAAAAAATGTCCGTATGCCGCACCTAATTCAAGGATTTTTCCTCGTTTTTCCACGAAGTTTTCCACCATGGTAATCCCTGCAATATCCGGGGGGTATTCTTTCAGTTTTCCACCTTTGTCATAAAATTTATCAATATGCCTCTCGTCTTTAAAATATGCCTCATCGTAATACCCAGGCAGATCTTCGGGTCGCGGGCGAGGATTTGTAAAATGAAAATTGCATTTTTTGCATCTGACGATTGTAAATCCGTCAAGTCTGTCGAATACCTTATGCTTAGCGCTTCCGCAAAAACTACACGCTATTTCTATGAAGGCATTATCCATTTTATTTATTATTTGTCATGTTTCATTTTTCTTTCGCCAATCCTTTGTGCCCATTTTTTTTGTAAATCATAAAAAAGATTACTCCCAAAATGACAATACTCAGGCTGATCTTAAGCAATATTTTGATGCTATGGTCCAGGGGATGTTCATGCAAATAATATCCTGCACCAAAAAAGAGGGCAATGAAAAGCGACAAAATAATTATCATTAGGTAGGAAATACGCACATAAAAATACTTCTGCGAAATGAAATGCAGTATTCCTATCCATACCAGGCCACCAGCAAGGGTGCCCAGAGCTATTCCAAGAGACCCAAGTTCATGAACCAAAGCAATGCTGACAATAACATTTGTTATAACAGAAAGGATTGCAACAAAACTAAAGTACTTAGTAACCTTTTTTATTTGAATTCCCAGGGTGATAAAATATGCAAAGCCCATCAGGAAATTATAGGCGATTAATATCCCGATGATATTGAAAGCTTCACCATAATCCGGAGCGAAGAAGCGGATCAGTTCATCCCTGAAGATCATAATCAGGGTAACAATAATAAAGCCTGAAAGCAGATACAGTTCGAATACTTTCCTAAAGATATATTTAGCTTCCGGGTGGTCTTTCATCGACATGGCATAGGGTATCCAGGCCATAGAAATGGCACCAAGAAAGAAGTTAAAAATGCTGCTTATACGGAACCCAAGCGAATAAATGCCTACGGTTGAAAGCGACATATACTCTTTTAGCAGGTAACGGTCGATGATATCGGTGAATTTCAGGAGTAAGGATACGGAGAGAAAATGAATGGCATATTTTGTTAATGACATCATTTTCCTGGGGTTATAATAAAGATGTGTTTCTTTGCGGTTGAAATAAAATGACACCATCAGCGCAATGATCATGGCAATAAGGGAGGCAATAAAGAAACCCTCAACAGAATAGTGGTATGAATAAACCAGTACAAATCCCAGCAAGGAGAGTACGATAAACTGTATCACGGAAACAGCAAAGAATGCCCATTTTTTGAATTCTATCCGTAAAAGGGTTTTATGGTAGGAAATAATAAGGTTGCCTGCAACGATAAACATACTCATGAAGTAGATGCCTGATAGTCCCTCACGGTTGAAAAACACTTTTAAAAAAGGTGTTTGGATGCTGATCATTATACCGCAATAAATCAGGCTGATGATGAGTAAAACCGTAAATATGGTTCCCAGGCTTTCCTTTTTTTCTTGCGGGTTGTCTTTGAACTCCGGATAAAACCGTATAATAGCGTTAAATAGTCCTATGGGAAGTATCATCAGGGCGAAATTGTTCCAAACGTTAAATACATCCAGGATTCCGTATTCTTCTTTGGTAAGAATACGGGTATAGATTGGGGTCAGAAAGATGCTTACAAAAACACTCAGATAACTGGTAAGTCCGTATACGACCGAATCGGAAATTACTTTGGATTGTATTTGTTTTTGCAGACTCATCTTATTTCCAATTCCTTAAATCTTTTTTTATCAGTTTTTCCAATTCATCGATATGTGGGCGATAAATATTCCGGAGCAACTTTATGCTTTTTTCGTCTTTTGAATGGGTGTGGAACTTTCTGGATGCGGTGTGGAGTAACTTTTGCTTCAGTTGTCGGGGTATAAGTTTACCCAGCCCGGTTTTTTTTATCAGGGAAATTTTTTCTTTAGGCAGGAATATTGCATGAGGATTACTAACTGAAGCATGCAGTTTTTCTTTTGGTGGCATGTCAGTATCCAGGAATGCGGATATTTCCCCTGCAACAGCCTCGATATTTTGATACAATTCTTCGAGCAGGATTACTTTTATCTGATTCATTGGGAAAAAAACGAGGATTCGTTTGATTTGCTCATCATAGAATCCACTGTCAACATAAGTTCTTTCCGTTGTTTTTCCGTAGGTGTCGAGTTCCCGGGAATAGCTTGCAGGGTCATTGTTAAAATAATGGCCCTTTTTGCTGTTGATTCTTTCAAGGTCAGCAAGAATAGCTTCTTCAAAGCTAAGGGTTTCCATTTCCCTTGAATACCAGTGCCACCAGTGAGCAAAAGCCCTGTCGGCCGGTTGGCGGAGAATAATGATAAATTTCGCATCAGGGTTTACCTGGTGGATACGTTCCGGGATAAAGGGCAGATAAAGATTCCTATGCCGGGCATCACCAATATATTTTTCATTATTCCAATGGCTGAAATACTTTTTTTGGTAGAAAGCCAGTCCCTTTTCATATTCTGCTTCAAAGAAAAAGGGTTCTTTAGGGATTGACATACAAACAGTTGGGTATTTGTCGAGCAGGGCATATAGCGATGTCGTGCCAGACTTGGCTGCTCCGGGGACAAATAAATTCGGCAGAAAGTTACCAGACATTGCTATCAATTCTTAAATTTGTATAAACTCAGTTTCCGGCATTTTCGTAAATGTAACAAAAATGAAATATAAGCACTTTCTGGTTTTAGGCATTTTTTCAACTTTTATTTGTTTATTCAACACATCTTATGCTCAGATTAAACCCGATCAGGTGAATGGCCTGGAGTTTTGGTTAAGGGCAGATACCCTGCTGACAATTACAGGAAGCAATCAGGTTTTATCCTGGGTTGATTTAAGCAATACAGGGCTTACAGCCTCTAATGTAGTTACAAGCCACAGGCCAACAGTGGTCGATTCGGCCATAAATAATAAAGCAGTGGTGCGTTTCGATGGGATCGACGATTACTTAAAGTTTAGTGATTCATTAAGTCTGAATGACCTGACATTCATTGCTGTTGTCAGGCCTACTGAATTGGAAGCTGCCGGAAACGGAATTATCGGCGGACAATCGACTAGTTTTTTTGCTTTTCGTGGCCCTCAGCAGGTGCATTGGAACAGTTGGGCTTCTGCAAGCACTGTGACTCATGGCGGATTATATACCCTCAACGAATATCAGGTGATTACTTCACGTGCAGGAGGATCATATTATCGCATAGCACAAAATGGTTACTGGTATAATGATTCAGCAGCTTACACAAATTTGCCCACTCTGCTTTTTGAACTGGGTCGTATTACCACAGCCACAGCCCGGTATGGCGGTGATATAGCTGAAATTATGATTTATAACCAGGCATTGCCTGAATCTGTTATAGATCAGCTTCATGCGTATTTATTTTGCAAATATGCAAAACCTCCGGTAAGCCTTGGGGCTGACACTATCTCACCTTATGGTTTTTGTGACCTTAGCCTTGATGCCGGAAGCGGTTATGAATCATATCTTTGGTCAACAGGTGATACAACAGAGCACATTCAGGTCAGTGATGCCGGTTCTTACTGGGTAAAGGTTAGCAATGTATTTGGAATAGAATCTTCGGATACAGTTTATGTTGATAAGGCAAGCCTGGCCACAACAGATACCCTGCTTTGTCTGAATTCAGCCGTGCAGGTGGAAACGGGTTTAAACGATGGGTTTAATTTCTTATGGAAGAATAATATTTCAGATTCTTCCAGTGCCTTGATAAGTCAGAGTGGCACGTATTGGGTCAGTGTGACCGACAGCCTTAATTGTTCTCTTACTGACACATTCTCGGTAGGGATTGATGATTTTGAAAACATGGCCAGTTTGGGTCCCGATACACTGATTTGCCAGGGAGCATATCTTAGCTTGATAAATGGAGCTCAGGAAGCTGCATATTATACCTGGCAGGACGGTTCACATAACCCACAATACCAGGTGATGAGCAGCGGACAGTATGCTGTTACCGTCACAAATTTCAGGGGTTGTACTGCTACAGATACCATCCAGGCCACTATTTCAGGTATTGCACCGGTTGCAGACTTTACCCTCTCTACTCCCTGTCAGGATGCATATGTGCAATTCATTGATCAAAGTACTGTTTCCGGTAGCACCATTTCTTCCTGGTCATGGGATTTTGGCGATGGAGGAAGCTCCACGCTTCAGAATCCTATGCATAGCTTTAATAGCAAGGGAAGCTATACGATACAGTTAATAGTTACTTCTGCAGCAGGTTGTCAGGGTGAGATGCAGGATACCATTTATATTCATCCTGTTCCCCAAAGTGATTTTACAATCGGAGCAAGCTGTACCGATTCCATTGTCCTGTTTTCAGATCAATCAACCATTTCGGAAGGCACTGTAGCAAGCTGGAACTGGAACTTCGGAGATTTTGGCAGCGGCGCGTCCAATATATCTACTATGCAGAATCCTACGCATATTTTTCATCAAAAGAACTATTATACCATACAATTGGTCACTACCTCAGCAGCCGGTTGCAGCGACACAACAGAGAAATATTTGGATGTCTATGATTGTCCGGTCAGTCCGTTTGATATTGGAGGACTGTTTATGTGGTTCAGTGCCGATAAGCATGTTGTTATCAATACGGAAGGCAGGGTAACTTCATGGACGGGTCAGAGCTTGAGCCCTATTAATGCCGGAAATACCGTTGTGCCGCATTTACCTTATCTTATTGATTCAGTTATCAGTGATTATCCTGTTATTCGGTTCGACGGCTATGACGATTATTTTCAGCTGGATGATACACTAAATCTCTATGATCTGACCGCTTTTATTGTTTTTAGGCCGGATTCACTTGATAAAGCTGGTGGTAATGGATTGCTGGGTGGTGAAAGCAGTAGTTTCTTTTCATTGCTGGATCCGGATAATGTTCATTGGAACAGTTTTGCTACTGGTTCAGTATTAAACCACGGAGGAATAATCTCTGAAGAAAACTTCCAGGTGGTTTCCAGCAGGGTGAATGGTACGTACTATGAAATAGCCCGAAATGGCGAATGGAAAGGGGATACAGCATCTTATGTGAGTTTTCCGACAAATATTTTTGAAATAGGTCGAATAACTACTGCTACTGCCCGGTTTGACGGGGATATTGCTGAAGTTATTTTGTACAATTATGCTATGAGTGATTCCCTGCATGAGCTGGTGAATGAATACCTAATCTTTAAATATGGGGGGTTACCTGTTCAACTGGGTCCCGATACCATTAACTCATATGGCTTTTGTCCGGTAACCCTTGATGCCGGTAGTCATTTCTTCCGGTACAAATGGTCTACCGGAGAAACCACACAAAGCATTGCACCCATAAAACCAGGCCAGTACTGGGTAAAAGCCACCAATGCCCTTGGGGTTGACAGTTATGATACTCTCACGATCATAAAACCTGAACTGGAAATTCAGGATACAGGAATTTGCCTGAATTCAACCGTGTATATAGAAACGGACCTCTCAGAAGAATTTGCCTTTACCTGGTCAGGAAATATCTCTGATTCCTCTTCTGCAGCGATATCTCTTGCCGGAACATATTGGGTAAATGTAACGGATAGCCTGGGGTGTTCAGTTTCTGATACCATTGTGACTTATATTGATAATTTTGAAAACACTGCCAGTCTGGGTCCGGACAGGGCCATGTGTATTGACGAAAAGTTAAGCTTGCAAAGTGGGGGGGATGAAGCCATTTCCTATCTTTGGTCGGATAATACCAGCAATGCTTATGCATTGATTAGCGGAGCCGGAAACTATTCAGTAATAGTCACAAATTTCAATCAATGCGTGGCAACAGATACCATCAATGTAACAATTAAAGGGTATCAACCGGATGTGGATTTTAAGACCGACACCAGTTGTTTTGGTGCTCCGACTATATTTACGGATCTGACAAGCGTTAATGCATCTATTATAACTACGTGGACATGGGATTTTGGGGATGGCGGGACATCATCACAGCAAAATCCTTCCTATCAATATGGCAATGATGGATTTAAGCTTGTTAACTTAACAATAAGTACGCTTGCTGGTTGCACTGACAGCCTCATTGATACCATTCTGATCCATTCTCTTCCGGAAGCAGGCTTCTTTCCACTGACAGGATGCAATGATCAACAGGTAGATTTTATGGATCTTTCCACTTGTTTTTCAGATTCCCTGGATACCTGGAATTGGAATTTTGATGATCCACAAAGTGGAATGAATAATATTTCGGTGCTCGAGCATCCTTCCCACACATTTGATACATCCGGTTTTTACAGTGTTCAACTGATAGTTAGTTCCACTGCAGGATGTTCCGATACCGCTATGCATGATGTTGATATCAGGTTTGCCCCTGAGGTAGATATAAAAATCAGCAATACCTGCTACGGGAGTCCTACCTGGTTTACCGCAGAGGTTAATACCCCTGTGTTTTATCCAATCATGCAATGGTATTGGGATTTTGGGGACAGCACCTATGCGGATATACAGAACCCGGTGCATACTTATGACACTACAGGAAGTTTTCTGGTAAGGCTGATTGTTACTTCGCTGAATGGATGTACTGTTGAATACCAAAAGACTGTTGAGGTAGATGCTATTCCTGAAGCTGATTTTTCTTATACCAATCCCTGTGAAGGAGCTAATATGCAGTTTCTGGATCAGAGTATGGTGAGTAGTGGTAACATTACTACATGGCAGTGGGATTTCGGATCCGGGAGTTATGCATATCAGCAACACCCTCAATTTCAGTTCAGTGATACTGGAACGGTTGAAGTAACACTTTTTGTGGCGACTGATAAAGGATGCTCGGATTCGATTACAAAATCAGTAATCATTGAAGCCTCACCAAAAGCGGATTTTGATTATGAGTTTGATTTCAATACGGAGGAGTTGTTTGTGCGCTTTTATGATAACAGCCAGGGAAATATCAGCACCTGGTCCTGGGATTTTGGAGACGGAGTGAGCAGTATTGATCAAGATCCGGACCATGTCTATTCAGATACAGGATTTTATGATGTCGCTTTGGTCGTAAGTAATGCCAGTGGCTGCAGCGATACTGCAGTGCAAACCTTGCATGTACTTCGGGCCACTGTGGATGTTTTATTGACATATATTGATGCGCAGCTTAATGGCGGTTTTATTTCGGTTCAGGTTGGAGCCGGAAATAATGGCACACGGGAATTAAAAGGATTGTATTTCGATGTGCGTGTTCAGGGGCTTTCTGTACAGCGGGAAACATGGACAGGTAGTCTGTTGCCCGGAGATACCATTGTCTATAATTTTTCCGGAAAGCCGGATATCAGCCAGGGAGTTGACCCGGACTATATCTGTGTCATTGTCACTATTCCTGAATTTGATCCCGATCACTCACCCCTGAACAACGAAATGTGCCTGGGTTTAAAACAGGATTTTATCTTGTCTGATCCATATCCGAATCCCTCTAATGATGTTCTTTATGTGCATTTTATCCTCCCCTCGGAAGAAATAGTGGAACTCGATATTACCGATGAATATGGCAAACAGGTTCGCGAGGTGTTTTCCGGAACTGCTGCCAAAGGGATTAATTGGGCCACTGTGAGCCTTGAGGGAATGAGAAAAGGATTGTATGTATTACGTATTGTATACAGGGATAATATTGAAGTGAGGAAGTTTATCAAGTACTAAAAGAAAAAGGATGGATTTATATTTTGCCACGCAAAACAAGCATAAGATAAAGGAAATTGAACACATTTTTATTGAAAGAAATATTGACCAGTTTAAGCTGAAAAACCTCAGGGACCTGAATTTTTCCGTTGATATTCCGGAAAATGCTGATACATTGGAGGGGAATGCTTTGGGAAAGGCCCGTTTCATTCATTCAAGGTTTAAATGTCATTGTTTTGCTGATGATACCGGTTTGGAAGTTGAAGCTCTGAACGGAGCACCCGGTGTATTCTCTGCCCGTTATGCCGGTGAATCCAAAAGTTTTGAAGATAATATGAACAAACTCCTCCACGGGCTAAACGGAATAACGAACCGTAAAGCACGCTTCAGGACAGTAGTAGCCTTAGTTTTGGCCGGTAAAGAATATGTTTTCGAGGGTATAGTAGATGGGGTTATATGTGAAGAAAAGAAAGGGGACAAAGGATTCGGTTATGATCCATTGTTCTTGCCTGTTGGTTATTCCCGTACATTTGCTGAGATGGACCTTTCGGAAAAAAACAATATCAGTCATCGGGCAAGGGCTTTTGAGGAACTGGTGCGTTTCCTTTCAAAATTATAATTACCTTGTTCGCTTATAACCTAACTTAAAACAAGTGCCTGACAGCAACCGAAGAAACCAGATCGCATTTGTCTCCGTAAGCTTATTGTTTTTTATGTGGGGTTTTATCACTTGTATGAATGATATCCTCATTCCTTATCTGAAAAAGATATTTGAACTTGACAGGTTCCAGCCAATGCTGGTGCAGTTTGCTTTTTTTGGGGCTTATTTCATAGGTTCTGTATTGTATTTTATTGTATCTATTAATTACGGGGATCCCATTCAAAAGATAACCTATAAAAAAGGACTGATCACAGGTCTGATCATTTCAGCAACAGGCTGTACATTATTTTACCCTGCAGCCCATTTTAAGATATTCGGCTTCTTCCTTGCAGCTTTGTTTATTCTAGGCTTGGGACTGACTATTTTGCAAATTGCTGCTAATCCGTATATAGCTATCCTGGGAAAGCCGGAGTCCGCGTCGGGCAGGCTCAATCTTTCACAGGGTTTCAATTCTTTTGGCACTACTATAGCACCTATTATTGGCGGATATATGGTTTTTGATTTCTTTGCAAGGATGGGAAGGCCCCTGCTTAATGAAATGGGTGAAGCGGTGCTTACTGATCAGGGAAATGTCATGTCAGCAGTTGGATTGCAGCTTCCTTATTTAATTTTTGCCGCTGTGTTTCTGTTATTGGCAGTTATTATCTGGCTTACGGATTTGCCGGTATACACTTCCGGAGAAGAAATTCCCAATAATGCCGGTGCATTGAAATTCAGGCACCTTAAACTGGGTATGATTGCGAAATTTTTACCCCATCGAAGCCTGATGGTATTTGCCCTTCTTATCATAGTGTTATTGGTAACTACCCTGCTTTCCGGTGGAAGAATTGCTATGTGGACGGTCATTGCCGTCGGCTTATTTAATTCCATCATGTGGTCCAATATTTTTACACTGGCTATTAAGGATCTTGGCAAATATACCAGCCAGGGTTCATCCCTGTTGGTAATGATGATTTTAGGCGGTGCATTGATTCCCCTTGCACAGGGAGCTGTTGCTAAACTATTTGCCTCCTACCATATTTCCTTTATTGTACCTTTGATTGCTTATATCTACCTGGCTTATTACGGATGGAAAGGGTTTAAGGTGATAATGCCCAAAAATTTCAGCAATAGTCCCTGATTTAATATGAATGAATTGATAAAACATATATGAAAAAGTATGCAATAGGAATCGATATTGGAGGTACAAATACACAAATTGGATTTGTGGACAGAAAGGGAAATATATTGGTTAGTGGAACACTATTAACATCAGCCTATAATGATGTAAAGGAATATTTACACGCTTTATTGGTTAAGATCAATAAACTGAAAATGGCCATTGATATCACTTATCAGGAATGTGGTATTGGAATAGGTGCTCCGAACGGAAATTTCTACAAAGGAACCATAGAGTTTGCACCCAACCTGAAATGGAAGGGGGTCGTTCCCTTGGTTGATTTACTAAAAGAACATTATAGCGGGTCTGTTGTATTAACGAATGATGCTAATGCTGCAGCTATTGGTGAAATGTTGTATGGGGGGGCAATGGGGATGAAAGATTTTATCCTGATTACCCTGGGGACTGGTTTGGGCAGTGGTATCGTTGTGAATGGAGATCTCGTTTACGGACATGATGGTTTTGCCGGTGAAATAGGACATACTATTGTTGACCCGGAAGGCCGAATGTGTGGATGTGGCAGAAAAGGATGTCTGGAAACTTATGCCTCAGCTACCGGAATACGCAGAACGGTGTGGGAGTGGCTGCAGCAGGGAAAAGAAAGCGTTCTCAATGAAAACATCAAAACCATTGGGGATATCAGCGGTAAAAAAATTGAAGAAGCAGCCCTTTCGGGAGATGCTTTAGCTCAAAATGCCTTTGATTTTACAGGACGGATACTTGGATTAAAATTAGCTGATGCAATTGCCCATACCAGTCCGGAAGCCATTTTTCTTTTTGGTGGACTTGCCCAGGCCGGAGATCTGATTTTTGAACCTGTGAAACGATATATGGAGTCTTTTTTATTGCATATTTATAAGAACAAGGTTAAATTATTACCTTCTTCACTTCCCGGCGCGGATGCGGCTGTTATGGGCAGCAGTGCCCTTGTTTGGAAAGAAATCTCTCCATGAAATGATGAAAAATGTTTTTCAACTACTACCTGTCATTGCTGTTTTTTCTCTGCTCCTGCTGAGTTGCAGCAAAAACAAAACCATTGAGGATCCCTGTAATTACGTTGATCCATTTATTGGTACCGGGGGGGTACTGAGTGTTGATGACAGAGCAGATGAAGATCATTGGGTGCATTCCACTTTTGATCATAAAAATGAAATTGCAGAACCCGGATATTATTCTGTATACCTCGACGATGAAAATGTGAAAGCTGAGCTAAGCTGTACCCAACAGGGAATTTGGCAGTAATGCCGGTCAACGGCCGCTTACCCACATTCATGACGATATGATGATCCCTTCACCGCTTTTTGCACCCGCCATTCGTACTTTTAGTGATAGCATTCAATTAGAAATACTATCTGTTGATACCAATGCTGAGATATATTATGCCCTATTGGGCAGGGAAGGCTCAATGGCATGGGGTAAATATACGAAACCGCTGAAAGCCAGATATGTCAAAGTATTTGCAAAGAGTATCGGCAGGGTGCCGGAATGGCATATTTCAGTAGGGGAGAAAGCCTGGCTGTTTATTGATGAAGTAATCATTCAATAGTGAATTTTGGCAGGAAAGTTTGTATCTTTTTCAGGATATTAGCGTAGTAATCTCTATGCGTGGGATAATAAGATTTTCTTTTGATAAAAGGAATTAATTATTATTTTTGTTAATTGAGGAAGTATCTATAAAAGAATCAATATTAAAGACAAGCAACTTTTATTGATTTTATCCTGTCATATATAATGAAAACAGCATAATAAGCAACATAATGAAACGAAATCTGCCAGCCCTGATTCTGTGTCTTTTCTTTGCTATACCTGTTTTTTCGCAGTATAATCTTCTGACTACCTTTACTTATCAGAATTCATGTTTTGGTGACAGTACACAGTTCAGCATTACAAATACCAGCGGTCTGGATTCTATCAGGTGGAATTTTGACGATATAGCATCAGGGGCCAATAATACATCAACATCCTTTACTCCTTTTCACATATTTTCTTCTCCGGGTTCATACAATGTAAGTTTAATAAGTTACAGCGGCAGTATCGTATACAATTTTAACCAGATAATAATTATTCAGCCTTTACCTAATGTTTCTCTTCATGCAGACGGGGATACAACAATTTGTACCGGAAGTATTTTAACATTAGATGCTGGAAGTGGATATGTAAACTATTTATGGTGGAATAGTACCATTGCCCAAACGGCCCAGACAACGAATGCCGGAACCTACTGGGTAGAAGTAACGGATTCTAATGGTTGTGTAAATCGCGATTCCATTGATGTTTTTCTGGATGTCCCTGCCGTAGTGGATTTGGGGCCTGATACAAATATTTGTGCCGGGGATACCATTATTTTGAATGCCGGTTCCGGATTTCTGACTTACGAATGGCAGGATGGAAGTGTGGATTCTGTTTATGAGGCCGGTACATCCCAGTTATATTGGGTGGAAGTTACCAATGCCTGTGGCCCTGCCCGTGATAGTTTATTTATAGATTCCTTGCTTGCAGCTCCTTATATTTATCTGGGGCCCGACACCTCTATTTGCCTTGGTGATACCATAACCCTGGATCCCGGGCCAGGATTTCAAACATATGTCTGGCAGGATTTTTCCATGAATCAGACGTATTCTACCGGAACACAAGGAACTTATTGGGTTGCAGTTAGCGACCAATGCGGAATTGCTTTAGATACCATTGATATAACTATTTACCCTTCTTCCCAGGCCAACCTGGGAGGAGATACTACTATATGTTCTGATGAGGAGCTGGTATTGGATCCTGGGTCTGGTTTTGCTTCCTATCTTTGGCAGGACGGATCCACGAATCAAACCTTCACCGTTACAAATGCCGGTCTATATTGGCTACAAGCTGTTGATATGAATGGTTGTAACGTGGTCGACTCTGTTTCTGTTAATATCGACAGACGGCCGGATTTACATCTTGGAGGAACCAGGTATTTATGTATCCCGTATATTACACTGGATGCAGGCTTAGATGCTGATAATTATGTTTGGCAGGATGGAAGCACTTCCCGGAAGTATACGGTATATGAAACAGGTACTTACAGGGTTACTGTTAATAACGGGAATTGCTATGCTTCAGACTCTGTGCGAATCCTGGATTGTCATTCAATCTGGGTGCCCAATGCATTTACCCCTAATGGCGATGGCACTAATGATGTTTTTAAGCCAATTACCGAAGATTTGATAAATTACAAGATACATGTCTATAATCGTTTTGGTGAATTAATCTTTGAATCAGATGATCCCTTGGTGGGTTGGTACGGTACCGATATTAATACTGGTGATGAGGCTCCCCTGGGTTTTTATATGTACATTATTACCTATGATGGCGTGGGCAATGTTATCCTGGAAGAGGAGGGAATCAAAACCGGCAATGTATATCTTTACAGATAATATCCTGATGTGAATTCATTCGAATTTCCAGAAAACATTTTGCGATTTGGTTTGATGGTATTCTTCTTAACAGGTATACAGTTGCATGCTATTACCTGTGCACAGGAAAGTCCGGAAGAAAAACCTGAACAGTTCATTAATCCCGAATGGCAGGATGAGCGGGATCCTTCAATTGTTGTTAAATATCTTTATACCTTTTCTGGTGGGGATGCCTTATATTATCAATGGCGGGATAGTATTCTGGCAATGGGGAGAAAGGAAAAGGCGACCTTCTTGCCTTACAATACCGATGCTCCTGAAAGTGATGCACGCAAACAGAATCTATTTGTAAATAAGCGCGAATTTTTCCATTTTCCGGATATTCAGATTACCGATAAGGCACTTATAAATTTCCTGCTGGGAAATTTCATTTACGGGGAGGGGCCTGAAAACATTATTTTCACAAAAAACGGGGTGGTAAGCCACAGGGTATTGGGTTCTGATATGGTAAACAATGCCATGCTGGAATGGTACCGGCTTAACCGTAAAGCCATTCGAAATAACGATACAGCGCAAATAAGAAACATACATGCCAGGGTTTATCGTTTTGGATATCAAAATGCCTTTTCTGAATTTTTTGATCATGGGCTGTCGATATACAATATTCCCGGATTTATAGGTTCGGCAAAAATAAGTGTTTATCTTAGCAAGAATAACATCCTGCATATTGAGGTCTTTAATATTACCAGTTTGTCATCAGGTGATTTGTTGAAACTGGGCATTTGGAACAGGCCTGTACAATCACTAACAAGGGACGACAGTGGCAGGAAGCAGCCATACACCAATATAAGCCAGCACTTTAGTGTAAGTATTGAGTTTGATACAAACAAACCTCTTCGCAGTCTCTGGCAGTATATAAAAAAATTTTAAAAGGCTCTGCATATTGAGTTTACATAAATTGCATAAGACTTTCAGGATGCTTTCTGTCCAAAGCAGTTGTATCTTTTCAGCATCATACGAAATTCGTTTCTAAAATCGGTTTTTTCATGATATTTATGTTGATTTTTTATAAAATCCACCAGGTTGACTGATTCCTTGTCGGTATGGCCAAAGGCGCAATAGCCGGGTTGCCAGCTGAATTTTTTGGGAAATGCTTTGTTTTGGTTTAGCCATTTAGAAGACCGGGATTTAATGTCTCTAACAATATCTGAAATATTGGAGGTCGGGTTAAGGCGGATAAATATGTGGATATGATTTTTATATCCATTCACCGCGAGGGGTTGGTTTTTTTTATTAAGGAGCACCTCATTAATGAAATGAGTTAATTTAAGCATAAGGTTCGCTTCGATTATTTCCTGTCTGTTTTGCACAACCAGGAGGATATGCACCAGGATATTGGTATGAATCAGAGCCATGGTTTTTACTTATTTATCTCAGAGGGCTTAGATTTGTTCCGGGGGGAGGGTGAAAAAAAACACCAGAATTAGAAATAGACCTGGTGTTATGTGGGTTAGGGTGCCGCTGAAAACAAGTTATCCTTTTATGATTTTCTTTACCATAACTTTCTTATCATGCAATATTATGACAAAATACATTCCATTAGGGAAAGAGCTTATATCAATTGAATGCTCAATTTCATTTGAGGTTTCCCTTATGAGTGATTGTCCGAGTTGGTTACTGATCTCAATCTTAGTGGGGTGCAAATTACCGGGAATAACAATATTGATTATGTCCTGACATGGATTAGGAAAAACATCGATATTGCTTGTGCTATAATAATTATTTATGGATGATGGGATGTGATCGAGGAAAAGTATCCAGGCAGCTCCTTTGTCGGTACCACCATCATCATCACCTCTTGCTCCTACCATTAAATCGGCAGTACCATTGTAATCAAAATCTCCAATACAAGATAAGTCGTAGGCAAATTGGTCATCTGCATCAAGTATACCTGTGAATCCACTGCTGTTTTGTTTTATTTCTTCAGAAGCTTTTACGGTGCCATTGGCATTTAGATATAGTATCCAAATGCTTCCTGTGTGATTTGAATAGGCAGGATATCCGATTGCTCCCACAGCTAAATCAATTATTCCATCACCGTCAATATCTCCCATATTATCAACACTTCCTCCAAAGCGATCGTGATTGTTAAGAATGGCAGAGCCTCCAAGAGAATTCTCGTTTATTTTTAAATGGGATTTTACGGTACCATTGGCATTCAGGAATAAAAGCCATACAGCTCCCTTGTTAGCACCCCCGTCATCGTCACAGCGGGCACCAACGGCCAGGTCATTGACTCCATCACTATCAAAATCTCCAATGTTGGTTATACATATTCCAAAAAAGTCTTCATCATCAAGAGTACCTGTAAAGTTGCCATATGTGTCACTGATTTTGTATGAGGTGTCAACGATACCAAGAGAGTCTAATAACAAAATATACATGGCCCCTCTCCATGTACCACCGTCATCTTCCCTTGAGCCTACAGCCAAGTCAATAGTTCCATTGCCATCAAAATCGCCCAGGTTTTCTATTTCCAGTCCGAACCTGTCTCCGTTAATCGGTGGATTAAATCCACCTTGGCCGGGTGTAATCAATGAATGCGATTTAACTGTTCCGTTTGTGTCAAGATATAACAACCAAATTGCACCGGAGCCATAATCAAGCGAGCTAACCGCAATATCTGAAATGCCATCATTATTGAAATCACCAATGTCAGCAATGGATGCACCAAAATAATCGTTACTCTGAATATTACCGAAAAAGTTACCCTGTGTAGCACTTATCTTTTGCACACTGCCAATTAAACCCTCTCCATTTGTAAATAGAATATAAACAGCACCCTTGTTGGTACCTCCGTCATCATCCCCTTGTGATCCCACCGCAATTTCCCGAATGCCATCTCCATTCAGATCCCCTATTAATTCAACAGTTTGTCCGAAGTTGTCGTTGTTATCCAGATATGATGAAAAGTTATAACTGGAGTCTGAAAATTTGTAATAATTAACAACATTTATTTGGCTGTATCCAATAAAAAATAAGAATAAAATGAAAGTTGTCAGCCAGATTTTTTTCATGATACTGTTTTTGGGGATTTAAGAAATAAAAATGATTCTAGAGTTCTTATAATTCCTTTTTCTGCAATTGAAAAAATAGAGTATAATGGAAAACAAGTAGCCCAAGTTAATGAAGCCAATTGTAAAGGTTGTGGAATGTGCTTGCCTGTTTGTCCTACAAATTCTATACAACTAATCGGCTATACAGATATAGAAATTGAAAGCATGATTGATGCATTAATTAGTTAACATAACTAAAATTTTATAGAGATGAGCAAAACAATTGATATAATAAAAGAAAAGAGAAAAGTTTCTCAAGAAGTTAAAGATAAAATTAAATCATTTAATCACATCAGAAAAAGTATTTTAAAGTGTTTGGAAACTGAGCAAAAGACTATTCCTCAAATTGCTGCTGAAATAAATATGCCATCAGAAATTGTAACCTTCAATTTAATGACATTGATAAGATATGGATATATTGTTGCGGGAGACATTGACGATATGGACGAATATTATTTTTATAATTTAAAGAAATAAAAGAAAATGGCAAAGATAAATCCTGATTTTTCAAAAAAAATAAATGAATTTGGGGGGTTCGACCTTAATGCGTGCTATAATTGTGGTAATTGCACTGCTGTCTGTTCATTATCAACCGAAGAAAATTCTTTTCCAAGAAAAATGGTTAGATATTCCGTACTTGGATTGGAAGATGAATTAAAAACGTCTGTAGACCCTTGGTTGTGCTATTATTGTGGCGAGTGTAGTGAAACATGCCCTCAAACTGCTAACCCCGGTGAATTAATGATGTCTTTAAGAAGATATTTAACTTCTAAATACGATTGGACAGGTTTTTCTGGTTTATTCTATCGTAATACAGTTGCTTATATTATATCCTTTTTACTTATTATAATAGCGATAGCGGGTTTTTCATTTTCAGGTATTTTCAATAAAGAAGAGTGGTTACATTATGGACATTTATTTGAAATGTTTGCTATTGGGGGAGTTTTTGTTGTGATTTTGCTTCCTAATATTTTCAGAATGTGGAAATATTCGGTTTGGAATAAAACTAAAAAATTTAATATTAAAAAATACATTTATCCAATTACTGAGCTATTTTTACATATGTTTACTCAGAAACGAATGTTGTCTTGTTCAGAAGATACTGAAAAAAATGATAATAAATTGTGGTGGTTTGAACATTTTATTCTTGTAGCTAGCTATTTGTTGTTACTTTTTACAACTGTATTCCTCGATTGGTTTGGAGCAGAAAATATATTTATAATTATTATGGGTTATGTTTTTAGTGCTATAATATTTATTGTTACTATTGATTTTATAATCCGAAGAATTAATAAAAAAACTGAAAAAAGTACTTTCTCACACCTTTCAGATTGGTTTTTTGTAATATGGTTAATGCTTATGGGATTTTCGGCTTTTGTTGTACGACTTCTTATTGATTTGAATTTACTCGAAAGTGTTTTTTGGGTTTTTTTATTTCATCTTACCGTTTTAGTGCAATGGGCATTAATAATAGTACCTTTTGGAAAATGGACACACTTTCTGTATAGATCTTTTGCTATGTATTTTAATGAAATAAAAAACGCTGCCAGGAAATTACAAAACAAATAAATTTTATTTATTTGGAAACAGCAACAGCTGGTTTTGATTTAAACAGAAAAAGTATAGAAAACCCTGCTAACATACTTCCCTGGTAATGGAAGTATGTTAGCAGGGTTTTTTTTATTTCCCTTTCGTAGAAAATACTTCCCAAGTCATAGAAGACTTTACCTATATTCATCTGAATTTCAACCCCAGAAGTTAATATAGACTTAATAAAAATAATGAAAAGCTTAGATTTTACAGGCTATTAACTATAAATTTGTGATCTGATACGAAAGGAAAACAAGCGGAATTATAGTTACCAATTCAATTGATATTATACTAAATATTTACCCCTCATGAAACAAATGAATCTGTTAGTATTCATCCTATTATGTGCAAGCTTATTGTTTAACGGATGTAAATCAAAACAGCAAACTACGCAGACCATGTCGCAGGATAAAAAGGAACAAAAGGAACAAAAGGAACCGGTTATGGGTCTTAGCAGTCCGCCGCTCCTTCTTTATAAAACTAAAGCAGATTACAGCAAAAACATACCTGTCGTCCTTTCGGCAGACAAGTCAGAAATCATCTCTTTTCCTGACATAAAAGACATTTACTTCAAAGGTAAATTTGCTTATCCCACCCTGGCTGAGCAGGGATACCTGATCGACAACCGCGGCATTGGAATAAATGTAGCTTTTATTTCGTATACATACGAAGAATACAGTCAGTTAAAAGAAACTCCATCTGCTGCAGACCTTTATAACAAAATCATTGACAATGCTCCCCTGACTGAATTGTACAATCTGGGACCAAGATATAATTATGTCAGTATACCGGAAGATGTCAATGAAGTGATCCGGGAAAACAAATTATCCAAATTTGAAAAATTACTTTAACACACAGATAATAATTTTTACCATGCAAATAAAAAAAGTTATATTAATAATTAGTGCTCTGTTTTTTGTTTTAACCACCATTTATGCAGAGCATGTAGACATTACCAAGGCTCGTCTTGTGGCTAAAAATGTTTACTTTGAACGTGCTTCAGATTTTGAAGAAGTAAATTATAATGATATTGTTTTTTCATCAGAAACAGCAACATATCATAAACAAACTCCCCTGTATTACATTTTCAATGTAGCTAATCAGGGAGGATATGTCATTATTTCAGCCGATGACCATGCCTACCCTGTTCTTGCTTATGGCCTGGGTGGAAATTATATTGAATCTGAATTCCCACCTGCTTTTTTCGAATTAATGGAATCTTATAAGCTTCAAATGATTGAAATCATCGAAGAAAAACTTCCTTCAACATCTGAGATTGATGCCGTATGGAATGCCTATTTATCTGACCCTTTCCAGAAAGGAACACTGTCAACTGTTGGTCCTTTATTAAGTACAAATTGGGATCAAAGCCCGTATTACAATGACAGTTGCCCGGGTGGTTCCGTAACAGGATGTGTTGCAACAGCCATGGCTCAAGTCATGAAGTACTGGGCACATCCGCATAAGGGCAAAGGATCACACACTTACAGTTCTAATTATGGAATGCTTTCAGTAGATTTCTCAAAAGCAACCTATAACTACAATAATATGCCTGATGTGGTAAACAGCCCGAATGCCGATGTTGCCAAACTCATGTATCACTGCGGTGTCTCAGTAAATATGAACTATAGTCCTTATGGCTCCGGTGCTTCCATGTCAGATGCACGCCTGGCCATGGTTCAATACTTCAAATATTCGAATAACACCCTTGACCAATGGAAAACCTCGTTTAACAACATCTACTGGGAAATCCTCCTTAGGGCCGACCTGATCAATAAACGCCCCCTGCTCTACGCCGGTGGTTCCCATGCCTTTGTCTGTGATGGATTCCAATATCCTAATCATTTCCATTTCAATTTTGGATGGGGAGGAATGGCAGATGGATACTTTTACATCACCAACATCAACCCCAGTGGCGGAAATTTCACCTCACAGCAAATTGCCATTACCGACTGTTATCCTGATCCCACGCTTAGTAATTTTGTGTCCCAGGCAGAAACAACCGGTGAAGAAAATATTGATCTTGTGTATGCCGGAATAGAAGATATTCCCTTGAGCGATGCCGTGCAATTATTCCCAAATCCCTGCGATGGCAATTTCAACCTGAAAATCATCAATAATTTCAAAGGGGATATTGTGATCAGCATTAAAGATCTGAGTGGAAAAACAATTGAGAAAACGGTTCTTCATAAAAACCAACATGTGTTTTCAGAAGACATTCAGCTTTCTGATTTTCCTTCCGGTTTATATCTCTTATCAGCCAGCACAGATAATGAGCAAGTCATAAAAAAATTCAGTATCCGATAAAACATATATCATGAAAAATCAAATTATTAAAACCATCCTTTCCTTACTGGTAATTGTACTTATTGCCAGTGCATGTAAAAAAGAAGAGGAACCACAATATGCTGACCTCACTGTTACCTGCATACCAATGGACGGAGAAACAGTGGATGTAAGCACATTAACAGTTGAACTTCATAAAAGTGCCTTGTTTGATGATGTGAAACATACTTCTGCTGCCGGCGGAAGTGCCAATAGCTCCGTAGCGAATTTCTTTGATCTTAGTCCGGGAAAACTGTATCTTATGGCCTGGAAAGACCTGGATAACAGCGGAACATTTTCAAGCGGGGATGTATTTGGTTTTCACACAAAACCTGTAAACATCTCAGCAGGAAATGACATGAACATTACATTGGAAATGTACGAGTTATAATCTTCAAAATCCATATTTAAGCATCTGGTGAGGTTTCAGCAGGTGCTTTTTTTATTTTCAATCTAAATAAATTATATCTTTGCCGTCTTAGTTTAACCAATATCAAATATCTCAAAGAATGAAGAAAAGAATTGTTTTTTACCTGTTTTCATTTTTATTTCTAAGCCTTGTAATATCTTCCTGTAATAAGGATGACGATGATAATGGCAACAATAATGATGATCCTTCAAATTTGACCGAAAGGGAAAAAGCCATAAAAAATTATAAAGATGATTATTTGGGCTCAGAATGTGCAGATCCGGGTTGGACCGGAAGCACCACAGGTTGCGTTGCCGGAGATGTAAGCCAGGCAGCTCAAAACGCTACCGTGAAACGCGTGAATTATTTCAGGGAGCTGGTAGGTTTACCGGGAGATGTAGTGCATAACCCAAACCAAAATTCTATGTGCCAGGAAGCCGCATTAATTTTTAAAGCAAATAATAATCTCAGTCATAATCCACCCCAATCATGGCAATGCTGGACCCAGGATGGCTACGATGCTGCCGGAGGCTCAAACATTGGCTGGGGCTCCTATGATGGCCCAACAGCTGTGCATGCTTCAAATGCTGTAACAGGTTACATTGAAGATTATGGAGCAGGCAATGAACCTGTAGGGCACAGAGCCTGGATACTGTATCCACAATTAACTGCTATAGGCCACGGATCCACTTCATCTACAAACTGTTTAATGTGGAAAGACAACCTTGGAACTACCCTGCCTGCTGATATGCCGGATTTCGTTGCCTATCCTCCGGATGGATTTATCCCAGCTCCATTGGTTTTCGAAAGGTGGTCATTCAGTATTCCGAATGCTAATTTCAGCAATGCCACTGTTACTATGAAAGATGAACTGGGTGCTGATGTTACCCTAAACATTATTCATGTTGCCAGTTCAGGAGGCGCTCCGGATGCACGTGTCGTTTGGAAACCCAATAACATTAACACTTCTGGGAATAACGACGTGCTTTATACCGTTACTATTGATGGAATCACCAATGCTGCTGAAGCTTCATACACCTACACAGTGAAAATATTACCAGAAACAGTCCTTTCAAAATCCAAATCATATTACGAATCACCACAACCGGAAGCGGCTGAAAGGAAAGTAAAATAAAAATATTTAACAGCAGCAGCTGCCCTGCAGCTGCTGCTGTTAAATATTTTTGTAGGCAGCCATTAAAAGCTCAATGTCCTGGTAAGGTAAGCCGTATCGCTCCCCGATAAATTTCTTGGAGAGGATTCCTTTGTAAAGGTATACCCCCTGGCGAACACCATAATCGGCCTTGAGCATATGCTCTATTCCTCCCTCCTCACCTATCATCTGAATAATATTTGCAAAATAATTACTAATTGCATAGGATGCGGTACGAGGTACACGTGAACAAATATTTGGAACTCCGTAATGGGTAACACCATGCTTAATAAAAACAGGATCATTATGATTTGTAACCCTGGAAGTTTCAAAACATCCTCCCTGGTCGATACTCACATCAATGATGACAGAGCCCTCTTTCATTCTTTTTACCATCTCCTCACCGATAACATAACCGTTCTGGCCTTCAGGGTAATGAAGAGCGCCAATAACAACATCCGCATTGATCAGGGCTTTTTCCAATACCTTGGGATGAAATACAGAAGTGTACAAACGCACTCCCAGTTTATCCTGCAATGACCTTAGCTTATATATGGAATTATCAAATACCTTTATACTGGCACCCAACCCAAGTGCAACACGGGCCGCTTTTACCCCAACAGTTCCTGCTCCAAAAATAACAACCTCAGTTGGGGTGACCCCGGAAATACCTCCAACCATAAGACCTTTTCCATAGTTTTGGCTGCCAAGATATTCCCCGGCAATCATCATGACATTGTTCCCTACTATTTCACTAAGTGATTGTATGACCGGAAAAGCATTGGTTTTGTCCCTGATGTGTTCAAAAGAGATAGCTGTAATCTTTTTGTTCATAAGGGTTTTAAAATACGGTGCATTTTGTGCCGTAAAATGCAGGGCAGATACGATCGTTTGCCGCTCTTTTACATATCCAAGCTCAATTTTACTAAGCGGAGCAATTTTTAAAACCATATCGGTCTGGAAAACTTCTTCTGCTCTTCTCACTATTCTTCCTCCAGATTCACCGTATTCATGATCCGTAAAACATGCTTTTGATCCGGCATCTTTCTCAATATATATCTCATGCCCTAAATCCGACAGAAACTCCACCATAGCAGGACATAAACTAACCCTGTTCTCCTGATAACTGGTCTCTTTCGGAATGCCAATCTTTAGCGTTCTTTTGTGTCTGGTTGTTTCCAGAACCTCTTCTTTAGGCAATAATTTTCCGCCCTCAGAAAAATTTAACAGGTTATTCTGATTCATTTATTTACTGTTACCTGAATATTTGTGAATACTAATTTACGAAAAAAACACAAATCCTAAAATGAAGCTTCGAATGGAGTGATATTAATAATCCTACAGTCAGTATCTTTGTCGGTTTGTATTCGGATCTCAAGGTATTTCTCCTGAAGCAAATCCTCCATAATATCCGGCCATTCAATAAAACATTTGTTCCCGCTAAAGAGATATTCTTCATAACCAATATCAAATAGTTCTTCAACGGTATTTATTCTGTAAAGATCGAGATGATAAATTATCTCTCCCCGCTCACTCTCATATTCGTTTACCAGGGAAAATGTAGGGCTGCTCATGTTGCCATTAACTCCCAATAAGGTGCATATTTCCTTTGTCAAGGTTGTTTTACCTGCACCTAAGCGGCCATAAAGTGCATATATATAAAACGTACTATAATTATTCAGAATAAGGGATGCAACGCTTGCCAAATCCTGTTGATGAGGACATTCAATTACGCAGGGTTTTGCCATATTATCTTGCTTTTAAGGAGATTACCGGAACCAACATCTCCTCCATGCTTATACCGCCATGCTGAAAGGTGTTTTTATAATAATTTACATAGTAATTGTAATTGTTGGGATACGCAAAAAAATCATTATTCCGGCAAAAGATAAAGGAAGAACTGACATTGATCCTGGGAAGGAAAATATCAAGCGGATTGCGCACCTCATACACATCATTTTCATCATAACCCAGGCTTTTACCCATCTTATAGCGAAGGTTCGTACTTGTATTCTTGTCCCCTTTTACTTTCACAGGATCAAACACCCTTACGGAACCATGATCAGTTGTAAGCAGCACATTTACCTTTTTTTCAGCAAGAAACTTAAGGATATCAAATAGTGCTGAATGTTCGAACCATGACAACATCAATGAGCGATAGGCAGGCTCATCATCGGCCAATTCCCTGATAATCTCCATATCAGTACGAGCATGCGAGAGCATATCAACAAAATTATAGACAATCACATTCAGGGGCTGATTCATGAGATTAGAAAGATTATCATAAAGTTTCCTCCCATAATTCAGATTCAACACTTTATGGTAATTGAATTTATAAGCCTTGCCAAAACGTTTCAGCTGCTCCTGCATCAATTCATTCTCATATTTATTCTTTCCCTCATCATCTGCTTCATTTACCCAGTATGCCGGATATTTTTTTTCAATCTCTGCAGGCAGCAACCCTGCAAACAATGCATTCCTGGCATATTGAGTGGCTGTTGGCAGGATACTGTAATACATGTCGTCCTCCAGGATTCTGTAGTATTCCTCAATCAATGGCTGGATAATCTTCCATTGATCAAATCTCAGGTTGTCGATCAGGATTAAGAATGTTTTGGGTGATTCATCCAATAGCGGAAAAAGTTTTTCTTTAATCAGGGTATGAGACTGAACCGGTTTATCCTCTGTATTGCCTTTTAACCAGTCTTCATAATTATTCTTTATAAATTTTGCAAATACTGTATTGGCCTCTTCTTTCTGCATATTTAGTACTTCTAAAATACCCTCATCATCGCTTTTTTCCAGTTCCAGTTCCCAATAAACCAACTTTCTGTATATTTCTTTCCATTTATCAGGGCTGAGGTTTGGCGAAATATCCATTCCAATGCTTCTGAACTCCCGCTGATAAGCATGGGCAGTTTTTTCACTAACCAAACGCTTATTCTCCAGGTTTTTCTTCAGGCAAAGCAGTATCTGATTCGGATTAACAGGTTTAATAAGATAATCCGCAATATTAGAACCTATTGCCTCTTCCATTATGGTTTCTTCCTCACTCTTTGTAATCATTACGACGGGAAGATTGGGCTTTAGGTTTTTAATAGCTGACAAAGTTTCCAAACCCGTTAATCCAGGCATATTCTCATCCAAAAAAATAATATCAAAATCATCATTGCCAATCAATTCCAAGGCACCATCTCCGCTATTTGTCGTTGCCACCTCGTATCCCTTTTCTTTCAGAAACAAAACATGGGGTTTCAAAAGTTCAATTTCATCATCAGCCCATAAAATCTTAACTTGTGCCATTTTAATCTGTGTTATATGATATTAATGTAAATTTGCTAAAAAGAATTTAAAGTAATATACTGTTAAATTAAGCAATTATTGCCTTTTTTAGAATAAACAAAATTAGGGATATATCTTGAAGAGTTCCTTAACAAATAAGAGAAAAATTTTTAATGATCCGGTTTATGGATTTATTACCATACCGGGGGATTTAGCTTTTGACATAATTGAACATCCCTGTTTTCAGCGCTTACGTCGGATCAAACAGCTTGGATTAACTCATTTAGTTTATCCCGGAGCCTTACACACCCGCTTTCATCATGCTATCGGTGCCATGCACCTGATGATGCAGGCCATTAATACCCTTAAATCTAAAGGACATAACATCCTGCCGGAAGAGGAGGAAGCTGTATTAATTGCTATATTATTGCATGATATCGGGCACGGACCTTTCTCTCATGCACTGGAAAACAGCATTGTAAAAGGAACCAGCCACGAGTTCCTTTCCGCACTCTTAATGAACAAATTGAATCTTGAATTCAATAATAAGCTCGATCTTGCGATACAAATCTTCAATAATAAATACCAGAAAGAGTTCCTCCATCAGTTAGTTTCCAGCCAGCTTGATGTAGACCGCCTTGATTTCTTAAAAAGAGATTCCTATTACACAGGTGTATCTGAAGGGGTCATAGGTACAGAACGTATCATAAAAATGTTCAACATCCGGGATAATCAATTGATTGCCGAGGAAAAAGGCATTTACTCCATTGAGAAGTTTATCATTGCACGGAGAATAATGTATTGGCAGGTATATTTTCATAAAACCGTTGTTTCAGCCGAACACCTGCTGATCACAATTTTAAACCGTGCTATGGAACTAGCAGGTGAAGGTCAGGAATTGTTTGGCAGTCCGGATTTTCTGTATTTTCTTAAAGCCAAGCTTAACAAAGACGAATTCAGGAAAAATCCTGTAAATCTAGAGCGGTTTGCAGCTCTGGATGACCTGGATATTTTTTCTGCCATAAAAGTGTGGACGAAGCATCCTGACAATATTTTGTCGCTGTTAAGCAAGAAACTTGTGAACCGCCAACTAAACCGTCTGATCATTCAGGATAAACCATTTGAGGAAAAACTCATTGAAAGCATCAGGAAAAAATGCACCCAATGTTTCTCAATAGATCGGGAAGATGCTAAATACCTTGTGCACACCGGAAACATTATCAATCATGCTTATAATCCGAAGCAGGATAAAATATATATCCTGAGCAAAAACGGTAGTATTTCCGATATTTCCAAAAAAGCTGACCAGCTAAACATTCGTATTCTTTCCAAAAGCACTACCAAACACTTTCTTTATTTTCCCAAAGAAATCAATCTGGATTGATTTGAAATTAATGCGAAATTATGATTGATATTTTTGTAAATTGCGTCCGTCTTTAAATACAAATACTTCATGGAGTTTACAGCGCAAAAGATTGCCGAATTGCTGGGAGGAAAAATTGATGGAAATCCTGAAATAACGGTAAACACCTTATCAAAGATAGAAGAAGGAAAAACCGGGTCATTAAGTTTCTTAGCTAATCCCAAATATACCCCCTTCATTTACGAAACACAGGCCTCCATTGTAATAGTCAATGAAGACTTTAAACCAGAAGCAAACATCAGGTGCACGCTGATCAGAGTAAAAGATGCCTATTCTTCATTTGCTAAACTTCTGAAAGTTTATGATCAGATAAAATCAGAAAAATCAGGCATATCCAAGAAAGCAAGCATAGCTGAATCAGCTGAGACCGGAAAGAATGTGTATATAGGAGACTTTGTATATATAGGGGAGAATGTTGTTATTGGTGATAATGTCAAAATTCATCCGCACACGTTTATTGGTGACAGAACAATCATTGGAAAAAATACGATCCTATATGCCGGTGTAAGAATTTATTGTGACAACTTAATAGGTAGTGATTGTACACTGCATGCCGGTGCAATTATCGGAAGCGATGGTTTTGGCTTCGCCCCGAATGTTAACAACCAATATGATAAGGTTTCACAAATTGGCAATGTAATCATCGAAGATCATGTAGAAATCGGAGCCAATACAACGATCGACCGGGCAACATTGGGTTCCACGATCATCCGGAAGGGAGTAAAACTTGACAACCTGATCCAGATCGCCCACAATGTTGAGATAGGACAAAATACTGTTATGGCTGCTCAAAGTGGTGTGGCAGGATCTACAAAAGTTGGGAAAAATTGTATGATTGGCGGACAGGTAGGCATCAGCGGCCATCTTACCCTTGGGGATAATGTAAAAATAGCAGCCCAATCAGGTATCTCCGGTAATGTGAAAGACAATGAGATCCTTATCGGTTCACCTGCTTTTGACATCAGGAAGTACAGAAAAGCTTATATCCATTTTAAAAATTTCGCAAAAATCATAAAACGACTAGAAGCACTGGAAAATCAGCAGGATAAGAAATAACTTCACGGCTAAACCCTTGGTTTACATATAATTATTTCTTTGTTATTTTTTAACAAATAAACCATTTTCTGTTGGTTTTTTTCTAATTATTTTATCTTTGCCTCTGAAGATGACAGAAAAACAGAAAACACTTAAAAAACCGGTCAGTATCAACGGATCTGGTTTACATACCGGGCGAAATGTACATATGATCATTAAGCCCGCACTGGAAAATCATGGCATTAGATTTCGCCGAACAGACGTTGAAGGGCAACCTGAAATCAATGCCTCGGCAGATTTAGTGGTTGACACCTCCAGAGGAACCAGCATAGAAGACAAGGGAATCAGAATACGAACAGTTGAACACATATTAGCTGCTCTTACAGGTTTAGGTATTGACAATGCCCTCATTGAGCTCGATTGTTCCGAAACACCAATCCTTGACGGCAGCTCGCGTATCTTCACTGAAGAAATGTTTAAAGCCGGTGTGCAGATACAAAATGAGGAAAGGAAAGCTTTTGTACTTACAAAAGAAATTTCTTACCGCGATCCCGAAAATAAAGTAGAAATCATCGCTGTTCCCAGTGATGAATACAGGTTAAGCGTATTCATTGATTTTGAAACAAAAGTCCTGGGAACTCAGAATGCTGAGTTGAATTCCATTGCAGATTTTAAGGACGAGATAGCTCCCTGCAGAACATTTGTATTCCTCCATGAACTGGAGTATCTGCTTAATAACAATCTCATAAAAGGAGGAGATCTCAGCAACGCCATAGTATTTGTAAACAGGATCATTTCGCAGGAAGAACTGAATAAACTTTCCGCCTTGTTCAATAAACCAAAAGTAAAAGTACTGAATGAAGGTATATTAAATAATATTGAACTAAATTTCACGAATGAACCCGCCCGACATAAATTACTTGATGTTATCGGAGACCTGACCTTAATCGGACAACCTATCAAAGCCCATATCATTGCTAAGAGGCCTGGTCATACTGCTAATGTTGAATTTGCTAAAATTATTAAGGAACATATTAAGGAAATGAACACAAACCCAATTGCACATGTCAATGTTAACAAGCCACCCGTTTATGACATCAAGGAGATCATGAAAATATTGCCACACAGGCCCCCTTTTCTCTTAATTGATAAAGTTCTTGAAATTTCTGATTCGCATGTGATCGGTTTGAAAAATGTGACTATGAATGAACCTTTCTTCATTGGTCATTATCCTGATCTTCCCGTAATGCCTGGTGTTTTGCAAGTCGAGGCTATGGCCCAAACTGGAGGAATACTAATACTGAGCAACCTAACAAATCCAAAACTCTATGATCCCCTGTTTATGAAAATTGAAAATGTAAAATTCAGAAACAGGGTCGTTCCCGGAGATACCCTTTTATTTAGAATGGAGCTTTTATCTCCTATCAGAAGAGGAATTTGTCATATGAAAGGAGAAGCATTTGCAAACAATACCTTAGTTACTGAAGCGGAATTATTAGCCAAAATAGTTAAGAAAACCGAATATTAAATGAATCAACCTCTTGCATACGTCCACCCACAGGCGAAAGTAGCCAGCAATGTGGTTATTGAACCCTTTGTAAATATTGAAAGAAATGTCATCATAGAAGAAGGCACATGGATAGGTTCTAATGTATCGATAATGGAAGGTGCCCGCATTGGTAAAAATTGCAAAATATTTCCCGGAGCTGTTATATCAGCAATCCCACAGGACCTTAAATATAAAGGGGAGGAAACAATTGTAAAGATTGGAGACAATACCATTATTCGTGAATTTGCTACCATCAACCGTGGTACAAAAGCAAACTGGGAAACCGTAATCGGAAACAATTGCCTTATTATGGCCTATGCCCATGTTGCCCACGACTGTATTCTTGGGAACAAAATAATCCTGGCAAATTGTGCAACCCTTGCAGGACATATTACCATCGACGACTGGGCCATTGTAAACGGACTGGTTGCCGTGCAGCAATTCGTAAATATCGGTTGCCATACGTATATATCCGGCGGATCACTGATAAGAAAAGATGTTCCGCCCTATACAAAAGCTGCCCGCGAGCCGCTGTCGTATGTCGGGGTTAATTCAATAGGCCTTCGCCGAAGAGGGTTTACAAATGAACAAATCAATCAAATCCAGGAAATTTACCGATTTATATACCTCAGGGGATATAACGTTTCTCAGGCAATTAATATCATTGAAGCAGATATTCCGGCTACTCCGGAGCGCGATGAAATCCTCTCATTTATCAACAAATCAAAAAGTGGTATCATGAAGGGGTATACCCGTTATCCCAATATGCAGTCTAAATGATAATCCAACTGCATGATATTGGTAAAAAATATAATAAAACCTGGGTATTCAGGAGACTGAATTTTCAATTTGACCCTCCCAAAAATATAGCCATTACAGGACCCAACGGCTCCGGAAAATCTACCCTTCTTAAGATTATCGCCGGAAAAATAAATCCTTCTGAAGGACGCATATCGCACACTATTAAAGGTAATCAAACAGACCCGGATAAGGTATATCAGCACATAAGCTTTGCAGCGCCCTATCTTGAACTTATTGAAGAATTTACCCTCGAAGAATTGATTGCATTTCATACAAATTTTAAATCGTTCATCCATGGAATCAAAAATAATGATGCCATCGAACTAAGCGGACTTAAGAAAGCCAGTAATAAACGTATCAGGCACTATTCATCCGGAATGAAACAAAGGGTAAAACTACTGCTGGCAATTTTATCCGAAACACCAGTAATCCTGTTGGATGAACCTGCAAGCAACCTGGATGCTAACGGAATTGAATGGTTTCATTCACTTATTAATGATTATACAAACTCACGCCTGTTAATTGTTTGTTCGAATATGCAAAAAGACGAAATCTCCTTTTGTACAGCAAGTCTTCGTTTGTAGTTTTGACTTTTTCAACTAAATTTGCACCTTACATTAAATCATAATTATGGCTACAACAGCAGATTTTAGAAATGGTCTATGCCTTGACATGAACAATGATTTATTTACCATTGTAGAATTTCAACATGTTAAGCCCGGAAAAGGAGGCGCTTTTGTAAGAACAAAACTTAAGAGCCTGACAAGCGGAAAATTACTGAATCATACTTTTAATGCAGGAGTAAAAGTTGATGTGGCTCGTGTAGAAAGAAGGCCCTATCAGTTTTTATATAAAGACGATACCGGATATATTTTTATGCATAATGAAACATTCGATCAAATCCCTGTTGAGGAAAACATCATCAATGCACCAGAACTTCTAAAGGACGGACAGGAAGTCGAAATCGTTTTTCATGCAGATACGGAAACCCCTCTTTCATGCGAGCTTCCTCCCTTTGTGGTGCTTGAGGTCACCTATACTGAACCCGGAGAAAAAGGAAATACAGCCACCAACACACTAAAGGATGCTACTGTTGAAACCGGAGCTGTAGTGAAAGTTCCTCTTTTTATTAATGAAGGTGAGAAAATAAAAGTTGACACCCGAACCCATGAATATGGTGAAAGGGTAAAAGAATAAATTGCATTTATGAAAGTAAAACCTGCAGTTACTGTTCAGGAAGTTGTTGAAGTTGTGGGAGGTAAAATTATCGGCAATCCTCAGCAGAAAGTGAATGGCCTGAATGAGATCCATGTAGTTGAAAACGGTGACCTCACCTTTGTTGACCATCCGAAATACTACGATAAAGTATTACATTCCAGGGCCACAATAATATTAATCAATAAAGAAACAGAAGCCCCCGAAGGAAAAACCCTGATAGTCTCCAATGATCCTTTTTCTGCCTACGTAAAACTGGTGAATACTTTTCATAAATTTATCCCATCTGTTCAGATGGTGAGTGAAAGTGCTGCCGTTGGTGAAGGCAGTGTTATTCAGCATGGAGCATTTGTGGGCAACAATGTCAGCATTGGGAAAAATTGCCTTATTCATTCAAATGTCAGTATATACGACAACACTATTATCGGGGATAATGTAATAATCCATTCAAACAGCGTTCTGGGTGCCGATGCATTCTATTTTAAACGCCGCCCCGATTATCATGACAAATTAGTAAGCTGTGGAAGAGTAGTCATTGAAGATAATGTTGAAATAGGGGCTTTGTGCACTATTGACAAAGGTGTTTCAGGCGATACAATCATTGGGTGGGGCAGCAAGCTCGACAATCACATCCAGGTAGCACACGATACTGTGGTTGGCAAAAACTGCTTATTTGCTACAGCTGTTATTATTGCCGGATGTACCCGCATTGAAGATGATGTTATCCTTTGGGGAAGGGTCTCTGTGCAGAAAGACATTGTTATCGGGAAAGGTGCCGTGCTTTTAGCAACTTCGTCAGTTGACAAAAACCTGGAAGGCAACAAAGTCTACTTTGGCACACCGGCTGAAGAAGCAAGAAAAAAATGGAAAGAACTGGCGCTTATTAAAAAGCTCCCTGAAATTTACCGAAAAGTGAATACCATTTAAACCTTTTTTTCAGGCTTCGTTTCTTTTTCTTCCTGACCGATGTGATAGACCTGTATGGAAATAATGGCAGCAATAAATCCCCAGAAAGGCACAGATGCTTTATCCGTATCCAGGAAATTATTCAGAAATCCATGTGTGAAATAGGTTATTAATCCTAATAGCAACGCCAGATTTATTAGTTTCAACTCACCGTCTGGCAACCTTTTATGCAATTTCAGGCTGGTATAGATAACAAGAACAACTATAGCTAATATTGTAAGCATTCCCAAAACCCCTGACTCAGAGAGTGGACCGATATATTCACTGTGTGCATTGCCCTTATCACCGGCATTAGTACTGATGATGGTCTTCTCATGAGAGAACTGAAAAGGAGCATATAAGAACTGATATGTTCCAGGGCCCCAACCCAAAAATGGCCTTTGTTTGAACATTCGCAGGGCAGACTGCCAGCGGTTGATACGTTCCAGATTCGAAGCATCAGAAGAGATATTGGATATAGATTGCACATGCTCCAACATATGTGCTGAAGAATCCTGTTTATTTTTTTCAAGACGCATGATGATATCTTTCTGGAATGCAAACAGCAACATGATCACCACGATACCACCCGATAAAACAATCCAAAATCTGATCCGCAATAAGATTACTGTACAAACTAACACTGCAACAGCCACGCTTACCCAGGCTGCACGACTATATGACAGCACAGTAGCCAAAAGAAATAAAACCAGCACCATACCGGAAATATAGCGTTGAGTTTTGGTGTATTCCTTATTGATTGTAAACACGGTAATAACAGGCAAAAACATAGCCAAAACTGCACCGTATGCCGTATGGTCATTATAAAACGGGGTCATTACCCAATGCCCGGGATCCTCTTCAAATCCATACTGTGCATGATTGATCAGGGTGTAAAAAATCACCCCCATCAATGGAATAAGATAAAGCCAAAGGAAAACTTTAATATTTTTTCGTTTCCTGAATAGTTGGGTAGCAATAAAATAAAAAGGTATTACAAACCATAATCGTGCAATCAAATACTTAAATGAAACCCAGGGCAATTCGCTGGTAATCGAAGTAAGAAACATCCATATCAGGCTAAGCATAATAGCAATACTGACAGGATGCTTGCTAATGCGGGCATCAAAATGATTTTCATACAAAATCTTAAAGAAAAAAACCAACACTATCCCAAACATTAAGGGCTCCGTAGGAAGTGAAACGCCAAGCCCAAAATCATTATCCCTGAATATCACCGCAATTGGTGTAAAAAATGTGATGATCAGCAACAAACTATCAAGAGCAAACAAATAAAACAAGACCACCAGTAAAATCCCCGGCAAAACAGAAAACCAATAATGCTCATGGGCAATTAATAATGAATTAATCAGTATGTATACTATGCTGATTAAATACACCCATCGTATTTTAAGTTTTTCTGTCACTGCTCCCTTATATAATAGTTCCTTTAAAATTTCTATATTTCTCAACGAATATCACCACGATAAATGTAAAAAATACACTCGCAAAAAAGGAGCAAAAAACAATCAGCCAGCGAATGGGATAGGATTTCATATCAGAAGAAACCGGGTTAGTAACAATATTGGTATAAGTTAGCTCCTTCGTCAGATCACTAAGAGTCTTTTCATAATCAAGCTTAATGGAGTTATAATCCTCCATCGTTTTCTCCAGGTGGTCTTCAAGCACCTGGACTTCTCCTCCGTACAATTCCAGCTGATCAAGCAATTCAGATGCTTTCCTGCTGTTTCCGCTAACATAACCCCGTGTAGCTTCTTTAACCTGTAAATCATACTTCAGGATATTGGATTTTTCACGGATGGTATTCATAAAACTCTTCAGGCTGTCTAATTCAGTTCGCTTCTGTTTAAGGCGGCCTTCCCAGATATTCAACACCTCCCGTGTTTTTTCTCGCTGTAACTTTCTCACTTTTAAATTGAAAAGATCTATCATACTGAATATTATATCCCTGGCCATATCCGGATCTTTATCATACACCTCAACTTCAACTGATTCATATCGCGTCTTTTTCACCGAAACATTATCCTCAAATTCCCTGATCAGATTTGTTTGGTAATGCAATTTGTTTGTATCTATAATGTAATGCTGAATTAATTGATGTTTTTTAATCACTCCTTCTCTGATCTCATCAGACCGAAATAACTGCAGCATTTGTTCTGTAGGTGTTTCAGAAGAATAAGGTATTAAGTTCGAAGGGTAAATAATCGTTTCCGATTTATACTTTGGCTCGATAAACCACGGGCTGCTGAAAACAATACTGGCAGCAATACTGAGTATCGTTACACTTACAATGATAAATTTATATTTCCAGAATAGTCGGATAAGCTGAATAGTATTATTGTTTTCCATATTAAGTTTTAGGAATTATTTCTCCTTTTTATGAATAATTCCTGCTTTGATAAGCTGCTCTATCAAAATAAACAATAGAACAGACAAGATAAAGGATGAAATGCTTGCAACAGCCACAATGAGCCATCTTACAGGATATGATTTCTTTTCTGCCTTGTAAGCAACGTCTACCACAAACTTCTGTGGAATATATTCCTCGGCATCAACCTTAGCTTCCTCATATTTCGACTTTATATGGCTTAGCAGTTTCTTTTCATGCTCCAGTGCGTCACGAATAGAAACATAAGCTCCTCCATACTTGGCAAGGGTTTTCAAATTATCTTCAAGTCGTTTTGTATATCCTGCATTCCCCTTTGCAAGTTCAATAGCATATTGTTGGTTGATCATTTCTGCCTGCGACTCATAATCATGAACTCCCAATTCACGTAATTTTGTCAGAGAGTCTTCCATATCCTTGATTTCAGAGCGAAGTTGCTCATATTCTAATTTTACAATTTCATAAGCTCTATGCGCCCTCTCTTTCTGCATTTTATTTTTGGTTGAATCCAAAAGCTCTGCAATATCATTGGCAATATCAGCAGCCATTTGAGGATCCTTGTCCATCACCGTTATCTCAACTGCCATAAATTCCGTACGCCTGAATTTAATGTTGCTTTCATATTCTTTGTATAGATTCGTGAATTTATACCTGGAATTGGAATCAATATCGTAATGCTGCAATAAATCATATTTGTCGATAATCCTTGAACGGATCTGGTTTGAATTTAATATCTGCAATAATTGCTCTGCCTGCTCCTCCTCCCCAAATTCCATGATATCACCTTTCCCGGCATAGTTTTCACTCAACAGCACTTTTGAAATAGAGTTTGTTGAAGTTGGGAACAATACCACCATGGATTTAAACTTGGGGGTTATAAACCAGGGGGAAGATAAGATAACTGAAGCCAAAATGGCAATACCTAAAATTACGATGATGGGAATTCTCCATTTCCAGATAAATACAATCAGGTTGGAGGAATCAAAATCTGTGTTTGCTTTACTGATGTTTGTCATATGAATTGCTCAAAATTAAATGATCAAAAATATGAAAATTTATTTAACCCTGAAATACACACTTTAGGATCTTTCCCTCACAATCATAAGAAAAAGGGCTTTTACATTCACAAGCTTAATTATAGTGGCAAAAACAAATAAAAGTGCAATCAATATAAGGAAACGCATATACCATGATAAAGGTAAAAAATGCATGTACGAGGAAATCAGAATGGCAACAGCCAAAAACAAAACCAATGATAACAAGTACCTATAGTTTATTCTGAACCTAAATATCTTTTGTACAAGAATCACCTGTAGCAATGCACTTAAAAACTGTGTAAATAAACTGGCTGATGCTGACCCTAATGCCTTGTAATGGGGAATGAGAATAAAATTTAGCACGATATTTATGATCATGGCAGAACCAGCAACAATATTTAACATTTTAAGATTTCCGTTAGCAGTCAGTAAAGTACCAAAAATATAAATGGTTGAAACAGGTATAAATCCCAGCATTAATACCCGGAATATTTGTGAAGCATATAAAATATGATCATCATATAAAAAATCAATAATCTCATAGCTGTATAGGTATGTTCCTGCAGCAACACTGACTGAAATCAAAAACAGCAAAGAAAAAGAAAGCTTAACCATTTCTTCAACCGGACTCTTTATCTTGATCATTTTTGCAAAAATCGGGATTAAAAAAACCGAAAATAAATACGGGAGCTGATTCACTGAATCCAGCAAACGATAAGGCATAGCATATATGCCCGACTCCTGCTTTCCGTTTACATCAGATAGTATCCTTTCAATCATAACCGTATCAATGCGATTATAAAAAGTCATCAACAGGGTTAATACAGCAAACGGATAACTTTGCTTTAAGATTAGGAGAAAAAATGCCCTGTTCCAACTCAGGCGTTTAAATTCAGCCTTCAGTATTACAATAACACTAGCTATCAGGGCGGAAATTACATAAGCAAGCGTTTGGGTGTATACGAACCACTCTATTCTAAAGGGTTTATCAAGGATATTACCGTATAGCAAAATCCCACAAAAAATAATCATCAGAAAACGGTCCAATACCGATAATAAACTATCGGTCTTTAACATAAGTAATCCTGAAATATTTGATCTCAGGTATAGGATAAATGAGAGAAGAAACTGGTTGAATCCTATTAATAAAAGCATTTTTATCTGAGCCGCTGAATAATTAAAAACCAATGCAAATCCCAGAGTGAAACCAAAATATACCAGGGCCAGTAAAAATTTCAATATGACAATGCCTGAAAAATATTTGTTTAACAGAAATTCATTTTGGGCAATATTGATGTTATTGAAACGGGTAATACCGAAGTCAAGCAGAATATTAAATAAAAAACTTGCATTTAACAGGGAAAAATAAAACCCGAAGTCCTCAGCACCAACAACATTTTGCACCCTAACTTCAATTCCTAGGATCCAAACAGGCTTTATCAGGAAATTCAGAATAAGTAGCAGGATGACATTGGTAAAAAACTTTCGCTGCATGAACAAAAAAATAAATTATGAAGGTATAAAAAAGAAATTTTGTGTAGTATGTCTGTCGGCAGAAAAATCAAGAAGTCTCATCTTTTCAAGTACCATTGGTTTGTAGCCAAAACTGTCCAGAAAGGCAATGCATTTCCTGCGATTTTCTGTGTCCCACAATTCTGTATAAATGACCGGCAAACATTGCTGAATCATTTCCCGGGCACCCTTCAGGACAAAGTATTCGAAATTCTCCACATCCATCTTTATGGCTTCTACTTTTTGTCTGTTCATTATATGCTTCCAGTAATCATCCAGGCGGTTTAATGTACAGGTAAAGCTAACACCTTCACTGTCATCGGGAATGCTTTCATGAACAACATGGCTAAGGCCCTGCATTTTTACAGATTGATCTATCGGCATCTTCATTTGAACTTCACCATTTGCATCTCCGAGTGCTGTTTTATGAACCTCTACATTTTTCAGCCGATAAAACCGCAAAACCCTGCTTAGTGCTTGCAGGTTCTCCGGAATGGGTTCAAAAGCATGTATGCTGGCATGTTTTTTCCTTCTGGCCATCAGGCTTGTCATAATTCCAATATTGGCACCGATGTCCAACAATATGCCTTTGTCAGGGATCATTTTCAAAAACCACAGAAAATCCCCTTCGCTTTTATTAAAGCGCATGGTATTTATAATAAACAAACTAAAAACGAAGAGATAATTATCAAAACCCAGAAGCCGTTGCAGATTTTTTTGTATAAATCTCTTCATGTTTTTTCGGATATTTGTTGCAAAGTTAGGATAAATAAGATGAAAATTGCGGTTAATACTCGATTGTTGTTGAAAGACAAACTTGAGGGAATAGGATGGTTTACATATGAAACCCTGAAAAGGATCACCCGGTCGCAGAAAGATACATCCTTTTACTTCATTTTCGACAGACCTTTCGATGATTCATATATCTTTTCCGACAATATAACACCTGTAAAAATTGGCCCGCCTGCAAGGCATCCCTTCCTTTTTTATCTGTGGTTTGAAAAATCTATACCATATATCCTCAAAAAGATCAACCCAGACCTCTTTCTTTCACCTGATGGATATCTTTCCCTTAAAACACCAGTAAAAAGTCTTTCCGTAATTCATGATCTGAATTTTGAACATTATCCTGAAGATTTACCCTGGCTGGTTAGAAAATACTACCAATACTTCTTTCCAAAATTTGCCAATAAAGCAGAGCGAATTGCTACCGTTTCAGAATTTTCAAAAAAAGACATTCAAAGCTGTTATAATGTGCCTTCTGCTAAAATCGACGTTGTTTATAACGGAGCCAATCAGGTGTATAGACCTCTGAATGATGCTGAAATAAATATAACACGCAATAATTTAACAAAAGGACACCCCTATTTCATTTTCATCGGATCTCTGATTCCCAGGAAAAATCTTATCCGTTTATTTGAAGCATTTGATATTTATAAATCACAAGCAAATAACCATATACATCTTTTAATCGTAGGTGAAAAAAAATGGTGGACAAAAGAAATGCAGGCTGTCTATACAAAATCTGAGCACAAAGACGAAATCATTTTTACCGGCAGATTACAGGCGGAAGAACTTGAAAAAACATTAGGAAGTGCCTTGGCGCTGACATATGTGTCTTATTTTGAAGGATTTGGCATTCCAATCATCGAAGCATTCCAGGCAGGTGTTCCTGTAATAACTTCCAACATAACTTCCATGCCCGAGATTGCAGGAAATGCTGCCTTACTTTGCGATCCTTTTGATCCGAAAAGCATTGCAGAGGCCATGTACAGAATCACCCAGGAAGAAGATCTTAAAACCCGCCTTACAAAAAGAGGCTTCGAACGACTTAACCATTTTTCCTGGGATAAAACAGCAGAAAAATTATGGTCAGCTATCCTGCAATGCTATGAAAGTTAATCCGTCATAATCGATAACTCATGCATACGATTTCCCAAACTATCCCCGTAAAAACCAAACAGGCGAATGTCACCCTGTATACGGTAAAGACCTGCTGTTATTAAAACCATTCCGTCAATTGATTCCGGTAAGGCAAGGATTCTTTTCTCAGCATTGTCTGAATCTAAAAAGTAAAGAAAATATTTCCCGCCGTCTTTTACCAGTAAATATAACACTCCATCCTTAACCTTTATTGAAATAATACTCCTGGAATAAATTGCCGATGCCGACTGAATATATTTCAAAGGAGCATCCCTGTATGATACATCTGAGACGAAACTCTCCGGTAAAAATACCTGCCAGGATTCTGCAGATGTCTTTTGCCCCGGGTATTCATACATCCAAACCTTCCCGGATGAGCCATCTGTGACATAATATTTATTGGCGTAATAATCTGCTGTTGGCAAGACATAACTATATCCCAGTTTTTGTTCCCTGAAATCACCGGGCAAACATCCAATATAACACTGGAAATCACCATTTAATGAATATTGAGCAAAAAGCGGGGCATGATCATAGAATCCAGATAGAAACGGATTCTTATGAATACTCTCACTAAAAGTCATAACAGACCCTGATCCGGGCCACCCCTTTTCAACGGGCAATAACAGAAATTGATCGAAAATAAGGCTGCGAACATGATTCAATGTAAATATGGCATCCTCAGGCAAGGTGTCAGGTTCAATATGTAATAACAGTTTCTCCGGTGTATCTAAATTTTTATACAAATATGATATCTCGTTGTAATATGCCAGGTTCTCCTTCAGGCTGTCCTCGAAAAAAACTTTTGGTAATGAAGAACTAATTATTAAAGTATCCCCTTTTATTTTTGGAGAGAAATACATCGGATTAATTAAATTCAATCGTTTCAATAAAAATAGTAATGAATCCGCTACATCTTCCGAGATAAACAGCAACTCCTCCTCTTCTCCCGGAAACACAGCCTGCTTAAAAAAACCGGTGTCATGTTGAAAATGATAGTAATATATGCTGTAGCTTAGCTCATCCATAAATACCAAATCATGAATGCTTGACCCAAATTCAGGATAGAGTATTCTGGAAATGGGATACAAGCTGTCATCTTGCATATAAAAAGATCGCAAACTTTTGGCTACAGGGTAGTCAGATGGTTGGCTTACCTGCATGTCAGCCCCCTCAGATGACACCGCACAGGAAGATGCTGGTATAGTATCCTCAAGAAAATCTCCAACCAGTTCAGTTGATAAATTTAATCCCAGTAAGGATTTAGAGAAAATCATTCTTCCGCTATGTACCTGAAATTTAAGGAAATAAGGCACTTGCAACTCCTTGCTTGAACAATAAAACTTTTCCAGAAAAGTATCATCATGCAGGGTGATGATTAAATCCGCCAGAAAACTTCTTTTCTCAAGATATGTATTCAGAGCCCTGGCCTTTGGATAGAATGCCATGAGAATAACCGGGGCATCCTGATCTTGTGCTTTGAGATAAGAATAAAACAAATTTATCAGCCCTTCACAACGTGAACAACGCATGGGAGGCAACATAATCAGGTATACATAATCATGATCTGATAATGCAGGAATATCCCGAAAAAAGCTTACCATAAATTGCTCCTGGCCCTCATAGAGAATCAATCGATGTAAATCATTCTCATTAGAAACCTGGCTTTGAGCCTCCTGAGCTAACATATTCACTGAGATTACCAAACAAATAAATGCCAAAATTTTATTTTTCATAGTTTTGGGTGTTAAAAGTGGCCGGCCAAAGCCGGCCACCGAATCTAATTCAACAAATTCACACGCACTCCCTCAGAATCAAAACTCACACCGGATTTTGCATTATATTCCAGAGCATATGGGTCTAACCATAATAATTGCCCTTGCCTGACAACAATGCCTTCACTGCAATTTATCCGTAAAGTCACCATCATCGGCATATGATCATTAATGAAACCCGGAACGGATTCTGATCCGCCGGAACTGCTGCCATTTGCCTCCTTAAACCACTCATCCAGTTTTATCAATATGATGTCCCATAGACTGGCTTCAACAGTATAACAGGTTTCCTTGCTCTTATTCGGACATATTGCCTGACTACCATCCGGATTCAAAACAATTCCTCCCTTTCCTTTTATCTTTAATGTGTAAGTCTGCGCAGAAGCACCCAGTGATATAAACAGCATGGCACTTATAAAAGCTAAAATAAATATTTTTTTCATAATCACTGTTTCTATTCGGTTAATGTTTCACTCCTGACAACAATGGAGTTGCACCGGTATTTATTCTGTATGCACTCAAAGTTCACTGCCTCAAGAATTTCTACTCTGTGAGTTTTTCCCTGGTATAACATCGTTCCTTCTATATTTGTCAGGGAACTGCCTCCCGAAAAGCCTTCTATCAGTACCTGGGTACATAGTTCCTCAGAAGAATTCGGACAAACAACAATGCTGCCGTCGCCTTTCTGAATAATTCCACCTTTTCCGTATACCCATAATCTGATGGGGCCGGCACTTACCGCAATCCCTACTAGTACTAAAATCAGTACACCTAAAATTCTTTTCATCTCGTATTTGGTTTTAAAGTTTTTATTGATATAACTGATAACAATCTGAACCTGAAATTCAATAAGATGAAGTGTTATCTATTCTCTTCACCCCGATTAAAATTGAATCCCGACACATTTACTCTTTCATCGGAATACCTCCCCCTCTCTTTGCATAATAATTTCTGCCGGGATAATATATTAATCACATAACTTTCGATTCGTTCCCTTTTTTTTTGCTTTTTTTTTCATTTGATCCATTTTATATCCGGAATTTATATTATCAGATTATCTTTACTTTTGCTTCTAAATGGAAAATTTGTAATTATGAATATTCTGATATTAGGTTCAGGCGGCAGGGAACATACCCTGGCCTGGAAAATTTCTCAAAGTGCGCTAACAAACAATCTTTTCATAGCTCCGGGCAATGCAGGAACTGATAGTATTGGGAAAAACATAGCTTTAAAAGTTAGCGATTTTAGCTCCATTAAAGAATTTGCAGTAAAAAACGAAATTAATATGATTGTGGTCGGGCCTGAAGATCCCCTGGCAAATGGTATTTTCGACTATTTTGCTACTGATCCGCTGACACAACATATATCAGTAATCGGACCGTCTGCAAAAGGAGCCCTCCTTGAAAGCAGCAAGGATTTTGCAAAGGAATTCATGTTCAGGAACAATATCCCTACTGCCAGATATAAAACCTTTACGAAAAACGAATTTGATGAAGCAGTAGATTTCATTCAAACCCTGCACCCTCCATTTGTATTAAAAGCCGACGGACTAGCGGCAGGAAAAGGTGTGATTATTTGTAACACGCTGGAAGAAGCAATATCCACCCTTAACAAAATGTTGCTGGAAGAGAAATTTGGTACAGCTTCTCACAAAGTGTTAATCGAAGAATTTCTGGATGGAACGGAACTTTCTGTTTTCATAATTACCGACGGCAAAAACTATGTCATGCTCCCATCTGCAAAAGATTATAAACGCATCGGGGAAGGCAATACAGGGCTCAACACTGGTGGGATGGGATCCGTATCGCCCGTGCCATTTGCTGACAAAGCCTTAATGGATAAAATCGAAAAAAGTATCATTATCCCAACAGTAAGAGGATTGGATAAAGAAAATATTACCTACCAGGGGTTTCTCTATTTCGGCCTTATGAATGTGAACGGAAATCCATTTGTGATAGAATATAATGTGCGAATGGGAGACCCCGAGACCCAATCTGTACTGCCCAGGCTAAATTCCGATTTGGTTGAAATATTCTCCAAAATACCTAATAAGGAATTAGAGAACTTTGAATTGAGCCTGAATAATAACTATTGTACCAGTATTGTAATGGCATCGGGAGGGTATCCGGAAACTTATGAAAAACATAAAGTTATCACAGGTTTAAAAAAAGATCTGTCCTGCCGGGTTTTTCATGCAGGGACCGTATGGGATCCTGAAAGCAAGGAAATTGTTACTAGTGGAGGCCGCGTTTTAGCTGTTACTGCCATGGGTGATAGCCTTGAAGGAGCACTGCAAAAAGTGTATGAATGTGCCGGCAAAATTCATTTTGATGACGCTTATTATCGTAAAGACATTGGCAAAGACTTACTGACCGGACAGGAATTATAACATGTTTTTAAGACTCTTTCAAACCAGGTATATAGTTCAACTGAGCCTACTGCTGATGATATCCATTATCGTATGGTTAGATGGGTTTATTACACCGGTTGAGATGATTGTACCCAATAACACCTCCCCGCTCTATGAAATAATCTACAAGCTCTTAAGCCCGTTTCCGTTCTGGTCATCGATCCTTGCTTTTTTCATCATGCTCATTGAATCCCTGCTAATAACAAATTTACTTTCTGAACAAAAGCTTATCCCACGCAATACCTTTCTAACAGCCTTTCTCTTTATAATTTTTGCTGCTTTCAATCCGGCCATGCTTTGCCTGAATCCTGTTTTTATCAGCTATCTTTTCCTGATACCGGCTGTTGCATTTATCATAAAAATGTATGTAGGCAAAGAAAGCCTGATATATTGTTTCAACGCCTCCCTCTTAACCGGCTTGGCTTCCCTGGTTTATTTCCCGACCCTGTATTTTTTATTGGTCATTTGGTTGGGTCTATACCTTTTCAGTATTTTTAAATGGAGGGAATGGCTTGTTTCTTTCATTGGAATAACCATCCCGTATATATTCCTGTTCGTCTTTTATTTCTGGTTCGATCAGTTACATGCTCATTTACAAGATTATCACGAATTTATTGTTATTTACCTGGGTTTGAATTTTTCTCTATCTGACGAGCAATCTGTATTTCTTAGCATTTTTTCAATTTATCTTGGATTCCTGGTCCTGCTGAGCATAATAAAAGGGATTCTCAGCATGAATGAGAAAACAATCAGCCTCCGTAAACTTAGCAGTTTCTTTATTTATTTTTTGCTATTCTCTCAAATCGTCTTTTTTATGAGAGATACGAATAATATTGTCCTTAAATCCTTACAGATCTTACCGCTTACCATTGTTTTGTCGCTGTACTTTTCGAATATAAAGCGAACCTTTATCTCTGAGTTGCTATTCAGCTTGCTAATCATCCTGACGCTTGCAGGAAAACTATTTCTCTGATGTTGAAAAAAACTTAATAATTATAAGGTCTTGCATACATTGAACCCACTGAAGTATATATTTTTGTAAGAAACAGTATAACATGAAATTTGGTGTAATCATTTTCCCCGGTTCGAATTGTGATCATGACATGATCTATGTTTTGGAAAAAATTTTGAATCAGGAAGTAGTGGAATTATGGCACAAAAATAAAGATTTACATTCCTGTGATTTAATTATGTTACCGGGAGGCTTTTCTTACGGAGATTACCTCAGATCAGGTGCCATTGCGCGATTTTCGCCCATCATGGAAGAAGTCATAAAATTTGCCGGGAAAGGAGGTTATGTTATGGGAGTGTGTAATGGTTTCCAGATCCTCTGCGAAGCAGGTCTTTTACCGGGCACACTGTTGTCCAACACCAAGCAGAAATTCAGCTGTAAAAATGTATATATATCTTCCCAAACCCAAAACAGCATCCTGAATTCAGAACTGTTAAAAAACGAAGTGCTGAAAATCCCCATCGCTCACGGAGAAGGCAGATTCTTTGCCCCGGAAAAGACCCTGAAATCAATCCATGATAATGATCAGATCCTTTTTAAATATTGTGATAAAAACGGAAGTATCACAGAAGAAGCCAACCCCAATGGTTCCCTTGAAAATATTGCCGGTGTTTGCAATGAAGGAAGAAATGTTTTCGGTATGATGCCCCATCCGGAAAGAGCTTCTGATGTAGAACTGACTAATGAAGACGGAAAGAAGATATTTGAATCTATGCTGTTTAATTTAGAACAGTCCATGATTTCCTGATAATGCCTAAGATTCTTTTTATAGTACCTCACCGAAAAGGCCGGTCTCCGGGACAGCGGTTCCGCTTTGAACAATACCTCGATTTTTTGCGCGATAATAATTTCGATCATGAATACTCATTTATCATCAGCGAAAAAGATGATCCCAACTTTTATTCCCGTGGGAAGTATTTTAAAAAATTACTGATTCTGCTCAAAGGTTTTTCCAAACGCTTCAGAGACCTGCGCCGGGCCGGTAACGCTGATATCGTTTTTATTTACCGCGAAGCCATCCCTTTTCCACTTACTTATTTTGAAAAACGCTTTGCAAAAAAGAAATGCAAAGTCATATTTGATTTTGATGATTCAATATGGCTGCTTGATATCTCTGATGGAAACAGCAACCTGAAATACCTGAAAAATCCTGCTAAAACACCCCTGATTATCCAACTTTCAGATATGGTGTTCGCAGGTAATAATTACCTATGTAAATACGCTGAGCAATTCAATCAAAATGTAAAACTCATCCCTACTACCCTGGATACTGATTACCATAAAGCAATGTCCTTTGAGAAACAAAACCCGGAAAAAATATGCATCGGCTGGACAGGATCTGCAACAACCCTGAAGCATTTCGAAAAAGCTGTTCCCTTTCTGAAGGAATTGATAACTAAATACTCAGATAAAATTTACATAAAACTAATTGCCGATAAAGAACCTGAGAAAATTGAAATCCCTGTAAATTTTTGCCATTGGTCAAAAGAAAATGAAGTCAGCGATCTGGCAGAACTTGATATCGGCATTATGCCATTGCCTGATGATGAATGGTCGAAAGGAAAATGTGGTTTTAAAGGATTGCAATATATGGCAATGGAAATACCCGCTGTGATGTCGCCTGTTGGAATGAACCGGGACCTGATCAGCAGTGGTGAAAACGGTTTTCTGGCAGATAAGGATGAAGAATGGATTGAAATATTATCAAATCTTATTGATAATGAGTCGCTTAGGAAAGAAATTGGAAAAGCAGGTCGTGAGACCGTGGTGAACCATTACTCCTTCCAGGCATTAAAAAGCAAGTATATCAAATACTTCAAAGAATTACTGAACGAATAAGAAATATGCTCGCCTACCACACATATCCCGGAAAAGAAGCCGGATGCGATGAAGCCGGCCGGGGCTGCCTCGCAGGTCCGGTATTTGCTGCAGCCGTATTATTGCCCGAAAAATTCTCCCTTCCCGGGCTGGATGATTCAAAAAAAATCAGTGAAGCGAAAAGAAATGATTTAAGAAAGTTAATTGAACAGCAGGCTCTATGCTGGAAAGTTGCCAGCATAAATAATGATAGCATTGACGAAATCAATATCTTGCAAGCTTCAGTTAAAGCTATGCAAATAGCCCTTGGCGATACAACTTCCATCGCGAAACAATTCCTGATAGATGGTAATTATTTTATCCCTTTTAATGAAACCCCGTTTCATTGTATCATAAAAGGAGACCAAAAATATGCTTCTGTTGCTGCTGCTTCCATTCTGGCAAAAACATACAGGGATGATTATATGAGAATGATCCACAAGGAGTTCCCACAGTACAACTGGAAAGCCAATAAAGGGTATCTCACAAAAACCCACCTCGCTGCTATCGGGAAATACGGCTTGAGCCCCTATCACAGAAAATCATTTCATATAAAAAATCAATTATCCATCCATTTTTAACATCCTCTCATGCATTCACTAACATCCCTTTGTTAATTTATTAATACAGCAATGCTTATAAAAATATTTATTATAGGTTACTTTTGAAAAAAGTAGTATTAATATGAAACCTGGCAAAAAAACCATCACTATACTGATTATTTTTACAGTTTTTCTGGCCTTGGTATCCGCCGGTTTTATTCTCTATAAAAACCTGAAAGAACCCAAAGCCCACCCCATATCAGCAATTCCTAACACTACCGCTTTTTTTATCAAAACCAGTTCTCTGCAGGAAGGATTAAACCTTCTGCTCGACAACAATACAATCTGGCAAACCCTGGCAGGCATTGAAAAGGTAAAACAATTTCATGATGAGGTGAAAAAGCTGCGTAATCATTTATATGAACTATCCTTCCTGAAGGAAGTAAGCAGTGAAAACAATATCGTCTTTTCGTTTCATTATTGTGGGAAAGATGCATTTAATTTTCTTATGGCAGCGGAGATGAAAACCTCGTTTCGAAAAAACGCCATTGATAAGCTATTTTTAAATGTATACGGAGCTGCAGCAAGCAAAGGAAAAGAATATTATAAAAACAGGGTTATATATAAACAAACCTTTATCTCCTCAGGGAAAACTTTTTTCTACACCTTGCATAAAGGCCTGTTTTTAGGTTCATTCAGTAATATATTGCTTGAACAATCGCTGGATCAACTCGACAGCAGGAATAATTTCACGGATAATAAAACTTACAGAAAACTAAAAACAACTGAAGGAAAAAATGTACAGGCAAATATTTATATCCATTACGCATTTTATGAAAAATTCTTCTCGAGGTTCTTCAATACTGAAAACAAGAATACCCTTGACTTTATCTCGCGCTTTGCAGGTATGACCGAACTGGATCTGATCATAAAAAAAGATGAATTATTATTCAATGGATATACCACCTATAGTGACAGCCTGGGGCATTTTCTTTCCCTGTTCAAGAAGCAGAAGCCACAAGCTATAGAAATAACCAGAATAGCACCCTCCTCCACTTCCTTTATGTTGTTTTTCGGTGCAGATAACATGCAGGCACTCCGAAAAGATTTCGTGGATTATTATCAGGATAATTCCATGAATCTTCCTGATGCAACTGAAATAGCCATGACTGGTATCTTCAAGGGGGAAATATGCCTGCTATATTCGCAAAAAGGGAAACGTTCACAAAATGTCTATGCTATTCTGAAATTAAACCCGGAAGACGGCGTGGATAAATTGATACGCCTTACAAACCGCATAAACAGCCTTAACGGGCAACAATCAACTACTACCCGCTTTAAAGATATTGATATCAGAAACCTGGGCAGGCCCGGCCTCATAAAAGCTTTCTATGGCCCTGTATTTTCAGCCCTGCAAAATAATCATTATGCGATCATTGAAAATTACGCTGTTTTTTCAGATGACCCCATGAATTTAATGGAATTTATCGATCACTACGTTTCCGGCCGTACATTGAACAGAAACATGAATTACATAGAATTCAATGATAATATCTCCGAATTTTCAAATATCTATTTATACCATTCCATCCATCAAAACAATGAGATCCCAGAGGGATTATTGAAAGAAGAGTTTCTTCCCTCATTCAGGGAAAACCTGAATTGTATCACTACCATAAATTCCATTGGCATACAGTTTTCAAATAAAAATGATCTGTTTTATACAAATCTCTATCTGAACCATTCTGATGCCCGTGCAGAAGAAAAACTCAGCCTCTGGGAAGTTACCCTTGACTCCTTGATTCATGACAGACCATATATTGCACAGGATCACCGTTCCGGCTCTAACAAACTCATCGTATTTGATAAAGCGAAAAATATGTATCTGCTGAATGAAGGAGGGGAGATTGAGTGGAAAACACCCCTGGCTGAATTACCTGTTAGCAGCATACATCGCATCGATTACTATAACAACGGAAAGTACCAATACCTTTTCAACACAGCCAATTATTTCTATTGTATCGACCTGACAGGAAAATTGGTGGCGGACTATCCGGTTAAGCTGAAAAAAAAGGCTGGCAATGGACTGCAATTGCTAAATTATGGTGAAGGGAAATACAGAATACTTATCGCAGGGATTGATAAGATTGTATATAACTACTCTAAAGAGGGAAAGATTGTTGAAGGCTGGCAAAATCCGGCTATGCCGATGAACATAATCAAACCCGTGCAATATATGGTTTTTGGAAATAAAGATTATATTCTGATTTCCGATTCTATTGGAGATGTTAAAATAGTGAACCGACGAGGTGAAGAAAGAATCCGGATCAAACGGGCGGTAAACCATTCTGGCAATCCTTTCTACCCTGATGAAAATCAACAACAATTTATCAGCAGCAGCTACGATGGAAAGATCATCGAAATAAACACCCAGGGAAAAATTACTGAAAAAGAATTGCCCCACAGTGTGCAATACCCTCACTCATTTTTATATCGCGATTTCGACGGCGATGATTCCAAAGATTACATTTTCATAAGCAGAGACGGTCTTATCGTTTTCAACCAAAATCTCGAAATCATAAAACAATCCGGGGAAACAAACCTGAGCCTGCCTGAACTATTTTCATACCCCTTTAAAAATGATTCTGACATATTCGGATACATTAATAATGATTCGGATGTTCTATTATATCATAACAATATGCCTGTATCATTTACCGAACCTGTTCGTTCCGATATTCCATTTATTGTGATCAGCTATTTCGGCAATGATACCTATAACCTGGTTGCCGGCATTAAAAACCAGTTGAAAACCTATCCCCTGCAAAATTAAGCATATTAGGCTCTTTGAATAGATAAAAATACAACCGGCAGGATTCCCAATTTTGAATAGTCCCAGTTTTATAGTTATTTCGAAAAATACATCCTGAAATTTTTCATCGAAAATTCTTTGTCTTTTGTTTTAAACTTTTATTGTTCTATATTTGTTATAGAAAGTAATCTAATATGTAGTATCAATAATCTATTGCTTTAAAAGTCTCATTTTGGAAGAGTTAAATTGTATACATTAAATTATCAATTAAATATTTTAAGTAAAATCTCATAACATGAAAGCACATTACATTTTTTTCAGAGCTATCCGGTTTATTAAGCGAAACATACTTTCTGCTTTATTGGTTGTGATGCTTGTTGTGGTTACATCCTGTATAAAGAAAGATGATTTTGACTTTGATAAATTAGCCGATTCCCAATACAATGGCGAGTGGGCTGTGCCATTGATCAATTCTAACCTGACGCTGGAAGACTTGTTAAATGACAGTGCCAGTATTATTACCACTGATGCCAATAATTTCCTGAAAGTGTATTATCAAAGTGATGTTTTGTATTCACTCTATGCTTATGAAGTTATTGATATTCCCGATCAGCAGATCGTAAGTTCCGATACCCTGGTATATCCGCCACTACCAGTGGGGACGAAAGATTCCATCAAAATCACGACACCGTATTCAATCAGCCCGGACAAACCAGGCCAAAGGCTCGACAGTGTTTTCATTAAATCCGGGTCTTTACAGTTAAACATGACTTCCCAAATCAACCACACATTTGATATGGAATTGCGGATTCCGTCGTTCACCAAGAACGGCCAGGATTTTGTGATCAGCCTGCAACACAATTATACAGGCAGCCTGCCGGTTATCCTCAGCCAGAGTATCGACCTGAGTGGTTATGTGTTGCGGCCTAACAACTCCGGTGGAAAGGTAAATGAAATTCTGCTCGCCTATGTATTATTTGTTGAAGGTGATAACAATCCCCTTCAAAATCCATATACCATTGATTTTAATGCTGACCTGGTCAATCTGGATTTCTCAAGATTCTTCGGATATCTTGGTCAATATACCTTCCCCCTGGGAGATACATTGGACCTGGAACTCTTTACCAATAGTTTGAGCGGAAGTGTTCAAATTAACGAACTTAAAGTAAATATTAATACACATAATGCCTACGGTATGCCCGTGGATGTAAATATAAATCAATTTAACGCAACATCTAACAACAACACGGTAATAGATATTCTTGCCCCAAGCAGCAACATTCCACTACCTGCCCCGAATTTGGCACAGGTAGGACAAACCATTGACACAAGCTATTTGTTTGATGAAAATAATTCAGGCATCGTGAATGCCATTAACAACCTCCCTAAGAATATTATTTTCAATGTTACCGGAATAAGTAATCCTGCCGGCAACCCTGCTTTGTCGAATTTTGTGTTAGATACAAGCCGGTTTAGCCTGGATATGAATATTGAACTTCCTATGTTCGGTTCTGTGGCAGGATTTATTATACAAGACACCCTCGATTTCAAATTGGAAACCATTGATGAAATAGAATCGGCTTCATTTGCCGTAAATTCTACTAACGGATTTCCGATTGATGCTTCCGTACAAATCTATTTTGCTGATGAGAACTATCAGATTCTTGACTCACTAATGGACACACCTAATATTATTGAAGCCGGGGTGGTTGGACCTGCACCGGATTATAAAGTGGTTACACCTACCAAAAAGAGCGTGGTTGTTACCCTTAACAGGAATCGTCTGGATGCTATTGCCAGCACGAAGAAAATCCTGATAAGCGGTGAAATATCCACCTATCAACAAAGTGATGTGAAACTTTACAGTACAGATTACATTGATATACAAGTAGGTGTGAAAACTAAATTATCAACCAGTTTTTAAACCCTGAGAGTCAAATTTTAAAATCTGAAAAAAATGAAGAAAAAAATATATATTATAATATCACTCATCCTCCTTTTAGGATTTACCCTCATCAACAAACATGCGGATGCACAACAAGACAGGACTTCATATTTTATGGAAGCCTATGCACATAAAAGTTACTCCAATCCGGCTCTGATCCCGGATGCAAAATTCTATGTTTCTTTTCCGCCGGTCTTATCATCCCTTTACTTTGGAGTGGAAAACAGCGGCTTCGTTTTTGACGATGTCCTCAGCAAACGCAGCGATGATTCACTGCAAATAACCACAGATAAATTCATCGATGCCCTGAGTGATAAAAATGTGCTGGCTTTTGGACTCAATGAAGAGATCTTTGGATTTGGTTTCAGGGCAAAAAGAACCTATTTTTCATTTAGTGCAAGCGTTAAAGCCAATGCTAACTTCAGGTATCCAAAGGAATTGTTTCAGTTACTGCTTCAGGGTAATGCCCAATTCACCGGTCAAAATATAGAATTTGAGGGAATCGGACTAAATGCCAATTTGTACAATGAATTTGCGATTGGCGTTTCCCGGCAGATCACAGACCGCCTGAACGTGGGCGTCAGGGGTAAATACCTTATTGGTATTGCAAACCTTTGGACAGAAAAAGCTGACCTGAAACTTTATACCGGTGACGCTTCTGAATCTTATGCCTTAAGAGTCAATTCCGATATTATCATTAATACAGCCCTTGCCGGTGAACTCGACAAAATGAGCGAAGATGACTGGGAATTTGACCTTGCTAATTTTACAGAAAACAAAGGATTCGCTTTTGATGTTGGTGCCTCTTACCGCTTCGGCAACAACTGGAATTTCTCTGCCAGTATGCTGGATATCGGAAGCATCAACTGGAAAGAAGGTGTTACAAATTATGTAAGTAAGCAATCAGGTGGCACATTCAGCTTCGAAGGAATCGACATCAATGAGTTTGTAACCGAAGGCGAAGTTGGCGACAGTGCTTTCCAAAATGTGTTGGATTCTCTGGAGTCCTCCCTGGGACTGGACGAGAAATCCATGGAATATACCGCCCCTTTACCCATGAAAATATATCTTGGCGCATCCTACAACCTGACACCCAAAGACAAACTGGGTGCGCTGGTAAGAAATGAATTCGCCGTAAAACAACTTAACCCGACCTTAACACTCTCCTATAACCGTCAGTTTGGTAAGATGCTGAATATGGCGTTTAGCTACACAGCAAAAAGAAACAATTATTCGAATATAGGTGTTGGCATGGCCCTCAACCTTGGCGCCTTGCAATTTTATCTGCTTTCTGATAACTTCTACAGCGCTTTTATACCAACAAAAACAAAAATGGTTAATATGAGATTTGGCCTGAACCTTACTTTTGGCAGGGACAAACTTAGTGCTAAGCTGGTACCTGATGAGGAAGAAACAGAAAGTGAGGGCATAGAAGAAACACCAGAAGAAGAAGAGTCGGGTTTATAAAAAAATAGCTGAACAACTATCTTAAACGAATTTTTTCACCAGGCCTGGGCTGATCGCCCGGGCTTTTTTCATTCATCTTGTACAGGCGTTTCAATTTCACGGCAAACATCTGTGAAATTTCCCGCATCGAAATGCTGTCCTGTACAATATAGTAATCCACACTGGCTTTTCTTCGTTTTGGCTGTAAGTATATGAACTGCCCATCAATAATCGCCTCCCCCTTTTTCAGTTCATTATATTTCCTGATCTGCCAGGGAGCCATGCCCATGTCCATCGCAATTCTATCCGGATTATCATCCCGCATGGCGAGGATGTATTCAACATTGTTATTCTCATATACTTTCCTTTTCTGGCTGCTTATTGTTATAGCATCAAAATCTTCCCCTTTGCTTACCTTGATATTTTTTCCGGCTAAAGGTTCATCATCTTCAGCTTTATTATCTTCCCCGGAAACCACTATATTGGAGTCCATCATCAGATCAAACTCAAACAACAAATGCTTTTCAATCAACTTAATCAGGCGGTGAGCGTATGTTGGTTCAGTAGCATAGCCAGCCTTTTTTAATCCATGTGCCCAACCCTTATAATCGGTAATATCAAGCTCAAATAAGGAAGCATAACGGCTTCTGTGCTTCAGAAAAAGGGAATGATCCCGGTATGATTCCCACACATTATTGTAAACCCTGAAACATTCATTTTTAGCGTCGTCATCCTTGTAAAAACCCGGGCCTTCCCAATCCAGGTGACATTTTATCCCAAAATGGTTCCTGGCATGAATGGCAAGATCACTATTGCCATTGGCAGATTCCAGCATTCCCTGGGCCAGGGTTATGCTCGCTGGTATATGAAATATACGCATCTCTTCTATCGCAGCCGCTTTATATGTATTGATATAGGCTTCAGGAGAAACTCTATTTGTTTGCTGCGCCCAGAGAGTAGAAGAACTCAACAAGAAAAAAAACAAACTATGGATAACCATCAGGATTTTGCTCATCATTACATATTAAATGTCACATATCATCAGCACAAATAAATAAAAGCTATCCGATTCAAAATAGTATATCCCTGTATTTTTTTTCACAAAAAAATGTTAGTCTGTTCCGCCATAATTTCCGGAATAAACTATACCTTGCAGCTTCATGAAAATCATTGAAAAATATTTTCCTGACATCAGCCAAACCCGGCTAAAGCAGTTTCATGAGTTGGATAAGCTATATGCTTACTGGAATGAACGCATCAATGTAATTTCCAGAAAAGACCTGAAAAACCTCTATGAACGCCATATCCTGCATTCCCTTGCCATATCCAAAATCATACAGTTCAAGGCGGGCACAAAGATACTGGACGTGGGAAGCGGAGGAGGATTTCCGGGAATTCCGCTGGCGATAATGTTTCCGGACAGTCATTTTCACCTGGTTGATTCTATACAAAAAAAAATTCGGGTAATAAAGACAGTATCTTCACATATTGGCCTTAACAACCTCAGTTGCGAGCATATAAGAGCGGAGAAAGTGAAAAACAGCTATGATTTTATAACAGCCAGGGCTGTAACCAGGCTTTCTGTATTCTACAAATGGGTTGGGAAGATTATTAAACCCCGTTCAATCAATGAACTACAGAATGGCATCCTCTATTTGAAAGGCGGGGATTTATCGGAAGAGCTGAAACCATTCAACGATTACCAACTGTTTCAGATTTCCGATTTTTTTGAGGAATCATTTTTTCAGGAAAAAAAAGTCGTATACCTCCCATTTCAACACCCCTCCTGACCCGATAAACCAAAGGCCTTTCCGGGCATTCGGGCATAAAACGTAAAATTCCTTCCTGCTTCATATTTTTTTAACTAATTTAGCCCTCTTCATAAATAAAAAACAATCAAAAAAACCTATAACTATGGAGACAATCAAAAAGACATTAAAAGACAATGCAGCCATGCGATGGTTGGTATTATTCCTTATTAGTGGATTAACATTTGGCACCTATTGGTTTCAGGATTTCTTTTCAGGAATCAAGCCCCTGATGATTACAGAAATGGGTATCACAAGCAGCCAATTTGGTACACTAATACAATGGACAACCTGGGCCAATGTTTTCGGAATGATTATCGTTGGCGGTATCATACTCGACAACTGGGGTATACGCCGAACCGGTATTGTTTTCGGATTACTAGCCGCACTTGGTGCATCGCTCACCGCTCTTGGTGCAGCAGGCACATTTTCTGATGACCTGAACCATCAGATGTGGACGATGATGATCGGACGTTTGCTTTTTGGTTCCGGCCTTGAGGTAGTTTGTGTAATTGCCATGCGTACCATTGTAAAATGGTTCAAAGGTTATGAACTCGCCCTGGCTATGGCTATCAATATGGGTTTTGGACGGCTTGGTTCCACCTTAGGTCAGGCATTGTCTATCGATATTGGCGGTGGTGTGGTTAGTCCTTCAGTAAACTTTGCCGCTACACTGATTGGCATTGGTCTAATCATGTTCCTGATCTATATCATGTTTGATGTTAAAGTTGACAAACAAATGAAAGGAAGCGGACCGGTTGAGGAAGAAGAAAAATTCAGGTTTAGTGACCTGGTAAAACTGATCACCAACAAATCCTTCATTTTCATCGCCCTGCTTTGTGTGACTTTCTATTCAGCTGTATTCCCGTTTATGCAGTATGCTCCCGACCTTCTTGTCAATAAATTCAATTTTACGTTTGATCTGCCACCGGAAGCAAATGTGGTTTTATTCGGAAGCGCCGCACTGGGCAATGCCTCGGTTTACATAGGCCTGTTCATTTTTGCATTGGCCGTGACTCTTGTTCCTGCCAGGTTTAAATCGGCACAGGGAAAGACTTTTTCGCTTGTCATTATCCTTGTACTTTTTATTGTTTTCATCTATGCCCTTTCTGATACTTTCTCAGAATGGCTTGTAAACGGGCCTAAAACAGCCAGCCTAATTCCATTAGGTTCCATCCTTTTTACGCCTATTTTTGGAAAAATTGTTGACAGCAAAGGACGGGCAGCATCGCTTATGATGCTTGGCGCCCTTCTGCTAATCTTTGCCCACCTTACCCTTTCAATCTTTAACAATGTGGTATTGGGTTATCTCGGTTTATTATCCCTTGGAATTGCTTTCTCTCTTGTTCCTGCTGCCATGTGGCCTTCAGTATCAAAGATTGTCGCTGAAAACCGCCTGGGCACGGCCTATGCCGCCATGTTCACCATTCAGAACTGGGGACTAAACCTCTTCTTCAAAGGTATTGGATGGGTATTGGATAGATCTAATCCGGATGTAGTGGCCCAGATTGAAACAACCCGTGAACAACTCGAAGCGCAGGGATTGAGCACCATTGAAATCAGTGAGAAACTGCAGAAAATGCAGTTTATTACACAGGAAATTGAACCATTCAATTATACTAATTCCATATTAATGCTTGTTGGATTAGGTGTGATTGCCTTATTCCTTGCTTTCATGCTCAAACACTCCGATAAAAAACAAGGTTACGGACTGGAACTGCCTTCCGGAGCCACCAATCCGAATGAAGAAGAAAAAGAAGACAAATAAATTTATTCACGAATTATTAAAATACTATTAATATGAGTAATATACTGAAAGATCTGAAGCCGGAAGCGCTTTGGAGACACTTTGAAGGAATTTGTAACGTTCCGCATCCTTCTAAAAAAGAAGAAAGAATCAGAAAATTTGTTAAGGAATTCGGCGAAAGCCTGAACCTTGAAACCATGGAAGATGAAGTGGGAAACATCATCATCCGTAAACCCGCTACTCCGGGTATGGAAGATAAGAAAGGGGTTATCCTGCAGGGACATATCGACATGGTGCCCCAAAAGAACAGCGACACACAACATGATTTTGAGAAAGATCCCATTCAGCCTTATATTGATGGCAATTGGGTTAAAGCTAAAGGTACCACCCTGGGTTCTGACAATGGTATCGGTGTAGCAGCAGCTATGGCTGTACTGGAATCTGAAGATCTGGAACATCCAATGGTTGAAGGCCTTTTTACCGTAGATGAAGAAACCGGAATGACAGGAGCTCACGAGCTCAAGCCAGGCATCTTAAAGGGAGATATCCTTATCAATATGGATTCAGAAGATGAAGGCGAGTTATATGTTGGGTGTGCCGGTGGAGTAGACACTATCATTAATTACAGCTATGACGAAGCAGATGTACCTGCGGGCAAAAAAGCCTTCAAAATAAGCGTTACCGGCCTGAACGGCGGGCACTCAGGACTGGATATCCACCTGAACCGCGGCAATGCCAACCTCATCATGAACAGTTTGATGAAACAAGCAGCAGAAAAAGCCGGTATGCGCCTGGCAGATATTGACGGGGGAAGCCTTCGGAATGCGATTCCCAGGGAAGCCTTTGCCACCGTTGTGGTTGATGAAGATAAAATCAATGATTTTAAAACCCTGGTGGAATCTTTCTCAAAAGAAGAAAAAGAAAAGATAGCTGACGAAGACCCGGATCTGAAGATCGAAATTGCTGAAACCGCTATGCCCTCAAAACTTATTGATGAGAATACCCAGGCAAACCTTTTCAAAGGAATTGAGGCCTGTCCGAATGGCGTTGTGGCCATGAGCAAAGATATGCCCGGAGTGGTGGAGACTTCTTCCAACCTGGCTGTTGTAAAATCAGAAAATGGGAAGATACTTATCACTACCCTGCAACGAAGTGCCGTTGACAGTGAAAGAGACAAGGTAGCCGCTAAGATTGCCGATGTATTTAAAGCTGCCGGTGCCGCCACAGAGCATGACGGAGCTTATCCGGGCTGGAAACCCAATCCTGAATCAGCCATTCTGACTGCCATGAAAGAAATTTATAATAAGAACTTTGGTAAAGTTCCCGACGTGAAGGTTATTCATGCCGGACTGGAATGTGGTATACTGGGAGCAAAATACCCGAACTGGGACATGATCTCTTTCGGCCCTACCATTCGTAATCCACATTCACCCAAAGAAATGGTGAATATTGAAACGGTACAGAAATTCTGGGATTACCTGGTGCATACGCTGAAAAGCATACCGGCTAAATAACAAGTCGGCTTGCTTTATCAGCAACTATCTGCCAGTAAACTATATGAGGAGGCTGTCAAAAATGGCAGTCTCTTTTTTTTATGTGTCATCCCAAATAGTTGGAGATACTGAACACCTAACCAATAAAAACATTTTCATACACTTGGAATTGCAAAAATTTTTTTATCTTTGCACCTCCAAAAAATGAACAATCATGCCTAAAAGAACATTTCAGCCATCGAACAGAAAAAGAAGGAACAAACATGGATTCAGGGCTAGAATGGCCACCAAGAACGGACGCAAAATAATCAATGCCAGGAGGGCCAAGGGAAGAAAAAGACTGTCCGTTTCTGATGAAATGTTAAAGAGGTAATAAGCACATGCTTAATTTCCTGCTTTGGATCATCCTAATCTATCTCCTATTCAGGATTGCTGTACGATATTTATTCCCTTTCCTTGTTAAATGGTACCTTAAAAGGTTCCAACAGCGGTTTTATGAGCAAAATCCACACATACGAAATAATGAAAAAACTTCTCCCGACGGAAAAGTACATATCAAACGCCCCGGTCGTCAAAAGAAGAATGACAAAGACATAGGTGAATACATCAATTTCGAGGAAGTGGATGAATAATCTGTTGTGCTCACCGTAAAACCAACAATCTTAAGACAAAAAAATCGTATTATTGCAGGAGCAATAAAACTTGGTATATGAAAAATTTGTCCTTTAAGAAGCTATCCCCTTACCTGGCAGGTATTTTAATATTTATGGTAATCACTATGGTTTATCTCTCTCCATTAATGGAAGGAAAGATGATAAAGCAGGGCGATAAGATCCGCGGAAAAGGCATGGCCAAAGAGATTGTTGACTTTCGCGAGAAAACCGGCAAAGAACCTCTGTGGACAAACAATATGTTCAGCGGAATGCCTGCATACCAGATTTCCATACGTTACAGTTCCACGAAGATCATTCATTTTTTCGATAAGATGTTTCAGCTTTGGCTGCCCCACCCTGCGGATTATGTATTCCTTTATATGGCAGGCTTCTTTATTCTCATGATCGTCATGGGGGTTAATCCCTGGCTGGGACTGGCAGGTTCTATTGCTTTCGGATTCTCATCCTATTTTTTCATCATCCTGGAAGCCGGTCATACCAATAAAGCCCACGCCATTGGCTACATGGCTCCTGTGCTTGCCGGTGTAATATTGGCTTACCGGGGGAAATATCTGCTTGGTGGTGCATTAACAGCCTTTTTTCTTGCCCTGCAGATTAAATCGAACCACCTGCAAATCACTTATTACCTGGCCCTGATCGTTATCATTTTCGTTATTACTGAATTAATCGTTTCCGTTAAACAAAAGAAATTTAAACATTTCCTTATTGCCTCCTTTATATCCCTGGCAGCTGCCTTGCTGGCAGTAGGCCCAAATATTGCCAATCTCTGGACAACCGCGGAATACGGCAAATATACGATCCGCGGAAAATCAGAGCTTACCTTCAATAAGGACAATAAAACCTCCGGCCTTGATCGCGATTATGCCACTGCCTGGAGTTATGATATTCCGGAAACATTCACCCTCATGATCCCCAACTTCAAAGGCGGATCCAGTCATGCAAAACTCAAAGAAGGCTTTGCCACCTATGATCGTTTCGAGAAAGAATATGGCAAACGCAGTGCTGAACAGGCTACTTCCAGCCTGCCCATGTATTGGGGCGAACAATCCTTTACCTCAGGGCCGGTGTATGTCGGGGCCATCGTTGTGTTTCTCTTTGTTTTTGCCATGTTCTATATCAAACACCATATGAAATACTGGGTGCTGGCAGCAACCATATTATCAATATTCCTGGCCTGGGGGCATCACTTTGAGGCCTTTACGAATTTTTTTCTCGACTATGTTCCGGGATACAACAAATTCAGGACCGTGAGCATGACCCTTGTGATGGCAGAACTGCTCATGCCATTCCTTGGAATCATTGCCATAGGGAAATTACTCGACGATATCCGCAATAAAAATTTTAACAAAGAAAAAAACATACGTTATTTGCAATATGCGTTTGGTATCACAGGCGGTCTGGCTTTGTTGTTTGCCCTCTTCGGAAGTTCTTTCTTCGACTTCAGAAGCATACATGATGAAGCCCATCAAATGCAATTGCAACAATATGGCTATCCCGACTGGGTTATGCAGGACACCATTATTGCCGACAGAGCCCGCCTGTTCAGGATGGATGCCTGGAGGTCTTTTCTGTTTATTTTACTCAGTGCCGCTGCAATCTGGGCCGTTATGAAAAATAAACTGAAACCGGTATACCTGATCCCCGCCCTGGCTTTCCTGATATTGGTTGATATGTGGCCGGTGAACAAACGCTACCTGAACGACAGTCATTTCGACCGCAAGCGAAATGTTACCAACCCATACAGGGCCAATGAAGTGGATATGGCTATCATGCAGGATACCGATCCCTATTACCGGGTATTCAACGCTACCGTTCGTCCCGACCAGGATGCCAGAACTTCCTATTTCCATAAATCCATAGGCGGATACCACGGCGCGAAACTAAAACGATACCAGGAACTGATCGATTATCATATCAACCGAAGAAACATCGATGTTTTGAACATGCTTAATACCAAGTATTTTATTTACAAGGATAATCAGGGCAATGTGCAACCGCAACGAAACGTGGCTGCCCTCGGAAATGTTTGGTATATAAAGGATTATATAATAGTGGAAAATGCTGATAAAGAGATCAAGCACCTGGATAAAATGCTGGTGGTTAAAAACCTGGCACCGCAATCTTCAGCCATGAAGATAAACGGCAAGATCAAAGAGGCAGACACCATTGGTTTGTTTCAGGCAATAAACATTAATCATCCCACAAACGATGCTTCCTATACGGTGAACCCTTACCTGTATGGCTTCAATATGACACAAGGAGAGAAATATACACTGGGGTATAATCCTAAGGACAGCAGCAAGAATTATATTAACCTGCAGCCAGGCCCAAATATTGAGCTGGTGGCTCCTAAACAACTTCATGTTGAAGTGATCTATGCATTCAACCCGAAAGAAAAGGCTATCATACATAAAGAATTTGCTGATCAGCTTATGGGCTATCAGAATGGGTTAGATGAAAACGCTAAGATATTCCTGACAGAATACCAGCCGAATGAGTTGAAATATTATGCCAAAACAAGCAGGGATCAACTGGCGGTATTTTCAGATATTTATTATGAAAAAGGCTGGAATGCGTATGTGGATGGCAAGCTAACACCTCATTTCAGATGCAACTATGTACTAAGGGCCATGATAGTGCCGGAAGGGGAACACGAAATTGTTTTTAAGTTTGAGCCCCGCTCTTACTACACCGGGGAAAAGGCAGGCTGGATCAGCAGCATCGTGCTCATGCTTATCTTGATAGGAATACTATTCGTTGAATACAGGGGCGGATGGAAAAAGCAGGCTTAAAAAAAGCACTCATCATAACTTATTACTGGCCTCCATCCGGGGGTGCCGGTGTGCAGCGCTGGCTGAAATTCGCAAAATATTTCAGGCATTTCGGATGGGAACCTATCATCTATACACCCGAAAACCCTGAAGTACCCGAAATAGATAATTCGCTCCAGGAAGACGTTCCGGATGGTCTGAAAGTGATCAGAAGGCCTATTACGGAACCTTATGATCTTTATAAGCGGATCACCGGCCGAAAAAAAGGCGAACGCATACAAACGGCTTTTCTGACCGAAGAAAAAAAGCCAGGCCTTGCTGAAAAACTTTCGGTTTGGATTAGGGGCAACTTCTTTATCCCGGATGCGCGGAAATTCTGGATAAAACCCAGCATAAGGTTTCTGAGAAAATACCTGAAAGAAAACCCGGTGGATGCCATCATTTCAACGGGACCTCCACACAGCATGCACATGATCGCTATGGGGCTGAAAAAGCAGCTGCATATCCCCTGGCTGGCTGATTTCAGGGATCCCTGGACCAATATCGATTTTTATGATGATTTGATGTTAACGAAATGGGCCAACCGGAAACATCATCGGATGGAAAAACAAGTGCTGCAATCAGCCGAGCATGTTTGTGTTATCAGTAATGGCATGGCAGAGAACTTTATTAATATTCACAACAGGCATTATGAAGTGATCACCAATGGTTATGATCCGGAGGATTTACCCACAGAAAATACAGCCCTGGATGAAAAATTCAGCCTGGCCCATATTGGCTCCCTGAGCAAGACCCGGAACCCGGAAGCTTTATGGACAGCCCTGAATGAATTGGTAAAAGAACATGATGACTTTGCAAAGAATCTGGAAATTAAATTGGTAGGTAAAGTTGACCTGGCAGTAAGGCAATCGATTGAATATAAAGGATTGTGGGATTTCGTAAAAAAAATTAATTACCTGCCTCATGATGAAGTGGTAAAAGAGCAGCGAAAATCACAGGTATTGCTTTTACTGATAAATAACACCCCCAATGCAAAAGGGATATTAACCGGGAAGTTCTTTGAATACATGGCTGCACAAAGGCCCATATTATGTATTGGCCCTGAAGAAGGGGATGCAGCCCGGATTATACGGAAAACAGGGTGTGGAAGTGTATTTGGGTTTGAGGAAGTAGCAGAAATTAAATCTTACTTATTGCGACAGGCAAAACAAGTTAGCCCGGCCAGACTGGAAGTTAATCATGCCCACATTGAAGCTTTTTCAAGAAAAACATTGACAAAAGAAATTACACAGATTCTTAACACTACTACCCAATAGAAAACACACTTTTATAGCGGAATCTTCTGGCTATCGCATCTTTCAGTGCTTTCAACTTAAAAATGGTATAATAGGGCTCTTTAAAATATCCTTCCCATTTATCGGCATATTCCTTAAAGATCTCTTCACCGGTAATGTGATACAGAGCCCGGAGTTGCGGGATATGGGTTCTTTTATGGTATCCATAACTGGCGGCATAACCTGATTTCAGGTCATATTTCGACCAATAACCCAGGTCATATTCGGGCAGGTATTTCAGGAGATAATTCACCCCTTTGTCGAATAATTCCTTAGCCAGGGGATAATTGGTAACGCGGTAGGCATCATAGAGGCCGAAGAGGGAGTAAATATGACCATTTAAAACTGAACTGATTGCCTCTTCAGAAGGATACTCTTCATAAGAAAAAACAGTATCTGAAACAACATTCAGAAAACCTCCATGCTTTAGATCTCTCCTGCAAAATCTCACGGCCTTTTTCAGAAGGATCTCGTCTTCTCTACTTTTTGTAAGCTGATAAATTCTGGTCAGAGCTGACAATACCAGCCCTTGTTGATAGGAAGATGTCCATGAATATGGAGTATCGTAACTGGTATATTTAAAATTCAACTTCCAGCAAGCTGTTGAATCATCCTGAATCGACAAGTTTCTCAGAAAATCTCCAACAGTAAGGAGATTCTTTAATTCCAATGTACTATGCTGATCTCTTGTGTAATGATAATTGAAATGATCAATAATAAACCTGGCAGCAAGACTTGGATAATAGACAGTATCCAATTTATTTCTTAAGCTGTATTCACGTTTTTCGTCCTTTACTTTTCTATTAATAAACTGATATGTACTCTCGAAAACCGGAGAAGATGACCTCCCTGACCTTATGAAATAGTAAGTTTCAATACTGCTTTTTTCCTTATCTAAATTCCAGGAAAGATAATCAAAATGAATTTCTTTAAGACTTTTAACTTCAGGATAGAACTGGCCAAAAAATAATAAGTAAACGAATGTTATTACTAACAAAAGCAGCAGTGATCTAAAAAATAGTTTCTTGACTTTCATAATTAACATTCCAGATAAAACGAGAATAGGCGATTATATAAGTACCTTTTAAGATTCTCCCCATTTGCCCTTTTCCATATTGAGCCTTTTATTTCATAGTTCTCATACATAAACCTATCCAAAACAAAGGAAAAACATTTATTGATGATCAATGCTTCCAAGGGATAAATATCCTTCTTCCATACAAATAAATTATTATCAGAAACTCCTGAAAACTGCTTGCCGGAAGTGCTATTCCCTTTCCATGATTCACCTTGTTGCGTAGGAATAAGCAAAGATTGATCCCATGATAAATTTATTTTTTCGGCTATCATGCGCATTGTCTTTTCCGGTTCACTAACAAGATCTTCGTATTTGACTATTATGTAGTTATCAATCAGTTTAGCATTTTTATATAGAAAGTAATAGCTATTACGTAGTGAATGGTAAATCCTATTAATTAAAGGAAAACCATGGTCAACACTTTTGTACTTGCGCAAGGAAACGATGTTTGCATATGGATTCCTTACAATATGAATAAAGGATGCCTTGGGAAACCATTTATAAAGCTCTGAAGCAAACTCTGCATGTTCAACCGATTTCTCTACAATCCGAATGTCATTACCAGGTTTTCGGGATACCACCGATTCGTATAATGCCTCCATATAGTATTCAAAAAATTCCTTATCCGACCAATTGATATCCCAGGTATCGATTTTTGAAACAAAGACTTCGTCATTTAATATCCCCTTGCTATATCCATCTGATAATAGATCTTCAGAGGCATTCATATGTTTAATAAAGTGAATAAACCTGGATTTAATTTCATTAAAGGATATGGTATCCGGAGACTCTTTGCGATAATTATAATCCACCCAATATTTCATTATTTGAAAGAAATGTGATTCAATGGGCACACAGAATACTGCAGGATGTCCGTCGAATAGGCTTCGCAATAAACTCGTTCCGGATTTATGCGCCCCAAAAAGAAATATTGGCTCCTGATTCATTATAGATGAAATTAACTATCGCTTCAGCTATCAAATATACTGAGTTTTCATGAATCACTCTTAGTTATTATAACATACCAATATAAATCTTCATATTACAATTTTTAAAATTTATTTTCATCTTAAGTTTGTATGAGTATTAACGTAAATTTGTACCATGGGTATCATTGCCAAGCAAAGTATTCGGAACTCAATTCTCACCTATTCCGGTGTCATTATCGGGGCAGTAAACGTTGTTTTCCTGGTGCCAAGAATATTCTATGATTTCCCTGAACACTGGGGACTGATAACCATATTGATTTATTATATGCAGGTAATGGTTCCAATTGCTCAGTTGGGATTTCCCAATACCATCGTTCGCTTTTTACCTTATTTCAGAGATCAGCGCAAACCTGATTTTTTAGGGTTTTCATTATTAATTGTTACGCTTAGCTTACTGGTCTTCTCGTTTTTTATTTTTTTCTTCGGAGAACATCTGGTTAAACACATTGAGTCTAATAATGACCTGATATATACATCATATTATTTCATTATCCCCATGCTCATCGGAACTGTTTTTTTTGAAACGCTTAATGGATATAGCAGGGCTTTGTTCAAATCAACCATTCCCACAGGTATTAAAGAATTAAACATGCGAATTTGGACAACTGTACTTTTTGCTGCTTACTATTTCAAACTAATTGATTTCAGCCTTTTCATAGAATTGTATGTAGCAGGTTATTTATTTCAGACCTTTATACTTATCTTTTATCTGGTTTCACTCGGTGAATTTAAAATTCGCATTCGCTCCTCCCTTTACAAGGGGAAACAATTTAAGGAAATATTGAACTATAGCCTATTTAGCATACTAGGTGGTAGTTCTGCATTAGTTGTTAGCAAGATTGATGTTATCTTGATAGGTAATTTACTCGACCTGAAACAGGTAGCTTTCTATTCCATTCCATTCTTTATTGGAAATGTAATTCAAGTACCTGCCCGCTCCATAGCAGCCATCAGCATTCCAATCGTTGCAGATAAATGGAAAGAAAATGCAATACAGGAAATTACCAGTATTTACCAAAAGACATCCCTGAACCAGTTGATTATGGGAGGATTTATTTTTGGAATGATTTGGATAAATGTGGATGACATTATGCTCATTCTGGGTGAAAAATTTGGTAATGGAAAACTTGTGCTTCTGTTCATCGGCTTATCCAGGGTTATTGATATGACTGCTGGTGTAAACGGAGGTATCATTTTAACCTCAAAGTATTACCGATTTGATATTGTCTTCAAATTGATTTTAGTCGCATTAACTATGGTAAGCAATATAATACTAATCCCACGCATGGGAATTGAAGGTGCTGCCCTGGCAACAGGACTTTCTATACTCATTCATAATATCATTAAGTATGTTTTTCTTTTACTTAAATATGGCATGCAGCCTTTTACCCGCCAAACTGCTGTAACTGTTGTGATACTATGTATTTTTATTCTTCCTTTTGAGTTTATTCCACAATTTAATATTTTAACATTAAGCATATTCTTTAGAAGTACTGTTTTTGCTATTATATTTTTGGTCGTGATGTATAAATTAAAAATCTCTGAGGATATAAATGGAATAGTCAATAATTACCTAAACCGATTCAAAAAATGAATATTCTTAATATAACTTCCTGGTATCCTACAAAAGAAAAACCCGGATTTGGTATATTTATTAAAGAACATACCAGAGCCATACAACATGCAGGAAATAAGGTTAAGATTGTGCATTTGAATATAGTAAAAGGAAAAACAATATTTAAAAAGACTCAAAAAACATACACCGACAACAATATTCCTACCCATGAAATACGAATTGAATCATTGTTCTGGAAGTTAATATACCAGTTTATTCCAATACAAAAATACATTCTCTCCTCATATATTCGCAAGCAGCCCAATCAATTCGCTAATTCTGACATCATACATTCCCATGTTCTTTTTCCAATGGGAATTATCGGGCATACCATCGCTAAAAAACTCAACAAACCACATATCATTACCGAACACTGGACCCGCCTGGATTTATTTTTTTATAAAAGTATATACGCCAGGGCAGGTATTAAAACCTACCGGCAGGCAGCCAAAGTATTGCCGGTTTCCCAATTTTTGAAAAACAAGATAGCTTCCTACTCCAAGTCTTCAGAAAACATTGAAGTTGTCCCAAATATTATCAGTAGCGATTCGTTTAAATTCAAAGAAAAACCAGCATCTGATCGGCACGTAAAATTTGTTGCTATTGCCAACTGGCATTTTACCAAAGTGATGCACAAAAGACCTGACCTTATCTTAAATTCTCTCGCTGCTGCAAAAAACAAAACCCACAAAAAAATATCACTAAAGATGATAGGAGATGGAAATATGCTGGATGACCTAATACAGCAAGCCCGTCAATTAAATATTGATGTGTCCTTTCCTGGCAGGGTTGATAAAAACCATATTGTTAAAGCATTGCAAGAATCTCATTTTTTCCTCCATGCCTCTAACTCAGAAACCTTTTGTGTGGTTCTGGCTGAAGCCCTGAAAACAGGCACTCCTGCCATCGTGAGTAAAGTCGAGGCAATTCCGGAATTAATGAAGCCAGAAACTGGATTTATAGTCGAAAACACAGTGGAAGCATGGACTAATGCTATCTTAACGGCTATTGAGACCCCCTTTCATCACCAGAAAATTGCTGATTATTATAAAGAAAAATATACCTATGAAGCTGTAGGTAATTATATTTCTGAGATATATCAATCTGTGGCAGGCCAATAAAAATCTACTTGATTTCTGCTTTTTTAATTGCCTTCTTTATGAATTCATATTGATCTTTTCTTTCTTGTTTAAGCTGATCAATAACTGTCTTCTCTTCTTCAGTCATGTATGTATGCCATTTTTCCAATGGATTTCCCTGTGTAGTGGTATTTCTTTTTTTTGATTTCTTAGAGGCAATAGCAGGAATTATTGAATCGTACTTTTTATCGGTGCCAATAAACTGAAATAAACCAGGCAGGACTTTCTCAGGATTTTGAAATAAATCCTCATAATTGAGCACCTTGTATTTTTCCGTAGGCAAACTCTGTAAATCACTTAATGCCTTGTGATTAAGCCGCATCCACATTTCAGGTATTAGCCGGAAGTTATCGGGATACGTAGAAGCAGATTTATAAAAGTCTTTCGACTCTTCAGCAGTAGTCCAGGAATCATTACCAAATTCCGGAAAGAAGTTAATATATCTGTTAGTCCTGTATTCATTATCAAAATGAACTTTCATACTTGAAGAATGCCCTTCTATAGAACGAATGATGTAAATAATTTTTGATTCAGGAAAAAGCTTATGCAGATACAAAATGCGATTGGTAAAATGAGGCAATTTATTTAGAGGAATAACATTATCCCAATCATAAAATATCCTGCCATGTCCTTTCTGTGATTTTTCCTTCCAGCGCATCAAATGACGCTTCAATCCCATAGACGCATGAATGAATCGTGTATAGTAAAAGACCATATTGTTTGCATATTGCATACGGACATCCTTCTCATCCATGACATTCCGCTCATATATACAATCTGCTCCGCCAATTTCAGTCCAGGTTTTTCTTAACTCAAAACCTATCTTTAACAACTGAGGGTGATTTGAAAGAATATCTGCCAGAAATGTTGTTCCGCTCCGCATCAAACCAATAATAAAAACAGGAGCAGGAAAAGACAGTGGGCGAATCTCCCCTTCTGTACCGAAAATCTTTCTTAGACCAGAATGCATCTGTATACAATTTTAAACAAAGCTACAAGATAATTATGTTTTTCGAAGTAATAAATATTTGGCCATGAAGATTCTTGATAATAAAATAAAGAATAATTACTTTTAGTAAAACTTACAAAACAACTTGAACAAAACTACGGATAAATTCGATAGTTTA